>NZ_JAHLOS010000002.1 GCF_018917525.1 Enterococcus raffinosus | reverse complement strand
ATGTATCCAGAATATTATAAGAACGTACTTGGATACGAATTTAGAATCAGTGATCGACAATAAAATGATTCATCTAAACAAAAAGTCCTCAGGAGCGGTTTTCTCCTGAGGTTTTCTTATGAATTTTATTGAAACTAATGATGATTTACTGAAAATTTTCTGCATCTTCTTTGACAAAGTGACCACAGGGTGTTAGTGTTGTATGGTCACTTTTTTAAGAGGAGGATATTTTTTGAGTAAAGTTAAGGTAGAACATTTGACTAAAATATTTGGTAAGAAGCAGCAACAAGCCCTTGCGATGATTCAAGAAAACCGCGATAAGAATGAAATCGTGGAGCAAACAGGTGCAACTGTTGGTGTATATGACGCAAGTTTTGAAGTCGAAGAGGGAGAAATTTTTGTTATTATGGGACTTTCCGGCAGCGGAAAATCGACAATGATTCGTTTATTAAATCGGTTGATCGATCCAACTTCTGGTGAAATCTACATCGATGGAGAAAATATTGCCCAAATGGACAAGGAAGCACTGCGGGAAGTGCGCCGTCATAAAATCAATATGGTCTTTCAAAATTTTGGGCTATTTCCTCATCGAACGATTTTAGAAAATACAGAATACGGCCTGGAAGTGCGGGGCGTGCCAAAAGCTGAACGCCAAGCTTTGGCTGAACAAGCATTAGATAATTCAGGGTTACTGACCTTTAAGGACCAATATCCAAATCAATTATCTGGTGGGATGCAGCAGCGGGTCGGCTTGGCGCGGGCTTTAGCCAATGACCCAGAAATTTTATTGATGGATGAGGCTTTTTCAGCGTTAGACCCATTGATCCGCCGGGAGATGCAGGATGAATTATTAGATTTGCAGGCAAATGTGCAAAAAACGATCATCTTTATCACGCATGACTTAAATGAAGCCTTGCGGATCGGGGATCGGATCGCCTTGATGAAGGACGGTCAAATCATGCAGATTGGGACAGGTGAAGAAATTCTGACCCACCCAGCCAATCAATACGTTCGTGATTTCGTGGAAGATGTCGATCGTTCGAAGGTTCTCACGGCACAAAACATCATGGTGCCAGCCTTGACGACCAATATCGAGGTCGACGGGCCAAATGTTGCTTTGAACCGGATGCGTAAAGAAGAAGTCAGCATGCTGCTAGCGGTCGATCGCAAGCGCAAGCTGAAAGGAAGTCTAACCGCAGATAAGGCACGGGAAGCACGTAAGAATAATTTAGAGCTGAAAGATGTTATTGATAAAAATGTGCGCCGCATCCCGAAAGATATGCTGGTCACTGATATCTTCAATCTAATTTTTGATTCGCCAGCACCGTTGGCTGTCGTTGAAGGCGACCGTTTAGTCGGAGTCGTGATTCGCGGTAGTGTCTTAGAAGCGTTGGCAGATACAGAGACTGAAGAGGTGATTGCTCATGTTTAATTTTTTACAACAAACTATCCCTGTCGCAGATTGGGTCGAAGGATTTACTGATTGGCTGACCGGAACCTTTGCTGGACTGTTCTCAGCCTTGCAGCATGCAGGCCAATTTTTGATGGATGGAATGACCAATCTATTGACGATGATTCCGCCATTGCTATTGATTCTTGTTTTGACCATTGCCGCCTTTTTTATCTCCAATAAAAAATGGGGGTTAACGAGTTTTACGCTGATTGGTTTGCTCTTTATCTACAATCAAGGTTTGTGGACTGATTTAATGAGTACCGTCACGCTAGTTCTTTTATCTAGTGTGCTGTCGATCGTTATTGGGGTGCCGTTAGGAATCTTGATGGCAAAAAATGAAACCGCGAAAAAGATCATTACACCAATTCTGGACTTTATGCAGACGATGCCCGGATTTGTGTATTTGATTCCAGCCGTTGCTTTCTTCGGGATTGGAATGGTTCCCGGAGTATTTGCTTCCGTGATTTTTGCTTTACCGCCGACCGTACGTTTTACTAACTTAGGGATTCGTCAAATTCCCAAAGAATTGGTGGAGGCTTCCGATTCATTTGGCGGAACCGGCAAACAAAAATTATTTAAATTAGAATTGCCGTTAGCTAAAAGTACAATCTTAGCCGGAATCAATCAAACAACGATGCTGGCTTTATCAATGGTTGTAATCGCCTCTATGATTGGGGCTCCCGGTTTAGGTCGTGGCGTATTGTCCGCTCTGCAACGAGCACAGGTCGGAAATGGTTTTGTGAATGGTCTGGCGTTAGTTATTTTAGCGATCATCATTGACCGCTTTACGCAAAACATCAACAAGCCAAAACAACAGGCTGCTGAAAAAATGCCGAAAACGAAAAAACGCAAAATCGGGATTGCAGCTGGTGTCGTAGCAGCGATCGTATTGCTGGCTTCTTTTGGCTTCGGCGGTTCCTCTACTGAGAATAAAGGCACGATCAATCTGACTTATGTGGAATGGGATACCGAAGTGGCTTCTACCCATGTTATCGGGGAAGTCCTGAAAGAAATGGGCTACAAAGTCAACATGACGCCATTAGATAATGCAATCATGTGGGAATCTGTCGCCAAAGGTGAATCTGATGCGATGGTGGCTGCTTGGCTGCCGAATACCCACAAGTCTCAATTTGCTCAATACAAAGATCAAGTCGATGATTTAGGTATTAATTTGAAGGGTGCCAAAGTCGGGATCGTTGTTCCTGATTATATGGATATCAATTCGATTGAAGAGTTGAGCGATCAAGCCAATAAAACGATCACTGGGATCGAGCCTGGTGCCGGTGTAGTGAATGCAGCAGAAAATACGCTGAAGGCTTATCCGAACTTAGCCGATTGGAAGGTTTCTACCTCATCATCAGGTGCGATGACCGTAGCGCTTGGTCAAGCGATCAAGAAGAAGCAGCCAATTGTGATCACTGGCTGGTCACCACATTGGATGTTTGCGAAATACGGATTGAAATACTTAGATGATCCGAAAAATGCGATGGGCAGTGAAGAAGCAATTCATACAATGGCACGCAAGGGATTGAAAGACGATCAGCCTGAAGCTTACAAAGTATTGGACAACTTCCACTGGAACCAAAAGGACATGGAAAGTGTCATGTTGGCAATCAATGAAGGAAAAGATCCCTCACAAGCCGCTAAAGATTGGATTAAAGAGCATCAAAAAGAAGTCGATGAATGGCAAAAATAATCATAATCATAAAATTGCTGGTCATATTGATCAGCAATTTTTTTGTTAGAATTAAAGTAGGAACCTTTGATAAAAGGGAAAAGAGTATTTATTTAACTAATTCAAATAGCGGGTTTCCCACGGAAAACCTATGTTAAGATAACATAGTTTTTTAACACCACCTAATGCATATTTTCTGAGGAGGTTCAGTTGGAGTAGAAAATTAGAGATGCTGTTTTAAACGAATCCCAAGCATTCTTTTCAGAAATATTTCTTGTTAATTAGTGTTTTCATGATTAATGATGAAAAAAGGATGCCTTTAAAGAATTTAGAAAATTGATTAAGATGAATATAAGAGATAGTGAAGAGGTCAGTTCAGTGTTGCCGGTCATACTTTTCGCAGTGATTTCGACAGGCTCAGCTATTCTTGAATTTGAACTAACGGTTTAGCAGAGTGATGAGCTTTTTCTAAAACAATAAGAAAAAAAGCTGCCACCAAATGAATAAGGAGGTGAGAAAATGGATAAGAGTATGCGACGCCGAAATCAGTTACTATCCTTACTACTTTCTGAAAGCGATTACAAAACGACGGATTATTTCAGTGAGAAATTGGAAGTCTCGACCCGAACAATTTTGAATGATGTGAATTTTTTAAATCAGGAATTAGTCAAAAAAGAGATTGAGATCGTTAAGGTACCCCGACATGGCATCAAGCTAGTAGGTACCAAGGGAACTGTCAGTCAAATCGGAGAGCTGGCAATTGAAAATGATGGGGATGTTTATGATGTATTGGGAAGAAGAGAAGCAATTTTTCGAAAGCTATTTCTGCATTCAAAGGGGCAATTATTAGAAGAGCTGGAAAGCACATTTTTTATTTCAGATTCTACGCTAAAAAAAGACCTAGACTATCTTCAGCGATATCTCCGCCACTTTGGGGTGAAAATTTCTCAGAATCGACGAAAAGTGGGGCTTGCTGGTGCAGAGGCTGATATTCAACAAGCGTATCAGAATTTTTTGATGACCAAGTTTCCCGATGCGTTACTTGTAAATAATGAAGAGCTGCTGATTCAATTAGAGAATTATTTCTCTCAGGCAAAGATTCAATTAGTCAAAGAAACTTTAGAGAAGTTTTCAGACATGTTTTCCAGCGATATTTCAAATAAGTATTTTCCAGCAATTTTTCTTACATTTTTATGCTTACTGACACGAGCAGAACAAGGCTGTCATATGACCATCGAGGAAAAACAAAAGAATGAATTGGAAGACTTGGCTCTATATACGCAAACCTATGAAATTTGTGCCTTTATTTCTGCCAATAGTGCAATCGAATTGTGGTACCCCGATATTTACCATTTATCCGAAACGTTGTATGCCATGAACATTAAGCCATCTTATAAATCGATCAAACGTTATAGCGGCTGTTATCAAGAAGCAGTTGAAGAATTAATGGCTGACTTGGGGAATCTATTGAATATTGATTTTTCTGGGGATCAAGAATTGCACGAGTCCTTAATGAGTCATATTATCCCAATGATTTATCGTCTGCGACGCAATATTCTGATCAAAAATCCTTTTATGGAAGAGATCAAAAACCGCTATTTATTACTGTATTCCATGATGTGTTATGCCACCAGCAGCTTAGCTCAGCGTTTTTCAATTGAAATTACTGGTGATGAGATTTCTTTTTTAGTCATATATTTCCAAGTATCATTGGAACGAAAGTATGGCGTTAGTTTTCGCAATATTTATGTTGTTTTGTCCCGTGGATTGATTACCAGTGATTTGATTTATACAAAAATTCGGCGAATCATTCCCCACACCGATAAAGTGATTCAATTAACTACGAAGGAATTTGAGCAGGTGACGTTGAATTCAAATGACGTTGTCGTGACTACCGATGCCACTGTAAAGGCGAGAAATGTCGTGTACATTTCCCCTATGATTAAGGATGAGGAAATCAGTCGAATTGTTCATACCTACTATAAACGTTACCATGCAACAGCCAAGGAGAAATCACAAGTACAGCAACAATGGATCAATCCTAAACTTGTTTTTCTTCAGGAGCATGTAGAGAACAAAGAGGAATGTTTGAATTTTATGATTCAAAAATATCAGGAGCTAGGGATCGCGAAGGAAAAATTCGGCGAATCAGTTTGGGTCAGAGAAAAATTGGGCGATACCAGTTTTTCTGTCAGTGTAGCAATTCCCCATGCCGATCCTAGTGAAGTCAATCAAACATCCATTGGAATTATGACCTTGGCTAAAAAAATCAATTGGGGCATCAACAACGTTAATGTCATTCTGTTTTTTGCAATTTCAGATACAGATATTGACGCGGCAAAGAGTAAAATTACAGGTTTGCTTGAATTCATCGAAAAGGAGGAGAATGTGGAGCAGTTAATTCAAGTAACGGACAAGGAGACACTATTGGAATTAGTGATGGGTGAAGGGAGTGCAATCTAAGTGGCTGACTTTTGGGATGAAATGTACTTAGACGAACATTTGGTAGATTTAGAAATAGAGGCGTCAGATAATTTTTCAGCATTGGCGGCATTAGCAGGCTGTCTTGAGAAAAATCAATGTGTGAATGGCGAATTTAGTCAAGCGATTCAAGAACGGGAAAAAGAATTTTCTACTGGTCTGCCGCTTGAACATGTCGGGGTTGCGATTCCTCATACGGATTCTGAATATGTCTATAAGCAATCGATGGCAATCGGTATTTTAAAAGACCCTGTGATGTTTGAAATGATGGGGTCGCCTGAAGTTTTGGTACCAGTCAAGATTATGTTCATGCTGGCAATCAAGGAACCGAAGAAACAACTGGAATTTCTCCAAGCATTGATTGATATGTTCCAAAAAGACGAACAAGTCTTAGCAATTGTTCAAGCAAAAACGGCAGCGGAAGCCGTCAAAAAAATGAAACAGAATCTAAATTAAGGACGTGGAAAAAATGAAAAATATTTTATTGGCATGTGGTTCAGGAATTGCGACATCAACAGCGGTGAACGGGAAAATCTCAAAGATTTTGGATGAAAATGGTTATAAAGGACAATACAAAATTACCCAATGCAAGATTTCGGAAGCACCCAACAAAGCTTCCAATTATGATTTTTTGATCTCTACAACGGTGATACCAAAGGATTTGGACTGTGAATCTGTTTCAGGCGTGTGCTTCTTGACTGGTGTGAATACGAAACCGACGATTGATCGAATTTTAGCATTGATGGAAAAGTAAGCGACAATAACTATTAGGAGTAATGAGGGGGAAGAATCATGGATGCTATTATTAAAGTGTTTCAATTTATTCAGGGCTTAGGTGTATCCGTTGTCATGCCGATTGTGATCTTTATTATTGGCTGTGCATTCAGAACAGGTGTCGGGAAGAGTCTTCGGGCAGGTCTGACGGTCGGAGTAGGTTTTATTGGTTTGAATTTGGTCATCAACTCTTTATTAGGAACCAGTCTTTCGCCAGCCGTACAGGCAATGGTTGACCGCTATGGCTTGAGTCTATCGACAATCGATGTGGGATGGCCGGCTTCTGCGGCGATCGCTATGGGATCAACGGTGGGCTTGATCATCATTCCGTTGGGATTATTGGTAAATATTGTAATGCTGCTGACAAATACAACCCAAACAGTTGACGTAGATATTTGGGATTACTGGCATTTTGCATTTACCGGTGCTTTAGTTGCGATCATTACAGATACGTTATGGTTAGGAATCATAGCAGCAGTGGTGAATATGGTGATTATTATGGTTCTGGGAGACGTTACCGCGCCAGAGGTAGAAAAATCGCTAGATCTGCCGGGCGTTTCATTGCCCCATGGCTTCACGACAGCCTATGCGCCGATCGCGATGGTCATCAATAAACTAATCGACATGATCCCAGGGGTAAGAGATATCAATATCAATATGGACACAGTTCAAAGAAGATTCGGTGTCTTTGGCGAACCGATCTTAGTGGGGACCTTCTTAGGGATCATTATTGGGATCATCGCAGGCTATGATGTGACACAGGTCTTGACTTTAGGCGTTTCATTAGGCGCTGTTCTGGTCTTGATTCCTAAAATGGCCGCGTTGTTGATGGAGGGCTTGATTCCAATTAGTGATGCCGCCAGCGACTTCATTCAAGGAAGATTCCAAAATCGCGGGAAAATTTATATCGGTTTAGATTCTGCCGTAGGTGTAGGACACCCCGTAACATTAGCAATTTCATTTATCTTGGTTCCATTATTGATTTTCTTGGCGGTGGTTTTACCAGGAAATACCGTAATGCCGTTTGCTGATTTAGCGGTTATTCCATGGATGTTCGTATTAATCACACCGATCGTAAAAGAGAATGGGTTTAGAGGGTTGATCGTAGGCTTGATCGTTTTAGTTTTCGGCTTATGGATCGCTACGGATTTAGCACCGATGATTACGACGGCTGCGAACAATGTGAATTTCCAAATGCCCGAGGGTGCCTCGCAAATTTCATCTATCTGTGATGGTGCCAATCCATTAACTTGGGCCTTAGTCCGCTTAAATGGTCTGGGCTATATTGGTACCGGAGTTGGAGCAGTTATTGCAGCGGCGATGGCGATTTGGAACCGTAACCGGATCAAAAAAGAAGCCTCTCAACTTCATGATGGGGGAGAAGCTGCTTAATACTTTTGTATGAAGGAGGAAGAACAAATGAAACGGTTTGAGTATGATAAAACGTTATATTTTATCGATGTCCCTGTTACAGGAGTAGTCTCATTGATTGTTTTCCTCATTGCTCTGGCTTCAATTATTACTAATCGAATACCGGCATTGATGTTCTTAGTCGGCATTGTTGCTTTTTACAGCTTTTGGAACGCGCTTGTGGCGAAAGTAACGCCCAAAGAGATCCAGGTGGATGGGGATACGCTGATGTTGCGTTCCTTTAACCGAAGAGATGCGTACAATTTGGATCAGCTAAAAAGCTTTAAGATTCGCGAGTTTCCAACAGCAGGAAAAATGTTTCTACGCATGGATGGCGGCGGAATAGTGAAAGGGCGCTATTGGCTGAATACGAAAAATTACACTGACGGGCAGGAGCTGTTTCGATTATTACTGGATATGGAATATGAAAAACATCCAGAATCCTTGAAGGCGCGTGCCAGAAGAGTGAACACAGAGTATAATGCGCAAGTCAAAAAGAAAAAAGAGGCCAGCTGATGTTAGAAAAAGAGAAAAAAGAAATAATCGCAACAGGGATCAAGTTGGATCGCTACGGATTGATCTCGTTATCTGGCGGCAATGTGAGTCTGCGGATTGATGAAGATACATTGTTGGTGACACCTAGTGGAATGATGTACGAAGAAATGGTGCCAGAAGATGTTTTGGTAATGCCGCTTGATGGAAACATCATTGAAGGGACGCGGCGGCCAAGTGTTGATACGATCGCGATTCGTTATATTTTTCAACAGATGCCTGCGGTCAACTCAGTGATCCATACACATCAACCTTATGCGACTGGGATCGGTCTTGTGGTGGACCGGATCGATTGCGATGTGACAACACTTGCTAACACCGCAAAAGGCCCAGTCAATGTGGCGCCCTATAGCTCGGCTGCTAGTATTGATATGGGCTATGCGGTAGTGGAGCATATCGGTGATCAATTGGCCGTTGTGCTGAAAAACCACGGCGTCGTGACCATCGGCAAAAGCTTGAAGGAAGCCTTGTATGCGGCTGTCTATTTAGAGGAAGCTGCGAAAACATTATATGTCGCTCATTCCTATGGCGGGAAAGTCGCCAAACTGAATGACGAGCAGATTCAAACCGCAGTTGAAGTATTTAAAGACTACGGACAGGTGAAGCCTTGAGCCTTTGGTTTTTAGAATAGATAATTAGAATAAGTTCGTATATAAACTGTCTGCCAATTTTTGGCAGACAGTTTTTGCTTCTCTGAAGCATTATTCAGGCTTCAGCAGCACCTTCAATTCCTCACCATTCATCGCTAGTTTAAACGCTTCTTCCCATTGATCTAAAGGCAGGGTCTTGGTAATCAACGGGAAAAGATTCACATTTGACGTTTCCAACCATTCCAGTGATTTGTGCCATGAACTGGGCTTTTGGGTTCGCGAGCCGATCAATTGAATCTCTTTATTTAATAGCAGACTCATGTCGATTGGTACAGGATTTTTTGCGAAGAGTCCTTCTTGGATTACTGTTCCTTTTTTCTTAACGATTTCCAGAGCCTGCTGCAGAGCTTGCGGACTGCCGGAGCATTCAAAGACTTGATCGAAGCCTAAATTGTTCGTCGCTTCTTTAACGAGCATGGTTAAGTCCTTTGTCTGGCTGTCTATAATATGATGGATGCCGAGTTCTTGAGCTTTCGCTAAACGAGCTGCGTCTTTCGTAATTCCGATCAAAGTAACTTCCGCGCCTAATGATTTTACAACCAAAGCGAGTAAAACACCGATGGGTCCAGGACCAAAGACCGCGATTTTCTCCTGTGCTTTGATAGTTGTTTTTTCCATTACGGCATGGATGCAGCAAGCCAGCGGCTCCAATAGTGCAGCGACTTCATTCGGCAGTGAGTCAGGCAGGTGATGACAGCGGTCGGCTTTTGCTGAAACAAATGTTGCGAAGCTTCCATCTACTTGTGTTCCAAGTCCTTTGCGGTGGCTGCAAAGATTGTATTCTTCCTTTAAACAATACGGGCAAATTTCACAAACTTCGTAGGTAGTCTCACTAACTACTCGATCACCGATAGAGAAATCCGTTACTTTATCCCCTTTTTTATCGACTATACCAATGAACTCGTGACCAAGGGTTAATGGTATTTTTTTGTTATATTCTCCTTTCAAGGCATGAATGTCTGATCCACAAATACCACTATAGACTACTTTAATTATAATTTCGTCACATTTAAGAGAAGGTGCGTCTATATCACATAATTCTACGTGTCCATAACCAGCTGATAGTTTTCTCAATGCTTTCACTTTAACATCCTCCTTGATTGTTTCTCTTGTTGAAATTGTTATTAAAAAAGTTTTTGTTCTCTGTATGCCAAGACTATCATAGATGTTTAGTAGCCATCTATCACAATTCTTTTGAGAAACGAACAAAAAGGATTGGTCTTGTGAAATAATAGGAGGCAGATACAATTAAAAGTGTAGAGGTGATAGTGATGAACAGAAGAATCAATAAAATTTTATTGGATATTTTGCACGAAAAGGAAGATTCATTGGCAAACTATGCCAAATTGTTTAACGTTTCTGAACAAACGATTCGCAATGATATTAAAGAGATCAACTTTCAACTGGAAAGCAATAATGGAAATAGAGCAATTTATTTGGAGGATGGTTTTTTACAAATACCGAAGGAGGTTAATCTAAAGGAATTATTCAAAACCTATGCGTCTTTCCAACACTATCATTTAACTCTCGATGAAAGACGAACGATTCTAGCATTGCTTCTGGTCACCAGTCACGATTATGTGACAACCTACTATCTTTCTGAATACCTCTTAGTTAGTCGTAATACCCTTGTTAGCGATATCGAAGCGTTGAAAAAATGGTTTGTTAAGAATAATTTGGTTTTGCTTTCCCATATTGGAAAGGGTTATAAAGTGGTGGGTGATGAGATCGATATTCGCTCGGCAATGACCAAGCTAGTGATCTTTAATGGTTTGTTCGATTATGGCTATGATTACGCCATGGGTTGGGAGAATAATATTTTTCAAAATCTTCTGTTAGAAATCATTGATCCCGACACGCGTTATCAGGAAGTTAGTCAGCTGTTAATGGAGGCGGAAAAAGAGGAGCAGCTCCAATTATCTGATTTTTCTTACCAAGAAGTGATTTGCTATTTGATTATCATGATTGAGCGCATTAAGGTTAATCGATTTATTGAAGCCTCTGATATTCTGGAGGACATTCGAGAAAGCTCAAAATCCAGCTTTGCTCAAACAATTCTAAAAAAAATAGAGGAACGCTTTGCTATCACAACAACTACCGGGGAATTGGATTATTTGATCTCGGTGCTGCGCAGGAAAAGCTACATTAAAAACAATGGACGCAAGATTGATTCTATCGAGATTCAAATTTTGATCAATGAGTTTATTTTCAATTTGGCTAGAGAAATGGATATCAAGTATTACTTGAACAGTGATTTATTTGATCTGTTGGAAAATCATTTGAAGCTTCTCATCTACCGTCTTTCGCTAAATGATAGCGTTGTCAATGTGCTGTTTGATGAGATTTATCAATCGTATCCTGAGATGTTCGAAATCGTCAAACGTAATTTGCAGAAGATCGAGGAGTATTTAGAGGTTGAGATTCAACAAAATGAACTCTCTTTTATCGTTATGTATGTGATGGCGATTGTAGAAAACAGCAATCATACACAATCGAAAGGACAGATTCGACTACGCATTGTATGCAACTCTGGCAGCGGTACTGCTCAATTGATCAAAGTGAAATTATTATCGGCGTTTCCTCAAATTGAGGTGGTATCTGTGGATTCCTCGCATGTGCTGCAAAAGATTCAGCCAGAAGATCAGGATCTGATCGTGACGACGGTTCCGCTGCAATTTGATCAATCACCGGTTGTTCTCGTGAATCCGATTCTGACAGAACAGGATATTATTCGCATTCAAAAGGTTTTATACAAAATCAAACCGCGTCATTTTATTGATCAAGAATATTTACTTACGAAGGAAGAATCAATGATCGAAGATTTCTTGCCGATCATTCAGAAATATCTAGACGCAGGAGAATATCAAAACTTTCTAGGTGATCTTGAGTCCTTTAATCAACTGAACGAACGTCTATCCACGGAGACACAAGAAATCACCCGATTAACATCGATTTTAACGCTTGATCGCATTACATTGGATCAGCCGTGCAGTTCGTGGCAGTCGGCAGTAAAAAAAGCAGGTGAACCACTGTTAAAGAACAAACTAATCACTCAAGAATATATTGATGCAATGATCCAAATGGTCGTGGAATACGATTCTTATATCGTGATTTCACCAGGAGTGGCGATTCCCCATGCGGAATTTTCACATGGGGCAAAGAAAATCGGAGCTAGTTTTGTTCGGTTGGCAGAGCCCGTTTCCTTTAATCATCAGAAAAATGATCCGGTAAAATATGTGATTGCCTTTTCTTTACCGGAGGGTGTCTCGATTGGCACTTGTTTGTACTATTTCACGGAAATTTTAGCAACGGAAGATTTCTTATCCGTGATGGATCAGTGTCAATCAGAAGAAGCGGTCATGAACCAGTTAAGAAAATTAGAAGATAAAGTGATGGGGTTTCCTTATGAATAAACTACTAAGAAAAGAAAACCAAAATTTTTTATACTACTCCTTCGATGAGGAGGAGCAAGAGGCGCTGCTGGCTAAAATGAGTGAGGTCTTGATTGAAGCGGGCTTCGTTCATGAGAGCTATCAAAAAGCCGTCATCGAACGGGAACGTGTTTTTCCTACTGGACTACCAACAAAAGGGATCAGTGTCGCAATCCCTCATACGGATTCGATCCATGTTAAAAAAGCAGGTTTTTTAGTGGGAGTATTAGAAAAGCCGGTGACCTTTGAAATGATGGCTAGCAAGGATGTTTTTTTGGAGGTTGAATTGATTTTTATGCTGGCTATCAAACAGCCAGAGGACCAATTGGTCATGCTGCAAAAGCTAATGATGTTATGTCAGGACGAGCAAAATTTACAGTTACTTAAGGCAAAAGAGCAGGTTGTTGAGGTGGAGCAATTATTGAAGACGATTCAGTGATAAGAACAAGGAGGAGAAAAAATGTTAGATATGCTTAAAGCGGGAGTCAACTATATCTTGGATCTTGGGGCGGCAGCGATGCTGCCGATCATCCTGACCATTTTCGGTGTGATCTTAGGGCAAAAGCTAAGTAAGTCTTTTCGAGCAGGTTTGACGGTTGGGATTGGTTTTACCGGCTTAAATCTCGTCATTGGTTTGCTGTCAGATTCCATCGGGAAATCCTCTCAGGCGATGATTGAACGTTTGGGTCTGCAATTGGATATTTTAGATGTTGGGTGGCCGATTGGCGCAGCGATCACCTTTGCCACACCGATTGCGGTGATTTTGATTCCAGTTATCTTTATTTTTAATATTATTCTGCTGCGTTTCAATCTGACTAAAACAATGGACGTGGATCTATGGAATTATTGGCACTTAATTTTTCCGGGGGCAATGATCTATTATGCGACAAACTCGATTTGGATCGCGATCGTTTGTTCCTTGATTAATACCTTTATTATTTTCAAACTAGCCGATTGGACAGCCCCAGCGGTGGAGCACTTCTTCGGATTACCGGGAATTTCGCTGCCCCATGGAGAAACGGTTAATTTTGCGCCGCTGACATACGCGCTGAATCGTGTTTGGGATAAAGTCCCAGGCATCAACAAAATTGATATCAACGCAAAAAATCTAAAGGAACGTTTAGGAATTTTTGGCGAACCGATGATGATTGGTCTGGTACTAGGGGTTGGGATGGGCTTGCTGGCAGGCTACTCTTCTCAAGAGATTATCCAACTAGGGGTGCAAACTTCCGCGGTAATGATTTTGATGCCGAGAATGGTGGCGCTCTTAATGGAAGGTCTGGCACCGATCGCGGAAGGTGCAAAAACCTTTATCCAAAAACGGTTCCCAGGAAAAGAGGTTTATATCGGGTTAGATGCGGCAGTTGTGACGGCTCATCCGGCGATTATTACGGTGGCATTATTAATGGTACCAATCACAATTTTATTGGCGGCGGTTCTACCGTTCAACCGACTATTGCCATTTGCTGATTTGGCGGTGTTGCCGTTTACCGTGATTTGGTCTGTGGCGGCTTCAAAGGGCAATATTTTCAGAGGATTGTTGAATTCGATCGCATCGGTTTGTATCGTCTTGTTCATCGCGACGAATTTAGGCGCGTTGACCACGACCATGGCACACGCGGTAGGTTTTGCCTTCCCAGAAGGAGCGACCATGATCTCAGGAATCGACATGAGCTCCCACATTACCTTATGGATCATGCTGAAATTGATTGATCCATCAAATCTACCGGCCTTTATGGCAGGAGCCATCGCCCTAGTAATGTACGGTGCGCTATGGTTTTGGACTCGGAACGACATCAAAAAGCAATATGGAATCCCAACAGGAAAAGATGATCCAGACAATACAGTTAAAGGAGCCGAGATGAATGAATAAAAAACATATCCTAATCGCTTGTGGAACGGGTGTTGCCACATCAACGGTCGTATGCATGCGAGTTAAAGAAGAGCTGGAAAAAAACAATATCCCCGCAACGGTAGAGCAATGTAAAGTAGCTGAGCTGCCATCAAAAATCCATGGGGCTGATTTAGTCGTAACCACAACGGCCTATGAAAGTGACGATATTCCTGTAATTCGTGCCTTATCCTTTTTAACAGGTGTGGGGATCGAAGCAGATGTGCAAAAAATTGTCGATATTTTAAGCTGAGGACTAGCAGAATCCTATCCGGCAATTAGAGGGATACTTCTGCAAAGAAAACCAGTCATTAAAAATGAAAAAGGGGTAGTCCTATGAAAGGGAAAGTTGCGGTAGTCACGGGAGCAGCTAAGGGAATTGGCAAAGCCATTGCGAAAAAATTTGCCGAAGCTGGGGCCTATACAGTGATCTTGGACTTTGACCAGGTCAGCGGAGAACAAACCGCTGCTGAATTTTCTCAAGCCTTTACCGAATCACTCTTCATTAAAACCGATGTTGCGGACCCAGATTCATTACAGGCAGCGAGTGAGCAGGCCTGGGCGCACTTTCAGCGGATCGATGTTTTAGTGATCAATGCGGGAATCAGTTATCTGCATTCGATAAAGGAAATTTCGATCGAGGAGTGGCAGCGGGTATTGCGTATCAATCTAGATGGTTCCTTCTATACGCTGAAGGCCTTTTATGAACAGTTCTCAGACAATCAAGGGAAGATCATCTTTATTACCTCCGGTTCAGCGATCACTGGGACGGGTGGTGGGATGCACTATGCGTCGTCGAAAGCGGGACAGCATGGCTTGATGCGAGCCGCTTCGAAGGAGTTTGGGCCGAGGGGGATTAATGTAAATGCCATTGCGCCGCGAGTGATTCAGACGGATATTTTAGATACGCTTTATCCCGATGAGGCGAGTCGCGAGGAATTGCTGAAAAAGATTCCGATTCAACGTATCGGTCAGCCAGAAGATATCGCCAATTTGGCACTGTTTTTGGCAAGCCCTGAGAGTTCGTATATTCATGGACAGATTATTTTGGCAGACGGCGGTCGGACCTATTAAGGAGAGCATATGAAAAACATTTTAGTTGTAACAGGTACTTCAGAAAATAAACGAAACTTTGCAGTCAATTATATTGAGTCCTTTATGAAGGACCAGGGAGTCGCAGTGAGTGTTGAAGGAAAGAGTATCTATGATGTAACGGAAGTAACAGAAGAAATTTCCGCCATCGTAGCGATCGGTCAGCCGCAATTTACCACGGCTATTCCGATTATTGATGGGACGCCCTTCATCACAAAATTTAATATGGATGCCTGTTGCCAACAATTACTTGAAAAAATTTAAGAAGTGTCATTTTTGGGTTCTTAACAAAAAAGGAGTCGCTGCGCTGCGTTCGCTCTTTCATGATTAATGATGAAAAAAGGTTGTCTTTAAACCGGGACAAGGATTTATTATGATAAGGATGAGAAGGAGAGCTAGGACTTCCAGAAGAAGTAAAGGCGGATGCTTACAGCGACTAGCTTCTTAGCGAGTGAATGTTGATGCCCAAAGTGTCATTCGGTTCTTAGTGTGTATTAGAAATAAGTCATAGTGAAAATCCTCCTTATTGGTCTGCAGTAATCCAATAATTTATGGTTTTCACTATGAATTTTTTTATCTGCCGGTAGCTAAAGCTTGCTGAGCAGGAGTTTGTGAAGCTTCGTAACATTTGTTACGAAAAACGCGTCGTTGGAACATTTTGTAAAGATGAGCTTGTGAACAAAAACATTTGTTGAAAGCGTTGACTCTCGAAGTAAAGGCTCTTATGATGACAGTGTGACATATGTTAAATAGAAGAACATATGGTAATAGCTAGACGTAAATAAGAAAGATTCGCCTTAGGAGGGAATAAAAGATGAGTTATTCCGACGATGCACGATTACTGACGGAGATCGCTTCGATGTACTACGAAGAAGGAGCCAAGCAATCAGAGGTAGCAAAAAAATTCAATATTAGTCGCTCACTAGTCTCTAAGTATTTAGCGAAGGCGCGTTCCTTAGGATTGGTAGAAATTATTATACATGATGATCTGGTTCATCCTTATCGTTTGTTAGAGGAGAAGCTGGTTGAGAAATTTGGGCTGACTGAGGTGATTTGTATCGCCCCGGCGGCTGCTGAAATGTTGAATAAACGAATCGGCATCGCGGCTGGAAAATATCTCTCTCGCATTTTAAAAGGAGAGGAAACGATCGGTGTTTCTGCTGGGATGGTCGTTCATGAGGCGGCACAAAATTTCTTGCCGAAAAATCAAATGGAAAACATTCGCTTTATTCCGTTGGTTGGCGGCTTAGGTCAAGAACATACGGCGCTACAGGCCAACGTAGTTTGCGAGATATTTGCCCGCAAGAGCGGCGGATCGGTATTGGAGCTGCATGCGCCGATCACGGTGGATTCAGCCGAAGCGAAAAAGGTATTCATGGCACAGTCCTTTATCAAAAATGTCTTTGATAAAGGGAAAAAAGCAGATATCGCCTTAGTTGGGATCGGCGGTTTGCCAGCCTATTCCACGATGACCAAAGCGTATTTGCCGAATGAAGAGGTGCCCTTAAGAAAGGAATTATCTGCCGGCAATGTCTCGGGAGATATTTGTTACAACTTTATTGATGAGGAGGGGCAGTTAGCGGATTGTACGTGGAATGATCGCGTATTGGCGATTAGTTTGGCGGAATTGAAGCAGATTCCAAAACGGATCGGTGTATCTGGCGGCAAGGAAAAGGTCAGCGGGATTCGAGCGGCGTTAAAAGGGAAGCTGGTCAATGTGTTGATCACCGATGAAGAGACAGCGAAAACGTTACTAGATGAAGATAAATAAAAAATGGAGGCGCATAAATGATGGCAGCAACGAAAAACATCTCGATTCCAAATCGAGCAGGTTTGACGGATGAAAACTTGGTAGAGCTTTATCGCAGAATGTGGGAAATTCGTTTCTTTGATGAGAAAGTCGATCAGCTTTTTGCAAAAGGCTTGATCCATGGGACGACTCACTTGGCGGTGGGTCAAGAAGCGACAGCGGCAGGCAGCGGAGCAGTTTTGCGAAAAACAGACTGGATCACCGCTACTCACCGGGGACATGGACAAACGATCGCAAAAGGAACGAATATCAATGAAATGATGGCGGAGCTATTTGGCCGGACCACGGGAACCAATAACGGGAAAGGCGGCTCGATGCATATCGCCGATTTGGATACAGGGAATCTAGGCGCGAATGGTATCGTTGGCGGCGGCTTTCCGATTGCGACGGGTGCCGCGTTAACGTCAAAATTGAAAAAGAACGATACGGTTGCTTTGGCTTATGCAGGGGATGGTTCGACCAATGAAGGTAGCTTCCATGAATCATTGAACTTGGCTTCAATCTGGGATCTTCCCGTAGTCTTCTTTATTGAAAATAATCAATACGGAATGAGCGGTCCTTTCAAAACCATGATGAATGTCGATCGTCTATCTGAACGGGCAAAGGCTTATGGCATCGAAGGTATTACAATAGAAGGAAATGATGTTATCGAAGTGATCAATACCACCTATGATGCGGTTGAAAAAGCGCGACGCGGCGAAGGACCGACCTTGATCGAAGCCATGACCTATCGCTGGAAGGGCCATTCGAAATCGGATGCTAAGAAATACCGCACGAAGGAAGAGGAAGAGGACTGGCGCAAGAACCGCGATCCGATCAAATTGGCGCGTGAGAAATTTGTGGCGGCGGGGATTTTTACTGAGGAAGAAGCAGAAGAAATTCGTTTAGCAGCGAAGCAAGCGATTGAAGATGCTGTAACCTTTGCAGAAGAAAGCCCAATGCCGGCGATCGAAAGCATGTACGAAGACGTATACTCAGACTAGAGGAAATAGGAGGAGCAAAAGATGAGAGAAATCACTTACGCGGAAGCAGTCAGAGAAGCAATGTCTGAAGCGATGCGGGAAGATCAAGATATTTTCATGTTAGGCGAAGACATCGGCGTTTATGGTGGCGCTTTCGGTGTGAGCCGCGGCATGGTGGAAGAATTTGGTGAGGAACGGGTACGTTCGACACCAATCTCTGAATCAGTGATCGCAGGTGCGGCCGTTGGTTCAGCGATGACAGGGATGCGTCCGATTTTTGAGATTCAGTTTTCAGATTTTATTACGATCGCCTTGGATCAGATCGTTAATCAGGCGGCAAAGATTCGTTACATGTATGGCGGAAAAGCTCGGATTCCACTAGTGATGCGTACGCCTGGCGGTTCAGGAACAGGTGCGGCCGCGCAGCACTCGCAAAGCTTGGAAAACTGGACAGCGCATGTACCGGGGTTAAAGGTCATTCAACCAGCGACTGCCTATGACGCGAAGGGTTTATTGCATGCGGCGATCGAAGACAATAATCCGGTGATGTTCTATGAACATAAGCTGTGCTACCGAACGAGTTCTGATGTACCGGAAGGCAAATACACGATTCCAATCGGTGTAGCGGACATTAAACGTGAAGGCTCCGATATTTCCGTTGTGGCAACAGGCATCATGGTGCATAAAGCCTTGGAAGCTGCCGATATTTTAGCAGAAGAAGGCATTCAAATCGAAGTCGTTGATCCACGGACCTTGGTGCCGTTAGATAAGCAAACGATCATTGACTCTGTAGTTAAAACTGGGAAAGCGGTCGTGGTGACGGAAGCAGTGAAGCGCAGTGGGTTCAGTGCGGAATTAGCCAGTGTAATCGCAGAAGAAGAGTGTTTTGATTTCTTAGATGCGCCGATCATTCGTTTAGCCGGCAAAGAAATTCCGATGCCGTATCATCCAGAGCTTGAGAAAAAAGCAGTACCGCAAGTAGAAGATATTGTTGACGCTTGTCGTGGATTAATGGCATAGGGGGGCGAAAAAATGGCGAATGAAGTATTGATGCCGAAGTTAAGTTCCACGATGGATGTCGGAACGATCACGACGTGGCTGAAAAATGAAGGCGATTCCGTGGAGATCGGGGAAGCGATTTTTGAAGTGATGACCGATAAAATCGCGATCGAAGTGGAAGCCTATGATGAAGGAATTTTACTCAAAAAATATATCGGCGACGGGGAGAGCGCACCAGTGAACTCCGTGATCGCCTACATCGGTGAAGCCGGGGAAGACGTTCCCGCAGAAATGCCCAGCGGTGAAGCTGAAGCGGCAGTTGAAGAACCTGAAAAGGCTGTCGAAGCGGTGGCAGAACCAGTAAATGAAACAGTCGTTGCAACGACTAAGGTTCGGGCAACACCGGCAGCGCGTCGGATTGCCAGAGAAAAGGGCATTGATTTGAAAAAGGTTCAGGGGTCTGGTCCGAAAGGCCGAATTCAAGCAATGGACGTGAAGGAATATCAAGAACCAACGACAGCTGCAACACCAAAAGCAGCAGTGACAGAAGGGGAATTGATTCCTTGGAGCGGGATGCGTAAAGCCATTGCAGACAAGATGTCAGAGAGCAAGCAGACGATCCCGCATGTCACGATGAACGCCGAAGTTGATTTGACTAAAGTAATCGAACTACGGAAGCAATTATTGCCAATGGTAGAAGAACGTACCGATCAACGACTATCCTTCTTAGAGATCATCGCAAAAGCGGCGATGGTCGCATTGAAAGCATATCCTGAATTCAATGCTCATGCCTATGAGGACGGGATCAAACAATTTGATCAGGTCAATCTGGGCGTTGCAGTGGCTGTGGACGCAGGATTAGTAGTGCCGGTCGTAGAGCAAGCCAGTCAAATGGGCTTGAGCGATCTGACGGCAGCGGTCAAGGCTGTAACGAAGAAAGCTCGTGAAGGACAATTGATGCCAGCGGAAATGAGCGGTGGGACCTTTACGATCAGTTCGTTAGGCCGCAGTAAGGTGCAAACCTTTAACCCAATCATCAACTTGCCAGAAGTGGCGATTTTAGGTGTTGGCGGAAGCTACGATAAACTGATCGTTAAAAATACGTCAGAAGGACCGTCAGTTGCGACAGTCACGGCTTTGAATTTATGCTTATCCTTTGATCATCGAGTAGCTGATGGCGCTCCTGCTGCAGCATTCTTAAGTATGATCGTTGACCTGTTGGAAAATCCAATGAGCTTGTTGCTGTAGAGGGGGCTGACTATGACGAAAAAGACAGATACAGTCGTAATTGGCGCCGGGCCTGGCGGTTATGTCGCAGCCATTCGTGCAGCGCAATTAGGACAAAAGGTGACGGTAGTAGAAGCAGAGCATATTGGCGGTGTGTGTTTGAATGTCGGATGTATACCATCCAAAGCATTGATCACCGCAGGCCATCGCTATCAGGAAGCGCAGCATTCTGATTTTCTAGGCTTGAGTGTCAAGGAAGCGCAGCTGGACTTTACGAAGACGCAGCAGTGGAAGGATCAGCAGGTCGTGAAAACACTGACCTCTGGCGTTGGTATGCTCTTAAAGAAAAATGGTGCCGATGTGATCATGGGTCGGGCCAAGTTTACCGGACCGCAGAGCATGACGATCACAACGAAAAATGGTGAAGAAAAACTGGAATTCAAACACGCCATCGTGGCAACTGGTAGTCGTCCAATCGAAATTCCCGGCTTTACGTTTGCCGGTCGGGTGCTGGATTCCACTGGCGGATTGAACCTAAAAGAGATTCCGAAGAAACTGATCATTATCGGCGGCGGGATCGTCGGATCGGAGCTTGGCGGCGCCTATCGCAATCTGGGCTCGGAAGTCACGATCATTGAAGGCAGTCCGAATATTGTACCGAATTTTGAAAGTGATATTTCTGAGTTAGTGGCGAAGCGTTTCAAACAAAATGGCGTAGAAGTCTGTACAAATGCGAAAGCCAAAAAAGCTGTTGAAACGGCAAATGGTGTGGCAGTTGAGTTTGAAGTCAAAGGCAAAACACAAACGATCGAAGCAGACTACGTGATGGTAACAGTTGGCCGCAGACCGAATACCGAGAACTTGGGTTTGGAAAAGGCCGGAGTCAAGTTGACGGAAAGAAATCTGGTCAAGGTGGATGAAAAATATCGAACGTCGCAAAAAAATATTTTTGCCATCGGAGATATTGTTGAGGGTTTAGCGCTTGCCCATAAAGCCAGTTATGAAGCAAAGGTTGCGGCAGAAGTAATTGGCGGGAAAAATGTCGCCAAAGATTATCGCGCGATTCCAGCGATCTGCTTCACTGATCCTGAAGTAGCGACGGTGGGATACACGTTAGCTGAAGCAAAAGCGGAAGGAATCAAAGCCAAGACAGCGAGTTTCCCGATGCAGGCAAATGGCCGGGCGCTGTCGCTGAATGCGACGGAAGGCTTTGTCCGCTTGGTCTTTGAAGCCGAAACAGAATTAATTTTAGGTGCTCAGATCGTCGGTGTCAATGCCAGTGATCTAGTGGCTGAGATCACCTTAGCGATTGAATCTTATTTAACCTTGGAAGATATTTCACTGACGATTCATGGGCATCCGACACTATCTGAAATGGTGATGGACGCCTGCGAAGTCGGGCTGGGAATGCCGATTCATATGTAAAAAAGGTGATTCCTCAGAGGATAAACAAAACAGGTGTCTTTCTCAAGTTTTTGAGAGAGACACCTGTTTTTAGTTTACTTCTTTCCTAATTCTTCATCTTTACGAATCGTAGCATCGATTCCCTTAATCATTGTTGAGATAAAGGCGTTGTCTTCTAGTTCAACGATTCCAGCGACGGTTGTTCCGCCTGGCGAGCTTACGCGATCGATCAGCTCCCATGGATTTTCTTTACTGTAGGCCAAGGTTTCGGCGCTGCCTAGAACTGCTTGGGTTGCCATTTCTAACGCGATATTTTTTGGCAAGCCATTTTTCACTGCTGCACGAGCAATCGAATCAATAAATAGGAAGGTGTAAGCTGGTGAACTGCCAGCGATGGCTGTAAAGATGGAAAAATATTTTTCTTCTAACGGCCATGCTTTGCCGACTGCATTAAATAGGTCAATGATCGTTGCGACGTCTTCTTTTGTGGCACTTGGATTTCCGCAAACAGCCGCTGCGCCTTCACCGACCATCGCATTCATATTCGGCATGACACGTACAATTCGAATCGGTTGATCCGTTTCAAATACCTCATAAATCGCTTCGGTACTTGTTCCAGCAGCAATAGAGACGATCAATGGATCATTTTGCAGGATTGCGTCTTTTGCCTCTAATAAGACTCCCTTAATAACATTTGGTTTGACCGCTAAAATTAAGGTGTCGACTGTTTTGATAACTTCTTGCGGATCACTAAGTGCATGAGTGCCGATTTTTTCGGCGAATGCTTGAACTTTCTCTGTTGCGATATCATATAAGTAAATGTTTTCTGGTTTGCTAAAGCCTTTTTGGACCATTCCTTCAACAATTGCAGATGCCATATTGCCGGCACCGATAAAACCAATTTTCATTGTACATCCTCCTTGTTTTTAATCCGTCTAACAGCGGAAAGTGTTTGAATCAAATGTTTAAAATACCTAAACATGGTACAATCAATAAAGAAATTATATGCTTATTGAGCCTTATTTAAAATAGTGTAGATAAAGAAGAAAGTGTTTGATTCTAAGGTGGGATAAAATGGATGTTACGAAGGCGCAGTATGCCAGCTTCTATCAATTTCTGAAAACATTGGATTGTTACTTAGTTGAGGATGGTCAAATGAGTGATGAAGTTCAACGCTTTGCTGATAATTCGCAGCGGGAAATCGCGGCCTTTGTAACAAAGGAGACAAAGGAGCGGATCGAGATTCCTACTGGTTTCATACGTATATTGTACGTGATGAATGGAGCTGTGTCTGTCAGGATTGATGGTTCAGAAAAGGCGTTGAAGACTGGAGGATTGATCATCGCCAATGGAGCTACGACCCTGTTTTATCAGGGCAATCTGGAGACGGAAATCATTGCATTTTATTTTAAAGCAGGCTACTTTACGGAATCGCTTTTAGGACAGTTTTTTGAAGAGCCGCTGCTTTATCGTTTTTTTGTTGAAGCTTTGAGTGTTGAGTTGAGCGATGTTCCGCGTTTTTTGATTTATGACTTTGCGAAGGTAACGGATGTGCATTTTTACGCGCTGTTACTTTTGAAGCAAGTGGTGAAGATGGCCTACTTTAACAATAAAGTGACCAAATCCGCGTTTGTTCTTTTGATCGTGGAAATTAGCCAGGCAGCACCCGAACGGCTGATCGCAAAGGACAATTTTGTATCGAATGGACAATTAACAGAGGAAATTTTAACCTATGTCGATGCTCGTTTAGAACAAGTCACCTTAGAAGAGGTTGCTCAAAAATTTCACTTTCATCCGAATTATTTATCGAGTCTGTTGAAGGAAAAGACGGGGCACACGTTTACTGAGCTTGTTTTGTTTAGAAGAATCGATCGCTGTAAAAGCTATTTAGAACAAACAGATTTGACCATTCAAGCGATCGTAGAGCGCTTAGGCTACAAGGATAAAGCTTTTTTCTATAAACGCTTTAAGCAGGTTGAAGGCGTCACACCGCGTCAGTACAGAAAAATGCGAAAGGAAGAAAACTAATGTATGAAGAAATTTTTGACGACGTTCATTTGACCGTTGTGGAGCAGCCGATTGAATGGGTAGAGAATCTGCCGCTTTATCGCGGACATATCAAGGAACTGCCTTTTATTACCGGGGAAGGACCTTCGAAAAAGGCGATGTACCGCCAGTTAGCAGAACAATATCAGGAATATGCGGTCTTGAACCAGGCTGAAGATAAAGAGGAAGAAATGACTTCTTCCTTATTAACACCGGAGCAGTTATTGAAATACTATGATGGCGAGACCTTCGACGGCTTTTCTTTAGGCGATTTATTGAAGGACGAGTAAAGCAAGTTTGTATACCTTTTCAATGATTTCCGCTAGACTAAAAAGAAAAAAGGGCGTGAAGCGATGTCACCGATTGAAGAATATATCCATGATGCTGAAAAAGCTCAGCAACCAATGCTGAAAGAAATTTACCAACTTATCAAGGAAATGGTTCCGTCAGAAGCAACTGAAAAAATCTCTTACGGGATGCCGACGTTTTACTTAACGGAAAATTTGGTTCACTTTGGAGCCATGAAGAAGCATTTAGGTTTTTACCCGACACCTAGCGCGATGACAGCTTTTGAGGAACAGCTGAAGGACTATAAAACCTCAAAAGGAGCTTTACAGATTCCCTATACGAAAGAGCTGCCACGGGATTTGATTACAGAGATGGTTCGTTTTCGTCTCAAGGAAGTGGTGGAGAAAAATGCTTAAGGCAATCGAGATCATGTTGTATGTCAATGATGTCGCGGGAGCCGCGGCTTTTTGGCAGGAAGGATTAGATGGGAAAATTGTTTCGCAGCAAACGATGCCGGACGACTCTCTACAGGTAAAGGTAGAATTATTTGAAGCGGTCCAGCTGGTTCTATTTGATCGCCGCTTTATTGAAGAGGTGTCACCGGAGGTAGTCGATAACTTTCCTTCATTGATGCTAAAGGTAACAGATTTAGACAGCTATCATGAGCGGTTGCAAAAACTTAGTCCGAATGTAAATCCTATGATGGAGCAAGGCGGAAAGCGTCTATTCAATTTCTCCGATCCTGAAAATAATTATTTTGTATTGAGTGAATAACCTTCAAGTAATTGAGGGTTATTTTTTTTGAAATCATAACGCAGCTATAAGATAGCAATCCGTTATTAAAACTCATTGAAACCTAGCTGCTTTATTTGACGAATATCATCAAACTATTACTTGATTTAAGTCAAAATTCTTGTGAATTGTTGTATTATCTTAAGAGGAAAAAGAGCTTTCATTGATTATTTTATTTAAAGGAGAGTATTATGGTACAAATTTTGTTGGGACTGTTAGGCGTCCTATTGGTTTATTATCTTTTTTATTTTGTTCGCGATTTGATTGCTGAACGTGGCAACTGGGGCGGCGGAAACTTCCTTGTTTCTGGTGTGATTGGTTTTATTACTGACGCGATGGATACGTTAGGGATCGGAAGCTTCGCGCCAACGACGATGCTGTTGGAAACGACGAAGCAATTAGACAATGACCGTCAATTGCCAGGAACATTGAAC
Organism: Enterococcus raffinosus; assembly: GCF_018917525.1. GTDB lineage: Bacteria > Bacillota > Bacilli > Lactobacillales > Enterococcaceae > Enterococcus_A > Enterococcus_A raffinosus_A. The sequence continues at coordinate 258,422 of NZ_JAHLOS010000002.1, read as the reverse complement.
GTTTCTCACACAGTTCCAGTCATTATTGAAGCATTTATTTTTATTACAGTTGTCAAAGTAGCACCGTTGACCTTATTTTCATTAGTTCTCGCGGCAATTGTGGGTTCGTATGTTGGTTCAAAAACCGTCAGCAAGCTGCCTGAAAAAAAAGTGCAGTTTTATGTGGGGATTGCCTTGATTATCACTGCGGCCTTGATGGCTTTGAAGCAATTAGGTCTACTTGATTTATTAGGAACAGGCAATCATTTGACCAGCTTGACTGGGATTAAATTAATCATCGGTATTGTCGGTAACTTCATTTTAGGTGCGTTAATGACAATTGGTGTTGGCTTATACGCACCATGTATGGCGATGGTTTATATGCTGGGCTTGAGTCCATTAGTTGCTTTTCCTATCATGATGGCCTCTTGTGCTGGTTTGATGCCAGTTGCCGGAACAAACTTTATTAAATCAGGTGATTACTCACGTAAGGTCAGCCTTGGCATTACGATCGGCGGAATCATCGGAGTGATTGTTGCTACGCGTTTTGTTACGGGCTTAAATATGAATGTATTGACCTGGGTCGTGATCGCAGTAGTGCTTTACTCAGGCTTCACTTACATCCGTAAGGGAATGCATGAGGTTACTGGGAGTTTGAAGAAGTCTTAGAGAGAAATCTCTAGGGCTTTTTTTAAATTCGTTGAAAGAAGCTGTCCATATGTTGATTTTTGGCGGATAATAAATGAAAGAATTTACTGATAGGAGAGATTATGGATCAGGAGTTATTGATTATTGAATTGCTTTCTGCAGCGGAGCCGATATACAATCGAGCAAGAAGGAATCGCCAAAAAAATCTGGTGTCTGCCTTTTTATTTTTAATAAGCGCAAGTGTGCTCTTTTTTGGAATCGGCAGTTTTGTCTATCAGCAGTTAGAAATGCGTGTACGCTCGATCGACAGCGGCTATTGGTTACGGGGATTTTATCATTTTTCCCTCGTGCTGGGACTGCTTAGTGTGCTCGCAGTGGTGCTCTTTTTCATTGTAAACGTGATTCAAGGAATCGAGCTGCGCCGTTCGTTCCAACGATTTTTGGAACGACAGGTGAAAAAAGCTGCGAAATACCCGGTCGTCTATCAAGATCAGGAGGCCTATTATTTAGCGGAAGAAAAGCGAAAGCCCGTGATTCGTCTATTAAAAATAGAATGTATTGAATTAACGACGACCTTCGACGGCGCGACGATCTATTTAGGCAATTATCAAGAGTTTTTGGGTTTTTCTACCGTTCAATTATTTGTGGTCAATGAAGAACCCGAGCGACTGCCAATGACCTTTCCAAAAGCACAGGAAGTAAATCAGAAATGGGTGCTTCTGATGATCAGCCTGCTTTTTCTAGGAGCAGCCGGGGTATTTAAGTATGATGGACTGAATCGTCATCAAAATCTTTATGGTGGTCATTCAGAACCAGCGAAGTCCACAGCATCAAGCGAAGCTGCACCACTTTCGAGCGATGATTTGATAGTCCAGCAGGGAACGGCACCAGAAAAACGGACGAATCAGGCCAATCAATTGGATTTGAATAATGAAACCCATGAGCTATATATGACGACCGATAGCGGAAGTGCTTGGTCATTTGTACCATTGAAACCAGAATGGATGCGCTCTGGCAGCTATTTGTTAACTAGCGGCGAGATTCCGCTGGGCTATTGGATGGATAAAACCTATAATATTGCGCCAGATTTTTCTTGGTTTATTTATTCCGATAACGAAAAGGAGTTGTCTTTCTTATTTTCCCACGATCAAGGGAAGACATGGCAAAAATCTCTCGTCTCAGAGAATGCTCAGAGGATTCGTTATCGCAAGGCGCAGTTTTTCGCTGATGGCAGCGGTGTACTGGTTTATTCCAATGCTTCACCAGAGGTATCTTCGGAAGGATTAGAAATCTTCCAAACGAATGATTTTGGCAAAACGTGGTCTAGAAGCAATGGGACAACCATTAATCAACCGGTTCAAAATGTTAGCTTTGTCAATCCGACGCTGGGCTTTGTTTCTACTCGGGAGAACCTATACTACACTAATAATAGCGGCAGTTCCTTCAAAGAAGCAGTCGTGACAATTCCCGCGGATTATCAGACCGGTGGATTGGATCTTTTCCAAACGCCCAACGAGGTGACACAGGTCAGTACCAATCAACTAGAAACGAAATTTTATTTATTGAAAATGGCGGGGATCGATCAGGGGAAAATGTTTGCTTGCCTGTATCGTTCTTCTGATAATGGCGAGACGTGGCAATTTGCCGAACAGCTATCGGAAGTAAAGCCGACTGAATAAGTTTACACTCTAGCCTTTTCTTGCTATACTGCTCGGTTACAGAAAAAAGATGATGGAGTGATTCGATGGAAGCTAGATTAGATAAAGGCCCGTTTTATCATGGAACAAAAGCTGATTTACAGGTTGGAGACTTACTAGAGGCTGGAAAAAAATCAAACTATGGCAAACAAGCTAAAGCGAATTTTGTTTATTTTTCAGCAACGATGGATGCGGCAATCTGGGGTGCTGAACTGGCGTTAGGAGATTCTCCACAACGGATTTATCAAGTGGAGACGACAGGAGACTTTGAGGACGATCCTAATGTAACGGATAAAAAATTTCCCGGAAATCCCACCCGCTCGTATCGCACGCGTCAGCCTATAAAGGTTGTTGGTGAGGTGAGAGAATGGACCGGACACTCTGAGGAGCAGCTGCAAACCATGTTGGAGCATGTTGAAAAAATGAAGCAGCAGGGTATCGAAGCCATTAATGAATAATCGCCTTGCCATTGTCAGTGTTTTTATCTGACAATACACAGCCGGAGCGCAGCTTCCAACTGGGGAAATTGTTCTTTAAAACAGCCGTTATCCCAAATGTCGATGAAACGACAACTCAAGCTTTGGAAGAACTGGCTCCGTTGTGTTTTAGCTTAATTTAATTTTACAAGATCGATCGTAGGTTATTGCGGTCGATTTTTTTGTTTTCTTGATAGCTGTCAATTATTTCTCTCTATGATCTTTGTAAACTAATAGTGAAAAGAAGAGGAGTGAGAAAAATGATGTATCAGAAGGAAATAATCGCACACAAAAAAGCCATCACCATCGTTAGCGGCTGCTTTATTGTCGTAGCGATTGCCGCCAAAGTCCTATTCCATCAAATGACAGTCTACGATAGTGGAATGGCACTGGCATCGATTTTTGGGGTGACACCGATCGCGATTCAAGCATATCAAGCAGCGAAGGTGAAGGTCATCAGTATTGATTTGTTAGTCACCATTGCGGTGGTTGGTGCGTTCATTATTGGCGAATACAATGAATCAGCGATCGTGACCTTCCTGTTTTTGCTAGGCCATTTACTTGAGCAAAAAACGTTGGAGCATACCCGTTCAGCAATACAAAAACTAGTAAAGCTTGCACCTGCAACAGCTTGGAGGCTGATAGGAAATGCCGCAGAAGAAATTGATATTGATGAAGTCGCAATCGGTGATCGTTTATTAGTTAAAACAGGGGCACAGGTTCCTGTGGACGGGTATGTGCTCGAAGGAACCGGCTATCTCAATGAAGCAAATGTCACCGGCGAATCAAATCCTGTATTTAAGGAAAAGAACGATCAGGTATTTGCTGGAACATTCTTGGAAAATGGCACGCTAAAAATCGAAGCGCAACGAGTTGGTGAAGAAACAACTTTTGGAAAAATTATCGAGTTAGTGGAAGAGGCGCAAGATAGCAAGTCACTGGCAGAACGTTTTATTGATCGCTTTGCCAAGTATTACACCCCACTTATTTTAGTTTTAGCCGCGCTTGTTGGGATAATGACACGAGATGTTCGCTTAGCAATCACGATTCTGGTACTTGGATGTCCGGGGGCACTGATTATCGGGGTGCCTGTGTCGAATGTTGCGGGAATCGGAAATGGTGCAAAAAATGGCATTCTGATCAAGGGCAGCGAAGTAATGACTACCTTTAGCCGTGTGAATACGATGGTTTTTGATAAGACAGGGACGTTGACTAACGGAAAACCTAGTGTAGCATTCGCAAAAGCCTATGGAAATCAAGCGCATGACTATTTACGTTTAACAGCAGCTATCGAAAGTGAATCTGATCATCCGCTAGGCCGGGCAATTCTTGAGTATGTAAAGGACACGGAAAAAACAGCAGAGATCAAAGTGACGGATACGGTGGTTGAAAAGGGGAAGGGAATGATTGCAACGGCTGACGGGGTTCAACTAACAATTGGCAACAAAGCCCTGATGCAGGAGCAGAGTATTTCACTTCCGGCTGTCGTGAAGACTGATGCTGAGCAATTACAGCTGCAAGGTCATTCAATCGTCTTCGTAGCAGCAGAAAATCAAGTGGTGCAGGTGATTGGAATCAAAGATCAGCTACGTCCAGGAGTAGCGGAGACGCTTGATAAGCTAAAGAAAAATGGCATTAAGCGCTTGATCATGTTGTCTGGTGATAATCAAACGACAGCCGAAATCGTTGGGAAAGAATTAGGCTTATCTGAAATTTATGGGGAACTGCTGCCTGAAGAAAAGTCAGCCTTTATCCATCAATTACAGGAAGCTGGGGAGATTGTTGCCTTTGTTGGGGATGGAATTAATGACAGTCCTTCGATTGCATTAGCTGATATCGGCATTGCCATGGGCGGCGGAACAGACGTGGCGGTGGAAACCTCAGATATTGTATTGATTCAGTCGAAATTTGAAAATCTGGTTCATGCGTATCGTCTAACGAAAAGAACGGTGTTGAACATGAAGGAGAACATCGCGATTGCGATAGGGACTGTTCTATTTTTGCTGATTGGTTTGATTTTTGGTTATGTCTATATGGCTAGTGGAATGTTCTTCCATGAATTAAGTATCCTAGTGGTGGTCATCAATGGGATGCGTTTGCTTTCTTATCACACAAAAAAATCAAAACTTGATAGAAATCAATTTGTTATGGAACAGGACTCAGTAGAATAGGAGTATCAAGAGAAATGAGGAGGAAACAAGCATGAAAAGAGTCATTATTCAATTAGGCACCTTAACGTGTCCATCGTGTATGCAAAAAATCGAGAATGCGGTGGGTCAGCAAAAGGGCGTTGACAAGGTAAAAGTTCTATTTAACGCTAGTAAAGTTAAAGCGGATCTTCGTTCGGATGAGACGAGCCCGGATGCTTTAAAAAAGGTTATTGAAGATTTAGGGTACGAAGTAGAAGCAATGAAAGTAAAGGAGTTGGCATAAAATGAACGCAGAGGAAATGTATCAAGCAGAACGAATAAAAAGTGAAGCGGATCATCACACACCGACAGCTGCTGCGATGATCAGTCATATTTTAGCCAATTTATTTATCCATCGTGTGAAATTACGCCAAGCGGAGTATTATTTAAAAGGCAGCGTACGAGGTTTTGCTGAACCTAGATTAAAAATGATGATTGTCGAAGAGGATCAGTTGTTTGACGAATTGAGCCGCTTGGTATTAGATGAAGGAGAGCTCATTCCTACAACACTAGAGGAATTTACGAGCTATGCGATGATCAAGGAAAGCGGTCAGCTGAAATATGAAGCGGCTGATTATATTCTTAATGAGCTGGTCACTGATCTATCTACTCAGAATTTATTTATCACTCGTGGAATTGCATTAGCTGAAAAGGAAGAAAAGTTCGGCTTAGCTGAATACCTGAAAAAGCTTTATACATGGATCAAACACCAGGGATTGCTTTGGCAGCGCTATTTGGGAAATGATGTGCACGAGGAATTTGAAGAGGATGATGACGAATAGCTGAGGATCATCATACAAACTAAGGAGGGTCTCCATGCATCAAGAACATCTATGTGTTTCTTTAGTTCCATTATTTAATCATCTTGAGCTTGCGGATCAAAAAAAGATTCACGCGTTAATCAAGCATCGGATTGTTGATAAGGGAGAGCAGGTCTTTACACCAGACGGAGAAGAACAGCTAGTCATTGTGGCTCGTGGAAATATAAAAGTGTATCAGCTTTCATCAAATGGCAAGGAACAACTTCTGCGTGTGGTAGCGCCTGGCGGTTACGAAGGTGAAAATCAATTGTTTGGTGTGCGGAATGAGGTATTGTTTGGTGAAGCATTGGAGCCTACGGAAGTTTGTATTCTGAAGAAACAAGATTTTTCTAAATTGTTACTAGACTATCCGCAATTAAGTCTGAAGCTATTGGAGATTAATGCGGCAAAAATGGTCAAGACTGAGCAGCAGACGCAGTTTTTGATGATGGAAAAAGTAGAAGAACGTCTAGCGACTTATCTGCTGGATTTGGCAAAGGTTGCTGAAGCGAATACCTTTATTTTACCAATGAAAATGAAGGAGTTGGCTTTGTTCTTAGGAACGACACCAGAAACACTGTCTAGAAAATTTAAACGATTAGAAAGGCTGAAGCTGATTAGCCGGGAGAGGCGGCAAATTGTTTTATTAGATAAGGATGGATTGGAGGATCTATAAAGAGGAGAGTGTGACAGTCACACCCTCCTATTTTCCTGATTATTCAAATGCTTGGTTGACGTCTTCAAGCATCATTTTAACGGATTCCAATCCGCCACCGCTTAGGTACCAAACATCCGGCTGTAATGAAATGACTTTTTTGTCTTTGCCGGCAGTTGTTTGAGCAACTAATTCATTGTCAGCGACATTATTATTACTGTCATCGCCACCGATTGCTTTCGTCCGATCAACGACAAACAATACATCTGGATTTTTATCTAGGACATATTCATATGAAACGCTTTGACCATGTGTAGAGGCTTTGATGGCATCATCTGCTTCTGCAAAGCCGAAGGTATCGTAAACAATCCCGAATCGTGAATCTTTCCCATAAGTAGACAATTGACCTTCGTTAACAAGCACAGTCAATGCTTTGTCTTTACTTTCAACAGCTTTTTCTTTGGTTTCTTTGATGCTGGTTTCAAGCGCTGCTAATTGTTTTTCGGCAGCTTTTTCCTTGCCAAAGATTTTTCCTAAGGTTTCAACATTTTGTTTGATAGAGTTCCATGTATCAGAAGTGTCCACCGCTAGATACATGGTTGGAGCGATTTCTTTTAATTGCTCTAAAAAGTCACTTTGCCGACCAGAGATAATGATCAAATCAGGTTTCATTTGATTGATTTTTTCTAAATCAGGTTCCTTAATCCCGCCAGCTGAATCGACCTTCTTATAGTCATCTAAGTAAGCAGGCAAATTATCCGTTGCCGCACCCACGACTTTATCACCTACTCCTAGTGCATCCAAGGTATCTAAAGACCCGTTATCGAAAACGACCACCTTTTTAGGATTCTTTGGTACAGTTACTTTTCCGTTGGAGTCATTCACTTCAAGCGTCTCTTCTTTGGCTGTGCTGCTTGTCTCGGCTTTCCCCGTCGAATCGCTGCTTCCTTCATTATTTGTCGAACCGCAGCCGACCAATCCTAAACTAAGCAACACCATCGATAAGCCAACAATATATTTTTTCATTTCTGTTTCCTCCTAATTTATTATTAAAGTCCTCACTGTTAAATGAGGCTAAAAAACCCTGTTTAATTGAAATACATACAAAAACGTTTGCCGTCCAGTTCACAGATTTTTATATCCATTTCGTATAATGCGTTCAATATTTGCGGTTGGATTATTTCTTCCATTGATCCATGAGCAAAAATTCCGCCATTCTTCATGGCAACGATCTCATCAGCATAAGTCGCCGCGAAGTTAATATCGTGAATGACTAGCAAGATTGTTTTGTGTTCTTCTTCTACCAAGCGTCGCAGCGTCTTCATTAGCTGGACGGAGTGGTTCATGTCGAGATTATTCAAGGGTTCGTCCAGAAGAATATATTCGGTATCCTGTGCTAAGATCATGGCGATATAGGCACGTTGCAGCTGACCACCGGACAATGTATCAATCCTATCTTCTGCCATTTCGACTAGACCGAGTTTTTCTAAGGCATAGTCGATCAATTCTTGATCTTCGCTAGTTAGTCGACCTTTTGAATAGGGGAAGCGGCCAAAGCTAACGAGTTCACGAACAGTGATGCGCAGATTCACGCCGTTGCTTTGTTTTAAGATTGATAATTTTTTCGACAATTCATTGGAGCGCCAAGCCTTGACCTCATTGTGATCGAGATAAATTTGTCCGGCATCGATAGAGATCAACCGACTGATCATCGACAGTAAGGTACTCTTACCAGCGCCGTTTGGGCCGATAAAGGCTGTCAGTTTTTCTTCTTCGATTGGCGAGCATACCTCGGTGACCACCTTTTTTTCACCGTAATTCTTTGACACTTCTTTAAGATCAATCATCGTTGTCGTCTCCTCTCATAAATGATTTTGCCGATAAAGTACAAGCCGCCGATGAATTGTGTGACGACACTGACAGTTGTTTTTAATTGGAAAACTTGTTCGACTAAAAATTGACTGCCGACTAAAAAGATGATTCCTAGTAAAACCGCGGTAGGAAACAAATAACTATGACGGTAAGTCGGCATCAGCTGATAGCTGATATTCGCAACAATAAATCCTAAAAAGGTGATTGGACCGACTAAAGCAGTCGCTGTTCCAGTTAAGAGACTGACTAGAAATAAAATCAAAATCTGACACTTTTTTAGTGGAATCCCGAGATTCGTTGCTTGATCGTCTCCTAAATGCAGGACATCTAAATAGCGATTAGCAGCCAATAAAACCAAAGAGCCCAACAGGATAATTCCGGCGGCCAACCCTAAATGTGTCGTATTGATATTGCTGAAGCTGGCAAATAGTCGTCCCTGCAACAAATCATATTCATTTGGGTCCATGATGACCTGCAGAAAATTACTCGTGCTGCTGAATAAGGTACCGAGGATCATTCCTAACATCAATAGGATAAATAGATTATTTTGCTGCTGTTTTAGCAGAACATTAGCTAAGAGCAAACTCAATAAGGCCATCAAAAAAATGCTGATTAAGAAAGTAGCGGTTTGCTCTTGTGAGAGCATGTTGACACCACCCACGAAAAAGAACAATAGTGTCTGGATCAATACGTATAAGGAATCCAAACCTAGAATATTTGGTGTCAAAAACTGGTTTTGAGTCAGTGTTTGAAAACTGACAGTTGCTATTCCAGTCGCTAATGCAACAAGTAAAAAGGCCGCTACTTTTTTTCCTCGCAGCATCCAAGCAAATTGAAAATTGCCATAGGTATTATAGGTTAAGTAAAGTCCGCATAAGAGTAGGGCAAGGACAGTGAGTCCAGCTAAAAGCAATTCTTTTTTTGGCAGAGAAAATTTCATGCACGTTTCCTCCCAACCAATAAGTAAATAAAGATTAAGCTGCCTAAAATACCGACCGTCAAGCTGACTGGTATCTCATATGGTGCGATGACGATGCGGGAGAGAATGTCACAGACCATTAAAAATAGACTGCCGCTCACTGCGGTAATCCATAGATTCTGCTTTACATGATCTCCATAAATAAGCGAAACGATATTCGGCACGATCACACCTAAAAAAGGAACGGTCCCCACCATGATTAAAACCAGTCCGCTGGCTGCTGCAACGAGACCAATCCCAAGCGTTTGGATCAAGCGATAATTCACGCCTAAATTAATGGCAACATCTTCGCCTAAGCCAACAATTGTGAAATAATAGGCAAATAAGTAGATAACCAAAAATAGTGGAATCGTTAGATAAAGCAATTCATAGCTGCCTTTAGCCACTAGTGAAAAATTTCCCTGCAACCACGACGACATGTTTTGAATCAGCTGAAACTGATAAGCAAAAAAGGTAGCGACTGATCCGACAATATTACCGAACATTACTCCTAATAAGGGTAAAAAAATCGGCTCCTTTGTTGGGAGCAACCGACTTAACCCCAGAAAAACCATCGTACCAAGAAAGGCAAAAATAAATGCGGCCAAAGTCCGAACAGTCGTAGAGGCATTAGGCAAAAAGAGCATGACCAATAAAATTCCTAAACGGGCACTATCCATCGTGCCAGCAGTTGTTGGTGAAACGAATTTATTTTGTGTGAGCTGCTGCATAATCAGACCGCAGATACTCATCGTTGCGCCTGCTAAAATCAAGCTGACGGTACGCGGTACACGTGTAGTGGCAAGAATCAGCCACTGTTGTGAATCTCCTTGAAATAAAGCCTGCAGCACCAAATCTTTTACTCCGATAAAAATAGAGAGAGCGCTTAACAAAAATAAAACCAAAAGAATTCCGATTTTTTTCAATAACTCATCTCCTATCCCCTTGCGCAATTGATAATGATTCTCATTCTCTCCGTTTATAAAGTTTAGGTGAAAAACCAAACAAATGCAAGTTATTTTTTAACGATTGTTTCGATGAAATCACTTTTCATTCTCCTTGCTTAATACGGAAGTTCTTATGTTTCGGAAGATAGTATGGATCATATGTAATCATTTAAAAAATAAAATTTGTAAAAAAAAGACTGGGAATTTCTTCCCAATCTTTTAAGTAAAGGTTCTATTTTCTTTTTAAACGTGACAAGAATCGCATTCCTGGTCGAAGTAAGATCCGGCATATACGAATGGGTTACGAGTTCCCAGTCTTCAATTGCACGACTATGAATCAAATCATCTAGATGACCTGAATTCCATGTACTAGCACTCTTTTTATCATTCTATGCTGAGTAAAAGAGGAGAAACGCAAGCAGAAATGATTGTTTCGTAAATTGTGTAAAGTATTAGACCGAAGCCCTTCTTCTAGTTATTTAGAAACTATATTTTTTAATTGATTATTGGTCTCTGTCACTAAGCATTTTTTTATACGTCGCTTGCTTCGTTTCTAAAAATACTAGATGTTCATCGATTTTTCGTCTTTCTGACAATAGTCGATTTCTTTGAGTCGCTAAAAGCTTTATGCGTTTTTCAATCGTCTGGTCTCCTTGACTACGCAACTCGGAATATTTTTGGATCGATTCCAGTGGCATACCGGTTTGCTTTAATCGGTGAATGAAACGTAACCATTCAATATCGGCTTCGCTATACTCACGATAACCGTTTTTATTCTTTGCAGGAGCACTGATTCCTAGCTCTTCATAATACCGCAGGGTAGGGATACTAAAACCAGTTATTTTGGCGACCTCACTAATTTTGTACATCGAACTTCTCCTTCGTCGTAGTAATTAAAAAAAATTTGCTGTAAAGCCTACTTGATAGTTTATAGTACTTTACCATAAAGGAGGCAGGAACTGCTATGAGTGATAAAAGATTGGAACAAGGAATTAAAAATTTGCAGGAGATTGATGGGGAAGCTGGAGAACGAGTGATTGAGAGTCTCGAAACGATTGCACCAAATGTCGGGCGCTATATTTTAGAATTTGCCTTTGGAGATATCTATAATAGTGACACCTTATCCTTTCGTGAACGGGAAATTGTCACGATCACTAGTTTATTGACCCAAGGGGATACTAAAAATCAATTAATGGTTCATATTAATGGGTCGTTGAATGTTGGGATTACAGAAGAAGAGATTATTGAGATTTTTACCCATTGCATCCCTTATGTGGGGTTTCCACGAGTACTCAATGCAATCACAAGCGCCAAGGAGGTTTTTGAGTCTAGAAATCGCAATTTAGCATGATTGTGACGATCATTTTTTCACAAACTATTGACATTCCCCTATCAACTTAGGTACCGTTAGAATTGTAATAGTGAATGCGTTATCAAAAAGGAGGAATAGGTTATGTTTGATTTAAGTGGAAAAGTAGCTGTGGTAACTGGCGCCAGCAGCGGATTAGGTCGCGATGCAGCAATTGCGTATGCCGAAGCTGGAGCAGATGTGGTTTTATTAGCTAGACGTTTGGAACGTTTAGAGGAATTAGCAGAAGAGATTAAGAAGATGGGTCGCGATGTTTTAGCGATCAAAATGGATGTGACAGATGAAGGAAACGTCAAAGCGGGCATTCAGCAAGCCTATGATCATTTTGGACATCTAGACATTCTGCTGAATAATGCAGGGATCGCGGTGCATGGCGGCGTAGATTCCTTAACCGTAGAGGCCTTCGATAAATCAATGGACGTGAATGTCAAAGGAATCTTTTTAGTTAGCAAATATGTTGTTCAGCACATGATCGAAAATAAATATGGCAAGATTGTTAACGTAGCGTCAATCAACGCAGTGATGGCGGACAAAGCCGATATTTTCATTCGCCACTCATACAATGCCAGTAAAGCAGCAGTCGTTGGCTTAACCAAAGGAATGGCTGCTAGCTACGGAAAACATAACATTACCACCAATGCAGTTGGACCAGGGCTGTTCGAATCAGAAATGACGGAAGATACTTTATTCAAATCGGATGATTTCTTGACCATGTACAATACGATGAACCCGATGAGTCGTCCGGGAAGACGCGGAGAATTGAATGGAACCATTCTTTATTTCTCAAGTGAAGCATCCAGTTATACCAACGGACAGTTCATTATTGTTGACGGCGGAACATCCATCGTTTAAATCAATTAATGAGGCACTTTCTCAAAAAGGGGAAAGTGCTTTTTTATTGTTTGATGCAGTGTTTTAGCAAGATAGAGCCTCTTTCGTCACTATTTTTGCTACAATTAACAGGTACATACATAATTGAGTGGTTGATTAGGAAGAAATAGGGAGGATATCCATGAAAAATTGCTCCAATTGCGATCATGAAAATCTGGACGATGCACGCTTTTGCGAAGAATGCGGACAGCCTTTTACGGTAGATATAACTGAAAAAAGCATCCAAGACGTTCACTTTTGTTCAAATTGTGGAGAAGCAATCCAAGCGAAGGAAGTCTTTTGCTCCAATTGCGGACGACAGCTAAAATTAATCAATAGCCCAACGACTAAAGTGAGAAAAGAGCTATCAAGGAAACAAAAAATTGGGCTCCTCAGCCTGCTTGCTGTAGTGGTGTTGCTCATAAGCGGGCTTTTATTTGGTCGTTATTATTATAGCTATCCGCAGCAGTTGGATCGCTTAGCCCAAACCTTCAAAACACAAGACCCAAAGAAAATCTCAGAGGTCGTTATTTCAGAAGATCCTAATTCTAAAGTCTCCGCAGCGGAGTTGAAAAAATTTATCACCTATTATCAGGAGGACAATCATAAAGCCGATTTTGCTGATTTTCTGATCGATTTGAAAAATGATCCGGGCCAATTAGCGGATTTTTCGCTTCATCAAAGAGGACGGTACTTCGGGATATTCCCACGCTATCAATTAGTGATTCAGCCTGTTTATTTGACTGTTATAGCAGATCAGGCAAATATCCAGCTATCACTCGATGATAAGAAACTGGCGACATCAAAAAGCAGTAACGATCAGACAACTTGGGGTCCTCTCACACCAGGCAGCTATCAAGTTACAGGGAAATCAGGTGGTGAGCAGTCTTCAGCTACCCAAAGGCTGATCCGCTATCATAATCCTGATTTTGAGACAGATAGTCATGTTACTGTCAGCCTTCATAAGATTTCTTTCAAAGTTACCTCAGATAGAGAGGGTGCAAAAGTTTTATTAAATGATCAAGCCATCGCGACGATCAACAATGGTCAAGCGGAGATAAAGGATGTGGTCTGGCATCAGGGGATGACGGTTCAGTTAAGCTTTAAGGACAACAAGGCTGATTTGAAAAGTGAAACCTATCAAATTGCTGCTGGTAAATATTTAGCGGCAGAATATGATGCGAATCGTCATGAATCAGAAATTCAGCTAGATTTTTAATCAGACATGATGAAGCAGTGTAAATGAATAATACAGGAAAGAGGAGAGCCAAATACTAGGCTCTCCTCTTCTTGAATCAATAGCATTTGGCGCAGGCTGTTAACCCGCGAGCTTGAGCTTCTTCCAAAGTAGCAGGCGAGTAGGTACCATTGCCGCATTTATGAGTGTGGTATTTACTGCCGGTGGGAGTAACGTAAACCGTTTGTCCTTGAGCAGGTTCCGCGGCCTGCTGCGCTTGGAGCTCTTGCTGAACACGAGCAGCTTCCTCGGCTTGAGCTTGCGCCGCTGCTTCTTGAGCGATGCGCTGTTCTTCAGCCTTTTTCGCTGCCGCTGCTTCGTCGGCGATTCGTTTTTCTTCGGCTTTTTTAGCAGCTTCCGCTTGTTCCGCTGCGCGTTTTTCCTCGGCTTCTTTTGCTGCTTGCTCTTTTCTTTGCTGTTCTTCTTCCGCAGCTTTAGCTTCTAGTTCCTCTTCAAGTGCTTTTATATGAGTAGTCACAGCCGCCTGATTGTATCCTTTGTCAGCCTGTGCGTAATTTTCGATACTCCAAATATTCTGTTTTCGTTCTTTGGCCTGTTGCTCCGCTTTTTTGATCTTGTCTTGATATTTTGTGTTTTTACTTTTAGTACTGCGAACCATTCCCAAGCCTTCACTGGCAAGGGTTTCTTGTACGAGCTTGCCATCTGCCCAAACATAAACCAGTTCTCTTTTTTTACTATCACGCTTCTTGCCTTTGTCATACTCGATTTGGATTTTTTTCGCATTTTTAAGTAATTCTTTTGTCCGATTTTTGGCTTCTTTTGCGTAAGGGCTTTCCTTTTTTAGGTCAGGTGTGTCAATCAGTAAATATTTAGCCGTCACGTTTTTACCATTTTTTAATTTGAAGCGTGTTGTATCACCATCAATATATTTTTTGACTTTGACCGTGACTTTTTTGTTGGCGACTCGTTTGATCTTTGTCTTTTCCTCAGTTTTTGTTTTCGCAGCCTCTACTTGATATTGTGGTGTCGGCGTAGAAAATAGAAAACTAAATAATAGTGCAAAAGTAACCCCCAACTTAACCCCAATTTGCTTTTTCATTTGTTATCCTCCCTTTGTTAATTGTTTGAAAATAAATATTTATTGATATGTGTGCACTTAAATAATACTATATTTCTTTACGAAATTGTTATAAAAACGAAAAATAAACTTTAACGTTGAGTTTTCAGATAGGGAGATAAAGATATGCAGATATTATAGGAAACAAATAACTAAATTAGTTATTTAAGACAACGAGATAAATCTCTCAATCTTCAATAGTCCAAGAGCTGTCACTTTTCTGTCGTCTATCTATATGCCCTTGCTCTGCGGAGAGGACAATTTAAAGGTCTTTTCATTTTATAAAATGGGCTCTTATTTCTTGAAAAGAGAGGTTGATGGGTTATTGTTAGGTATCTAATTATTAGGGGTTGAATTTTTTTAGTTGACATTCTTTTTTGAGGCGTGTATATTCTTTTCGAACAGTTAGATATCTAATTATTTTGCAAAGGAGGAATTCTTTTGGATAAAATGGTCGTCTCAAATTTAATGCGATCGATCATGAATAAATCGCGTGAATCGATGGAACAGCGTGTTAAAGAGATGGACGTCAGTCCGCAGCAAGGACGAATGATCTCCTATATCGCGCAAAACGAAGACAAGGGGCTAATTCAAAAAGACTTGGCAGAAGCGTTTCAACGCCGCGGGGCTAGCATCACGAGTATGCTTCAAGGGTTAGAGAAAAAAGGCTATATCGAACGACGAATTCCAGCAAACAACGAACGGCAAAAAAATATTTTTGTATTACCTAAAGGCAAAGCGTTGGTTGAAGAAACAAATGAAGCCTTTTATGCTGCCGAGAAAGAATTAGTTCACGCTTTGAGTGAAGAAGAAATCCAACAACTGACACAGCTGTTAAGAAAAATCGATCGCAGCCTCTAATCAACAAGCAGCTTTGGCCTGCTTGTAGCAAAATAGTTAGATATCTAACATTTAAAAATCTAATAGAAGAAGGAATTACCATGGAAGAATTTGAAGTGAATGAATCAAATATTTACTACTTAAAAGAAAGCCCAATTCGCAAAGCCATTGCCCATCTATCGATACCAATGATGGTGGGAATCTCAGCGACAACGATCTACAATTTGATCAATGCGTACTTTATTGGTTTAATCCACGATACGAATATGATGTCTGCAATTACCTTAGCGATGCCTATTACGATCATTTTGATGGCTGTAGGAAACATGTTTGGAGTCGGTGGCGGCAGTTTTATCACACGGCTGCTCGGCAGCGGGGATACCCAAAAAGGGAAGAAAGTTGCTGGCTATTCTTTCTACGCAAGTATCATTCTAGGAATAATCATCGGTATTGTGGCGATTATTTTTATGAATCCCTTTGTTCATTTGCTGGGTGCGGATGGTCAAACAATGCTTTATACCAAACAATATGCAACGATTTTATTTGCTGGTGGTGGAGCGTTTATCCTGAACTTTGCCTTAGAACAAATGGTTCGTTCAGAAGGGGCTTCAAAAGAATCAATGTATGGGATGTTCATTAGTGTCGCGGTTAGTATCATGCTAGATGCTTTGTTGATTTTAGTCTTTAACCTGCATGTGATCGGTGCTGGGATCTCGATCGTGATCGCAAACCTTGCCTCTACAACTTATTATGTATGGTTTTTGGAGAATAAAAGTGAATCATTAAAGGGGTTCTTAAAGCATTTTAAACTCTCTTTGAAGGATCAATTAGAAGTCTATAAAATCGGCGTTTCTGAATTGTTTAAATCGGCATTTATGATTGTCACAACTTTATTATTGAATAATTTTTCCGTTGAATATGGGGACAATGTCGTTGCCAGCTTTGGTATCGCTGTTCGAATCACTCAATTGCCAGAATTTTTGACAATGGGCTTATTCCTAGGAGCAATGCCACTATTCGCCTACAGTTTTTCTGCCCATAATACGAAACGTTTAAAAGAATCGTTGAAGGAAGTTTCATTATGGATCGGAGGAATCTCCATTTTCTTTGTACTGATTGTTTACCTATTCCGGGTACCGGTATTGGGGTTATTTACTAGCGACCCACGTGTGATCCAAGTCGGATTAACCATCTTGGCTGCGCAATTGGTTTCCTCAGTATTTAATGGCTTTTCTGGTCTGTTTACCGGCATCTTCCAGGCCTCTGGCTATGGATTTCAGACAGGTGTGATGTCAACGATCCAAGGTACCTTTTTTATTCCAGTTGTTTTGCTATTGCATCACTTCTACGGATTGGATGGTTTGATCTGGTCAATGACAATTACAGAAGGTATCGCCTTTGTTGCTGGTGTGGTTATGATCATCCCTTATTTGAATAAATTAAGTAAAAATGAGCTGCCAGCTTTTCAAAAGCAATAATAAGATGAACAAAAGAAATACCTCGATATTTTGAGGTATTTTTTTTGTGAGCAAAAAACCTTGGTATTACTGAGAAGTATTCTTGTAATTGTCATTTTTGTTATTAATAATTAAAAAGTAGGGTTGTATAAGGAAGTAATTAAGCTGTCATTACGGTATTATTTAAAAATAAAGATTATTTAATAATACGCTTTTTTGTTAGGGAGGAAAAACAGATGTCAACACAACCATGGGCACTATCTCAGCTACAACTTTTTGTAACAAAACGGGAAAGATTAGAAAAAGCAATAATGAAAGCGTACACGGATTCGCAGGATGCGGATACGGTCATTCAATATATTGTTGCTGTTCTTGTACGAAATGCATTGTGTATTTCTGATTTTTCACTGATTTGTCAGGAGCTCGTCAGAGAGATCCTGCTATTTGCTGAGCCCACGGATGTGTTGCGTAAGTTTGCCCCGCTGTTTCGAGAATTCTTTGATAGTGGAAAAGAATGGGAGCAGGTGACTAGGCGTTTATATAAAAAGACAAAAGAATATCATCGCTACAATAATCGTGTGAGTGATTGTAAGAAATATTTATTTGCAAAAACAACCTCCATCGAAGAATTAAATGGTCAACAATACAAACTTGTGTCGACCTTTGAGGATGCGATTGGCAAGATTCATACGTGGAGTCTGCGAGATGCCGATAAAAATGCTTCCGCGATGAAAATTGATGCCGTATTAGAGCTATTGAGCTCATTAACGATTTTTGAAAAAGAGGGTGTCCGTCGGTTTGTGAAGCTGGAAAACTCTGAAATTGACAATTGCACCCGCCATCTCAAAATTCGTAAGGGAGAGATTGTGGAGGAGTCTGCCCAAATTTCAGCGAGTCAGACTGAAGCAGCGAAACCTAGTTTTGATTTTAGTACGATGAGCGAAGAAGAAAGACTACAATTAGTAGAAATGTTACTACCTGAAGGCATCGTATTAGCTGATAAACGTAGTGAAGGACATAAAGAAAATCCTGACAATGAAGAGATAAGTCTACCCGAAAAGTCCATCGCCACGTCGCAAGAACCGGAGTCCACTAGCGGGGCAGTAACTTCTATAGTTGAGGAAACGCCTGAGCCTGCTGAGGAAAACAAGAAACCAAAGAATCCGCAATCAATCTACAAAAAGCCCAAAAGCAAGAAGCAAGTAGCGATAGAAGAAAAAAATGATTTAATGAAAAGGAAGAATAAAGGCCAAAGTAATCCAAAAAAATCAAAAGATCGTAAGCGTAGACGAAGAAAATAAGGCGATAAATTTTATTGGCTTAATCAAAAAAAGCGTGCTATTTTGCACCTTTATTTGTTATGGGCAAATAACTTTAGAGTTAATTTGAATAACTTCACATTGCCGGCAATCTGCCGACCGTTGAAAATCGGAAATTCTTGTAGTTACGACAGCAGTGACAAAGTGTTGAGATGACAAGGTTTTTGATTAAAATGATTGTTATGATTGCTTAGTAAAGAGTGTCTAAAGCAGAGATCGACAGAAATAGTTACTAAGTCCTAGTGGTAACAGGTATAATTTAACATGGGATCTAAATCTAAAATAGTGGAATGTAAATTGCGCTACCTCCGAATGTTCAATAATCTTTTTAGCATCTAAATCTAAAATAGTGGAATGTAAATATAAAATTGAAGCTTAACGTGCCAATAAACGCAAAAATCTAAATCTAAAATAGTGGAATGTAAATTACTATTTCATATGTGCACATAATTTCCCTCCTCTAATCTAAATCTAAAATAGTGGAATGTAAATTATCAAAAACATTGGAACAGATGCATTAAAAGGTTCATCTAAATCTAAAATAGTGGAATGTAAATACAGCAAAAGTGGTGAAGTTATGACAACAATCTATCATCTAAATCTAAAACAGTGGAATGTAAATCAGACTGAGCTAGACATTAATCTCGATCGGATCGCAATCTAAATCTAAAACAGTGGAATGTAAATGCACATGTCGCAGCAAAATGCTGACAAGATGCTGGATCTAAATCTAAAACAGTGGAATGTAAATACAGCAGAATCAGACATTTTTACTGCCTTTGCGATAATCTAAATCTAAAACAGTGGAATGTAAATGAGGACGGCGTAGGCCGTCAAAACGGCTTTCACGACGATCTAAATCTAAAACAGTGGAATGTAAATCACAAAAGTTATCTTGAACCGTTCTGCGGGTCTTGATCTAAATCTAAAACAGTGGAATGTAAATCCTGGATCCATTAAAAAATGGTGGGAAACTAACATATCTAAATCTAAAACAGTGGAATGTAAATGAATCAATCACGATGGATCAAAGTCCGTGGTGGTAGGATCTAAATCTAAAACAGTGGAATGTAAATCAAAAAGATTTGTTACTGGAAGGCTTCGCAGATAAATCTAAATCTAAAACAGTGGAATGTAAATCTGTTCATTAACGGGAATCTAAAAGGGGAATGTTTAATCTAAATCTAAAACAGTGGAATGTAAATCCGTTACTTGTCATCATGATTCCAAAAAGCGATTTATCTAAATCTAAAACATTGGATTAAAGTACTGTGAACCCTCTCCTTCTATTACTTATTTAATGAAAATCAAAACATGTATACAAAACCTATTTGATCATTAATGTTGATTTTGATCAAATAGGATGAGATGATAGAGTATCATTAAGGAGGGATAGTATGAGTGCGATTAAAGGATTAGAGCTATTACCACCAAAGGTTACAGTTGTTCAGGCGTTGCAATTATATAAAAAAGTAGCAATAATAAAATCATCCATTGGAAAATTGAATTCTGAGTTAGGGCATTCAATGGTGAACTCTCAGTTAATTCAAATGCTTACTCTTAAAGAATCTGTGCAATCAACTAGGATAGAAGGAACACAAGTGACTTTTGCAGATATGATTGAAGATGCAACGAAAAAGAATAAGAGTAATGAAGTGGTAGAAGTTGATAACTACATGGAGGCACTTTCTGAGGGGATTGAGTTGATCCAATCAGGGGTTCCTATATCTTCAAGATTAATTAAACAACTGCATAAAGTTTTAATGGGAAAAAATACTCGCGGGACAACTTCTTCATCTGGAGAATATCGTTCTATTCAAAATTTTCTCGGTCCGACAAATAGTATAGAAGACGCCGTTTATATCCCGATAGGTGCTAATGAAATCGGAGACTACATGACAAATCTTGAGTATTTCATCAATACGGAAAAGCATCAGTCTTTTGAAAAACAAATTGATCCTGATATTGAAGTTCTGCTAGACGAAACTTCAGATCCATTAATTAAAACAGCGATTATGCACGCGCAATTTGAATCCATTCATCCTTTTTTAGATGGAAATGGTCGAATGGGGCGGATTCTTATCGTGTTAAGCACGATGCAAGATGGTTTGATTGATAAACCGGTCTTTTTTGTTAGTGAAGAATTAGAGAAAGAACGTTTGAGGTACTATAACCTGTTGAATGGCGTACGAGGTAAGAATCCAGATTGGTTTTCTTGGATCGAATTTTTCTTAGATGCTTGTCAAAGAATGGCTACTAGTTTGTTGAACAGATTGGAGAGTATTAATGAGCTTGCGACCAGCGGAGCGAAAAGGATCAATAGCGATAGAAATGTAATCAATCAGATATGGGTAATGACCTTTTTAAAACCTTATTTGACAGTTAGCGAAGTTGCTAAACATTTGGATATAGCTGTCTCTACTGCTAGAAGGGATTTAAATACGTTAGTCGAGCTTAAACTGATCGATGTTGACAACAGTAAAAGAAAAAATAAAGTCTATGTAAATTATGATTTGCTACGGCTTTTATAAAAAAATGCTCGTCATATAATTTTTATGCGCTTCTTTGTTGAAAGAAGCGTATTTTTTATGAACTGCATGCAATAAATAGATAAAACTAAAAAAATCGCCTTTACTCGTCTTAAGTAAAAACAATTTCTTTTATCCAATATTTTAGATTTATTTTGAACCCACATGGAAACATTAACATTTACATTCCATTTTTTTAAATTGAAAGATATTGAATTGTTACTATTATTCTATTATGCAGCAAATTACAAAAAAATCAATATATTGTTTGCTTTGAAACACAAATAGAACCATTAACTGGGGCTTTTTATTGATATATAATCAAAAATGATATATCATATCAGAGTAAATGTTTTTAGCGATTATTTATCGAACTGAAATATTATAAAAAAGGATGTTAAATTGATGCTAATAAATCAAAATCTATGGTTATGGATTTTTAAATTTCTCGTATTTTTGGGAGCAGTTGGATACATACACCTTTTTATAAAGAGGATTAGGAAAAGGAACAAGTATTTTAAAGGAATTATATTTGTTCGCAAAGCGGGGAGCTTTGGTTACGGTTTAAAGGTGAAGAAGAGGTTCTAAAAACTATAACCAATAAAAAGAGAGTTATTGATGAAGAATCTAATAACGTAATTGATGAAGAATCTAATAACGTAAATGAGCGACTAGAGACAGGCCAAGCTAATATTCATATTGAAAAAACGAGTGGGTTTGTCCAAGTTACAACTGGAAATGGTATATCAAAACAACTCATAGAGGGTAATTCCTTTTCGAATAAGCTGGAACAGTATAGGAGTTTAATGATAGGTAGTGGAATTTTAGAAGAAGATATTGATACACTTATTTTGCATGCAAAAGATGAGGATGTTAAAAATTCCTTTTTAGCAAAATATGGAATGGAGCTAGCCAAAATTATGGTAAATGTGGCTGGAACCACAATTAGTTTGATATCATTATTAAAGAATAGTATTTAATAATCTAAAAAAGGGGGAAGCAAAAAAGATGCGTTTCAAAATCAATTTGGAAGTTCATTCATCAAATGAAGAAATCGAAATACCAATCAAATATCAATCAATCTTTTTATCATTATTAAAACGCGGGTTAGAAAATGCTGCACCTGAAGTATACAAAGAACTATATGAAAAGAACAAAGAAAAATTATTTTCGCAAGCAATAATTTTCAAAGGTGCCAAATTTGAAAAGGAGAAAATAATTCTTAAAACACCGTCGATTACTTATTTATTCTCAACACCTAAAGCCGATTTAGCGATGGCTGTGTATAATGCTTTTATTTATTTGAAGAAAATGAAAGCGATGTCTTTTATTGAGGATTCGACGATAAAAGTTAAATCAGTTTCGTCAATCTATCAAGAGACAATCACTGAGAAGCAAGTTGTTTTTCAAGCGGTATCTCCTATTTTAGCGAGAGATCATAATCGTGAAACTAGGAAAGACTGGTTTTTAGATTTTAATGATGAGAAATATGAAGTCGTCTTGAAACAAAATTTAATCAATCGTTTGGTTCCTGAGATGGGACGAGGAGTCCAGTACGATATCGAGAACTTAAAAATGAAACCTTTAAATATGAAAAAGACCGTAACGAAGGCCTACGAGAAATTTTATCAAGGAGCCATTGGGACGATTGAGTTAACCGGAGAACCGTATCTATTAAATGTGATTCGCGATGTTGGTTTGGGTGCTAAGACCGGATTGTATTTTGGTTATTTGAATCAGGTAAAACAGGGTGGTGATAGAAATGGATAGCGTAGAGAAAGATGATATTTTAGAATTTCGCTTGAATTCTTGGATGGAAAATGCAGCGATTTGTGGATTGGTCAATATTCTAGGAGAAGAGAAAGTAACGGTTAAGGAACAAAGTGTAGCGATACCAGTAGAAGAATTACGAAATTTTGAAGAAGCTTATTTTACCTATTTTGCGAAACAGTACGAGAAGTTATCTTCATTGACGAAAGTGTTGGCTTATGAAGACGAGATGACTCGTCATCAACGAGAAGATTTTACCCATTTCGATCAAAAAGCGTATGAACGGTTGCATAAGTATCTTGCTGTCTTAAATCAATATGCTGAAAAGGGTGGTAGTTATCTTGCAGTGTATCCACTGATTGATTCCCCAATAGATATCCTATCATTACTTGGACAAGTAAAAAATGCGAAGAAAGAAAAAATAAATTTTGCTCAAAATAGTGATCAAGCAATCAAACAGGTAAGAACTATCTATGATTTATTGACGGATGTTTTTGGTTACTTTCACAGAGAAGATGTCCAGCGATATTTATCAGCAAAAATCCAGATTTATAATGTCATCAACAATGGATATGGAAATGTATCGTTTTTGAATCGACAAGAAAGCAAAGGGAATTTTTTCGAGAAGTACCATGATTATTTTGTAGAATCAATGTTTAACTACTTAGAAGAAAATCATGAAAAAGACAAATTAACTTGTACCAATTGTGGGTATCCGATAAAAAAGGGAGAAATTTCGTACAGTTTTATAAATCAAGCGGGATATGACGCAAATAAAAAACAAAGCAACGCCTGGTCATTTACGAATGATCTATTTATGTGTCCGGTGTGTCGATTACTATATACGTGTATTCCTGCTGGTTTTACGTATGTGTATAAACAAGGATTATTCGTGAATGACAATCACTCAGTACGAACATTACTTAATGTAAACAAAGGAATTCGTTTGAATGTATTGAGTTTGAACAAAAATGAAGTGAAAGCGATCGATACTTATGCTGCATTGATCCGTACTTTACAAGATTCGATGAATCGGCAACATCATCGTGAATTGCAGGATATTCAAGTTGTCCGTTACGAAAATGAGCGCTATTACTTCAATCTTTTACCAAAGCATGTATTAAGAACGATTGACCAATCAAAGGATCAATTACCAGAACTATTCAATTCAGGATTTATTTTGAATGGTGAGTATAAGAGTCTCTATCAAGAAGTCATTACTCTATTGATGAATAATACCAATTTATTTTTGCTGATTTATCAAGTTTTGAGATTGAAAAATTACGATGACAGAATAAGAATAAGTAGTTTTGACATAATGAGAATAAATAAAATCAATTTAAAATTTTTAAAGGAGCTAAGGAAGATGGATGAAGAACTAAAATTGGACGAAAAAGATTTAGAAAACATCAAGGCTGCAGGATACAATTTAAAAAAAGAGTATTATGATTCTGCGAATAAAAATAAAGCTAAATCTGTAAGTGGACGTTTATTAGAGGCTTTACGCATAGGAAACAAAGATACTTTCATGAATGTTCTATTGAACAGTTACCTATATTTTAACAAACCAGTACCTAATTTTTTTCTTAAGGCTCATTTAAGCGATTCATTGTTTCAAATAATTGGAACAAGTTTTGTTACAGGTATGATTGGGGAAATCAAAGATTCTAAAGGAGGAAATGACAATGAGTAAAGGGTTAACGATGACAATGATTTTTCTAGCAGAGAGTGCGAACTATGGAGAATCTTTAGGGAATGTGGCGACATTGAAAAAAATTACACGAGGCAAAGGTGAACAATATACGTACATCTCTCGTCAAGCGATTCGTTACAATATTGTAGAGCAGTTAGACGAGCCTTTAGCGTCATTGAGTGCAGAAGGCAGTGGCACAAAACAAGTGATTCAGTTTGATCAACATGCGACGATTGATAAATATCCAGAGGTCGATTTATTTGGCTATATGAAAACGGCAAAAGGCGATAATGCATTGACGCGCTCTGCGAAAGTTCGTTTGTCTAACGCTGTATCGCTTGAAACATATAAAGGTGATACCGATTTTCTAACAAACATGGGCTTAGCTAAGCGCTTGAGAGAAAATGGGAATGAAAAAGCAATGAACTCGATCGCGCAATCAGAAATTCATCGCTCTTTCTATCGTTATACGGTGACAGTTGATTTGGATGAAATTGGGATTGATCGCAATGTGGATATAAAATTATCCAATGAAGAAAAAAGTCGCCGTGTTCAAAAATTATTGGATACGATCCAGTATTTATATCGAGATATTCGTGGTCGACGTGAAAATTTACAGCCGCTATTTATTGTTGGTGGTGTCTATGAGCGGAAAAATCCGCTATTTGAAAATGTAGTAGACGTGAAACAGAATAAAGTAGACGTTGAGAAAATTGAAGGCGTTCTTACTGATGCGCTTCGGCAAGATACGTTTGTGGGTGTGGTGAAGGATGCTTTTGAGAATACCGCAGAAATTCAAGAAGTGCTGCAAGGACAAAAAATCCCGCAAGTTTTTGAAAACTTGAAACAGAAAGTAGCGGATTACTATGAAGGGGATTAAGCTAACCGTTCATCAAGACATGGTTAATTATCGTCGTCCGACAAGTTTTCAATTAAGAGAGACCTATCCTTTGCCGCCGCTATCGACCGTTATTGGGATGGTGCATAATTTATGCGGTTATCAGCAATATGAACCGATGGATGTTAGTATTCAAGGTAATTATTTCTCAAAAACGAATGACTTGTTCACTAGGTATGAGTTTAAGAATGGAATGAAATTCGAAAAGGCTCGTCACCAGCTGAAGGTGAACGAATTTGGTGTCAGTCGAGGAATCGGCTACACAGAATTGTTGGTAGATGTACATTTGATTTTGCATATCGTGCCAGATAACCAAGAAAAGGTCGAGGAAATCTATCAGTTTCTAAAATATCCAGCAGAGTTCCCTTCTTTAGGTCGTCGGGAAGATTTGGCGAATTTTGAGAAGGTTTCGATTGTGGAGATTAACGAGCAAAAACTAAAAAAAGATAAGAAAATTCGCGATCAATGGCATGCCTATATTCCAATAGAAATAATTGAGGATGAATCAATCTCTATTGAAGCTGAAGGGACTGGGTTATCAGGGACACGTTTTACTTTGCCTAAAGTTTATGAGCTCTATAATTTTGGAACAAAAAACAAGCCAAAATTCAAACGAAACTGGGTTGAGCAAAAAGAAGTCCTTTATTCGAGTGTATTTGTTTTTCCGAAAAGAGTGAATGTTTTGATGGATGAAGAGGAAGACATTGTATTTTTAATGTAGGTGATAATATGGAAGATCAATTTTGGGCGAAGTCAACAGAAGAAACGATTGTTGAACACACTAAAAAATTGTTAGAAAGATATACTCAATTGCGAAAAATTTATCCAGAGATCCCAGTAAATTGGGATCTTCTTCGTATTGCCTGTCAGTATCATGATCTTGGAAAAATGAATAAGTTGTTTCAAGAAAAAATACGCGAAGGTGCCATGAAGAAAGATGGAGAGATCCCACATGGATTATTAAGTATTACTCTTTTACCATTTGAGCAATTAGAAGAACGATACGAACGTAAAGAAATAAAAGCATTAACTTATGCTATCGCTTTACATCATGAACGGAATCTTTCTGAAATTGAAGAAGAACAATATGAGAGCGAAGCGGAAGCATTAATGGTACTCATTGAGGAGTTTCCTTTTGATGAATTAGATTTGCCCAAACCAGATGAGATTGAAGTACCTTCAGTTATTTACTATAAGCTTCGACACAAAATTAGTAGTCAGGACGATTGTTTTCGAGAAAGCGTGATGTTAAAAGGTTTACTAAATCGAATCGATTACGCTGCCAGTGGAGACTATCAAATCGAATATCCAGCAAAATTTCTAAATAAAAATATGCCAAAAGTTCGAGAATCATGGCGGAAAAAGCATTCTGATCCAACGATTGATTGGAATGAGATGCAAAAATATGTTCAAGTACATCAAGACGAGAATCTAGTGATTATCGGGCAGACTGGTTTGGGTAAGACAGAAGCTGGACTGCTGTGGGTCGGTGACAAAAAGGGATTCTTTACCTTGCCATTGCGCACGGCGATCAATGCTATTTATGAACGGATTCGAGAAGATATCACAGATAATACGGGAGGTAAGTATAAAGAGCAAGTCGGAATTTTGCACTCTGACAGTTTGGCGGTTTTGTTAGCTGAGCAAGAAGAGAATAAGGAAATAGAACTGGATCAGTTGGAAGGCTACCTCACTGAAACGCGCGGCTGGTCGTTACCACTGACTGTTACGACATTGGATCAAACATTCGATTTTGTTTATCATTATGCAGGATTTGAACAAAAGTTGGCGACATTCGCTTATTCCAAGGTAGTGATCGATGAGATTCAAATGTATTCACCAGATTTATTGGCTTATTTGATTAAAGGGCTGAAAGAGATTCAAGATTTTGGCGGGAAATTTCTTGTGATGACTGCTACCTTGCCACCGTACTTACTGGACCTTTTTGAAAAAAGGAAACTGGCTTGGAAAAGTAATGATAAACCATTTTTGAATCATCAATTACTAGAACGCCATCATCTGCAAATTTTGGAAGAAGGAATCTCCGCTGAGGCAGTTTCTGACCTTTATGAATCAGGGAAATTATTAGTAATTTGTAATACAGTCCGCAAAGCGAAAGAAATTTATGAAGAATTGTCGGATTTGATAGTTGATGTACCGATTCATTTGATTCATAGCCAATTTATTCGTAAAGATCGCAAAGCGAAGGAAGAGGCTATTCAAGATTTTACGGGTTCAGAAGAAGAGGGCATTTGGGTAGCAACACAAGTAGTAGAGGCATCTTTAGATATTGATTTTGATTTGTTGATTACAGAATTATCCGAATTAAATGGACTCTTTCAAAGAATGGGGCGTTGTTATCGGAAACGACCGTTACCAAACCGCGAGCACCCGAACGTCTATGTATTTGATGGCGGTGATCAGGTGACAAGTGGAATTAGCTCCAGTGAACAAGCAGTCATTCATTATCAGATATTTGAGTTGTCCAAGTTGGCGTTACGGAATAAAGGCTCTGGTATTTATAACGAATTAGACAAAATGAATATGATTGAACAAACGTATACGACAGAAAATATGAAGAAAACAGCCTATTACGAAAGAATAGACACGATGTTGAATTGGTTGTCGGCGATCGAGGATGACGGGAAGAGTGCAGCTGAAGTACGGAAGCTTTTCCGAAATATCCAAAGTCGAAATATCATTCCAGAGAATGTTTATGATGATAATAAAAATAAAATAAATGAGTACATGGAGATTCTATCTTTATCTTCTAAGGAGATAGTAAGTAAGAAAGATAAGGAAAATCCAAGTATATACAAGCAGAAAATCAAATCAAAGTTAGAAGATTATATGATGTCGATTCCAGAGTGGTTGTTTAGGAATTGTCTTAAAGAAAATCAAGTCCGCTGTAAGCAAATCGGTCGTTACGATCAAGTCTTTTTTGTTAAAGGAATTTATCAAAGCGAGATTGGGTTCCAAGTGTTGAAGGGTGAAAAAGAAGACAACGTTTGGTAGGTGATAGTAATGAAGATTACCGGAAATATGATCAATTACTATTTTGTGTGCGAAAGAAAATTGTGGTTATCCGCTCATGGACTGCAATATGAAGAAGAAAATGAGAATGTTCAACTGGGAAAATTATTGGATACTGGTACTTACAAAGATAAACGCAAACAAATCATGCTTGATGGAACGATCAATATTGATTTTCTTGAAGATTGGAAAGTCCTGCATGAAGTCAAAAAATCACGAGCCATTGAACCTGCTGCAGTCTGGCAATTGAGGTATTACTTGTATTATTTGCAAAAGAAAGGTGTCTCTGTTGAAAAAGGCTATATCGATTATCCGAAGCTCAGAGAACGCATAGAAGTTACTTTGGATGGAGAGGAAACTAAAGAATTGGAGGGAATTATTGAATCAATTGAAGCAATAATCACTCAGGAGGATTCACCAAAAGTCGAAAAGAAGAAGATTTGTACAAAATGCGCGTATTATGACTATTGTTTTATCTAGGAGGTGGAGAAAATCGAAAGCTACTACTTATATTCCAGCGGAACATTAAGTCGCAAGGATAATGTTATTCGTATGGAGACAGCAGATGGTCGAAAAAAAGATTTAAAAATTGAGATGACACGAGACATCTATTTATTTGGTGAAGTGACGACCAATACGAAATGTTTAAACTATCTTTCTGAAATGAAAATACCTGTGCATTTTTTTAACTACTACGGATATTACACTGGAACGTTTTATCCTCGAGAGAAGAACGTGTCTGGGAAGCTCCTTGTTCAGCAAGTATATCATTCTGCGGAAGAAGAAAAGCGCATCATTTTAGCGAGAAAGTTTGTTGACGGTGCAACGGCGAACTGTTTACGCAATTTACAGTATTATCGTCGTAGAGGAAAAGAAGTCGAAAGACAAATAACGGAGATTGAGGCTGTCAGGAAAAGAATCCCTCGCACAAATGAAGTTGAGGAACTGATGGGGTTAGAAGGAAATATACATCAAATCTACTATAGTGCTTGGGAAACGATCTTCAATGATGAAATCGAATTTAAACAAAGGGTACGACGCCCACCAGACAATATGGTGAACACGTTGATTTCCTATTTGAATATGTTGACTTATAGTGCGTGTTTATCAGAAATCTATGTTAGTCAACTCAACCCAACAATCAGCTATCTTCATAGTAATTCTGAACGAAGATTTTCTCTATCTTTGGACATTGCTGAGATTTTTAAGCCATTAATTGTTGATCGATTGATTTTCTCTTTGATCAATAAAAAGATTATTACTGAAAAAGATTTTGAAAATGGATCGAATGGAAATTATTTAAAACAGACAGGTCAACAAAAAGTCCTCCGTCAGTTTGATGAACGTTTGAATAAAACGATTCGTCATCGAGAGCTTAAAAGAAATGTTTCCTATCGAAAATTAATGCGTTTAGAGTGTTACAAATTGATTAAACATTTGATGAGTGATAAAGAGTATGAACCTTTTAAAATTTGGTGGTGAAAAATAGTGTATGTCATTCTTGTGTACGATATTTCTTTAGAAGAAAAAGGCGCACGCGTATTGAATCGCGTGTTTAAAATCTGTAAAAAGTATTTAAGTCATGTGCAAAAATCTGTTTTTGAAGGTGAAATCACACCTGCAAAGTTAAAAAAGTTAGAACAAGAGTTAAAAGAATATGTCCGTGAAGACCTAGATTCAATCTTGATTTTCAAAAATTCCAATAAAAAATGGTTGAAGAAAGAATACATTGGCATTGATGGTACGGAATTAGTTTCGAATTTCTTTTAGATTTCAAATCTGTCGATGTGAGATGCCCTAAAAATCCCCTAGTTACGACAGATAATAAAAAATACGAGAAACTAAAGGTTATTTCTGGTATTCAATGTTATTTAAGTCTGAAAAGGAAAGCGAATTTTCGAGATCGACAGAAACGGGTTCAAAAAGCCTGTTGTTTCAATGTATACTAATCACGAAGGTCTAAATCTAAAAATAGTGGAATGTAAATTTGGTTGACATAGGAACTTTGATACTTCCCTTTTGAGGTCTAAATCTAAAAATAGTGGAATGTAAATTATCAAGGGTTGCATGGATTTATTGAAGGCTTGGGCGGTCTAAATCTAAAAATAGTGGAATGTAAATTAAGAAACATCATAAATATAGTTTCCTGATTTACGGTCTAAATCTAAAAATAGTGGAATGTAAATAGCAATCCCGTCGCTCGCTATCGGTGTTGGCCACAAGTCTAAATCTAAAAATAGTGGAATGTAAATTTAGTATCTCAGAAACTAGCGAAAGATTTTAATGAGGTCTAAATCTAAAAATAGTGGAATGTAAATTTATTAATTCATGTTGATGGGCCGACAGCAGTAAAGGTCTAAATCTAAAAATAGTGGAATGTAAATTCTGTTAAACGTTGCTCAAATTCAAGACAATCGTAGGTCTAAATCTAAAAATAGTGGAATGTAAATGGTATTGCGCTCATGGTGGCTGCAGAAGGCTGATTGGGTCTAAATCTAAAAATAGTGGAATGTAAATATTTGCTGGGGTCGGTCAAAGTTCTACGTTTCGAGGTCTAAATCTAAAAATAGTGGAATGTAAATTTGATATTATTTGAATTAGTAGTAACTGTTGTATTGGTCTAAATCTAAAAATAGTGGAATGTAAATGCAACTGTTGTTGAATCGAAAGTAACCTGCATTGTTGGTCTAAATCTAAAAATAGTGGAATGTAAATGAAGAAAAACCGGACGTGTACGCAGCGTTCATGGGGGTCTAAATCTAAAAATAGTGGAATGTAAATTCGAAAAAATTCTAGGAGAAGAGTTTCAGAGGATTAGGTCTAAATCTAAAAATAGTGGAATGTAAATGTATGACGATCAAAGACATGAAGGAGTTTGCTAAGACGTCTAAATCTAAAAATAGTGGAATGTAAATTATGGAGAAGCTGAAAATAGTTGGCTTGGTGGTATGGTCTAAATCTAAAAATAGTGGAATGTAAATGGTAAACGAGATCGTATCATCACTGTCAGCAAGAGAGGTCTAAATCTAAAAATAGTGGAATGTAAATGCAGAACATGGATATGTACGACAACTTAAAATCGGGGTCTAAATCTAAAAATAGTGGAATGTAAATGGCGGAAAAAGCGCGTATGAAATTGCAGTAGAGAACGGTCTAAATCTAAAAATAGTGGAATGTAAATCAAGGTGTTCAAGGTCCGAAAGGTGACGTTGGTCCAGTCTAAATCTAAAAATAGTGGAATGTAAATAGTTGGGGCTATCACGTAAAGAAAGGAAGTTAGAGGGTCTAAATCTAAAAATAGTGGAATGTAAATACAGCAACGTGATGGGCTTATGAGTTCGATCTCTGGTCTAAATCTAAAAATAGTGGAATGTAAATACGGCCAAAGCTGGAAGTACAAACGTTGTTGTTTGGGTCTAAATCTAAAAATAGTGGAATGTAAATGTCATTAGACTTAATGAAGCATCTAGAATCATCTGGGTCTAAATCTAAAAATAGTGGAATGTAAATCACGCTACTTAATTGGAGTGAAGGCTTTTTTCTGTGGGTCTAAATCTAAAAATAGTGGAATGTAAATCTTTTCTTGAAAGGGGGTGAAGACATGAAGGAAGTGGGTCTAAATCTAAAAATAGTGGAATGTAAATAAATAAGGAAGAAAATCGCTTCCCTATTTTTCCAATGGTCTAAATCTAAAAATAGTGGAATGTAAATTTTGGTAATGTTGCTTGTTCAAATCATCAGACGTGGGTCTAAATCTAAAAATAGTGGAATGTAAATACAAGAAAAGCAACTCAAGCAGACTTTGATAGTTTTGGTCTAAATCTAAAAATAGTGGAATGTAAATGAAGTAGGCTTAGTAATATCAAAGCCTATCGACTCGGTCTAAATCTAAAAATAGTGGAATGTAAATTTACAAAGGGTCAACGTCTGTCGAAGGTAAAATGATGTCTAAATCTAAAAATAGTGGAATGTAAATACGACAAACGATAGCAACATGGGGAATGATTTCCGTGGTCTAAATCTAAAAATAGTGGAATGTAAATATATACTCAGTCCTTTCTCCCTAACGGGATCTCATAGGTCTAAATCTAAAAATAGTGGAATGTAAATCATAAAAAATACACCCCTTAATCATTTGATACAAGGGTCTAAATCTAAAAATAGTGGAATGTAAATGAAGTATCCGGTAAATCAATATTCAATTTGATCTCGGTCTAAATCTAAAAATAGTGGAATGTAAATTCGTTAACAGAATTCCACACATCCGTCTTCACTTGCGGTCTAAATCTAAAAATAGTGGAATGTAAATCTCTATAGGGTTGGAGATATTTTCGAATTTGATGGAGTCTAAATCTAAAAATAGTGGAATGTAAATATGTTTGATAATCAGTTTCGTTTGATCGAAGGAGTAGTCTAAATCTAAAAATAGTGGAATGTAAATGCAGGAAGCCAAAGGAAAAAGCCGCGTTTGAACTGCGGTCTAAATCTAAAAATAGTGGAATGTAAATGAAGGTAAGATTTACTCTACTGCGGTTGACAATATCGGTCTAAATCTAAAAATAGTGGAATGTAAATGTTTGATGGCTCGGCTTATCCGCTCGTTCCGCCTAAGTCTAAATCTAAAAATAGTGGAATGT
Organism: Enterococcus raffinosus; assembly: GCF_018917525.1. Taxonomy (GTDB): domain Bacteria; phylum Bacillota; class Bacilli; order Lactobacillales; family Enterococcaceae; genus Enterococcus_A; species Enterococcus_A raffinosus_A. The sequence continues at coordinate 225,472 of NZ_JAHLOS010000002.1, read as the reverse complement.
AAATTCCTTTGTAAAGTTTGTACATGTTGGCCAGTTTGCCGGTCTAAATCTAAAAATAGTGGAATGTAAATGACAGATGTCAATACTCTAACAGGTAGAGTATCTGTGGTCTAAATCTAAAAATAGTGGAATGTAAATTGCGGTTGAGCTTTTAAATAATGCGTTTGGGCTGGAGGTCTAAATCTAAAAATAGTGGAATGTAAATAAAGCAGCTGAAGGAAGGACACTTCGTTAAAGCTTTGTCTAAATCTAAAAATAGGGGAATGTAAATCGCAGCAGTACAAGCCGACGACGAAAAACGGCAGCGTCTAAATCTAAAAATAGTGGAATGTAAATTGTTTTCAGCTCCTTTTTTAGTCTATATCTAGCGATGTCTAAATCTAAAAATAGTGGAATGTAAATGCCAGCAGAAGTGAGCAACAAGAACAACGATTCTTTGTCTAAATCTAAAAATAGTGGAATGTAAATGAAAAACCGTGGTAATTTTTGTCAGGTAACGGAGGAGTCTAAATCTAAAAATAGTGGAATGTAAATGTAATCCGTTAGTACATAGACAGCATCAACTATAAGTCTAAATCTAAAAATAGTGGAATGTAAATTGGGCTTACGTGTATTACACGAAAACCGACGACAGCGTCTAAATCTAAAAATAGTGGAATGTAAATTGCTTCATATTTGCTGAATGCAAGATGATCAGCATTGTCTAAATCTAAAACAGTGGAATGTAAATGGGAACTTCGCCATCACTTTTTCGGCAACATCTACAGTCTAAATCTAAAAATACTGGAGTATTAATTGCATCGAGTAAGCTTTAAAGATTATCGGAGCTAATCTGAATACTGCGAGGAAGAAAACATGAAAGTATACACGGTTCAACAAAGAGATTTTTTATCATATTCTGACTCACAGGGATTTATTTTACCTCAAAGAGATCCAGAAAATTCTATTTTTACAGATGACGAAGAAGGAGCCAATTGTTTGTGGGCTCTAGAATGGATGAAAGGACAATTTGAAAAACGTATGATTATTCCTTTAGATCGCGATCTGATTTGGGTATGGCCGGATATTCAGGCGTATCTATATGACAGAAATAATCTTGATTTTTCACGGTATGCATTGTTTACCTTTGAAATTCCTGCGAGCTCCTATAAAAAAGATATTTTATGGTCGGATTTCTTTAGATGGCATGAAGTTCTGAATCGTTTGTGGGAAGGGAAAAAAGACGAAAGCGAAAGATATGAAGAAATTTTCCAGTTAAAGAAACACGAACAAGCTGGAAGAGTACAAGGAATCACAACACGATTGCATAAGGACTGGATCAAGCGAATAACCTAGGAGGCATATTATGGCGAGATGGGAAAGATTATTTAAACCACATATTTTGGAAAGAGGATATGAGTATTTCTTAGAAGATCGGATCGTTGATTTTTGGCTAAAGGATAATTTGATAGAAGCATCCGTTGCTGGGACAGAGGACTATCAGGTTGTGATTGAAGGAATTGGTTATGATTTTCCTAGGCTTTATTGTGATTGCCCGTTTGCGGATGCGAATAATAACTGCAAGCATATGGCGGCTGTTTTATATGAATATGAAGATTGGAAAGCAGATGAACGTTGGGATGAGGAAACAGGGGTGTCGGAACAAGTTGAAAAAATGGTAATGAATGCAGATGAAGGAGTCGTCCGTGAGTTCTTAATTGAGCTCTTATGGAAGGATAAAAGCTTAGCTCATCGTTTTGCTCGACTAATCTCGCCTCATATTACCGATAAAGACATACAACAATTAAACCATAAAATCGATAAAATTATTCAGCAACATGCTGGCTATGAAAATTACCTTGAGTACCATCAAATAGAAAACTTTGTTGCTGACTTAATAGAATTTATCAACGAAGAAATTACACCTGTCATAGAGAAAGAGGCATATCTTGCTGCTTTTCAATTGATAAATCACATTATTCTAAAAGTTAGGGAAGTGGATATGGATGATTTTGAAGGAGAGCTATTTGAACTGTCCGCGGAGTGTCGGTACACCTGGGAATCACTTCTTAATAAAGCGACTAACCAAGAACAAGAAGAGATGCATTCTTGGTTTAAATCACAGCTAGCTCACGGTAAGTACTATTTTGGTTATGGAGAAATTGAACAAATTTGTGAGGATCACTTTTAAAAGTAAAATTTATTTTCAAACACATAATTAAAAGAAAATTTCTAAGTAAGAATAATGAGATACAACTTTATCAATTGTGTAAAAGATCTGTTCGAATGGCAGCAAATCTGTCGACCTAATAAAGATTAAAATACCTGTAGTTACGACAGCAACTAATAACTATTGAAATAAACGGGTTTTTGTTCAAAGGGACTGTTATGTTTACTAAGTAACAGCAACGAAAGATAGAGATCGACAGAAATATGCTATTAGATCATTGCGGCATAAAGTATAATTGTAGGTGGGAATCAAAGTCTAAAATAGTGGAATGTAAATTTTTATAACATGCCGGTTCCGTATCTTAGTGATTATAATCAAAGTCTAAAATAGTGGAATGTAAATTTTGGTCTGTAATGAGCAAAGGTATCAGGCAATTCAAATCAAAGTCTAAAATAGTGGAATGTAAATATGACAATTATTGCTTCCGCTCTTAAGGCAGCCACGAATCAAAGTCTAAAATAGTGGAATGTAAATTCGAATCTGTCTATTGAAGTTTAATCGCTCAATTTTAATCAAAGTCTAAAATAGTGGAATGTAAATACCCTTGAATTCTAACCAATCCTTCTTTCGTTAGCAATCAAAGTCTAAAATAGTGGAATGTAAATGAAGTTGACGAGGAAAAAAACAAACTCCAGGAAATAATCAAAGTCTAAAATAGTGGAATGTAAATCAGTGAGGATTTCATCACTTGAAGACATTTCATCAAAATCAAAGTCTAAAACAGTGGAATGTAAATCTCATATGCACTTGAACGCCGGGCCCTTTCGGAAAGGTTCAAATCTAAAACAGATTAAAAGATCAGTTGGCGACACTTACTATTTGAAAAACAAACCAACTAAAGAATCAAATCCTTGTCCACCGCCCATTCCCCGAAGTTTTCCCAAAACACTTTCCAACAGCGGAAGGTGTTTTTCTTTTCCCGTTCTTCTTTTATTCCTAAACTCTGAAACTTTCGTCCGAAACGTTCAAGTTATTTGCTAGAATTAATAATAGAATAATTATTTTTTATGAGGAGAGGGCTTATGCAGGAGGAAACTAAGGTATTGGTCATTGATGATGACCAGGAGCTTTGTTCGATTATTGATCGTTATTTAAAAAATACTGGTTACGAAACGCAGCTTGTCCATACGGGTGCTGGTGGTCTGCAATTGGCACTGTCGGGTGATTATCATTTGATTGTCTTGGATATCATGCTGCCGCAAATTGATGGCATGAGTATTTTAGCAGAGATCCGTAAACAAAGTGTGGTACCGATTTTGATGTTGACAGCTAAAAATGAAGAGGCGGATAAGATTCGGGGACTGCAATTGGGGGCGGATGATTATTTGACGAAGCCTTTCAGCATGGCGGAATTGATGGCACGGGTTGATTCGTTGGTTCGGCGTTATACGAAGTTTAATCAAGCGGCTATTGATGAAAAGCCGTTAATATTGAATCATCTAACTCTTAATCGACAAACACGAATTGTCTTATTGAATGAAAAACCGTTGAAACTGACTGGAAAAGAGTTTGAGTTGTTATATTTTCTGGCCTCTCATAAGGGGCAGATTTTTACGAAGCGGCAAATTTATCAACAGGTCTGGGGCGCGGATTATGCCTTTGATGATAACAACATTATGTCCTTTATCAGCAAGTTGCGGAAGAAGATCGAGCCAGATGTAGTGCAGCCATTTTTTATTCAAACTGTTCGAGGTGTGGGTTATCGATTTAATCAGGAGGGATAAATGATGTTGGTGTTGAGTATAATTTGCTTATTGCTGGCGGTATTATGTTTGCTGCTGATTGTGAGGCTGCAACAAAATAAACGTCAGATTGTACAAGCAATGGCTGTGTTGGAAGATATCGGCGAGGGCAATCTCGATCGGAAAATCGTTGTGGATGAAAACTCTGATATAGCAGCACTTTGTTTTCGGTTAAATGAGATCGTTTCAGAAATCAAACAGCAGCTTAGCCGCTTGCAGATTTCGGAGAATGAATATCGCAAGTTGATCACTAGCTTATCCCATGATGTTCGAACGCCATTGGCTTCATTGATTGGTTATTTAGAAGCGATTACTGACGGTTTGGTTACGGAAGCGGAGCAGCAGGAGTATTTGCAGGCAGCTCAGGCGAAAGCCTTTGAATTAGAAACGTATATCGAGACACTTTTTGAATGGGTCAAGCTTGAATCTGGCGAACGGCACTATCAATTTGAAGCAACCGATGTTAGTGAGTTTTTAAGAGAGATTGTCAGTGAGTGGATTCCTCGGATGGAAATGCGGTTTAGCTATGACATCCAGATTCCTGAAAAGGAGCTTCGCTGTACGATTGATGCAGCAGCGTTTCGCTGGATCATCGATAATTTACTGGAAAATTGTTTGAAGCACAGTCAAGGAAATAAGGTGACGATTAGATTAGTGGAGCAGGACCAGCAAGTACGACTGGAAATTTCCGACAATGGACGAGGGATCTCAGAACAACATTTACCAAGGATCTTTAACCGTTTATATAAAGGCGATGAGGCGCGTGGCTCAAAGGGAAATGGCTTGGGTCTGGCGATCGTCCAGGAATTAATTACGGCCCATCATGGAGAAATCAGCGTTCAAAGCAAACTAGGTGAAGGAACAAGCTTCTTCTTGATGTTGCCTAAATAAACCAGAGAAAAACAAGAATTCGGCAAGGTTAGGACAAGGTAGCACTGCTAAGCTAAAGGTATAGAAAGGATGGTCGCCATGGAAAAATTTATTGTAAAGACCGCCGCGCTGACGAAGCACTACAGCGATCAGACCGTTGTCAAAGATGTATCGATGACGATTCCTAAGGGGAAAATCTATGGACTTTTGGGACGTAACGGTGCAGGGAAAACGACGATCATGAAAATACTTTTAGGATTAGCGGGCGCAAGTTCAGGCGAAGTCCGGTTATTTGACCAATCGCCAATGAAGCATCCTGAAGTGTATTCACGGATCGGAAATATGATCGAAACGCCAAGTTTTTACCCTTATTTATCAGGTCCAGAAAATTTAACTGTTTTTTCTAAGCTGAAAGGTCAGATTCAAAAAAGCAGTGTAGAAAGGGCATTGAAGCTGGTAGATTTATCTCGTGCAGGGCACAAACGCTTTGCCAATTATTCATTAGGAATGAAGCAGCGTCTGGGGATCGCCAATGCCTTGATGAATGATCCGGAATTATTAATTTTGGATGAACCAACAAATGGTTTGGACCCGATCGGAATCGTTGAAATTCGTAAATTGTTGAAGAAATTAGCGGAGGTTCACGGAAAAACGATTCTAATCTCTAGCCATCAGTTGTCGGAGATTGAGCAAATCGCGGATATCATTGGTATCTTACATGATGGCGAGCTGTTGGAAGAATGTGACATGAATCAAATTGAGCAACACAATCAATGCTTTATCAGCATTACCGTATCAGATGTACACCAAGCTGCGCGTTTATTAGAAGAGAAAATGCAGCTAACCAATTATTCGGTCGCTGAAAATAATACGATCAAAATTTTTGATTTTACTTATGAACCGCAAGAAATCAATCACTTATTTGGAAAAAATGGGATCGAGGTCTCAAGCCTGTTTATCGGCTCTGGAAATTTAGAAGAACATTTCCGGGAGATTACGGGAGGTGTTGGCATTGCTTAATGTGATTTCTGCTGAATGGATGAAGCTCAGACGCAACAGGATATTTGCCGTATGTTCTTTACTTACGCTACTCGTCTCAGCTTTTATGGTGTTTAAGGATTTAGTCATAGTTGAGAGTCCAATTGAAAACTATCAGACTTGGTTGATGAGTGTTTATGTGGTTGTAGGGATGGTTTTATCCATTATGAGCGGTTTCATCATTACTTTCTTGATGCAGCGTGAGTATGAAGATCGAACCATCAACAATGTATTGACCGCACCAACCTCTAGATGGCGATTTCTTTTAGGAAAATTGGTGATTTGGTTTATCTGGTACCTTGGAACGTTAATTGGTGTTATTGTTATTTATACGATCGGCGGCTGGCTAATCTATCCGGATACTTTCGGTTTAACAGGAACGAAAATGCTGATTACCACCTTACTTAAATACTGTTTGCTTGGATTTATTGCTGCGATTCCTTTGTTAACAGTCAGCGTTATGCAGCGAAAACTATTCTATCCCACGATCATGGTTGCGCTCGCTTTTACTGGAATCGAGATGTTTGCGATAAACATGCCCTTCAAATTAGCCCGAATCATTCCGTGGTCAGCGGTGGTTGTTCAAAATTTGATGGACCTGACTTCAAAAGATGATCTATTAACGCTGGGGAGTATTTTTCTGACAGGTATCGTTGGTTTAGTTGCAGCTTATTGGCTATTTAAGAAACAGGATTTGTAAAAAAGACTTCTTTTGTAGGCAGCGGACACTTGAAAACGTTATACTAGGTATGAATAAGATAGAGAATCATTCTAGCCTACAATCAAGGAGGAACTATGGAGAATAAGGTGTTGCAACAACGAATTGAAACCTTTAAAGCGTTCGGGGAGACATTAAAGGGTGCGAAAGTCTATTTTCGCGAAGATTGGGAAGTGCTTTATTTTGATTTGCAGGGGAAGATGTTTGGCATGATGAGCGACGAAGCAAGCGAAGATGCCATCATAACACTGAAAAATTTACCGGAAAAAAATGAAGAGCTGCGGGAAATTTACGCTGGAACCGTGATCCCAGGGTATTACACGAATAAGAATCACTGGAATTCGATCAAATTGGCGAGTGAAGAATTAACCGATGATGCCATCAAGCAATTGATCGAGGTTTCTTATCAACTGGTTTATCAGAAGCTGACAAAGAAACAAAAAAAGGAAATTGAAGGATAAAAAATGACGCTGCTCATCAAGTAGCGTCATTTTCATTTGTTTTTTCTGACCAATGCAAAGCCAAATAGTAGCCCGTAATACCCATCCCAATCAAGAAGCAGGCAGCATCGAAGCTATTGATGTCTGGCTTGAAGAGCGCATAAAGGATCACGACGACCAGCCAATTTGCGATTCCCCACAAGACATTTGTAGAAGCGGAAGCAGGTTTTTTCCAAGGAACATCCCACTTTTCTGCAGTAATCCCCTTAACAAAATGAGGAACGCCATTGGCAAACAACATGCCTAGAACTATACAAATAATCGAATCCATCGTAATTATCTCCTTCTAACGTGTTCATTCTGTAGTATACCTCTTTCCTCCTAATTTATCTTCCTATTCTTAAAAAAATTTATTGGCGGCTGAGCAGAGGATTTAACAGCAAGGAGAACTTGATGTTATGGTGGATATAGAGAGAACAAGGAAGCTTTAAAAATACAAGGAGGAATTTACTGATGAAAGCACCATTGATGACTATGAATGACGGACACCAAATACCCGCAGTTGGCTTAGGTACGTATCAGATTCGCGGAGGGGAAGGCTTGGACCAAATCTTGACGGCGATTCAGGATGGTTATCGTTTGCTAGACACCTCCACTAATTATGATAGTGAAGGAATCGTTGGTGAGGCGATTCGTCGCTCAGGAGTTCCACGTTCTGAATTTTTTGTGACGACGAAATTACCAGGTAAATATCATCACTATGAGGACGCATTGATGATGATTCAGGAATCATTATTCCGTATGGGCTTGGATTATTTTGATTTGTACCTGATCCACTGGCCATTACCAAAGCGTGGCTTGTATGTGGAAGCCTGGAAGGCGATGGTGACGGCTCAGAAATTAGGCCTAATCCGTTCTATTGGGGTATCGAACTTTGAACCAGAGCATTTAGATAAAATTATTGATGAAACGGGTGTGACCCCAGCAATCAACCAAATTGAGATCCATCCTTATTGGGTTCAAGAACGAATGGTAAAGGCCAATCAGGAACGTGGAATTATAACTGAAGCGTGGAGTCCTCTAGGACGCGGCAGCGATGCGTTGAAAGAAGCGGTGATTACGGAATTGGCTGAAAAATATGGAAAAACTTCAGCCCAAATCATCCTACGCTGGCACGCGCAACGAGGAATTATTCCAATTCCTAAATCACGGAATTTGCAGCATCAACGAGAGAATTTGGCTATTTTTGATTTTGAATTGACGCAAACAGAAATTGAACGCATCAATCTATTGGAAAAAGCCGACGGACGAATTGAGGGTCAAGATCCAAATGAATACGAAGAGTTTGACTAAGCGGTATTGTTACTCTTAGTATTATCTTTAATGAGAAGTTAACTCCAACGCTAACTATTCGTAGCTTGAAAAAGTTTATTCTATAAACAATTAATTTTTCATTCAAAAACGTTTTCAACTGTGGCATACTGAAAAGTAAGAGGAAGCTGCAAGGAGGACGCAATGAAAAAAGTATTGGCACTGGTGGGTGTGTTGGCGGCGGTATTTCTATTTTTTTGGTTCAATCAAAAGGGTGAAGTAGAAGAGAAGGTGACAGCGGATTTTTCGCAACCGGAACAAGTCGAACCGAGCGAAGACTTTTTTACCAATCGTGATTTGAATGAGTTGGAAATGGTGACCTATTCACGCCATCAAGAAATGATGGATGATCTGACTGGTGAGGGGAAGCTAGTTAGAAAGTCGACTCAGAAGGATTTTGTTGGAGCAAAAGCGAACGGCGAGGGCCTTTCTTGGACAGCCTATTTCGAGAAATAAAAAACGTTTTGATCAATTTTTTGATCAAAACGTTTTTTTGTTCTACAAGAACTAGGTGAAGCTACAAATTTACCTGACTAAATCGCTGAACAGAAATTTTATAGGTTGCCCACATCGCCACGATATAAATCAGGATTCCTGCGGCTAAAATTGGAAGTTGCTGCATTTGCCCATCAAAAGTGACTGAGTCCAACCATTTAAGAGCAGGGAAGTGGACGATTACTTCTAAGATTATTGCTAATAAGGTCGCTGGAAATAATCCCTTTAGAAAAGAAGCTCCTACCTTATAACTGGTTTTAAAGTAAGTCGTTAGAAAAATCAAATTGAAGCAAGCGAAGATTATCAACCCAAACCCATAAAAGGCAGTATTTGCTTCAATTCCCACTGGATTAGGTTGTGAAAACAGCTGCAGGCGTAGAAAGGCAAACGGAATTGAAATCAAGATTGTCAGCAGCTGTGAAACAAGTAATACCAGCCACTTTCCCAAGACGACTTCCGCCTTTTTCAACGGCAGCAGGGTGGAATAATAGATATCATTGGTTTCACGGGTGTACATCAAATTTACAAAGTTCCCAATCAGACTAAAGAGAAAGACCATCGTATAGGGATAACCGGGAATTAACACCAACGGTCCCATCAAGGTGAAGACAAATAAATTGGGGTGAGCCGCTAAGCGAATCTCCTTATATAGTAAGTTAGAAATCATAATGTTTTCCCTCCATTCGGACCATGATGTCTTCTAGACTAAGTGCTTCCATTTCATCAGGCTGCTTCAAATACTGAAAATAATCAATGAATTCTTTTTTAGGTGCATCCTTGATCAGTTCGCCTTCTTTGATATAAATGATCGCATCTGCACATTTCTCTAAATCCGATGTAATATGCGTAGAGAAAAGAATACTTTTATCGCCATTTTTAACGATCTGTTGAAAAATTTCGAGCAGTTCATCTCGCGAAACCGGATCAAGACCACTAGTTGGTTCATCAAAAATAAATAGTTGCGCTTGATGCGAAAGAGCCAAGGCAATCAAATATTTGACTTTCATCCCAGCAGAAAGTTCTTTGACTTTTTTGTTCGGTTCCAAAGAGAAGAGCTTCAAATAATTTTGATAAGCGGTTTCATCCCAATCTGAATAAAATCGTTTCGTAACTTTAGTGATATCTCTAATTTTCTTCTCTTTATAAAAATCGATACCGCCTAAAACAACACCGGTTTTTTGTTTGCAGGAAAGTTCATTCTCTAAAAAAAGCGTTTTAAACATCCTGACATGTCCATGATCTAAAGGAATCAAATTCAATAGTGCTTTTAGGATAGTCGTTTTACCTGCACCATTGACTCCGATCAGGCCGACGATTTTGCCTTTTGGTATTTGAAAGCTGACATTTTTCAATGAAAACATCGGATAATTTTTAGTAAGTTCTGTTACTTCAAGTAAATGCATCAGGATTCCTCCTTTTGATCAAAAATATTCTCCATCATGTTTCCGGTCATTCGCATAAAGGCCTCACTATCAATCAAGGCAATTCCTGTAGAAGCAGGATTCGTATCCCCGAGAACGACCAGCGTATCTCCTGTTTGGATATTTAGGAGGTCACGGGCCTTTTTAGGTAAGACAATCTGTCCACGAGCTCCTACTGGAACGATTCCAAAGATGTGTTTACCAGCTGGGCCAATCGGTATCCCTTCTGTTTCCTCATTATGACGAACTAAATCAGTTAACGTAACATCGTAAAGACTAGCCAGTGCATCGCACTTCATTACATCAGGTAAAGAATCCCCATTCTCCCATTTAGCAACGGCCTGCCGAGATACCTCTAGGCGTTCTGCCACATATTCCAATGACCAATTATTTCGATTTCTTAATGATCGCAAGTTGTTTGCGATCGGATTATTCTGATTATTCATACTTTTCATCCTCCTTGATTACACTTTATCGTACTTAAATAGAAAAAAGAACCAACTGTTAGTAACGAATTTGGTTATGGTTGGTTGCCTTTTGGAGAATAAAGCTTTAAATAGGTGAGGTTTATTCAGGAATGAGAAAGTGTATTAATCAAAAATTCAACTCATTTGTGAACAAATTACTTGGTTCTATTTGAAAGTGTTAATGCAAAAAATAAACAAACTTCAAGTTAAAGCTACTTAAAAAAGAGTGCTGAAAGGCACGGAAGGCGACACCTCGGATATGATTTTAAGAAGCGAACAGTAGAATTTTTTTGAATTAATAGATGTATTCGATAGGTCCTGCTTATATATAAATGAACAAGCTGATTAAAAGACGAAATAATAGGAAAAACGTAAAATATAACAGTCAGAATAAAAAGAGTGTTAATTATTAATTCATTATTTTTTGTTACTTATTGTTTTTGTCGAATTAAGGAAGGAAAGTTTAAATGAAAAAGAGCGTTTTATTGATCAGCCTAACAATACTTTCTGCGTTCAGTGTTTCTACTACTATCAAGGCAGAAGAATTAATTCAAGAACAAAGTACCATCGAATCTAAAAGTAATTCAACCGCAACTAATGAGAATGACAATACTATTTTTTCATCAGATTCAAGTGAACCTAATGGTCAAAATACAGAAAATTCTACTGAAAAACAAACGGCAGTGGTGAATGGTGAAGTAGTAGAATTGGAGCCTCCGGTTAAAGAAGGTCAAGCCGAAGCCAATGCGACCGAAGCGCCCAAAGAAGAATTAGTTCAAGGGAATGCGCGATCATTTAGAGCTGCTGCCTCATCTATTCCGATGTATCGTCTGTATAATCCCAACAGTGGAGAACATTTTTATACGAAAACGGTGAGCGAACGTGATCATCTGAGATCAGTTGGTTGGCGTTATGAGGGGATTGGTTGGCAAGCACCAACCAGCGGAAATCCGGTTTATCGATTATACAATCCGAATGCTGGGGATCACCACTATACGTTAATTGCGAGTGAGCGCGATCATCTGAAGAAGGTTGGTTGGCGCGATGAAGGGATATCTTGGTACTCACCTAATTCGGGCATCCCTTTATATCGCTTATATAATCCAAACACCAAAGCAGGCTCGCATCATTACACGCCAATTACTTCTGAGCGGGATAACTTAAAAAAAGCTGGTTGGCGATATGAAGGTATTGCATGGTATGCGGTTAGTGATGGAGAACAGAGTCATGAAGATTATCGTTTGTTAGGTGTGCGAAATTATAATCAGTATGCGTTAGGCGCACCAAGTGGCTGTGAAGGCGCATCGCTGCTACAAGCATTACAATACAAAGGAAAACTAAGCGGATGGAGTTTGCGCTCGTTTTTAAATACCATTCCGAAGTCATCAAATGGAAATCCTAATAATGGATTTGTTGGTTCACCATTCGTTGAAAATGCGTATACGTATTCTGCAATCTATCCAGCACCGCTTACAACCTGGGGTCAAAAATATGGAAATGTTCAAAATATATCTGGCAGTTCAATGAATACCTTGATAAATGAAGTAAAAAATGGGAATCCTGTTGTGGCATGGGTGACAATTAATTTCCAGCCAATTCGTTGGGGAAATTGGAGTTTTGGAGTTGCTGCAAATAATAACCACGCTGTCACCTTAGATGGGTTTAATAAAGCAGGAAATCAAGTACATGTGTCTGATCCGATCAGTGGTTCTTATTGGTTGAGTCGTACGACTTTTGAAGCAATTTATAATGCAAGAAAATTTGCAGTAGTTGTGCGTTAAATTGGAATAGGACAAACAAAAAAACGGCCAGGCCGTTTTTTTTGTTTAGCTTCCACCCATTAGGAAGTCTAGGATGTTCCAGCCGTCAGAAGTTTCACCGCGGTAAAGTTCGGTATAGCCGCATTGTTTACAACTGATAGTGGTAAATTTTTTGTTTTGAACATCGAAGATTTTAGCAAAATTTCCGCCAGTTGCTTGGAACTGGTCCGAAGTATAATGTTGACACCCACACTTACTACAAATAAATTGTTTCCTTTCCATCTCTTTCCCACTCCTTTTTTATTTTCAAGCTGTATACGATCTAGCTATGTGTTTTGATCATTGATTCTTTTTGATCACTCACATTTTTTTATCGGCAATTTATAAATTGCGAAAAGCTAGCTCGCATCTTCTTTGATAGTTAAAATTATAGCAAATTTAGCGCGTTATTCCTCCGTCTTTAGGAGTATCTATTGAAATCTTTTTTGACAAATCGTCTTTTGTTTGGTTAAATAAGAACATACGTTCGGTAAAGGAGACTGATTTTAGATGGAGCGGGAAAGAAAAATAGAAATTTTAGCGGAATCTGCAAAGTACGATGTTTCTTGCTCAAGCAGTGGTGTGGAGAATAATACCCGTCAAGGTACAGTAGGCAGTACTGCAGTTTCAGGAATCTGTCATTCCTTCACGCCGGATGGCCGCTGTGTGTCGTTGTTAAAATTATTATTTACCAATGCCTGTATCTTTGATTGTCACTATTGCATCAATCGAAAATCAAATGCAATTCCACGAGCGACCTTCACGCCACAAGAAGTGGCGGACTTAACCATGGATTTCTACATGCGTAATTATATCGAGGGGCTGTTCCTGAGTTCGGCGATTATCAAAAATCCGGACTACACATGCGAGCTCTTGATTAAAACCTTGAAAATTTTGCGTGAGGAAAAAGGGTTTCGCGGGTATATCCACGTCAAGGCGATTCCCGGCGCGGATGAAAAGTTGATCGAGGCGTTAGGCTTTTTGGCGGATCGCATGAGCGTCAATGTCGAACTGCCTTCTCGCGAAAGCTTGAAATTACTGGCTCCGGATAAAGATCCGTTTGACCTATATAAACCCATGAAGCAGATCACGACGGTAAAAAAAGAACAGGAATTTTTACCAGCAGTTCGGCGCGGACCAAGTTTTGTGCCGGCTGGGCAATCAACACAGATGATTATCGGAGCCAGTCCAGAGAGTGATCGTTCAATCGTCAAGATTTCAGAGAATTTGTACCAAAAATACCAGTTGAAGCGTGTGTATTACTCGGCCTATATCCCGGTTAATCAGGATAATTTATTGCCAGCAGTCACAACTGAGCCGCCATTATTGCGAGAGCATCGCTTATATCAAGCAGATTGGTTATTGCGGTTTTATAAGTTCACGGCTGACGAGATATTATCTGAGGATAAACCTAATTTCAATCTTTATCTCGATCCCAAAGCCAATTGGGCAGTTCAGAATTATCAACGTTTCCCGGTTGACGTGCAGACTGCGTCCTATGAGCAGTTGCTGCGAGTCCCCGGCATCGGTCCAAAGAGCGCACAAAATATTGTCAAGGCCCGAAAATATTACCGCTTGCATTTAACAGATTTAAAGAAATTAGGGATCGTGATCAAGCGAGCTCAATATTTTATTGCCTGTAATCATGAGACACCAGCCGGATTGATCAAGGACCCGGAGTGGATCATTACGTCATTAATTTCTTCAAAGCAATACGAGGTGTTGAAAAAGCACAATACCCAATCAACCAGCGAGCAGTTGTCGCTTTTTGATGTAGAACGGTTTGAACACGCGAAAAGTAGGTGAGAATTATGCGGGAATCGACAGAACATTGGGAGTATGACGGAAGTTTTTTAGGTTTTATGACTGTTGTGGATCGCAGTTTTCGTGAAAAGCAATTTCCAGCGATGATTTTGTCACCAGAGACGGCAGTAGAAAGTTTGTTTTTCGCGGAATGGGTGGCGACTGATCCCATGCGCGGGGAAAAAATCTATCGTCGTTTACGTCAACGACTAAGGCCGGAAAATTTTCTTTTTATTCAAAATGGCTTTTACGCCACTCTTGAAGGAAAAGAACGCTATTTATTAGATGCCATCGAGATTGCTTTGCAGACGAAAGATTTATTAGAAAATCATTTGGGCCATCCTTCCATCTTAGCTTTACGGAAAAGCATCCGAACGATGTTAGGTGAGAATCATCTACTGACGGGATTCGTTCGTTTTGAATATGTGGGTGACGTGCTATTTAGCAAAATCACTCCGAAACACTATGTGATGCCCTACCTCTGTCCGCATTTTGCAGAGCGTTATCCCCAGAAAAAAATCATGATTTATGATGAGACTCATGAGTTGTTGGGAATCATTGATCACGGTGATATCCATTTGATGGAAAACACCAGTTGTCCGGAATTTACTGAGGCGAGTAATGAACAGGCAATTCGCCAACAGTGGAAAACCTTTTTGCGTTCAGTCACGATCGATGAACGAGCGAACTATGTGGCGCAACGGAATCATCTGCCTTTGCGTTTTCGCGGAAATATGACAGAGTTTAAGACCTAGAAAGATATAGTGCTCTTTTGCGTCAGATTTACTAGACATTCTGTTAAATAGGAGTCGTTATGTTCTGGACATATAAGGTGTTGATCTGGTACTGAAACGACAGTATCTGTCTTAGATAGAATTTTATCGTGGTATAACAAGTCAAATCACAAAGGACTAGTTGTATAGCTATGTTTATTCTTATTCAACTTTTTTCATGCATTGTTTGGATTGACGAAGGATTTGTTTGAGGGGCTTTGCTTTTATGATTTTTCCATTCTGCATTATAATAGGAAACATTAGGAAGCGAGTGAATCACATGGAAGAGAAGAAAATGCATGGCTCGATGGCAGTCTTGGCAGCATTACTGGCGAATGTGCTGGTAGCTGTCAGTAAATTTGTAGGCTACATGCTTAGCGGTAGTGCCGCAATGATGAATGAAAGTATCCATAGTGTAGTAGATTGTAGCAATCAAATCTTACTATTATTTGGCGATCGCCGAGCGGCCCGTGGTCAAAGTGACTTGCATCAATTCGGAGAAGGCCGAGCAAAATATTTTTTTAGTACGATTGTAGCGACAATGCTATTTTTCGGTGGTGGCGCCCTGGGTATTTGGGAAGCAGTGGAAAAATTGTTTCATCCCAGCCATGAAGTTACGAATCCTTTGATTGTATTAGGTATCTTGGTTTTTGGTATTTTAGTTGAAGGCAGTTCATTACGAATAGCAATCAAAGAAATTCGTGAGTTAAATACAGAGAAGCTGCCGTTATTTAAATTTTTACATGAAAGTCGCCATAGTGAGATATTGATTATTTTTACGGAAGATTTTTGTGCAGTGATTGGTTTAGTCTTAGCGATCATTGGCACGTTATTGACAATGCTTACTGGAAATCCAATGTTCGATGCCTTGAGTGGGTTATTGATCGGGATGATGCTGATGTTTGCTTCGATTTTTTTGGCCCGGGAATTTTACAGCTTGATCATTGGAGAAAGCGTGTCTAAAAATGATTTAGTAAAAATTCAAAATGCTTTCAAACGTGATGAAGTCAAAAAGTTGATCGATATCAAAACGGTCCATTTAGGTCCCACAGAAGTGATGATCGCTGCGAAGATCGATATCGCGGATTCTTATGAAGGGGTCAGCTATGAGGTAGTAAATCAAATCGAGCGAGTGATCCGCAAGGCTTTGCCAGATAAAAAAGCGTATATCTATATCGAGACCGATGAGTTTGACCCAGACTATGATCGGAAACGACAAACCCAATCGGACACATAACCCCTGTGTCCGATTTTTGCCAGTTATACTTCCTGCTTCAGCAGGTTAGTAAAATGGTATGCGAAACGAAAATCGGCCTCATTTTTCACGTTTTTTGAAAAATGAATACCTTAGAAAGAGATAGCTGCCAGTTATACTTCCTGCTTCAGCAGGTTAGTAAAATGGTATGCGAAACGAAAATTGGCCTCATTTTTCACGTTTTTAGAAAATGAAAACATTAGAATGAGGTAGCTGTTAGTTATACTTTTTACGGGTTCATCAAAATTGATGAACTGTTCATGATTTAAATCTATCGGATAAAGGAGGGATATCAAATGTCTTCATTGCGCTTCTTTTTTACTTATTCACGAGAGTTTCTTCGTCATTGGGGAAGCTATATTCTTCTGATCGTTGGAACAAATATCGTTTTGGAAATGTTAGTCATTCCAGTGGTTCAATTTTTGATTGCTTTTATTTTGAAACAAGGAAATATTCCCTATGTTTCAAATACGAATCTTTTGACAATCCTAACAAAGCACCCCGCGGTGTTGGGAGGATTGTTACTGCTTTTGGCATTTGTTCTAACGCTGGTTTTTCTACAGTTCACGTTTCAACTATTTGGTGTCAAAAGTATTCAAACCAAGGAAAATCATTCTCTTTGGGATTTGTTTAAGAAGTCGCTTTATCACATGCGGCACTTGCGGCCAGAGACGTTCTTTTTCTTTCTTTTCTATTTTTTATTGATCCTGCCCTTCGCAAATGCTATTTATCGAACGCCGTTATTAAGCAAAGTGACCATCCCGGTTTTTATTTTAGAAGCCTTGAGTGAAAACCTTTTGTTTCTCCTATTGCTGATAGTTGCTTCGATTGTTGTCTCTTATATTGGAATTCGTTTGCTGTTTGTATTGCCACTAATGATTTTTTCGGATGAAACGCCGAAAGCGGCCATTGAAAAAAGTTTAAAGCTAACTCATCATCGGTACTGGCATTATGCTTGGCGAATTTTCTTTTTAACAGCGGTTCTATCCTTAGTTTCCTATGTAGGCTATGGGATAAGCTATGGACTGCAATTAGGGTTCGACTTACTTCCGAAGCCATTTCCAGCAATTGGTGCCATGCTTACCTTATCAAGCATCCAATTGTTTAGCCAATTAATGCTAGCGTGGGCAACCGTTTTGTATTTTAGTGTGTTGGTTCAAAAATTCTATCCATTAATCATTAGTGGCGAACGTCCTTTGCGATTAGTTCGACCAAGTTTGTGGACACGGATCGCCGCAGTGATACTATTCATTTTTTTAGGCGGAACGACCTTACTCAGCAATGTTCTTTATCTAACCGGACTTGAAGATTCGATTCCCTTAACCATTTCACATCGAGGAGTCGATAATGGGAACGGAGTACAAAATACGATTCCAGCAATGGCTGCGACGATCAAAGAAAAACCTGATTATATCGAGATGGATATCCAAGAAACGAAGGACCGTCAGTTTGTCGTGTTCCATGATAAAAATCTAAAAAGGCTGACAGGACGAGACAAGACCACCCATGAACTGACATTAAGTGAAATTCAAGAGCTACAAGCGGTGGAGAATGGTCATGTGGCGCCTATCGCAAGTTTTGATGACTACTTAGCTTTTGCTAATGAGCATCATCAAAAATTACTGATTGAGATCAAAACAACTTCCGCTGATTCTAAAGAGATGATGGATAGATTCATCGATAAGTACCAAGCAACGATTCTGGCTAATCATCACCGGATACATTCTTTGGATTATCATGTGGTAGCTGAGCTAAAGGAGAAGGCACCAAAGTTGTATGTCAGTTATGTCTTGCCTTATAATTTAGTATTCCCGCAAACGCCTGCGAATGCTTATACGATGGAAGAAACAACATTAACCAGCGATTTTGTCCGTCGTGCTCATGAAGAAGACAAAGATGTCTATGCTTGGACCGTTAATGATGCGGATTCGATGGATCGAATGGTCTCATTGAATGTCAACGGTATTGTAACGGATGACCTTCAAATGTTACAAGAACAGATTAAAATATACGAAGAAAATCCATCTTATGCCAAACGGATTGAGATGTATATCAATCGTTTACCAGCGTTGGATGAGCGGATTAGCGAGAATTAGAGTAAGGCGAAAAAAATTCATTAAATTTCCATAGAGTTTTCGTAAAAGATTTTCGAACAGTTGCTTGCTCTATGGTAGAATAGCTATATATTTCACAAAGGAGTTCAACATGAAAAAACGAGGTTTTGAAGTTACAACAGCTTATCAAGATAAAGCAATCAATTTGCCAAAACGGGCAACCAAAAATGCGGCGGGGTATGATTTTGAAGCAGCAGAAGATATCGTGATCCCAGCGGTTTGGAAACAGATCATCAATCACTTTACTAAAAACTCTGAGGTACCTGAAAAGATTGTCAAACCAGTTTTAGTACCTACAGGGATCAAGGCGTATATGGAGCATGATGAATACTTGCAATTAGCGAATCGTTCAAGCAATCCGTTGAAGCGTTTCTTAACGTTAAGTAATGGGGTGGGCGTGATCGATAGCGATTATTATAATAACCCGGACAACGAAGGGCATATTATGTTTCAATTTTCAAATTTTGGTTTAACCGATGTTCATATCAAAAAAGGTGAACGGATCGGACAGGGGATTTTCTTGCCGTTTCTTAAAGCCGATAATGATGAAGAAGGAGCTGAAAGAACCGGCGGCTTTGGTTCTTCAGACAAACAATAAAATTTCATAAACGAGTGAGGCGAAGGTTTTGGCGAAAAAATCCAAGACACAATTTATCTGCCAAGAATGCGGCTATGTCTCGCCTAAATATTTAGGGCGTTGTCCTAACTGCGGTAACTGGAACACGATGGTGGAAGAAATAGAACAAAACCATCCAGAGGATCGCCGGAATCGCGTGAGCCTGACAGGTGAACGCGCGCAGCCAACCAAACTAAAAGATGTCGTTTTTAAAAAAGAAACGCGGATTCAAACGGAGTTAGCAGAATTGAATCGGGTTTTAGGCGGTGGTGTAGTTCCAGGTTCATTGGTTTTGATTGGTGGAGACCCCGGCATCGGGAAATCCACGTTGCTTTTACAGGTCTCGCATCAACTTGCGGCGACTGGTGGAAATGTTTTGTATGTTTCCGGGGAAGAAAGTGCCCAGCAAATCAAACTGCGAGCGGAGCGCTTGGGTTCAAGCGAGACGGACTTCTATCTGTACGCTGAAACAGACATGGGTGAGATCAGTCGAACGATTGAAAATCTGAAACCCGATTATGTCATCATCGACTCGATCCAAACCATGACGCAGCCTGATATTACCAGCGTAGCCGGATCAGTCAGTCAGGTCCGTGAAACGACGGCGGAACTATTGAAGCTGGCGAAAACCAACGGTATCGCGATTTTTATCGTCGGGCATGTGACAAAAGAGGGAAATATCGCTGGTCCTCGAATGTTGGAGCATATGGTGGATACCGTACTGTATTTTGAAGGCGAAAAGCATCACAGCTTCCGAATTTTACGGGCGGTAAAAAACCGCTTTGGTTCTACTAATGAAATCGGAATTTTCGAGATGCGAGAGAGCGGTCTAGTGGAAGTTGCTAATCCTTCTCAGGTTTTCTTAGAGGAACGCTTGGAAGGTGCGACGGGATCAGCGATCGTGGTGGCAATGGAAGGCAGTCGACCGATTTTAGTTGAAGTACAGGCATTAGTAACACCCACAGTCTTCGGCAATGCGAAACGAACGACGACCGGATTGGATTTCAATCGCGTCTCTTTGATCATGGCGGTCTTAGAAAAACGCGCCGGCTTACTTTTGCAGAATCAAGACGCGTATCTAAAGGCGGCAGGCGGTGTGAAACTAAACGAACCCGCAATTGACTTGGCCGTAGCGGTGGCGATTGCTTCCAGCTATAAAGAAAACGGCACGGAAGCAACTGAATGTTTTATCGGTGAAATTGGTTTGACTGGTGAGATTCGTCGGGTCAGCAGTATCGAGCAGCGTGTCAAAGAAGCTAGCAAATTAGGCTTCAAAAGAATCTATCTCCCTAAGAACAACATGGGCGATTGGACACCGCCAAAGGGAATCGAATTGATTCCAGTGGCAACATTAGGTGAGACATTAAGAAAAGTATTTCGTTAATAAGCGGTAGTGCCAGAGACTCTCTGGCACGCCCTTTATTCTAAGCTTTTTGCTTAAAAAAATAGATTAATAGAACTTAGGAGGGATGGCATGCAGAAACGTGTGTTAACAGTAATCGTTCTGATTGTTGGGATTAGTTTAGGAATCACTTTCCTACCAACAGCCTGGACAGCAATTGGCAGTGCAGACAACATGTGGTTGAATAATTCACTTACGAATGGCCTGATTGGTGCAATTATTTTTTATATTATTTCTTTGGCTATCGTAGAACCAATCACAATTGGGGTAAAAAGAATTGAGAAACAATTAAATGAGCTTAGCTTGACGTACATTTTATTTGGAGTGATCGGTGCGATCTTAGGATTGACCTTGGGATTGATCGGAACGACCCCGTTGTACCAGATTCCAATTCCGTTTATCAATAGCGCATTACCGATTTTGATTATGCTGCTATTGGGATATTTAGGCTTCCGAATGGGAACGACTAGAATCGATGAATTGAAAAAATTCTTTAGTGGCCGCAATAAAAAGGCTGAAACTAATGAGGGTGAAGTCCTTGAGCGCAAGGCGGATGATCATTTTCATAAGTATAAAATCTTAGATACAAGTGTTATTATCGATGGTCGGATCTATGATATTGCGAAGACCGGCTTTTTAGAAGGGGTCTTGATGATTCCGAATTTTGTCTTGTATGAATTGCAATATATCGCTGATTCTGGGGATAGTTTGAAGCGGGTACGCGGAAGACGCGGACTGGATATCCTGAATGCTTTGCAAAAAGAAGAAGGCATCGCTGTTGAAATGTATGACGGTGATTTTGAAGACATCAGTGAAGTCGATAGTAAATTGATCAAGCTGGCTAAATTGTTGGATGGAGTCATCGTAACGAACGATTACAACTTGAATAAGGTTTCAGAGTTCCAAAATGTTGCTGTCTTGAACATTAATGCTTTAGCGAATGCGGTGAAGCCAGTTGTGATCCCAGGCGAAAACATGAACGTTCTAGTTGTGAAGGCCGGAACAGAGCGACAACAAGGGGTTGCTTATTTGGATGATGGCACAATGGTGGTCGTGGAAGATGGACAACATTATATGAATGAACACATCGAAGTTGTCGTAACAAGTGCCCTGCAAACGGCTGCCGGACGAATGATTTTTGCTAAACCTGCTCATTCAAGCCGCAACATTAAAGACGATTCACCTGAAAAGAAGTTAGACTACACTAATGAGAAAGCAGCAAAATAACAGTGTAGCTTTACTAAACAATGGATTGATTGTACAATTTGTGTTGAGTAGCAAATTGCACAATCAATCCATTTGCTAAATAAGCGGGAAAGAGGAACTATTATATGTCGAAAATTCGTGTGCGCTACGCACCAAGTCCAACAGGACACTTACACATCGGAAATGCCCGAACAGCGTTGTTCAATTATCTATTTGCTCGTCACAATGATGGAGAATTCATCATTCGGATCGAGGACACTGATTTAAAGAGAAATATCGAAGGCGGCGAAAAAAGCCAATTAGAAAACTTGGCTTGGTTAGGGATTGATTGGGATGAATCTCCTGAAAATCCTGGAAAATATGGTCCTTATCGTCAATCAGAACGACGCGATGTTTATCAGCCGTTAATTGATCAATTATTGATGAGTAATTTGGCATACAAATGCTACTGTACCTCTGAAGAGCTAGAGGCTGAACGTGAAGCCCAACGTGCACGCGGCGAAATGCCTCATTATTCAGGTAAATGTGCCAATTTGACACCAGAGGAACAAGCTGAAAAAGAAGCACAAGGTCTAGAACCAGTTATTCGCTTCCGTGTCCCTCGCAATACCAGCTTTACGTTTGATGATATGGTCAAAGGCGAGATCAGCTTTGAATCGGATAATGTCGGCGGTGACTTTATCATCCAAAAGCGCGATGGTATGCCAACATACAATTTTGCTGTAGCCGTAGATGATCATCTGATGAAGATTACGCATGTACTGCGCGGCGATGATCACATTGCCAATACGCCAAAACAATTAATGATCTACGATGCCTTTGGTTGGCCACGTCCAACATTTGGTCATATGACCTTGATTATCAATACTGAAACCGGCAAAAAACTAAGTAAACGTGATGAAAGCATTCTGCAATTTATCGAACAGTATCGCGAATTAGGGTATTTGCCAGAAGCGATGTTCAACTTTATTGCGTTGCTCGGCTGGTCGCCAGTTGGAGAAGATGAGATTTTCCCACAGGATGAACTAATCAAGATTTTCGATACTGATCGTTTGAGCAAATCACCAGCAGCATTTGATCAGAAGAAATTAGAATGGGTCAATAATCATTACATCAAAGCGATGGATTTGGATAAATTAACTGAATTATGCTTGCCATATTTAATCAAGGCTGGTAAAGTCGAAGAAAATCCAACGCCTGAACGTAAGGATTGGGTGAAACGTGTAGTCAGTTTGTATCAACCACAAATGAGCTATGCTGCGGAAATCACTGAAGTATCAAGTTTGTTCTTCCAAGATCATCTTGAACTAGACGATGCCGCAAAAGAAGTGTTAGCTGGCGAAGGCGTTCCAACTGTCTTAGCTGCTTTCAAAGCTCAGCTAGAAAGCTTAGACACAGTTGACGCTGCGAATGTTTTAGCATCAATTAAGGCTGTTCAAAAAGAAACGGGAATTAAAGGTAAGAATCTTTGGATGCCAATTCGTGTAGCTGTCAGCGGTGTAGTACACGGACCGGAACTACCAGAAACAGTTGAAATCTTAGGCAAAGAAAAAGCCTTAGCACATTTAGATCAAGTAATGTAAACACAAAGAAGAGAAGAAGTAGTAGGTGACGATTTTTCAGAGAGGCTGCGGGTGGTGGAAGCAGTCAAATCAACGCTTACGAAATGCACCTCCGAGTGGTCTTAGCGATATGTAGCTAAGGACGTTTCACAGACGTTACCTGTTTGAGGCAGATTTTGCAAACAAAAGTGGGACCACGTTAAAGCGTCTTTTGAGGAAACTCAAAAGGCGCTTTTCTGTTTTCAGGGATGCTTTTCGCAAAAGGAATTAGCGCAAATGGTATTATGCGTAAGAATAAAAAAGGAGTTGAGGTAAATGGGATGGTGGCAAGAAGCGATCGCAGCAGCGAAGAAAAATGATCCGGCAGTTAGGACAGGCATAGAGGTTGTGCTTACATATCCAGGTGTTCACGCGTTGTTTTTCCATAAGTTTTCACATTTTCTCTATCGGCATCAGTGGTTTTTGTTAGCTCGAGTCCATTCGCAATTTTGGCGTTTTTTGACGGGGATTGAGATTCATCCTGGTGCTAAAATTGCTCCTGGGGTTTTTATCGATCATGGAATGGGTGTGGTGATCGGTGAGACGGCCGAAGTCGAACGGGATGTCGTACTATTCCATGGTGTGACACTAGGCGGAACAGGAAAAGACACTGGAAAACGGCATCCGACAGTGCGTCAAGGTGCTTTTATCTCAGCAAATGCTCAAATTTTGGGGCCAATTGAAATTGGTGCCAGAAGTAAGATTGGCGCAGGCGCTGTCGTATTAAATGATATACCCGCTGATGCGACTGCAGTAGGCGTACCAGCCAAAGTAGCAAGATTACATGGAAAGAAGGTTCAACATGATTAAAATACACAATACGTTGACTAGAGAAAAAGAAATTTTTAAACCAATTGAAGAAAATAAAGTTCGAATGTATGTCTGCGGACCAACCGTTTATAACTACATTCATATCGGAAATGCCCGCAGTTCGATTGCTTTTGATGTGATCCGCCGTTATTTTGAATATCGCGGATATGAAGTGAATTACGTATCGAACTTTACCGATGTTGATGACAAAATCATCAAAGCTGCGAAGGAGTTATCGATTACTGCACCTGAAGTAGCGGATCGTTTTATTGCAGCTTTTGAAGAAGACACTGCCGCGCTGAATGTAAAACCGGCGACATTGCATCCGCGAGTTATCAATCATATTCCTGATATTTTAGCGTTTATCGAAACTTTGATTGAAAAGGGCTATGCTTACGAAGCAGAAGGGGACGTCTATTATCGTACCCGGAAGTTTGAACATTATGGCGAGTTGAGCGATCAATCGATTGATGAACTAGAGGTTGGAGCAAGCCAGCGGACTGGTGCAGAGCAAGCAATCAAAGAAGATCCGTTAGATTTTGCCTTATGGAAAAGTGCGAAGCCGGATGAGATTTCCTGGGAATCGCCTTGGGGTGAAGGCCGTCCAGGCTGGCATATTGAATGCTCGGTGATGGCCACCAAACATCTAGGTGACACGATCGATATCCACGGCGGCGGACAAGACTTGGAATTCCCTCATCATGAAAATGAGATCGCACAAAGTGAAGCCAAAACGGGTCAACGTTTTGCGAACTATTGGATGCACAATGGCTACGTAACCATTGGGGAAGACGATGCTAAAATGAGCAAATCCCTAGGGAATTTCGTGACGGTTCACGATTTAGTCAAAGAAATTGATCCTCAGATTTTACGGTTTTTCATGGCAACGACACAATATCGTCGTCCGATTCGCTACAGTGAAGCAACTATGAAGGATGCTCAGGCAAATCTGCAAAAATTACGTACTGCCTTTGAAAATGCGACCTTCCGTCAGGATACAGCGGAAGCAGTGTTGGCTGATGACCAAGAAAAAACGAGTGAGCTACAAGTGCTGAAGGATCGGTTTGTTGAAGAGATGGACGATGACTTCAATGCGGCCAATGGGATCACGGTTGTATATGAATTAGCAAAATGGCTGAACAATTACAGCGACCAAGAAAAAGTTTCAGCGGCGATTTTAACTGCGGCATTAGAAGAATTTACAAACATGCTGAATGTTTTTGGGATCGAATTCCAAACAGCTGGCTTATTAGATGAAGAGATTGATCAATTGATTGAAGAACGTAATCAAGCCCGTAAAGATAAAAACTTTGCTCGCAGTGATGAAATCCGCGATCAATTAAAAGAACAAGGAATTATTTTAGAAGACACCCCTCAAGGCGTCCGTTGGAGACGAGCATAATGACAGACTATAAACAATTAAACGCACTGGCACTAGCGTATGTTGGTGACGCCATTTATGAAACTTACGTGCGGGATTTTCTAGTCCGAGAAGGCCAGACGCGCCCAAATAAGCTGCATCATATGGCGACTCATTTTGTTTCCGCTAAAGCTCAAGCAACGTTGATTCAAAAAATGCTCGATGATGGTATGCTGACAGAAGAAGAGCAAGGCATTTATCGGCGTGGTCGAAATGCGAAAAGTTATACTTCTGCAAAAAATACCGACATCATGACTTATCGTATGTCTACGGGTTTTGAAGCATTAATGGGTTATTTACACTTATTGGAACGAAAAGAGCGACTAGAAGAATTGATCGCATGGTGTTTAGAGAAAGCGGGCGAAGTGAATGAAGGATAAGAAACAGCATCGAGGAAACGATCGGCGAAATCAGCGGAAAAATGATCGGTCTAAAGACCGCCGCAAAGAATTAGAGACGCTTGAGCCAGAAGAAAATAATTTTGTTTTTGGTCATCATGCGAGTGTGGAAGCACTTCAAGCGGGGCGTGGGAATAAACTATTTATGCAAGAGGATGCCCATGGCGATAAGATCGACCAGCTGAAAAGTTTGGCAAAAGAACAGGCGGTACCGGTGAAATGGGTGCCTAAGCAAAAATTGGATACATTAAGCGACGGCGGTGTTCATCAAGGAATCGTTTTAGGGATCACCCCGTATGAATACTTGACTCTAGAGGACTTGTTAGCAAAAGTGGCTTCAGAAGAAGCGCCTTTCTTGCTGATTTTAGATAGTTTAGAGGACCCGCATAATTTTGGCTCGATTCTACGGACGGCCGATGCCAGTGGTGTGTCAGGCGTGGTAATTCCCAAGCATCGCTCTGTGGGAATCACACCGGTGGTGACAAAGGCATCAACGGGTGCAGTGGAATATGTGCCGATCGCTCGAGTGACGAATTTAGCTCAAAGTATTAAACAGCTGAAAGATGAAGGCTATTGGATCTTTGGGACGGACATGGAAGGAACCGATTATCGTCAATGGAAGGTAGAAGGACCGATTGCTTTGATTATCGGTAACGAAGGCAAAGGGATGAGCGCTGGTTTGAAAAAGGAAATCGACGAGATGCTGACGATTCCTATGACAGGTCACGTGCAAAGCTTGAATGCGGGGGTTGCTGCTGGTCTATTGATGTATGAAGTTTTCCGAAAGCGAAGTGAGTTGTAATGAAAAAACAATTGTTGATCGTTGACGGATACAATATGATCGGTGCGTGGCCTGAATTGACTGCATTGAAAAATCAAGAGCGTTTAGAAGAGGCACGCGAGGCGCTGCTGTTTCGTTTGTCGAACTATGCAAAGTATCAGGGCTTGGAAACGATCGTTGTTTTTGATGCACAATTTGTTCCAGGAATTACCCAAAGCTATCAAAAGTATCAGCTGACTGTTGTTTTCACAAAAGAGGATGAGACGGCTGATAGTTATATTGAACGAATCGCTGGTGAATTGAACGATCGCTTGACTCAGGTAACGGTGGCAACGAGTGATCTTGCTGAACAGTGGACGATTTTTTCGCAAGGAGCTTTGCGAACCTCTGCGCGGGAATTGTACAAGTCTGTCCAACAAACCGAAGCCGTGATTACAGGGGATACTAAAAATACGCAATTTAAAAATTTTCGACGCAATTCACCGTGGAATAATGAACAATTGCAAAAATTGTCCAGAAAACTGGACGAATTAAGCAAAAAAAATTAAATTACTTGCCAACACCCCTCTCTGACTTATTAAGCGTGTATGCTTTTACTTGTTGAGAGGGGTGTAAAAAATGGAAGAATCAACGCGTTATGAAAAAATTGATGGTGCTGCTTTTGAAGAAATGTTTAGTCAATATTTACCAGTTGTTTACAATATGCAATCTCGTTACTCGATTCGTGATTTTGATGTCGATGACTGGCTGCAGGAGGGACGAATCGCCCTTTACGATGCACTACAGAGTTATCGTAAAGGGCGTGGCACAACATTTGGCTTATACTATAAGATGGTTTTTGAAAATCGGATTCGCTCTCTTTTGCGTCGTCAGCAAGCTAGAAAACGTCTTGCCCAACATCAGGCTATTTCGATGGAAAAAGTTGGTGTGGAGGCTTTTGATGAACACTTTCAATACCATGAGTATGTAGAAGAAAATCTGTTTATTAGTGAGATGTTGCTAGCTGGAGAAGTTGCTCTTTCTTCTTTAGAAAATCGTTCCTTGTATTACTATTTGAAGGGGGAGGAGCTATCAATGATCGCTCAGCTTCTAAATGAACCAGAAAAGTCGATCCATAACGCGTTGAATCGGGCAAAGAACAAATTAAAGAAAAAATTGTATAAGCTGGATGAGGAATTATAGGAGTTGTGTTCGCCTCAGTAAGATAGAAAGTTGCATATTTTTTTATCTTATGATAACATTGAAAAGTTTTAGATTTGTGCTATAATGTATTTTGAGGTGAACTGTATGCCAACAACTTTAGCGTCTATCAAGAAAAACTTGGAAGACCGTATTGGTGCTCCGATTATGCTTGTAGCTCAGACGGGACGCAAGCGTCAAACGCAACGTAAGGGAATCTTAACTGAGACGTATCCTTCCGTATTTGTGGTTGATTTGGACCCAGAAGAAAATTCTTTCGAACGTGTTTCATACAGCTATTCCGATGTATTGACTCGCACAGTAGAGATCGAATTTTTAACAGAAGCAATTTAAAAATCATGGAGCCTAGGCTCCATGATTTTTATTTGTCTTCGATGTTCTTTTGAGTTTCTTGAGCCGCTTTATTTTGTTCGACTAAAAGATCACGAATATCTGCTAAATACTCTTCGGCTGTCGGTACAGGTACATCTTCTTCCTCTTCTTCTTTAGCAACAGTGCTTTTTGCTTTATTCGCCGCTTTAACGATCAGGAATAAAACAAAACCAGTAATGATAAAGGTAATCAATGCACTAATCACGTCACCAAACGCAAATGTCACGCCTTTAACTGGCTTCCAGTCCAAAACGGACATCGCTTCGTTTAAATCTTTTCCTTTCGTAAATAATGATACGATTAGCCCCACCAACGGTGTGATCAATCCATTAACAATATTCGTCACGATTGCAGTAAATGCAGTACCAATTACAACACCAACAGCAAGATCAATGACATTACCTCTCATCAAGAATTCTTTAAATTCTTTAAACATAGGGTATTCCTCCTTATTTGCAAGTTGTATATCACCCAACGTTTTACTATATCTTACAAGCTTTTATAAAATACCTTTCTTTTTATGAAAGGTCCTACTTCGTACAGCCAAAAAAGTAGAAATAGAGCCAGCAAAGTTGGATGAGAATTTTTTCTTAATTTTTAGTATAGCGAAAGAAGAAAAAAATTTGAAATAAAACAGACTATTGGTCAGCGCTGATTTCGAATCTTGGGGCCCGCCTGTGCTATAATTAGCCTTAGTGATAAAGACAAAGGAAGCTCCTTCGGTTTCATAGAAGCATTAGGAGCGGTTCCTTTTAGCGGAGAATATCTAGCTTGAAAATCAAGCTTATTTTTCTTTGAAAAAATAATTGATTAGCAATAAAAAAGGAGCTTTGTAATGATCGAACTTAAGAAGGGCGTGCGACTGCACGTTATTGCGACAAAAAAATACAAAACAATTCAAATCTATGGGCGCTTTACTACCCGTTTAACGAAAGAAATCATGACTAAACGAGCCCTTTTGGCGAACTTATTGGAAACTAATTCTTTACGCTATCCAGATCAAACAAAATTGAGTGGACAATTAGCCGAGCTTTATGGAGCTAGTTTCGGGTTGAATGTGGGACGCAAAGGGAATCTGCATTGGTTAGACATTGGTTTAGGTATTGTCAATGGAAAATACGTTGATGATCCAAAACTGTTACCAGCCGCAATGGATTTTTTGAAGGAGATTCTATTTTACCCTAATATCCAGGATGGAAAATTCGATGAACAAACGTTTCAACTGGAAAAAGAAAATCTGCAAAGTTATATCGAGACATTGCAGGAAGACAAACAAACAATGGCTTCTTTAAAAATCAAAGAGACCTATTTTACGGATGAAGCACAAAAATTACCGAGCTTTGGTACAGTAGATGATTTAGAGCGTGAGACAAACGAAGGCCTTGCGGCATATTATCAGGAGATGATTACGCAGGATCAAATAGATTTATTTGTGATTGGTGATGTAGAGGAAGCGGAAATGGCTGAGCTGTTCAAAGAGCTGCCTTTTGCCGAGCGAAAAGAAAGCTTCCCGGCTATTTATTATTATCAAGCTAGTGATAATGTGATTCGAGAACAGCAAGTTCAAGAAACGGTGACACAAGGAAAACTGAACCTAGCTTATTCAACCGATGTTTATTACGAAGATACTGACCGTTTTGCACTGCTGGTCTTTAATGGCTTGTTCGGCGGGTTTCCTCATTCAAAATTATTTATGAATGTCAGAGAAAAGGCAAGCTTAGCTTATTATGCCTCAAGCTCTTTTGATACATTCCGCGGTTATTTGCAGGTGCAAACCGGAATTAATAGCGACAACCGTCAGAAAGTTTTACGTTTGATTGAGGAACAGCTACTCGAATTACAAGCTGGTAATTTCACTGATTTGGCTTTCCAGCAAACGAAAGCGATGTTGAAAAATCATTACTTACTGGGCTTAGACAGTATGCAAAATGCGATCGAGACGACTTACTTGGCGCAGTGGCTGCCACAAAGTAAACTAACAGACGAAGAATGGCTGAGACGTTTGGCAGCTGTGACACCAAAAGATGTACAGAAAGTTGCGAAAAAAATTCGTCTGCAGGCGATCTTCTTTTTAGATGGAGGACAACAGAATGGATAAAGTAGCCTATCAAAAAATCAACGAAACCTTGTATAAGGAAATTTTACCAAATGGCTTAACGGTCTATTTGTTGCCAAAGGCTGGATATCACAAGACGTACGGCCTATTTAGCACCAATTACGGTTCAATCGACAATGAGTTTATCCCGCGTGGCGGAACAGAGTATATCAAAGTTCCTGATGGGATCGCTCACTTTTTAGAACACAAGATGTTTGAAAAGGAAGATGGCGATGTGTTTCAAAAATTTGGTGAACAAGGGGCATCGGCGAACGCCTTTACCAGCTTTACTCGCACAAGCTATCTATTTTCGACGACTGATCAATTGGAATTGAATTTAGGAACTTTGCTAGATTTTGTCCAAGCTCCTTATTTTACGGAAGAGTCTGTGCAGAAAGAGCAAGGAATCATTGGGCAAGAAATTCAAATGTATCAAGATGATCCGGGTTGGCAACAGTTTTTCGCTATTTTAAAAAATATGTATCCGAAGCATCCGCTGCATATTGATATTGCAGGAACGATTGATTCGATTGCAGAAATCACAGCTGAGGATCTATACACGTGCTACAATACGTTTTATCATCCTAGCAATATGACGTTGTTCGTTGTAGGAAATCTGGAGCCGGAAACCTTAATGGCATTCATTCGGGAAAACCAAGCGAAGAAAACTTTTGAAGCGCCAGAACCGATCCAACGTCGATTTCCGCTGGAATCACCTGATGAGATCATTAAACGCAGTGAAGAAAAAATGCCAATCACAATGCCAAAAGCAATTGTTGGAATTAAAGGTTTGGCAGAATTACCACAAGACAATAAGGAACGCCTGATCTTCAAAATTTCGATGGATCTTTTATTCCAAATGCTATTAGGGACGACTTCACAAAACTATTTACGCTTGTATAATGAGGGATTATTAGACGACAGTTTTGGCTATGAATTTTCTTTGGACCGCAGCTTTTATTTTGCGGACTTTGGTGGGGATAGCGAAAAACCGCAAACACTAGCAGACCGGTTGACGGAAATTTTACTGCATTTTGACAGCGATCCAGAAGTTAATGAGAAAAATCTGACGCTTTTGAAGAAAAAAATGTTAGGAAAATATTTCCAATCACTGAACTCATTAGAGTATGTTGCCAATCAATTCACCCAGTCATTATATGGTGAATGGACGCTGTTTGATATGCCGGAAATCATTCAAGAAATCGAATTGGCAGATGTTTTAGCTGCGGGTAAATTATTTATCAAAGAAGAAGCCTTCACACGATTTTATATGGAAAAGAATATTCCTAGTTAAAAAAAGTAGTATAAAGGAGGGATAGAATGCCTTATGCGTTAGTAATGGGGGCGAGCGGGGATATTGGTCAAGCTGTTTGCGAAAAACTAGCGGGGCAAGGCTGGTCCCTCTACTGTCACTATAATCAGCAAAAAGAAAAAGTTTTAAGTTTCGTTTCAGACTTACAGAAACGTTATCCTCAGCAAGATTTTTTTATGGTATCCTTAGACATGTTGAAGGAAACAGAAGTTCCGAGCTTTCTTGAACAACTGTTTCAAGTGGATGGTATTGTTTTTGCCTCGGGCTTTACTTTTTACGAGTTGCTGCCAGAGACAAAAGCGGATCAAATGGAGGCGTTATGGCAAGTTCATTTGAAGACACCGCTACTTTTATTACAGAGTTTGCAGAGGAAATTGGCAAAAAATGGAAATGGGCGCGTCGTATTTATCGGATCGGTCTATGGACATCGTGGAAGCAGCATGGAGACTGTCTACAGTGCTGTAAAGGGTGCGCAAGAAGCATTTGCAAAAGCCTACGCCAAAGAGGTCGCAACTTTAGGAATCACTGTCAATGTCGTAGCACCAGGTGCTGTCCAAACGAAAATGAATGACAATTGGGAGCCGCAAGAGCTGACAGAATTGATGTCGGAAATTCCTTTAGGACGATTGGCTGACCCAAAAGAAGTCGCCGCAGCCTGCAAGTACTTATTTTCAAAAGAAGCTAGCTATACTACGGGCATTGTATTGCCTGTCGCTGGTGGCTGGATGGAATAAGAACCAGGATAACAATTTTACTTAGCTAATTAGATAGGCTAAAAAATGGTATACGTGATAAAAAACTAAGATTATTTTCTTAATAAGATAATCTCACTAATATGAATTAGGAGTAGAGAACCAAGTGGCTAGTATTAATATTGGAGAAACACTACGCAAAGCCCGGATCGATAAAAAAATCAGTTTAGATGAGCTGCAGCAGCGCACGAAAATCCAAAAACGTTATTTGCTGGCAATTGAAGAAAATGACTTCCATGAATTGCCTAGTGATTATTATTTGCGGACATTTATTCGACAATACGCTGATGAGGTAAAACTGGACGGTGATCATTTAATTGATGTGCTGGATGGTAAGGACCGTCCGCTGCCGAGTTATCCCGAATTAGAAACGGTTGATGGTCTGAGAAAAAATAAGCATGTCGAAAGTCCGACGCGAGCTCGTTTCAAAGCGACTTTGCCGATGATTCTTTTAGGACTGGTGGCACTAGCAATTATTTCGGTGGTCGGTTATATGACTTGGCTGGACCATCAAGAAACTGCAATTATTCCAGAAAATAGTTCTGTTCAAGTTGAACGCTCAGATGTCTCTTCATCCGTGGCGGAAAAAGTTTCATCTTCACAACCGAAACCGGTAGAATCCTCGAAGGAGCCAGAAAAACCCAAAATGGCCTTTGCGATGGAAAATAATACGACCAACGCGGCAACAATGAAAGTGGAGCATGCGGAGAAACCGTTGAAAATCAGTTTTACCGGAACAGAACGAGTATGGGTCGGTGTTCAAGTCAATGGTGCGTTGACGTATCAGAAGACCTTGGAAAAAGGTGAATCTGAAACGACTGAGCTGCCTGCTGATACGGCTCAAGCAGTCATCACTGTTGGTATGGCAAAATATGCCGAAGTAAAAATCAACGATCAGGCCCTCGATTTCCAACCAGGGGATTCGTTGTTGCAAAAGAATATTACATTGAATATCGCCTACGCATCTTAGGGCCGTGTTTAAAATGAACTAGGAGGAATTCATAATGAATTTACCAAATAAATTGACTGTCATTCGGATTTTCATGATCCCAATCTTTATGATCGTCGTCTTAGCTCCGTGGGATTGGGGCACATTGCAGATTGGTAATACTGATTTAGCAGTGACTCAACTGGTGGGTGCGATTATTTTCGCGATAGCCAGCTATACTGATCATCTTGATGGGAAAATTGCTCGTCGTGATGGCTTGGTCACTAACTTCGGGAAATTTGCGGATCCTTTGGCAGATAAGATGCTGGTGATGACGGCGTTTATTATTTTAGTCGAACAAGGAAAAGCACCTTCTTGGGTAATTGCTATTATTGTTTGCCGCGAGTTGGCAGTAACAGGGTTACGTTTACTGATCGTTGAACAAGGCGGCGGTGTTATGGCAGCTGCGATGCCAGGAAAAATCAAGACTGCGACACAAATGGTCGGCATCGTGTTGCTTTACTTAAACAATGTACCTTTTAACTTTATTGGTATCCCAATGGATCAAATTATGTTGTATATCTGCTTATTCTTTACTGTTTATTCAGGTTACGACTACTTTGCTAAAAACACAGCGATCTTTAAAGGCTCCATGTAAAAAAATCAAAATTACGGTCAGTAGGATAGGAAAATCTATCTTACTGGTCGTTTTTTCTGTTTTTTCTGTTGTACTTTCTGTTATAGTGGAGAAAAATTGCGTATCTTAGAAAGAAGAGGAATAAATGAAAGCAGAAATCATTGCCGTGGGCACAGAGCTCTTATTAGGACAAGTCGTGAATACTAACGCGACATTCTTATCAGAAAAATTAGCGGATATGGGAATTGAGGTTTATTTTCACACAGTTGTAGGAGATAACCCGCAACGTTTAGAGCAGCTGCTGCAATTAGCAGATACACGTAGCGAATTGATTATCTTATGCGGCGGCTTAGGACCAACGGATGACGATTTAACGAAGAATGTTTTAGCAGATCATGTAGGCGTACCGCTAGTACAAAATCAAGAAGGTTTAGAAGCTCTTAACAGCTTTTTTATCCAACGTCAAAGCACGATGACGCCAAATAACTTACGTCAGATCGAAACATTGCAGGATGGGATTCCGTTACCGAACCGTACGGGTTTAGCTATTGGCTGTTTATACAAAGGCGAGAAAAACAATTATATTTTATTGCCAGGCCCACCGAGCGAATTAAAGCCAATGTTCTTGGAACAAGCGCGTCCATTGTTAGAAAAAGAATTTCCGACAACGGAAAAACTTACTTCTCGAGTACTACGTTTCTTCGGAATCGGAGAATCGAAATTAGTGACCGACCTGGCAGAGATGATCGAACACCAATCAAATCCTACAATCGCACCTTATGCAAAGCCAAACGAGGTAACGTTGCGAATCACCGCGAAAACAGAGGATGAGATCTCAGCGAATGCTTTATTAAATCAAACAGAAGCGGAGATCATGGCGAAAGTTGGCGAGTTCTTTTATGGTTACGGAGAGGAGAACAGCTTAGTCGAAGTCGTGGTGGACTTGCTGAAAGAAAAACAGCTAAGTATCACAGCAGCGGAAAGTTTGACTGCGGGTGAATTTCAAGCAACGCTAGGGACGATTCCTGGCGTTTCTGAGGTCTTTCCTGGTGGTTTTGTCACATATTCCAAGGCAACGAAAGCAAGCTTTCTAGGCATCGATCCAGCGCTGTTAGAACGTGTCGGCGTGGTGAGTGAAGAATGTGCGAAGGAAATGGCAGAAGCAGCTTTGTGTTTAGCAGACACAGATTTTGCTCTGTCCTTTACTGGAGTGGCAGGTCCTGACGAGCTAGAAGGCAAACCTAAAGGAACGGTTTATATTGCGTTGGCTCAAAAAGATGGTGAGACGCTGATCAGTGAAAATCATTTTACTCGGGATCGTTCGTATGTCCGTCATAGCTCCGTCATGAAGGGCTTAGACATGGTGCGTCGCGCAATTCTAAACAAAAGTTAAAAAAGCGAATGTTTGTTCGTTTTTTGCTTGCTTTTTTGATTTCAAACCGATAAACTAGGGATATTGAAAAAGCAATAATGATGTGAAAAGCATATTGATTATAAGAAATAGGGAGGATCAGCTATTGGCAAATGATCGCAAGGCAGCCTTAGATGCTGCAATGAAGAAGATTGAAAAGAATTATGGTAAAGGCTCGATCATGAAATTAGGGGAAAAGGTCGATCAACAAATCTCAACGATTCCAAGTGGCTCTTTGGCATTGGATGTTGCGCTAGGTGTTGGCGGATACCCTCGTGGACGGATCATCGAAGTATATGGACCAGAAAGTTCTGGTAAAACAACGGTCGCATTGCATGCAATCGCAGAAGTCCAAAAGCATGGCGGCACGGCAGCCTTTATCGATGCCGAGCACGCATTGGATCCTCAATACGCACAGCGTTTAGGTGTAAATATTGATGAGTTGCTACTATCACAACCAGATACTGGTGAACAAGGTCTAGAAATTGCGGATGCTTTAGTTTCAAGTGGCGCGGTAGACATTATCGTTATCGACTCTGTGGCAGCCTTAGTTCCACGTGCCGAAATCGATGGCGAGATGGGTGATGCACACGTTGGTTTACAAGCTCGTTTGATGTCACAAGCTTTGCGTAAGCTCTCAGGTTCTATCAATAAAACGAAGACGATCGCTGTCTTCATCAACCAAATTCGTGAAAAAGTCGGTGTTATGTTTGGTAATCCAGAAGTAACACCAGGCGGACGAGCTTTGAAGTTCTACGCAACGGTTCGTTTGGAAGTTCGTCGTGCTGAGCAATTGAAAAACGGCACAGACATCATAGGTAATCGCACGAAGATCAAAGTCGTGAAAAATAAAGTTGCTCCACCATTTAAAGTGGCTGAAGTGGACATTATGTATGGTCTAGGTATTTCACAAGAGGGTGAATTGCTAGATATGGCAGTGGAAAAAGACATCGTTGATAAGAGCGGTGCTTGGTATGGCTATAAAGAAGATCGGATTGGACAAGGTCGCGAAAATGCTAAGAAATATCTGGCCGATCATCCAGAAATGATGGCTGAAGTAGCGACACGTGTACGTGCAGCTTACGGTATCGGTGAAGAAGTCGATGTGACTGAGGCTGAAGAAGCGGGTCAAGAAGAGCTACCTTTAGATGAATAAAAAACAAATCGACACTAATGATGAGGCAGGTTAGCCTAGTCATTAGTGTTTTTTTGCGGACTATTTTACAGCGAATCAAAGCGCTTTATTGTTGAGTATGGCAAAAGAGAAATAAAGTTGACACGCTATCAGACAAACATTAGAATAAAGTTGTGTGACTCTCACACATATGCAAGTAGGCATATTGATAATTTGACATTCGTTTATCAAAAAACTACAGATAGGTAAATAAGATAGTACGGAGGTGGATTTAATGTTAGTTCCTATTCTCCTCGCTATCATCGGTTTAATTGTCGGTCTTGGTTTGGGTTTCATGGTCGCAAAGTCACGCCATGAAAAAGAAATTGATGGGGCACAAAACACAGCTAGAGGAATCATTACGCATGCAAATAAAGAAGCGGAGACCTTGAAGAAAGAAGCTTTGTTGGAAGCCAAGGAAGAAAACCAGCAGTATCGCGCACAAGTTGAAAGTGAGTTGAAAGAAAGCAGACAAGAATTAAAATCGCAAGAAAATCGCTTGCTTCAAAGAGAACAGACTTTAGATCGTAAAGATGATTCTCTAGAGAAGCGTGAGCACTCACTGGAAGAAAAAGAAACAAAGATCAGTGCTAGACAGCAATTAATTGACGAGCGAGAAAAAGATGTAGAACAACTGATTAATGAACAACAAACAAAATTGGAACAGGTTGCTTCTTTAACGAAGGATGAAGCGAAAGAAGTAATTATGAAGAGAACCGAAGAGGAATTGAACCATGAGTTAACAGTTATGGTCAAGGAATCTGAACAACGTGCTAAGGAAGAAGCTGATCGCAAAGCGAAGAATCTTTTAGCGATGGCGATTCAACGTTGTGGTGCTGACGCTGTTTCTGAAACGACTGTTTCGGTGGTTACATTGCCAAATGATGAGATGAAAGGTCGCATTATTGGACGTGAAGGCCGGAATATTCGGACATTAGAAACATTGACGGGGATCGATTTAATTATTGATGATACACCAGAAGCAGTCGTTTTATCCGGCTTTGATCCAATCAGACGGGAAATTGCTCGGATGACGTTAGAGAAACTGATTCAAGATGGTCGGATTCATCCGGCGCGGATCGAAGAAATGGTTGAAAAATCTCGCAAAGAAATGGATGAACGTATTCGCGAATACGGGGAACAAGCGGCCTTTGAAGTTGGCGCTCATACCCTGCATCCAGATTTGATCAAGATTTTAGGACGTTTGCATTTCCGTACCAGCTATGGTCAAAACGTGTTGAATCACTCAATTGAAGTAGCCAAACTAACCGGTGTATTAGCCGCAGAGCTTGGTGAAAATGTTCAATTAGCGCAACGCGCAGGATTGCTTCATGATATTGGTAAAGCACTAGACCACGAGATTGAAGGGTCTCACGTTGAAATCGGGGCTGAATTAGCTGCGAAATATCGTGAAAATCCAGTCGTGATTAATGCAATTGCCTCTCACCACGGAGACACAGAAGCAACTTCAGTGATCTCTGTCTTAGTAGCCGCTGCCGATGCAGTGTCAGCTGCTCGACCAGGAGCACGGAGCGAGTCATTAGAAAACTATATCCGTCGTTTAGAAAACTTAGAAAACATTTCAAATAGTTTTGATGGTGTTGATTCTAGCTTCGCAGTTCAAGCCGGACGTGAAGTTCGCGTCATGGTCAAACCAGAAGAAATTTCGGATTTGGATTCTGTTCGTTTAGTTCGCGATATCCGTCGCAGAATTGAAGACGAGTTGGATTACCCGGGGCATATTAAAGTAGTAGTTATTCGTGAGACACGAGCAACCGATTATGCAAAATAGTTAACAGACTTAGTAGACAAATAAGAGTTCAATCTCCTATATGGAAGATTGAACTCTTATTTCTTTTCATTTTGGGCGTTTCACTATTAGTAGCCATATCGAATGTTTGATAGAGTCATTAGTTGCTTCAAGTTATTCGACTGACTATCGGATAAGGAAATAGTTTCCTTTTTCAAAAGGTTGGAAATCTCAATGTTCATTTGACTCAAAATAAAAGGAACAGAACGTTCTTTTTTTCTTAATTCATTTTGATAGTTAGCTAGTAGTTTTTGTAATGCCTGGCTATTTGGATTCTTATCTAATTCTTTCAGTAATTCATTAATGAGAGTGAGGGCTTGATCGCTGCGTTCTTTTCCGCCTGAGAACCATTTTAGTTTTGACATTATATTCCACTCCTTAAATGAATACTTACTCAAAGATGAGGCGGTGAATTGACCTTTGCCTAATGTATTGAGTAGGGATATAATCACAAGATACGCCAACTCCGTATTATTTGCTACTATTAACCTATTTAGTACTATAGGAAAAAGCTTTATCACAAATGGCTTAAACGTCAGAAATTTATCCTGAATTGAAAATACTGCCATTATTCTAACAAATAGGCGCTGTAATGGTGTAACGTTTGTGTAGCAAGTAAAGAAGCATGTGTTTTTTGTAAAAAATAAACAATGCTTTTTTTAAGCCGCTTCATTTATTTAAAAGGATAGCTTCAAAACAAGAATTCATTTAAAATAGAGTACAAGAAAAGAAAGAATGGGAGTAGAAGGATGACGACAATCAGTCGCTGGTTCAAACGGCATGCTACATTACTAAAAATCATCTTCTTTGGGATTGTTTTATTTTTCGTGGCGAACCAAGTAAAAAATATTGCTCATGGAATGAGTTGGCAAACCGTTTGGCAAACGATCAAACAACAGGATCAAATTGCATTATTAAGTATGTTGGGGATCGGCCTTTGTGGTGTTCTGCCCATGCTTTTATACGATCACGTGGCAATCACGACGCTTGAAGCGGCGGGACGTCCGCGAATGAATTTTAAAGAATGGCTAGTTTCTGCTTGGACGACTAATACGATCAACAATTTAGCCGGATTTGGCGGTGTGGTCGGGGTAAGTCTGCGTTCCAGTTTTTACGGTAAAGGGATGGAGAAGAAAAAAGTACTGGCTGTGATCTCCAAGATTGCCATTTTCATGCTGGCGGGACTTTCCATTATGGCGTTTATTACGTCTTTAGACTTGATCTTTTTCCGAACACAAAATCCATTTGTTCGTTATCGCTTTTGGCTATTAGCGGGTGGAGCTTTTGCGCCGCTTTTATTCATTTTTGTTTATAGTAGACGTCGGACGATTTTTAAAGAGTTTCGATTGAAGCAAATTTTTGAATTATATCTAGCATCATTGGGCCAATGGTTAGGGGCACTGTTCGTTTTTCTAATGGTTGGCTACTTGATGGGTGTGAAATTGAATATCGGTGACATTTATCCAATGTTTGTGATTGCGACTGGATTAGGGATGCTGACGATGGTGCCAGGGGGTGCGGGAACCTTTGATGTCATGATGATCTTAGGTTTGGGCCATCTCGGGCTGAATCAAAGTACAGCGGTCGTTTGGATCTTGTTCTATCGGATTTTTTATTACCTAGTTCCTTTTATAACGGGAATCGTGATCTTTTTGACTAATACCAGTGTCAAAATGAATCGTTATTTTGATAATTTGCCTCGTGTGCTTTCGCAAAAAGTGGCGCACGTGATTATGGTCAGTGCTGTTTATTTTGCGGGCATCATGATGATTCTATTATCCACACTGACGAACCTATCCAATATTAGCCGCCTATTTCAAGTGCTGCTGCCGTTTTCCTTTGATTTTTTAGATCAGACATTAAACTTATTAATTGGGTTCTTGCTTTTAGGGTTTGCTAGAGGAATCTCGCAAAAGGTAAAACGGGCTTTCTGGCCAACCATCTTATTATTGATCTTTGGTATCGTCAATACGGTAGCACGGACGGCGTCGGTTCGTTTGATTGTTGTTTATGTGGTGATTTTATTGATTGTCTGGATGTCACGACGAGAATTTTACCGAGAACGGTTTGTATATTCTTGGGGGGCGTTGGTTTTTGATGGGATTCTATTCGGATTATTGTTTATCTTTTATGCGGTAGCAGGCTATCACAGTGGTCAGATATGGAGCACGGAACGGTTATCGGCGAAATATTTTGCCTTCCCGTCAGAAGAAATTTGGTTCTCCGGTTTAGTTGGATTGATTTTATCAATTTTATGTTTAGCAATTCTCTATCAATACTTGACGCAAAGTGAGACAAAACTTGGCGCTGTTTGGGATGAGAAACGCTTCAACTATTTAATCAACCGCTATGGCGGCACGCCAGCTAGTCACTATTTGCGAGTGTCGGGCTATCAGTATTTTTATTATCAAGAAAACGGCAATGATCAAATCGTTTTTGGCTTTCAGACACGAGCGAATAAGTGTTTTGTTCTGGGTGATCCTGTGGGGAATCCCGAAAAATGGCAAGCGGCGACTTTTGCCTTTATGGAGCATGCAGATAAGCTTGGCTATCAGCTGGCCTTTTATAAAATATCAGAAAAGTATGTCTTGCTGCTACATGATTTAGGCTTTCATTTTGATAAGATCGGTGAGACGGGAGTCACAGATTTTACTCGCCACAAGCATGATGTTTTTTCTGATCGTTTTGAATTTAAACGCTTGACGAATGAGGGCTATCAATTTATTTATTTTGAAAAACTGCCGGAAGAAGTCTTTGATGAGTTAGAGGAAATTTCAGATGAATGGTTAAATGGCGAAAAGGAAAAATGTTTCTCAGTAGGCCGTTTTGATCGGAGGTATATTGAAACGAGTAATGTCGGAATTGCTCGTGATCCACAAAATCGAATTGTCGGATTTATCACTGAACAGCCTATCAATAAGGAGAAAGCCTCCTTCGATTTGTTGCGTTTCCGGAGTGATGTACCGAATGAGCTGCCGACTTTTCTGAAGCTGCATTTGATGGACGAGTTGAAGCGGCAGGGCTACTGTGAAGTATATCAAGGCATGGCGCCGTTAGCCAAAGTCGGCGAGACATCCTTCGCCTTTTTAGGGGAACGGATCATGAATTTGATCTATAAATATGGTCATTCAATTTATGCTTTTCAACAGGTAACAGAGGAAAAGACAGTTTATGTTGATCGATGGCGACCAAGATATTTCGCCTATATGAAGGACAGCAGCTTTTTATTCTCAGCCTTGCAGCTACTCTATTTGATTGGTCGGGGAAAAAACAAAGGTGTCACTATTTCAGAAGAAATGATCGAAGTATAAAAAGACGAGCCAGTTGCGGCTCGTCTTTTTCATTCATACATGTTTCAATCAATCGTGATAGATGTACCTTTCTTTTCTTCGTAGTCCGTTCGAGGGAGTATCAAAGAAAGCACGCCATTTTCAAATTTTGCACTGATTTTTTCTTCATCAATACTTTTCACCACAAATTGACGATGGTATGCACTGCTAGAGCGTTCCCGACGAACAAAACGACCATCATCCTTTACTTCATTTTCACTCGTGTGTTCGGCATCAATTGAAAGAATCTCATTATTATAGTTCACGGAAATTTCTGATTTTTCAAATCCTGGCAGATCTGCTTTGACTTCATAGTGATCATCCATATCGCGAATATCGACACTCATTTTTCGGTCATCCCAAAACGTGTTCATCAGCTTGCCTACTAATTCTTCTCCATCTAACCAATTGTTTTTCGGGAGTAGGTTCATATAGTATTCCTCCTATTTTGTAATATTCTGGCATGCAACATTGCTCTTTCTTTCATGGTAAAGCCTCAGGTGGAATTATTCAACTAATTTAGGGCGCCTATGCTAGAATGAATTATCTATACATTTATTATGGGCTATGATAGAATCGTCTAGTGAAAAATTTGAACGGGTGAGAAAATGGAAATTATGGAGAAAGCCCCAGCGAAAATTAATTTGGGCCTCGATATTTTAGGCAAACGACCAGATGGCTTGCATGAATTGGCGATGGTCATGGCTAGCATCGATCTAGCGGATCGTTTGTATTTGGAAGAAATTCCGGAAAACAAAATCATCATTGAGACCAATAAGGCTTTTTTACCCACCGATAAAAAGAATCATGTTTATGAAGCGTTGGAACTGGTTAAAGAGCGCTTTGAGATAAAACAGGGCCTACGGGTTAAAATTCATAAAGAAATTCCAGTAGCGGCTGGTTTAGGCGGCGGTTCGACAGATTCAGCGGCGGCTTTACGGGCAGTCAATCGTTTATGGGATTTGGGTTTATCAATTGAAGAATTAGCCAGCCTTGGTGCTGAAGTTGGTTCGGATGTTCCCTACTGTGTGTATGGTCAAACCTCATTGGTCGAAGGCTTTGGCGAAAAAGTGACCCCAATCGCTCCAATGCCGCAGTGCTGGGTAGTGGTGGTCAAGCCGCGGATGAGTGTGTCGACACGCACGATTTTTGCTAAGATCGTGATGGAGGATTTATACCATCCTGATATTCAAGCATTAGTTTCAGCAATCGAAGAAAATGATTATCAGAAGATGACTGAAAACTTAGGCAATTCGATGGAAGTCGTAACAATCAAAAAACATCCGATCATTCAGCAGCTAAAGGATCGCATGCTGAAATATGGTGCAGATGCTGCGATGATGAGTGGTAGCGGGCCTACGGTATATGCGCTGTGTCATAAATATTCTCGCGCGAAGCATGTGTTCAATGCTTTGAAAGGCTTCTGTGATGAAGTTTATCTAGTGCGGACATTAAAGTAGAAAACCTGTGAATAAAAGCATTTTTCCAACTTTTGGAAAGGTGCTTTTTCTCTTTTATCAGGTTTGAAACAAGCAAATAGCTTTTAAATAAAAACAGTAGATGGCTGTTTTCTATAATTTGAAAAAGGTTAGATTTAACCTCTAATTTGATGAATAAAATAACGCTTTTTTGAATTCGAAGCGAATACAGGTTTGTCTTTTCATATGAATGGAGTCTCATTTATATTACGGTTTAACAGCATTATTTTGATGCAAATCGTAATTTTTACGTTTTGTGTTGACGGATAGAAAAACATCTGTTAAATTAATCTTTGTCTTAAAACGAGAAGAGAAGGTGTTTAGATAGATGAAGATGCAAAAAGGACTACTTTTACTGGGAACTGTGGTACTATCTGTTTTGCTGACTGCTTGCGGTGGTCAAGAGAAAAAAGAAGCGTCATCGAATGATAACATTCAGGTGATGACGACATTTTACCCAATGTACGAATTCACCAAACAAGTGGTTGGAGATAAAGGCGATGTGGAATTGCTGATTCCCGCAGGTACCGAACCCCATGATTTTGAACCCTCAGCCAAGGACTTGGCAAAAATTTCAGATTCTGATGTATTTGTGTACAATAGCCCAGAGCTAGAGACGTGGACAGATAATTTAACGGATACGATTGATACGAAGCAAACGAAGATCATTCAAGCTTCTAAAGATATCAAATTGATGGAAGGCGCAGAGCATGACCACGAAGAAGCACATGATCATGATGCCCAAGAGCATGAGGAACACGGACACTCACATGATTTAGATCCACATGTTTGGTTAGACCCAGCTTTGGCAATCAAAGAGGTTGAAACGATTCGTGATCAATTAAGTAAAAAATATCCAGATGACAAAGCAGCGTTTGATAAAAATGCAGCAAGTTATATTGATGAATTAAAGACATTAGATGAAGAGTATCAAACGGCATTTAAGGATGCGAAGAATAAAACTTTTGTGACGCAGCA
Organism: Enterococcus raffinosus; assembly: GCF_018917525.1. Classification (GTDB taxonomy): domain Bacteria; phylum Bacillota; class Bacilli; order Lactobacillales; family Enterococcaceae; genus Enterococcus_A; species Enterococcus_A raffinosus_A. The sequence continues at coordinate 181,247 of NZ_JAHLOS010000002.1, read as the reverse complement.
TGCGGCTTTTGGCTATTTAGCTAATCAGTATGGCTTAACGCAAGAAGCGATTGCGGGAATTTCCCCGGATCAAGAACCTTCACCAAGTCGTTTGAGCGAGTTAAAGCATTATGTGGATGATAACCAAGTCAAAGTCATTTATTTTGAAGAGAATGCTTCTTCAAAAGTTGCTGAAACTTTGTCTAAAGAAACTGGCGTGAAATTGGAAGTTTTGAATCCGTTAGAAAGTTTGACAGATAAACAAATCAAAGATGGAGAAAATTATCTTTCTGTGATGCGTGAGAATTTGACCGCATTGAAGGAAAGTATTCATTAGTAAAAGGAGCGAAAAAAATGTCGTATATCGAGGTGGAAGACCTCTCATTCTATTATGACAATGAGCCTGTATTAGAAAACGTGTCCTATCATGTTGACCCCGGCGAGTTTGTCATTTTAACTGGAGAAAATGGTGCCGCAAAATCGACATTGATCAAAGCGACATTAGGTCTATTAAAGCCTAGCAGCGGGAAAGTAACGATTGCGAAGAGAAATGCTGAAGGCAAAAAATTGAGCATTGGGTACATTCCGCAGCAGGTAGCTTCCTTCAATGCGGGCTTTCCTAGTACTGTTTTAGAGTTGGTGGAGTCTGGCCGTTATCCTCAAGGAAAATGGTTCAAAAAATTATCTGACCGCGACCATGAACATGTACAAAAGGCGTTAGAGTCAGTGGATATGTGGAATATGCGTCACAAGAAGGTCGGAGAATTATCTGGTGGACAAAAACAGCGGATCAGTTTGGCGCGGTTATTCGCCAAAGACCCTGATCTATTTATCTTAGATGAGCCAACGACTGGAATGGATGAAAAATCCCGTAATGATTTTTATAATTTATTACGACACAGTGCCCATGTGCACGGTAAGAGTATCTTAATGATCACCCACGATCACGAGGATACGAAAAAATATATTGATCGCCACATTCGACTGGTGCGAAAGGAGAACTCAAAATGGCGTTGCTTTCATATGAATTCATGAGACGGGCCTTCCTAGCCGCGATTTTTATTGCCGGGATCGCGCCAATACTAGGCGTTTTTCTAGTGATTCGACGCCAGTCCTTAATGGCGGATACCTTATCTCATGTTTCGCTAGCAGGGGTGGCGTTAGGTTTCTTCTTAAACCTAAACCCCACAGGAACAACATTGTTAGTCGTAGTCGTTGCTGCGATTATCATGGAATATTTGCAGAATATGTACAGCTCTTATTCGGAGATTTCCATTGCGATCTTAATGGCCGCCGGGTTAGCTATCGCATTGGTATTAATGAGCTTAGCACCGGGAAGCTCGGCAGTCAGCATCCAGTCGTATCTATTCGGTTCAATCGTGACGATTACTTGGCAACAGGTGATCTTTTTAGGAATTCTCTTTGTTTTAGTCGGTATTTTATTCCTGCTATTCAAGCGACCTATGTATGTATTAACCTTTGATGAAGATATCGCAGCAGTTGACGGCTTACCTGTGCGTATGATGTCAATGATTTTTAATGTTGTGACGGGCGTAGCTATTGCAATTATGATTCCAATCGCAGGAGCCTTGTTAATCTCAGCCATCATGGTACTGCCAGCGGCAATCGGCATGCGAGTAGGAAAGAGTTTTAATATTGTGATCTTCGTCAGCGTACTTGTCGGCTTTATTGGAATGATTGGTGGTCTGACTGGTTCTTATTATTTAGATACACCGCCTGGTGCAACGATCACACTTGGTTTTATCCTATTATTCTTAGTAATCAACGGTATTCGTCAATTACGAATCTTAGTTCAGCGAAAACAGAGGACGGCTAACTCGGAATAATCGTGATTTTTAAAGACCGAAAAAGCGAACTTTCGCACGTAAAATATTTATCGACTGATAGCATCAATTGATAAATTGGTAAAAGCATAACTGAGAAAATTAGAGGAAAGCGAAAGCTTTTCCTCTTTTTTTGCGAAATAATTAATAAATTCCGAACTTTTAAACTTTAAAACGAGAAAATGCTCGAATTTTATCAGCTAAACCCTTATAATGGGAAACGATAAATCAGAATAGGCTGTCAATGCTCTTCTTTAATGCAAGTAGAAGAATGACATGCGTGTGGTATCAAAATTTTTCATCAGGAAAAAATACATTAAATTGAAATTGGAGTGAATTACGTGAAAGTGCGTCGAAGTGAACGATTAATCGACATGACACAATATTTGTTGGATCATCCACATGATTTGATCCCATTGACTTTTTTTGCGGCTCGATACGGTTCAGCAAAATCTTCTATCAGTGAAGACTTAGCGATTGTAAAGAAAACCTTTAAGGAACGAGGAACAGGGTTTTTAGAAACGATTCCCGGGGCTGCCGGCGGTGTCGTCTTTACACCAAGTATTACTGATGCAGAAGCACAAGAATATATCGAATCTTTGGCCGAGCGTTTGTCTGAAGAAGATCGTTTATTGCCAGGCGGATATGTGTATTTATCTGATATGTTGGGTCAGCCTGACTTATTACGTAAAGTTGGCCGAATCATTGCGGCTCAATATTTAGATAAAAAAGTTGATGCAGTCATGACAGTTGCTACCAAAGGCGTGCCAATCGCTCAAGCAGTTTCTTACTATTTGAATGCCCCGTTCGTAATTGTTCGTCGCGACTCAAAAATTACAGAAGGCTCAACAGTTAGTGTGAACTATGTTTCTGGTTCATCCGAGCGGATCGAAAAAATGGAGTTGTCAAAACGCAGCTTAAAACGCGGATCGAAAGTGTTGATCGTGGATGATTTTATGAAGGGCGGCGGAACTGTCAATGGTATGAAGAGCCTGATTGAAGAATTCGAAGCGGAACTTGTAGGAATCACTGTTTTTGCTGAATCTAAGTTTAAAGGCGAACGGGCTATCGACGACTATAATTCCTTGTTATTTGTTCAAGATGTTGATACCAGTACGAAAACGATCAGTGTCGTACCTGGCAATTGTTTCGATAACTAGATGATAAAAATGCTAGGTTTTTAAGACTCCCTCTAGATTTTTTCTTTGAGAGAGTCTAATGAGCTAGCCTTTTTTGCGTGTGGCTAGTAAAATGAACTACGGAATTCAAAATATGCATACATTAAAACGAAATAGGATGTCAGTTCTACTTATACTTTTAGTATATTAGTAGAATGATATACGTGTTGAGGAACAAACTCATTTTTTCTCGAAAAAATGAATACATTAAAACGAAATAGGAGTGACTTCTTTTGGAAAATCGTTATGCGATTATTTTAGCTGCGGGTAAGGGAACTCGTATGAAATCAAAATTATACAAAGTCTTGCACCCGGTTGCAGGAAAACCGATGGTTGAACACATTATTGAGCGGGTAGTTGAAACACAGCCAACAGACATCGTGACAATTGTTGGACACGGTGCGGAAATGGTCAAGGAACAATTAGGTGATCGCAGTCAATATGCACTGCAAGCAGAGCAGCTTGGAACGGGTCACGCGGTAATGCAAGCGGCAGAGTTTTTAAAGGGCAAGCAAGGGACGACTTTAGTTATTAGTGGGGATACACCATTACTTACCACGCAAACATTGAATAATCTATTTGATTATCATCAAGGTAAAAAGGCTAGTGCGACAATCCTGACTGCTCATGCAGAAGATCCAACAGGCTACGGCCGCATTTTACGCGACCATGTCGGCATCGTGGAAAAAATTGTTGAACAAAAAGACGCAACTCCAGAAGAAGCTCGGACTCAAGAAATCAATACAGGAACCTACTGTTTTGATAATGAACAATTATTTGCGGCCTTAGAAAAAATCGGTACTAACAACGCACAGGGCGAATACTACTTAACCGACATTGTTGAGATTTTGAAAAATGACGGTCAAACGGTCGCCGCTTACAAAACGGATGATTTTGAAGAATCATTGGGCGTCAATGATCGGATCGCTTTAGCAAATGCGAATGAATTGATGCGTCGCCGCATCAACAAGCAGCACATGGTAAATGGAGTGACGTTCATTGATCCTGCCACGACTTATATTGATGCAGGTATCGAGATTGGTTCTGATACCATTATCGAACCGGGTGTGCAAATTCAAGGAAATACAGTGATTGGTTCTGATTGTATTATCGGCGCCCATTCAAAAATTGTCGATAGCACGATTGAGGACAATGTGGAAATCAAATCTTCGGTCATCGAAGAAGCAATCGTTCGAAAAAATGCGGATGTTGGCCCACACGCTCATTTACGTCCAAAAGCAGATATCGGCGAAAATGCCCATATCGGAAATTATGTAGAAGTTAAAAAAGCCACGATCGGTGAAAATACCAAAGTAGGTCATCTAACCTATGTTGGCGATGCAACGCTTGGAAAAGATATCAATGTCGGCTGCGGTGTTGTTTTTGTTAATTACGATGGCAAGAATAAACATCACACCAATGTGGGCGACCATGTCTTTATCGGTTCCGGTACAAATATTATTGCACCAGTCAATATCGCTGATAATAGTGTGACAGCAGCAGGTTCAACGATTACTGACGATATTGCTGAAGGCGACATGGCAATTGCTCGTGCTCGTCAGGTAAACAAAGAAGGTTATGCGAGTCGATTGCCATTTTAAGGGAATTCTCTTGATTTCTTAAATGGAAATGACTAGTATTTTATTTGAAATGGTATATAATCGGTAGCGTATGCTTAAAAAGAAAGTGGAGGTCCCCATGTCGAAACATTATTTTGATCCAAGATTGAAAATTTTTGCTTTGAATTCAAATCGTCCCCTAGCTGAGAAAATTGCTGAAGAAGTTGGTGTAGAACTAGGAAAAAGTTCAGTTACCCAATTTAGCGATGGTGAAATTCAAGTAAATATTGAAGAAAGTATTCGTGGCTGTCATGTTTATGTCGTTCAGTCTACAAGTAGTCCGGTAAATGATAATCTGATGGAACTTTTGATTATGATCGATGCCTTGAAACGTGCGAGTGCCAAAACAATCAACGTCGTAATGCCTTATTACGGTTATGCCCGTCAGGATCGTAAAGCACGTGCACGGGAACCAATTACTGCTAAACTTGTTGCAAACATGATCGAAAAAGCTGGTGCAACACGTCTATTGACTTTAGATCTCCATGCTTCTCAAATCCAAGGGTTCTTTGATATCCCTGTGGATCATTTAATGGGTGCACCATTGATTGCTGATTATTTCTTAGAAAAAGGAATTTGCGGCGACGATGTCGTGGTTGTTTCACCTGACCATGGTGGGGTAACACGTGCCCGTAAATTAGCCGAATTCTTAAAAGCACCAATCGCAATTATCGACAAACGTCGTCCAAAAGCGAATGTTGCCGAAGTGATGAATATTATCGGTAAAGTCGATGGCAAAACCTGTGTCATCATCGATGATATGATCGATACAGCAGGTACGATTACTTTAGCTGCGAACGCGTTAAAAGAAGCGGGTGCAAAAAAAGTTTACGCTTCATGTACTCATCCGGTCCTATCTGGTCCAGCAATGCAACGGATTCAAGATTCAGCGATCGAGCATTTAGTCGTAACAGATTCAATCTACTTATCTGATGAACGCAAAATCGATAAGATCGATGAAATCAGTGTCGGTGAATTAATGGGTGATGCGATCAAACGTATCCACGAAAACAAACCAGTTAGCCCATTGTTCGAAACACATAAAAAATAAATCTATTCTATGAGGTACTCCAGCTGGGGTGCCTCTTTTTGTTTCCAAGCTATTTTTGAAAATTTTGGCTGATCAAAGAAATTTGATTAAACGCTTTCTAACTGGATTCCTTCTGATATGATAATAAGTAGAAGAATGGAATTGAGGAGGGCATCATGGAAAAAAGAATGGATCGGATTTCTATGGCTGCGGGCTATGGAATGCTAATAATCGCAGTATTTCTCAAAATAATCGGCGGTGTGAATCAGCAATTTAGCTTAGTCGAGGTTTGGATTCGCAGCTTGATCAGCGGAAATTTTCTGCATTTTTGGCAAACGGAGTTCTCTTCTGGCATCGGTGTGTTAGTCGGCACAGGTGCGTTTCTATTATTACTGCTAGCCTACGTCTTCGACAGCTTATTGATAACCTGCCATCGAAAAGTCGTCCTCTTGCAATCTGCCAAAGTCGCCTGGCTTTATTTCACAATGTTCTTCTATTTTATTTTCATTCAATTCTATTCCAGCAGCATTTGGTTGGTTCTGCTTCTTATAGTCGGTGCGTTAGAATTTCTCTTCAATCGCTATTTGGATGATAAAATCGAACGAGATCGAAAATACGCTGAGTCGCAGAAAATTGAGAAGCATTATAATGAAGATCGTAAGCGACGTTTGGCTTTTCCAGGAAAATATCCACCGGCATTCCATCAGATTATTCGAAAAAATTTCCGTTTCTATCGTAAAAACTATTTCTTACTGATTTTTGCGAATACCTTAGTTTTCTTTGCATTAGTAGTTCTTTTTTTCGCCTATCATGAATTTAGCGGCAGTCACACTCAAGAGACAATTTTTAATAAAACGGGTCTCCTACGTATTTTTATCGAGTCCGGTGGCGTTCTTTTGGTCTTGTTACTATTGTTCCTGTCATTTATGGATGGCTTATATATTGATTTTAAGGCAAAGCATATGGAGCTATTCATTCAGCTTGGAATCCGGAAAAAAACGTTTTTAATTATGCTGATTGAAGAATTTAGTCTTTGTGCTTTAGCGGGAGTGTTGATTGGAGGAAGTCTTGGCTTACTGATTACTAGAGAATTTACTAGTATCGATTGGGCCTTATTGTTATACACAGGGTTAATTATCTTGGCGATGGCCTTCCATCAGGAAAAAATCTTGCGTTTGATTCAATTTAGGCCGAGAGAGCAAACAAAACCAGACCGGCCAAATTACCGTTTGTCACCACTATTTCTGTTAATTGGCCTGCTGGCACTAGTCGTTACTTTCTGGTGGTTCCATCGACGGAAATCTGCAGAAACCTTGTTAGTTATTAGTACGCTTATCATTGCTTTGTGGGGATTGTTCCTTGGTATGGGTGGTCTTTATGTAAAACGTAAACGAGGAAAAATTGCTCTGCTGCTTTCTCGTAATGATCTATTTTATCGTTTTCACAAAAGTATCAATGTCCTCATGTTAATATCTCTATTACAAGTCCTGATAGTGGGGATTTTTCTGCCTCGATTGGTCACGTTTCAACAAACAACTGTTGGTAATTTATTCCCATATGAAGTGGTAGCGAAGGTTAAGCCATCAGAATTTCAACAAGTTGAAAAGTCATTGAATCAGGAAAAGGCCCTGTGGAAAAGCTATCCTTTCTTTCCAGTAACGTCTGTGGATGGTGATCCGGAATGGGAAACTTTTGGTACGGTGCGGCCGGTGATGTTTATTCAAGGACAGCATATCGGGGTATCTGAATCGACTTATCAACAATTACGCCAGGCTAATAACTTGAAGGAACATCCTTTGCGTTTAAAAAAAGGGCAGTGGCATGTCGTTTATCAACAGGCCATTAGTATCCGTGGACAACCGATTGATTGGGACCCGCAGAGCGTTCGCCCACGGTTACGAATTGGTACACCGTTAGAGAGCTACAACACAACCAATGTTGATTTGATTTTCCCGATGCGTACGATTAAAAGTCAAGAACGCTTAATATTAACCGGCATGTTTCAACGAGGTCTACAAGAGAATATTCTAGTTTTTGCAGATGAAGAATTCGCGACTTTGGCTAAAGAGAATCAACCGAATCAGTTGTTTTTGATTCATGGAGATAAAAAAATTATTCACTCATTAAATTTTTTAAATCAAAAATATGCAGACGACAAGCGTTGGGATGATACGATCGAACCGGTATATGAAAAGATGCAACGGAAAAGTAATGTTGTCTCTGAAAATTATCTACAAGTTTTGCTTTTAATTTTTACCATAGCCATCTGTACCTTCATGAGTGTGGGTTTGATAGTAGCCAAATTTGAAAGCGAAGAAACTCGTTTGATCGAACGCAGACGGTTGTTGGATCAATTAGGTATGCGACAGAAGGAACAGCGAGGTGTTTTGAAGCGTCAGGTTGGATTCTTCACAGTCTTACCATTAGCTGTTGGTTTTCTGCTTAGTCTGGGTTTTATCGGAATCATGGGAAGACTGCGCTTCTTCTCGATGTCAGAATGGCTGCACTTCGGACGTATCTTTTTATTGGATTATGGGATTTACCTGCTCGCTTGGGGGATTATCGCAAGCTTGATCTATCGCAGAATTGAAAAGTGGAGGTAAGCAAATGACGCCAATTATAAAAGCCGTAAGTATTACTAAAAATTATGGACAGCAAGAAGTCTTAAAGGGAATCGATTTGCTGATCGCCCCTGGCGATTTTACTTGTATCATGGGTCGCTCTGGTTGTGGAAAAACCACTTTGTTGAAAATATTGGGGCTGATGCACCCACCAACCACTGGAGATGTCTTTTTTGAGGAAAGACTAACGCATGAACTTTTTCCAGATGAAATTTCTGACATTCGCAGAAGAAAGATTGGCTTCGTTTTTCAGGATTTCAATTTGATGGAAAGTATCACTGTGCGGGAAAATATTCTTTTACCCGCAATTTTGGACAAGCAAGATGTTACAAAATCAGAAGAGCGAATGCAGCAATTCTTTCAAGTGCTGCGAATTGAACATCTATTGGAAAAGCTTCCTCAGGAACTGTCGGTAGGAGAGAAGCAACGGGCTGCGATTTGCCGAGCATTGATGAATCAGCCGCGAATTATTTTAGCAGATGAACCAACTGGAAATTTAGACAGCAATGCTGGCGCTGAAGTAATCAACATTTTTCAGCGGATTAATCAAGAATTAGGCATCACTATTGTTATGATCACCCATGACAGCAAAGTTGCTCAGGCGGCTAAAGAGGTCATCTTCTTGAAGGACGGTCAAATCTATGATCGATTAATCAACACCACTGGAAGTGAAGCTCAGATTGCAGAGAAAATGTTGGAGGTTTAATCAAAATAAGAGGGCGTCCTGAAAATCGGGGGCTCTCTTATTTTCTTTATATCGAATTTCAAACCTATTCCCACTAAGCTGTCACACTATCAAAAAGAACAAAAAAAGGGCTCATCGGTGGGTGGCCGATGAGCAAAGGAGTTAAAAAATGAAAAAGTGTTAGGGTTGTTTGTTGGTATGCTTATATAATAGCAACGAGATGTGAATTATTTATGAATGAAGCTTGGCAGAAGATTAAAAAAAATTGGTCGAAATAAAGTTTAGTAGACATAGAGCAGTAAACACATAGACTAATAGAATTTATCCACAGAGGTTGTGGATAAGTATTATTAGTCTCTTTAATCGTTAAAAAGAACAAAAAAAGGGCTCATCGGTGGGTGGCCGATGAGCAAAGGAGTTAAAAAATGAAAAAGTGTTAGGGTTGTTTGTTGGTATGCTTATATAATAGCAACGAGATGTGAATTATTTATGAACGAAGCTTGGCAGAAGAGTAAAAAAAGTAGGTCGAAATAAAGTTGAATCACTCATTAATAGCTAGATCAAAAAGAACAGCTAATTTCTTATGCGGATATTTTCATTAATATATTGAAGTTTAAAAATATTTTTCATTTGATTGTGCAGTTCAAGCTTCTACATGACTATACAGCAAGTCAAAACAAAAAAGAGCTCATCGGTGGGTGGCCGATGAGCAAAGGAGTTAAAAAATGAAAAAGTGTTAGGGTTGTTTGTTGGTATACTTATATAATAGCAACGATATGTGAAAAAAGTGTGAACGATGATTGTTTGAAAATTAAAAGTTTTATAAAGAAATTGAATATTAATTAACTTGGCCGAAATATTATAAATTATTTTCAAAAAAAAGAGCTCGTCGGTGGGTGGCCGACGAGCAAAGGAGTTAAAAAATGAAAAAGTGTTAGGGTTGTTTGTTGGTATGCTTATATAATAGCAACTACTTATGAATAAAATATGATGAAAGACTAGCGAAACCATTAATTTTATAAAAAATAAAATTCACTAAAACTTATATACTTTCACATCATTATTTTAGACTTGTGTAAAAAATCCAATTATATTAACTAAAAGAAGTTGTTATAATTCTTTAACCCAATAATTTTATGAAATGAAAAATAAAAGGCGAAGACAACAGCTTGATAGAAGTTGTTGTCTTCGCCTTTAATAGCAATTTACTCGTAAACACGGTTTTTCTTATCGTAAATATTACGCAATTCTATATATAATGGAACGAGTTCATTTTTTGTATACGGAAAATCCAATTGGAACAATGGAATATTTGGTTTTTCCTTTCTTAGTAGGGAAGAAGAACTGATGATCAAATCATAATCATCCTTCAATGACACATCGTATGGTTCAGCATCAATGAAGCGCAAGTCCTCAAGAAAACGATACAGGTCGCGAACGAAAATCGCATTGTGCTCTAATGCAACCCCTACTTTTAGGTTGTGTGCGTAAGGAAATTGATTAAAGTAAGGCAATAACAAGCGTTTAAAGGCTCGTGTAATCATCGGATGAACCGAACTGATAAAGCTGTAGGATGGATTTTCCTTCGTCATTTGCATGAAATTTTGAATGTTTTGGAATAAAATATATTCGCCTCGGGTTTGCTTAGCATTTGGATCTAAGACCAGCTCAATCATGCTTGGGAATGGCTGGCGGAAAATAAAGTAACCAAAGGTGATGTTCAACATATTCGAAACAACCAATGGATCATCCATTATTTCAGGTCGATCCGGGAATAAAACTTTTTTAGCAAAGTTTTGAAACTCTGTTACGAAATCATTTACTGGATTTGGCCGTGTATCAAAATCATGGATGGTTTGTTTCATACTTTGATCATCACGAATCGTATAAAATGGTGAATAGTGAGCCAAGAAATAAATGAAACTGGATTCGCCCTTCAATTGGCGAGTCGTCATTGGCACATCGACTAAATCACGTAATGATGTGAAATCATAATACGGATTGTCCTTCATCAAGAAATTGTATCGTGGATCATATTTAGCAAATTTCTTATTTTTTACCCGTACCATATTAATGCTAGTAAATAATTTGATTTCTTGAGTACCGAAGTAAGTACGTGATAACGGGAAATAGTCTTTATAGGTATCAATGATTTTAGTTAATTGATGCTTGTCGACATCCACTGGACATTCAATTCCACGAGTTCCTAGCCATAAAAGATCAAACAAGGCTAAACGAATCAAGCGTTCATCGCCGGACATACCGGCCTCTGTATATGTAAAGCGAATATTGAAGCGTTTCAGGTGCTTTTTCAATTTATCGATTTTCCGAGAAACTGTGGAACGACTCACAAAATACTTTTCACAAAATTGTTCGATTGTTGGATTGTCTTCATTTAAGAAGTATAGGATGAACTGAAACGGTACAGCTTGCTGCAATAAGTGATAACGATATTCATCAACGGTGACATTGAGATTTTCTAGATTCAGCTTGCCGGCTCGCATCATGATTGTTTCGTGATCCGGACGTATTTCTGCTAATTCTTGGTCTATTTCATTCAATTCAATGACGCTTTGCTGATAATTTAAATCTAAATCTTCTGACAATTGACTGATTGCTAAAATCTTTTTGGTAGATTGGTTTAAGTATTTAAAGATATTAAAACGCAAGAGGAGCGACGCATCAAACATAAGTTCCTCATATAACATCTGTTTTCCTCCTTTATTAAATTCGGTCATTAATCTGAATTTTTTTAAGCATATTTCTTCTTTATTGTACTTTATTTGCCAAAACCTGTCAGTTATTAACCAATAAAAAGTGAGTAATATCATATAGAGAAAAACAATTTTCATGCTATTCTAAGAAAGAAGGTGAAAAAATGACAAAGTCGCGTTTAGAAGCATTTACAGACGGGGTCGTTGCAATTGTTTTGACCGTCTTGGTTTTAGATATTCAGATACCAGACGCGCCATCACTAGCTTCCTTGTTGAGCATTACCAATACTTTGTTCGCCTATGTTGTTAGCTTCGTTTTTGTTGCGGTCATTTGGGTGAACCACCACCGGATGATGCAAATGGCTGAAAAAATAAATTATCGTGTCATTTGGGCAAATATTTTTTGGTTATTTTGGCTAACTTTGTGCCCGGCAGTTACTAGTTGGGTAGGTCGGAATCCTGACTATTTTTGGCCAGAATTTTCTTATGTAGCAGTTTTCACGATGTGGAGCTTTTCGTATGGTGTATTATCAAGGCAGTTGATTAAAGCTAACAATCCTACCAGTCACGTGGCGACTGTTTTAAAAAGAGATCAGCGAAGCAAACTATCGATGGTGATCAATTTAGCTGTTTTAGCAGGTGTTTTTATTTTTCCGCCAATCGGAATCTTTGGTCGTTTTTTGGTTTCCGGTATTTGGGTTGTTTCTTATCGTAAAGCAGATGAATACTACCAAAAGGTATTCGGACAAAAAAATCGCGACAGAAGCTGAAAACTTCTGCCGCTTTTTTTATGCTTGCGGATGTAAGACCCGATGTAAGAATTCTTTGGTTCGCGCCTCTTTGGGATTACCGAAAATGTCTTCAGGTGCTCCTTGTTCAGCGATCACTCCTTGGTCCATGAAGATGACGCGATCAGAAACTTCTTTGGCAAAGGCCATTTCATGAGTGACAATGACCATCGTCAGGCCGCTTTCTGCTAATTTTTTCATAATCTGTAAAACATCCCCGACCATTTCTGGATCAAGGGCAGAAGTTGGTTCGTCGAAGAGCATGACTTCCGGATTCATTGATAAAGCACGAGCAATTGCAACTCGTTGTTTTTGACCACCTGATAATTGTGCAGGTTTTGCATCGACAAATCGATCCATGCCTACTTTTTCCAAGTTTTCCAACGCGATTTTTTTTGCTTCCTCTTCTTTGCGACCAAGAACCGTCACTTGACCGCTCATACAGTTCTGCAAAACGTTCATGTTATTGAAGAGATTGAAAGATTGAAACACCATTCCCAGATGAGTGCGGTATTTTGGCAAGTTGTATCCAGGTGTTAAAACATTTTCCCCCCGATACATGATTTTTCCATCTGTGGGTGTTTCTAATAAATTAATACAACGCAGGAAAGTCGATTTTCCTGATCCAGACGCGCCGATAATGGTCACGACTTCTCCTTTATTGACATTCATGCTGATATCTTTTAAGACGAGGTTATCGCCGAAGCTTTTTTTCAAATGTTCGATTTCAATGATACTACTCATAATGATCCTCCTTTAAACTATTTATCTTCGCCAACGGCTACATCAACATCATCTAAACGGACATAGGCTGAAGGGCCATCCATTTTCTTCTCAACTACTCGTAGAATACGAGTTGCCGTGAAGGTCAATACGAAGTAGATTACACAAATGATGAAGTAGGTCTGGAAGAACATGTAGTTTGTTCCAGCAGCAGACTTCCCTTGGAAGAACAGTTCAGAAACAGAAATGATACTTAAAACAGAGGTATCTTTAATATTGATTACTAATTCATTCCCAGTCGCTGGTAAAATGTTCCGTAATACTTGCGGTAAGACTACTTTGCGCATCGTTTGTCCATGTGTCATTCCAATAGCGTGTGCAGCTTCAAACTGTCCTTGATCGACAGCGTAGATTCCGCCACGAACGATTTCTGACATGTAAGCACCGGTGTTGATTGAAACGATGAACAAAGCAGCAGCAGTCCGATTTAAGTCAATTCCAAAGGCCATAGCGATTCCGTAATAGATTACGGCTGATTGAACGATCATTGGTGTGCCGCGGAAAATTTCGATGTAAGCGTTTAGTAACCAGCCAACAACTTTCTGCAATCCACGTTTTGCGGAGTTATCTGATTCAGGAATCGTCCGGAAGACTCCGATTAGTAAGCCGATCAAAGTCCCAACGGTTGTCCCTACGATTGCAAGTAGTAAGGTCATCCCTGTACCGCGTAGGAACATGGAGCCATTTTGCTTTAAGATACGAACAAATACATTTTCCTTTTTACCAGAAGAACTTTGTGTTTCATCAGAAGCAGGTTGGTCTTTGATCGCTTGGTCCATGATTTCAACACGTTCGTCCTGTGAAATGCCGGTCAGTGTTTGATTGACTTGCGCCATATCAGGATCACCTTTGCGCATCCCAACAGAAACTTGAACATCTTCTGGATTGGTTTGGAAACCATTTGCCTTATCGAATTCTACCATCTTCAAATCTGGATTGACGCTTTCAGCAGTCACGCCTTCAGGTCGTTCGCTGACGTAACCATCAATGGTGCCGGATTCTAAAGCGACTCGCATTGCTGGAAAGTTATCCATAGCTTCCTGTTTTTTTACATCCGGAATTTGTGGAATAACATCATAATGGAATGTACTTAATTGTGCGGTGACCTTTGCGCCAGCAAAATCTTTAATTGACGTCGCTTTAGCATATTTAGTGTCTTTGCGCGTGACGATGACTAATTGTGATTCATAATAAGGATCAGAAAAGTCGACTTCTTTGCGTCGTTCAGCCGTTGGAGACATCCCGGCGATGATGGCATCAATTTTACCTGATTGAAGAGCTGGTAATAGACCGTCCCATTCGGTTTTGACTACGACTAATTTCCGATTCATTTTATCAGCGATTTTTTTCGCCATTTGTACGTCATAGCCGCCAGCATAGGCTTTATCGCCTTGAATCTGCACGGCGCCATTCCGATCATCCTTTTGTGTCCAGTTGAAAGGGGCGTATCCAGCTTCCATGCCGACCCGTAATTCTCCTTCAGGTGTCTTTTCGTCTGCCCGAGTGACTAATGGGGCTCCTAGAAATGAAATAAATAATGCGATGAGTGCGATAACTGAAAATTTTCTTCTATTCATAATTTCTCCCTTTCTTGAAATCACGAGATTGGGTAGGGCTGTCTTTGAAAATCTGCAACAAAAAAAGCCGCCGATTCGTGTATAAGGCCGCTTGCAGATAATAAGAAGATGATGTTCCCTCTCACAAAAACATAGCGCAACTTAGCATCACTGCTAAGACAGTCCGCAAGTTATTCGCTTGCGTCCCAACATACAAAATAAAGAGAATTTTGTACATTTCGGCGAAACTTCCTAGACCTATTTCAACGTGTCTCTACACTCCATAGGGTTAATAAGGTTCGCGACCTCTACCTCATTGTTCTGAGGCATCTCGTATTCAGTTATTATGTTTCACAGTCTAAAGGCTAGGAATGAAAAAGTCAATGGAAATCATTTGGAATGAACAAAAAAGTTGAATGATTTTTTTAAATTGAATCATTCGATTTGTTCAAAAAGACAAAGAAATCTAATAAAGAATAATTCTAAGAATAAAAGAACAATTTTTTTGTTTTGATAAAACCTCTTTGTTTAGCTTACTAATAAAGATAATGTTGACTGGTAGATGATACTGCAGATCACGGACAAAAACTCCTAGTTATTCAGATGAGTCCTTTTTATTTTCTTTTACATTTATACTATACTGATTCTTGAGGTGACAAAAATGGAGATCACAGTTGATCAAGCGGTAAAAAAGATTCAGGAAAATAGAAAAATTACGTTTTTAACGGGAGCGGGTGTTTCAACGCCTTCTGGGGTTCCAGATTATCGTTCGTTACAAGGTGTTTATCATGGGCTTGAAGCACCGGAATACTTATTAAGCAAGGAGTGTTTAATTCGTGAACCAGAAAAATTTTATCAATTTGTTAAACACTTATACCACGAAGAAGCACGTCCAAATAGTATTCATCAGGGGATGGCGCAGATGGAAAAAACGAAGGATGTCTGGGTGGTCTCGCAAAATATCGACGGTCTACACACGGCTGCAGGAAGCCAACAGTTGGTGAATTTTCATGGCTCGCTTTACGATTGCTATTGCCGCAAGTGTCAGCGGTCAGTGGCGTGGCAGGATTATCTGCAAAGCGATCATCATAAAAATTGTGGGGGACAAATTCGTCCAAATATTGTTTTATATGGTGAAGGCTTTGAAGAGTCAGTGATCCAGCAAGCAATTGATGCTGTAAAAAATGCCGAGCTTGTCGTGATTGTAGGAACAAGCTTTCAAGTTCATCCGTTTTGTGATTTAATTTATGAAAAAAGTAAAGGCGTAGAGGTAGTAGTAATCAATCAAACGCCAATTCAATTAGCCGGTGAGTATTATTTCGTCCAGACGAATGGGACGGCGGTTTTTGATAAAGTATAGCGATTTTATTTGTTGATGACCAACAACGATTTATGATCAATTAGGAGGGAACTGTGTGGAGTTAACGGAAAAGGAAAAAATGATTGCTGGCAAATTATATTTTGCAGGCGATCCTGAATTAGTAGCAGATCGAAAAGATGCCCGCTTAAAATTACATGCGATCAATCAAGAATCAGATAGAGAGAAACGTGAAGAATTCGTGAAAGAGGCATTTGGCGGGACGAAGAATCATGTATATGTAGAACCGACAATCTCTTTTGATTATGGCTACAATATATTTGTTGGCGAGAATTTCTATTGCAATTTTCATAATGTCTTTTTAGATATCTGTCCGATTACGATTGGGGATAATTGTATGTTCGGCCCAAATGTTCAATTATATACAGCAAGTCATCCGTTAGAACCAGGGAAACGGAACAGTGGACAAGAGTTGGGCAAGCCGATCACGATTGGCGATAATGTCTGGATCGGCGGCTCGGCTGTAGTGACGCCTGGAGTAACGTTGGGTAATAACGTGGTTGTAGCGGCTGGGGCAGTGGTGACAAAATCTTTTCCAGACAATGTGGTAATTGGGGGAAATCCGGCGCGAATCATCAAAACGATCGAAGAGGAAAATAAGGATGATGCCCTGACTAATGCACGAAAAAAAATTGATCGGATTGATCAAGAAATCGTAGCACTTTTAGAGAAACGAATGTCAGCCGTTAGTGAGGTGACTGCGTATAAAGCTGAAACAAAGAAGGCCGTTTTAGATACTAGTCGTGAAGAGGCAGTTTTACAAAAGGTTTCTGACTTAGTGAAGGATGAAAAGTACCGTCAGACAATTGTTGAAACCTTCAAAGACATTATGAAACAGTCAAGAAACTATCAAGAAGGGCGGTTGAAATAGCATGATCGACGGTGAAAGACGTAAAGCCGAGATTTTAGAAGCACTGCAGCAAGCTGAAAAGCCCATCAGCGCAACGAGTTTTGCGAAAGAATTTGGGGTTAGTCGTCAGATCGTAGTCGGCGATGTGGCCTTATTACGAGCCGCTGGTGAGAACATCATCGCTACTGCTCGTGGCTATTTGTTAGAACGTGAATCAGAAAAATTAATCAGTAAAATCGCCGTCCAGCATTCTCCAGAACAGACAGCAGAAGAGTTGCAGACGATCGTTGCAAACGGCGGTGAAGTAATTGATGTGGTAGTTGAGCATCCATTGTATGGGGAGTTGGTCGGCGGTCTGCATTTGGCAACGCAGCAAGATGTCGATGCATTCGTTGCAGAAGCTGAACGACTAAAAGTCACTCTTTTGTCTGAGTTGACCGCAGGTATTCATCTACATACCATCGCATATGAATCATTAGAGAATTTAAACGAAATTAAACAAGCACTTTCAGATAAGGGCATTTTATATGAAGAAAACCGTCACGCGTAAACGTGACGGTTTTTGTCAGTAAAACGAACTAGCTGCTACTCGATAACTAAAACACCATCTTTTAAGTGTAATGGATTTTTTTCATCAATATGGTCATAGAACATGACGCCATTGATATGGTCAATCTCGTGTTGGACCACGATCGCATTATAGTTTTTCAAACGAATCTTATGTTTTTCACCTTCTGCGTCAAAATATGAAACAGTAATACGTGCGGCACGAACAACATAGCCAGGTACTTCGCGATCAACAGACAGACAGCCTTCACCTTCACCTAAGCAGGCTTCTTGAACTGAGTGGCTCAAAATTTTAGGATTATACATTACCGTGCTAATACCATTTTCCGGTTTTTCAGGATCAACGCTAGGAACATGAACTGCGATGATCCGTTTTGAGATATCTAATTGGGGAGCTGCTAAGCCCACACCGCCGCGTAGATTTAATTCTTCTGCCTTTACGGGATCTTGACTATTTTTTAAAAATTGTAGCATTTCTTTTCCAAGCTCCACATCTTCAGCAGTTGGAGGAATCGGGACTTCTTTGGCAACTGCCCGTAAGGTCGGATGACCTTCCCGAATGATATCATCCATTGTGATCATTAAAAAATCTCCTCTCAAGACATAATTTCATCACGTTAGTTTAACACAAAAAGTAAGTAAGGTAAAAAAACTGTTTTCTTGAATATGCTTCTTTAAAAAAATTGTAATGATTCTAGAAATCCGCTTTAAATTGCTATACAGCTTGATTTTTTAATGCAAATCGAGTAAAGTGTTAGAGTGTGCATAGCGCACCACCTATCACTTGGTTGGGCGATTCACCAACGCTCTACTCAGTCGTAGGAAGAAAAAAGGAAGAGGTGAAAACCATGGCATTATCAAAAGAACGTAAAAACGAAATCATCAATGACTTTGCTCGCCATGAAGGAGATACTGGTTCTCCAGAAGTACAAATCGCTGTATTAACGGAAGAAATCAATCAACTAAATGAGCATGCACGTGTCCACAAAAAAGACCACCATTCATACCGCGGTCTAATGAAAAAAGTTGGTCATCGTCGTAACTTGTTAGCTTACCTACGTAAGAACGAAGTACAACGTTACCGTGAATTAATCCAACGTCTAGGACTACGTCGTTAATTCGTACTACTATTAAAGTGAGGTTCCTAGGAATCTCACTTTTTTTGACAGTTAGGCTTTTCGCAGTAGCGAAAGTTTGAGTTCTAGCAATTGTTTTATGCACTGTATTGAACAGGCAGTTTAGCCTAATGTTATGCGTACGAAAACCAACTGAATTTTTACGTTAGAAAAATTCATACAGTAGTAATGAGCTAGCTGCTAATTAAACTTTCCCCAGTTTGCAAAGTTTGATTATAGTAAATTTAGCAGAGACAATCCTGAGCTTGACTCAGAAAAAATAAAAACCTTTGATTGGCGTGTTGTCACCCTACTAACCAAATGCAAGAAGCGAAGTTTTTCGCTGTTTCCATTTGTTTAGTAGCGTCGCACTGGTCAAAGGGAAAAGGAGAAGTTATGTCAGAAAAACAAGTTTTCAAAACCACTTGGGGCGGACGCCCTCTGCAAGTTGAAATCGGTCAACTTGCCAAACAAGCCAACGGCGCAGTTTTAGTTCGCTATGGCGACACAGTTGTATTGAGTGCAGCGGTTGCCTCAAAGGAAGCAAAAGATACCGACTTTTTCCCATTAACCATCAACTATGAAGAAAAAATGTATGCAGTGGGTAAAATCCCTGGCGGTTTTATCAAACGTGAAGGTCGTCCAAGTACAGACGCAACCTTGACTGCCCGTTTAATTGACCGTCCGATTCGTCCGATGTTTGCAGATGGATTCCGTAATGAAGTCCAAGTAACGAACTTTGTGATGAGTGTAGAACAGGATTGCTCTCCAGCAATGGCAGCGATGTTTGGTTCTTCATTGGCTTTAGCCATTTCAGATATTCCGTTTGACGGACCAATCGCTGGTGTCGATGTGGGTCGTGTGAATGGTGAATATGTACTGAATCCGACTGTCGAACAACATGCAGAATCAGATATTGATTTAACAGTTGCTGGGACTAAACAAGCCATCAACATGGTAGAGTCTGGTGCTAAAGAAGTTTCTGAAGAAGATATGCTTGGTGCACTATTATTCGGATTTGATGCAATCAAAGAAATGGTTGCTTTCCAATCTGAGATCGTAGCTGCAGTCGGCAAAGAAAAAATGGAAGTTTCTTTATTACAAGTTGATCCTGAACTGAAAAAAGAAATTTTTGACGGCTATTATCAAACAATGAAAACAGCTGTAATGACAATGGATAAATTGGCACGTGAAGACGAGATCGAAAAAGTCAAAGAAACTGTCAAAGAAGTTTACGCTGAAAAATTTGCGGATCATGAAGATGAAGCGCAATTAACAAAAGAAGTAAAACAAATCGCGGAAGATCTTGAAAAAGATGTCGTTCGTGAATTGATTACCATCGACAAAATTCGTCCGGATGGTCGTAAATTAGATGAAATCCGTCCATTGGCTGCTGAAACGGGTATTTTACCACGGGTTCATGGTTCAGGCTTATTCACACGGGGACAAACGCAAGCATTGTCTGCTTGTACTTTGGCACCATTAGGCGAACATCAAATTATTGATGGTTTAGGAACCGTTGAAAGCAAACGATTCATCCATCATTACAACTTCCCACAATTCTCTGTCGGTTCAACTGGACGTGCAGGCTCGCCTGGTCGTCGTGAAATCGGTCACGGAGCATTAGGAGAACGTGCATTGGCACAAATTATCCCAAGTGAAGAAGATTTCCCTTATACAATCCGTCTAGTAGCGGAAGTATTGGAATCAAATGGTTCTTCATCTCAAGCAAGTATCTGTGCAGGTACGTTGGCATTGATGGATGCTGGTGTGCCAATTAAAGCACCAGTTGCCGGAATTGCAATGGGTCTTGTATCTGATGGTGAAAACTATACGATTTTGACTGATATCCAAGGGCTTGAAGACCACCTTGGCGACATGGACTTTAAAGTTGCCGGAACAAAAGATGGAATTACTGCTTTACAAATGGATATTAAGATTCAAGGGATAACAGAACAAATCCTTTCTGAAGCCTTGATTCAAGCAAAACAAGCGCGGATGGAAATTCTAGAAGTCTTAACTGATACGATTGCTGCGCCACGTGAAGAGTTAAGCCCATACGCACCGAAGATTGAAATGATCCAAATCGATCCAGATAAGATCAAAACAGTTATCGGTAAAGGTGGCGACACAATCAACGGCATCATCGAAGAGACTGGCGTGAAGATCGATATCGATCAAGACGGTAATGTAAGTATCGCTTCTTCTGATGCAGACATGATCAAAAAAGCGATTAAGATCATCGAAGAGTTGACAAAAGAAGTCAAAGTCGGCGAAGTTTACTTAGGTAAAGTCGTTCGAATCGAAAAATTCGGTGCTTTCGTGAACTTGATTAAGGGTAAAGATGCTTTAGTTCACATTTCACAAATTGCTAATGAACGTGTGAATAAAGTAGAAGATGTCTTGAAATTAGGAGACGAAGTGCTCGTTAAAGTGACGGAAATTGATCGTCAAGGTCGTGTAAATGCTTCTCGCAAAGCCTTATTGAAGGAAGAAGAAAGCAAAAAAGCAGAAAAATAGTGTGACCATTGAGGTTATTCTTTGACAATTCTCTCTGGAAACTAGATAATACGGATAAGTTTTAGGGGAGTAGCGACATAGAGAAGACTCTATGCTTTTAGATCAACAACTAGTGCGCAGCGCTGGTCTAAGAGATAATTTGCCAGACCTAAACAATAGTGAGAGCTGTTGTTTAGGTCTTTTTTGCGAGTTCCACTTCCTGCCAAGCAGGTCGGTGGAATCATATCAAGCTATTTCTTTTAATATTGAAAGAGTTAAATTTAGTTATACAGAACTAGCTGTAAGTTCTACTCTAAAGCTTATCTGCCTATTAGTATTAGTGAAGCGACCATAAAACTTTTTAAATGAAAATCAATACCGATTCAGCGAGTGGCTGTAACAGGAGTGTGTAAAATGGAAAAAAAGAAGGATCATATCAAAAAGCTTTCAGCGGCAGGACTGTTGATTGCAATGGGAGTCGTGTACGGCGATATCGGAACGAGCCCATTATATGTGATGAAAGCCATTTTAGAGGAAAATGGTGGATTGAGCACGGTAACTAAAGATTTTGTGCTAGGTGCGGTCTCATTAGTTTTTTGGACTGTTATGCTTTTAACAACGGTCAAATATGTGTTGATTGCCTTAAGAGCGGATAACCATGGCGAGGGGGGGATTTTCTCTTTATATACATTGGTCCGTAAAGGTGGGAAATATTTGATTGTTCCAGCTATGATCGGTGGTGCCGCACTGTTGGCTGATGGCGTATTGACACCTGCTGTAACGGTAACGACAGCTATTGAAGGTCTGCGAGGGATTCCCGATTTTTACCAGAAGTTTGGGAACAATCAAAATATTATTGTAATTATTACGTTAGTCATTTTGCTTTTCCTATTTTTAATCCAACGTTTTGGGACGGATTTTGTTGGGAAAGCTTTTGGTCCAATCATGTTTTTGTGGTTCACCTTTTTAGGTCTGATGGGTATTTTAAACATCCCGTATGATTTTAGTGTAATTAAAGCGTTGAATCCTTATTATGCGATCCATCTATTATTCAACCCTGATAATAAGATGGGAATCTTTATCTTAGGAAGTATTTTCTTAGCAACGACTGGTGCCGAAGCCTTATATTCTGACATGGGACACGTTGGAAAGAAAAATATCCATTTTAGCTGGCCGTACGTTTTACTTTGTTTAATGTTAAATTACGCGGGACAAGCGGCATGGATTTTACATGCACAAGGCAATGCTTCAATTGAAGCATTTGAAAATTTAAATCCTTTTTTCCAAATTTTACCTGATGGTTGGATGATCTTTGGTGTTGTCTTTGCGACTATCGCTGCCGTCATTGCTTCGCAGGCTTTGATTTCCGGGTCATTCACACTAGTGTCTGAGGCAATCAAACTGAAACTGTTGCCTCGAATGCGAATTATTTATCCAGGGAAAAGTATTGGACAAATGTATATTCCGGCAATCAATATGATCTTATGGGCAGCTTGTTCATTGATCGTTTTGACTTTTCGTACATCGAGTCATATGGAAGCAGCTTATGGTCTATCAATTACGGTCACAATGTTAATGACGACCTTCTTGTTGTATCATTACTTATTACAAAATGGAACATCGCGTATTTTAGCAGGATTGATGTTACTCTTTTTTGGTATTTTGGAAGGCTTCTTCTTTATATCCAGCGTCACCAAGTTTTTCCATGGAGGTTTTGTGGCGGTGGCAATGGCACTGCTGATATTAAGTGTGATGTATATCTGGCATCGCAGTAATCGAGTTCAGGAAAATGCCAGTCAAGATGTCTATTTCAAAGACTATCTGCCACAATTACAAGAGCTTCATGACGACGATAGGATTCCCTATTATCAAACCAATGTTGTCTTTTTAGTCCCACGATTAGAAGGCGATGCAATCCCGCAGCAATTTATTTATTCGATTTTGGATAAACGATTAAAACGGGCAAAAGTATACTGGTTTGTAAATGTAGAAGTAACAGATGAACCATATACAGAAGAATATAGTATTGATATGATGGGAACTGATTTTATTGTAAAGGTTAAATTGTATCTAGGTTTTCGAATCGCTCAGGATGTAAACGTCTATTTGCGTCAAATTATTCATGATTTGATGAAACAAGGCCGTTTGCCTAAACAACCGCAGCATTACTCGTTAACTCCTGGACGTCAGGTAGGGGATTTTCGTTTTGTCATGATTCAGGAAGAATTATCAAATACCACTAGAATTGACAAATGGGATCGACAAGTCATGCAAGCTCGTTTAGCAATCAAACGCCATACAGTTACGCCTGAACGCTGGTTCGGAATTGAATATAGTGAAGTCACTTATGAAACCGTGCCATTAATTGTTGGTGAAACGAAAAAAACATGGCTGAAAGAACGAAAAGAATAGCCAGTTCCCCAGTGAACGCATAAAACGGTAATTTAGATCATCTATTTACGAGTTTCGTTCAAAAAATTTATTCAAATGAAGAGTTTTTGGCTGAAATAGAAGCCAAAAGCTCTTTTCTTTTCATTTGAAATGAGTTAAATTAAGATTAAAAAAAGATGAAGGCGAGGTCTGGGAGATGGAAATGACAATTTCAGGATTACGAGAAAGGCTGCAAGAAGCCGATGAAAAACAATTAAGTGAATTAATCTGTCAGATATATAAACATTCGGAAGTTGCTCAACAAATCGTAGACTCACGCTTTTTAGGTGATGATTATGGAATGCGATTCGCTGAAACCACCAAGAAAAAAATAGAACAAGCATTTTTTCCACACGGTAAAATTGATCGATCTTTGACACAGGCTAAAGAGCTGCTGCGGCACTTTCGTAAAAGTTGCCAAAATCAGCGGGCCTTGATCGAGGTTGAATTGTTCTTTGTTGAATGCGGACTAGATTTCATTGGTATTTTTGGAGAATCAGATGAGGGGATGAAAGAATTGCTGATTACGAACTATGCCTCAGCAGTAGCGCGGATTTTAGAGGATGATTCGCAAATTTATTTTCACCACTATTTTGCTAAATGTAACCAGATCGTTGATGCTGCTAGAGGTTTTACGTCAGCATTTTCGCAGGATATGCTGGATATATATCAACAGTTAGCAAAAAAGTGAGGTCTAGGCCTCACTTTTTATGTCTAATTGTAAATTTTGCTCTTGGTCCAACTTTCTCAAATGGCGCATTGCTTTAAAGTAGGAAGTCAACAAGACAGCAGTTGATCCCATCCAAGCCAATGGTGAAGCAAAAGCTGCTCCAGCAAAACCAAAAGAGTGTGTCAAAATAATAGCAGCGAAGGAACGCATAACAAGTTCCATGATCCCGGCAATTGTCGGGATTTTTGCTTGCCCTAATCCTTGCAGAGTGTAACGAAGGATAAACAATATCGCTAAGACCCAATACAAAGAACCGTTAATAATGAAATAGGTTTGTGTCAGTTGAAATACATGTACTTCGCTGGGATTAACAAAGAGAGCGACAAAATAATGCCCACAGGTAATCACTAAAATACCAACAAAAATACTGAATATACCACTCATCATCAAACACTGTTTAACACCAAGTAAAATTCGTCCGTACTCTTTTGCTCCAAAGTTTTGAGCAGTAAAGGTTGTCATAGTAATTCCGAACGACATCATTGGTAAAATTGCAAGTTGATCAATTCGACTTGCAGTAGTTTGTGCGGCAACGACATCTGTTCCTAACGTATTCAATGCAGATTGCAAAATGACAGCGCCGATTGCAATGATTGATGATTGGAAACCTATCGGTAAAGCTGAGTTCAAATGTACACGAAACTCTTCTTTATTAAGAGAAAAATGTTTGCGATTGATTTGTAATAGAGGGATTTTTCTCCGGATGAACCATACACACATCAAACTTGCCGCAACTTGAGCGATCACCGTCGCATAACCCGCACCGGCTACTCCCATATGGAAATAAATAATGAAGACTAGATCTAAGACAACGTTAATTACTACCGCAAAGGCTAAGAAGAAAAGCGGTGTACGACTATCGCCTAAAGCCCGTACCATATTTGACAAAAGATTAAAAGCCATTGACGCGAAAATCCCGCCCAAAAGAATTGAGATAAAATCTTGTGCTTGATCTAACAACTCTGGAGGAGTCTGCATAAGCAGTAGCAATGGACGTAAGAATAGTAGACTTAACGTCGTCAAAACAACTGTAACACCGAGACTAATCAAAATCGAAGCAGCGAAACTTTTTCGCACGCCTTGGGCATCTTTGGCACCGAAACGCTGAGCTGTAATAATAGAGAGACCAGAAGTTAAACCTTGTGCAAAACCAATAATCAAAAAACTGACACTACTAGTAGCTCCAACTGCGGCTAAAGCATCTTTACCTAACGTTTGACCTACCACGATCATATCAACCATACTGTAAAATTGCTGAAAAACATTTCCTACAAACAAAGGCAGAGCGAATAAAATAATCAGTTTTGCTGGATTTCCTCGTGTTAATTCTTTCATCTTTTTCCCGCTTTCTAATAAAATTTTCTGATTGATATTACCACAAAATTTTCTGAAAGCAAGTCCCTTGGATAAAAAGTTAAGAAAAAAGAGACAACCCTTAAGAAAAGGCTGTCTCAGAAATTAACGTTGTCGGATTTCGTGAGGTAGAAGGATTGTCTGACGACTACCATCATCGTAGGCATAAACTTCTTGAGGGAAGTCATTCGAATAGCCAAATGGGAGATCAATGCCCATTTCAACACTGCTGCCTTCTTGAGAGAAGTGCATCGTAACGCGACCGTCATTATTGATCAGGTCAAAACTTAAGATATTGTCTAATGGGATCAAACCCTTTAAATCTAGGTCAATGATATACCAGATACTATCAATCAGCTCGCCAGGCAAGCTGGATACCACACCGACAGAGGCATAACGACTTTTTTTAGAATCAAATGTTTCAAACATAGATTTTCCTCCTTTAGTTGGAATCACTTACTTAAAGTATGAGTAAGCCTTGTAGTGACTTATTGTAATTCTTTTTTTGAGAAAAAACCAATTATTGCACCTAGTCTATAAGAAAAAGTAAAAAATTCTAAATTTTTAAGGGAAGAAACCAGACTTTTGCAGTTAAAAAAAGATGACCGGCTAGGAAAGCGGGCCATCTCATTAAATTTTATTCTTCTGATGATTCACCGATGACTTCTGGTTCAGCACCTTCAGCAGCGGTATCTTCTTCAGGAAGCTCTTGTGCTTCTTGAACAGCAACGATTTGTTCTTCTGCGTCAGTGACGATCGTGTAATCATCATTCTTAGGTAGATCACCAACAGAGATAGATTGACCGATTTCTAATCCAGAGATATCGACATCAATGCCTTCTGGTAATTTTTCTGGTGTTGCAGAAACAGTTGCTGTGTATAACGTTTGAGTTAATACACCGCCGGCTTTCACGCCAACAGATTCACCAACTAAGTTGATTTCTGTTTCAGCTTCAGTTTGTTCTGACAAGTTCACAGATACTAATTCAATATGTGTCAAACGATGAGTAAAGGTGTCAACTTGTGTGTCGCGCAATAGCGTATTCACTTTCTTTCCACCGATTTCAAGGGTGAAAACAGTGTTTGCTCCATTTTCACGTAACAATGCTGAAAACTCACGTTCGTCGATTGAGATAGGTGTACTTTCAACCTTGTATCCATTAACGACTGCAGGAACTTTTCCTTCGTGACGTAATTTGTTGCGAATGGAACGGGGACGAGTTGCTCTTTCTTCTACTTTCAATGATACTGCCATAACCAAATTCCTCCTTAAAATGTGACTGCCTGTGGTTTATCAGACAGGTTTTATTTAAGTGACGGGTTATTCTCAGCACAATGGCTTTGCGAAAAAAACGCAAAAAGACAGTCGTCTACACAACTGTCCAAAAAAAGTCTACGTTCAACTTTCTCTACCAGGTCGTAACGCTGTGTATGAGAAACCTTTGACACCGGAGTGTCGATTCACTTAATCATACGAATCTCTGACTCGTATAATTAAATTTTAGGGCTTATCTAATCAAAATGCAAGTATAAACTCTGTTGACAATTCAAATAAGGAGTTTTTTAGTAGTTCTTAAATACTATATTGACAGAAATAAGTGTAGAAATTTGCTATTAAATTTAAGTAGATTTTTTTGCTTTCGAAAGTGAATAAAATCATAAAGAGAGAGTTTGTGGGTTTTGTCTCTTTTTGAAATTCGGTATAATGAGTCCGACAGAGTTGAAGGAGTTTTATCATGCGATTAGACAAAGTAATAGAGCAGAACTTAAAAACAACGCGAAAAGAAATGAAACGTTTATTTCTAATGAAAAAGGTCTTAATCGACGGCGAAGTTGAGCTGAATCCGCAACGAAACGTCGATAGTCAACTCCATGAAATTCAAGTAGATCGACAGAAGTTGCAAACAAATCATGTGTATTACTTATTGAATAAACCAGCCGGTGTCGTAACAGCGAAAAGGGATACTAAATTTCAAACAGCGACAGAACTGGTGAAAAAAGAAGAGCGTCCAGCAGATTTATATCCAGTAGGTCGCTTGGATCGTGATACGACCGGGTTGTTGTTATTGACTGACAATGGTCAACTAGGTTACGATCTCTTACAGCCAGGTGCTAAAGTTCCAAAGACGTATCGTGCGACAATCAACGATACAGTGACGTTAGAGGACGTGTTGGCTTTTGAAAAAGGAATTGTTTTTCACGGAGGAATTCGTTGTGAACCTGCGCGCTTAGAGATTTTACAATCTGATCCAGACCAGTCGGAAGTTTTACTTACGATCAAAGAAGGAAAATTTCATCAAGTCAAAAAAATGTTTTTGGCTTGTGGGAAAAAAGTTACGAGCTTGACCCGTATAGCGATGGGACCATTAGTTTTGCCAGCAAATTTAGCAGTAGGGAATTACCGTTCGTTAACATTGGCAGAGCTTAAACAATTAAAATCATATTTTAGATAGAAGGTTTGAAGATGGGATACGAGACAATTTTATTTGATATCGACGATACGTTGCTGGATTTTAAGGCAGCAGAAGAACAAGCATTAAGTCAATTGTTTCAAGATATGGGAGTGGAGCCTTCTTTATCTGTGAAGAACAATTACAAAAAAATGAACCAAGGTTTTTGGCGCGATCATGAAGCAGGCTTGCTATCACGCCAAGAACTACTAGATAATCGCTTCCGCCTATTTTTTGAACAATATGAACGAGAAGTTGATGGGCCAAAAACAGAGGCGCGTTATCGCTACTATTTGAATCAAGGACATCAGTTGATTTCAAACAGCCTAGAAGTTGTAGAAAGTCTGAGTCAGAAAAAAGATCTTTATGTAGTAACAAATGGTGTGTCTGTAACCCAGCATCAGCGTCTAAAAAAATCAGGACTCGCACCTTATTTCAAAAAATTCTTTATCTCTGAAGAAATGGGTGTTCATAAACCAATGAAAGAATTTTTCGACATCGTTTTTGCAGAAATTCCTCGATTCGATAAAGAAAAAACCGTGATTATCGGTGACTCCTTAACGTCAGATATTAAGGGCGGACAGGTTGCTGGGATCGATACTATTTGGATGAATCCTCATGAAATTGAAACGAAAGAAATCAAACCAACGTTTCAGATTAAAAAATTAACGGACCTCTATCAGATTTTAGAAGATTTTTAAGTTTTATATAGCAATTTGACGTTGTTTCGCTATAATAGGACTAATGAAAAACGAAAGAGGTTTTACTTGCATGAAAAATAAGCCGATCATTATTGGTGTAACGGGCGGTTCAGGTAGTGGAAAAACTAGTGTAAGCCGTGCGATCTACAATCGGTTTCCTGATCATTCGATTATGATGTTGGAGCACGATTCTTATTACAAAGACCAAAGCGATATCAGCTTTGAAGAACGATTAAAGACAAATTACGATCATCCTTTTGCGTTTGATACAGATTTATTGATTGAACATTTAAAGGATTTAACAAAGTATCAATCAGTGGAAGTGCCAATATATGATTATGTGGCACATACACGCAGCGATGAAGTTTATGTGCAGGAGCCTAAAGAAGTCATTATATTGGAAGGAATTCTGATTTTAGAAGATGAGCGTTTGCGCGATTTAATGGATATTAAAATTTATGTGGATACAGACGATGATATTCGGATTATTCGCCGAATTAAACGCGACATGAATGAGCGTGGAAGAACATTGGAATCGGTTATTGATCAATATTTGACAGTAGTGAAGCCGATGTATCATCAATTTATCGAACCAACAAAACGTTATGCGGATATAATCGTGCCAGAAGGCGGCGAAAATCACGTAGCGATCGATTTGATTGCAACTAAAGTAGCAAGCTTTTTGAATCATGAGTAAAAAGAGCAAAGCAGAAATTTTCTGCCTTGCTCTTTTTACGTATTTGTTATGCGGCCGAGAAGACTCGAACTTCCACGGTATTGCTACCACTAGCGCCTGAAGCTAGCGCGTCTGCCAATTCCGCCACGACCGCAAAGAAATTACTTATTTATTTTAGCACAAAAATTTTTTTGTGCCAGAGATAATCTTGATAAGTCGTAGAAAAAATCCCGACTCGCCATTGAGCCGGGAGAAATTTTTATAAGTAGTATTTTTTAGCTACTGTTAAGTCATCGTTCAAGTCATAAACAAGTGGTTGACCTGTTGGGATTTCTAAGTCCATGATATCTTCATCAGAAATGCCTTCGATGTGTTTAGCTAATGCACGTAAAGAGTTACCGTGCGCAGCAACTAAAACAGTTTTTCCATCTTTCAAAGCAGGAGCAATTTCATCTTGCCAGAAAGGTAACGCACGTTCCAAAGTAACTTTCAAGTTTTCGCCACCAGGGATATCGCGAGGGTCTAACATAGAGTAACGACGATCTTGAGCTGCTGAACCTTCGTCAGTTGCTTCCATCAATGGAGGTAATACGTCGTATGAACGGCGCCAGATGTGAACTTGTTCGTCACCGTATTTTTCAGCGGTTTCTTTTTTGTTCAATCCTTGTAATTTACCATAATGACGTTCGTTTAAGCGCCAAGATTTTACAGTTGGTACCCAAAGCTGGTCAGATTCTTCAAGAATATAGTTACAAGTTTTGATTGCACGAGTTAAAACAGATGTATAAGCTACATCGAATTCAATTCCTGCTTCTTTGATTTTACGTCCGCCTTCTTTTGCTTCTTCGACACCTTCTGGAGCCAAATCAACGTCTGCCCAGCCTGTAAATTGGTTCAATTTGTTCCATTCACTTAAGCCGTGGCGAGAAAAAACTAATTTTGGCATAACATTCTCTCCTTTTGAAATTTCTGAAATTTTCAATTCCTGATTCATTGTACAATGTTTCTGCCGTGATTTCCATTAAATTGAGTGTGTTTTTTATCAAATCACAAGCTTTACAAGGATTTTTTACTATTTCTTTGGAACTTCCAAAATTTGGGGTCCATCTGGTTTTCCGACGATCACACGTGAAATCATATCAATAAACAATCCATGTTCAACTACTCCGACGCACGTATCCAGCTCTGCTGCTAAGGCATGAGGGTCCTCGATAACCTCTAAATGTAGATCGATGATATAATGTCCGCCATCTGTTGTTAAAAGTTCGTTGGAGTCAGTCATTCGCCATGTCGGTTTGTATCCTTTTGATTCAAATAAACGGAAGACATTGTGACTACCAAAGGGCACAACTTCGACTGGTAAAGGAAAGTTTCCTAATTTGTTGACCATCTTACTTTCGTCTACGATCCAAATGCAGTCTTTTGAATAGGTCGCTACTACTTTTTCGAAGAGCAGTGCAGCGCCTCCGCCTTTGACTCCTTGGAAATCATCACTGATTTCATCTGCACCATCAATAGTAAGATCGACTGACTCCACGTCATCGATTGCTTTTAACGGAATTCCTAATTCTTTTGCTTGCTCCTCTGTTTTAGAAGAAGTCACGACCCCTGTGATCTTCAAACCTTCTTCATTTACTCGGCGACCAAGTTCTTTCACTAAATAGTAGGCTGTTGATCCAGTTCCTAATCCAACAGTCATTCCATCTTTGACAAATTTTGCTGCTTCGATCCCAACTAACTCTTTCAAATTCATTGAAAAATCCCACCTTCTGCTAAGTTACGTCCATTGTAATCGCAAAAAAAGAAAAAAGATAGCCTTTACAGTAAAAAAGACCAAAAAAGTGAATGCGTTTTATATCTGGTTAATTCAATGGCTAAATGTCTATTTTGTTGAATAAGCTTTTTCTTACTTTTAAATCTATTTGACACATAAAAAATTAGGATACCAAAAAGAAGAAAAAACTCTAAATAGTTTGTTGACACTGAAAATCAATCATGGTATGCTATCAAAGGTGCTTTGTGAACAGGTCTCTCGACTGAGACGTGCTGACTGTGTCGAAGTACGCTTGATAGAGAATGCAGGGATGCATTATTTTTTATCGCTGAAAAAGAACCACCAGGATGTGTGGTACTAGAAAGCGGATCGAGGAAGGAGGAAACAAGGAATGCCTACAATTAATCAATTAGTACGTAAACCTCGTAAATCAAAGGTGGAAAAATCAAATTCACCAGCATTGAACAAAGGATATAACAGCTTTAAAAAAGCTCAAACAAACGTGAACTCACCACAAAAACGTGGAGTTTGTACACG
Organism: Enterococcus raffinosus; assembly: GCF_018917525.1. Lineage (GTDB taxonomy): Bacteria > Bacillota > Bacilli > Lactobacillales > Enterococcaceae > Enterococcus_A > Enterococcus_A raffinosus_A. The sequence goes on along the minus strand of NZ_JAHLOS010000002.1, from coordinate 149,390 downwards.
TGTGGGGACTATGACACCTAAGAAACCCAACTCAGCATTGCGTAAATATGCTCGTGTTCGTTTGTCAAACTTGATCGAAGTAACAGCTTATATTCCAGGTATCGGCCATAACCTACAAGAACATAGTGTTGTTCTATTACGTGGTGGTCGTGTAAAAGACTTACCAGGGGTACGTTACCATATCGTTCGTGGCGCACTAGATACTGCCGGTGTTAACGACCGTAAACAAAGCCGTTCTAAATACGGTACTAAGAAACCTAAAGCTTAATCAAACGAATAGATAAGACATATTTTCGGAAGGAGGAGTTACGTATGACTCGTAAAGGAACGATTGCAAAACGTGATGTTTTGCCAGATCCTATGTATAACTCTAAGTTAGTAACTCGTTTAATCAACCGTGTAATGGTTGACGGCAAACGTGGTACTGCTTCAAATATCGTATACAGTGCTTTTAGCACTATTAAAGAATCAACAGGGAATGATCCGTTGGAAGTTTTTGAACAAGCAATGGAAAACATCATGCCTGTATTAGAAGTTAAAGCTCGCCGTGTTGGGGGTTCTAACTATCAAGTTCCCGTTGAAGTGCGTCCAGAGCGTCGTACTACTTTAGGCTTACGTTGGGTTGTGAATTTCGCACGTTTACGCGGCGAACACACAATGGAAGAACGTTTGGCAAAAGAAATCATGGATGCTGCTAACAACACTGGCGCTTCTGTGAAAAAACGCGAAGATACACACAAAATGGCGGAAGCCAACCGTGCATTTGCTCATTATCGTTGGTAAGATTTTTTCTGCTGACGAAGGTCAACAGATGTCTGGCCAAACAACATTTATTTAATATAAGAGAGGAGCAAACAAAGAAATGGCAAGAGAATTTTCTCTAGATAATACTCGTAATATCGGGATCATGGCTCACGTTGACGCTGGTAAAACAACAACAACAGAGCGTGTCTTATACTACACTGGTAAAATCCATAAAATTGGAGAAACCCACGAAGGCGCTTCTCAAATGGACTGGATGGAACAAGAACAAGAACGTGGTATCACGATCACTTCTGCCGCTACTACAGCGCAATGGAAAGGTCACCGCGTAAACATCATTGATACCCCAGGACACGTGGACTTCACAATCGAAGTTCAACGTTCATTACGTGTACTTGACGGTGCAGTAACTGTGTTGGACTCACAATCAGGTGTAGAACCACAAACAGAAACTGTTTGGCGTCAAGCAACAGAATACGGCGTTCCACGTATCGTATTCTGTAACAAAATGGACAAAATCGGTGCGGACTTCCTTTACTCAGTAAGCACTTTACACGATCGTTTGCAAGCGAATGCTCATCCAATCCAATTACCAATTGGTGCGGAAGATGATTTCACTGGAATCATTGACTTAGTCAAAATGAAAGCTGAAATCTATACAAACGATTTAGGTACGGAAATTCAAGAAACTGAAATTCCTGCTGAATATCAAGAACAAGCTGAAGAATGGCGTGAAAAATTAGTTGAGGCAGTCGCTGATACTGATGAAGACCTAATGATGAAATTCTTGGAAGGTGAAGAAATCACTGAAGAAGAATTGAAAGCAGGTATCCGTAACGCAACTCTAGCAGTAGACTTCTACCCAGTACTATGTGGTTCAGCTTTCAAGAATAAAGGTGTTCAATTGATGTTGGATGCAGTCATTGACTATCTTCCAGCACCAACTGATGTACCTGCGATCAAAGGTTTCAACCCTAAAACTGATGAAGAAACTGAACGTCCAGCTGACGATTCAGCACCATTCTCATCACTAGCGTTTAAAGTAATGACTGACCCATTCGTAGGTCGTCTAACTTTCTTCCGTGTTTACTCAGGTGTGTTAAACTCTGGTTCATACGTGTTGAATGCTTCTAAAGGCAAACGCGAACGTATCGGACGTATCCTACAAATGCATGCGAACACTCGTAAAGAAATCGAAACGGTTTACTCAGGTGATATCGCTGCTGCTGTTGGTTTGAAAGATACAACAACTGGGGATACTTTATGTGATGAAAAATCACCAGTTATCCTTGAATCAATCGAATTTCCTGATCCAGTTATCGAAGTCGCTGTTGAACCTAAATCAAAAGCTGACCAAGATAAAATGGGCGTTGCTCTACAAAAACTTGCTGAAGAAGATCCTTCATTCCGCGTTGAAACAAACGTTGAAACAGGTGAAACTGTTATCGCTGGTATGGGTGAACTTCACTTAGACGTATTGGTTGACCGTATGCGTCGTGAGTTTAAAGTAGACGCTAACGTTGGGGCGCCTCAAGTATCTTACCGCGAAACATTCCGTGCTGCTACTAATGCAGAAGGGAAGTTTGTACGTCAGTCTGGTGGTAAAGGTCAATACGGTCACGTATGGATCGAATTTACACCAAACGAAGAAGGAAAAGGCTTCGAATTCGAAAATGCGATTGTCGGTGGTGTGGTTCCTCGTGAATACATCCCAGCAGTTGAAAAAGGATTAGAAGATGCAATGGCAAACGGTGTATTAGCTGGCTACCCATTAGTTGACATTAAAGCGAAGCTTTATGATGGTTCATACCATGATGTCGATTCAAATGAAACGGCCTTCCGTGTAGCTGCGTCTATGGCGCTCCGTGCTGCTGCGAAGAAAGCTAGTCCATCAATCCTTGAACCAATGATGAAAGTTACAATCACTGTTCCAGAAGATTACTTAGGTGATGTTATGGGTCACGTAACTGCTCGTCGTGGACGTGTTGAAGGTATGGAAGCGCATGGTAATGCACAAATCGTTAACGCAATCGTGCCGTTAGCTGAAATGTTTGGTTATGCTACAACGCTTCGTTCTTCTACTCAAGGACGCGGAACATTCATGATGGTCTTTGATCACTATGAAGATGTACCGAAATCAGTTCAAGAAGAAATCATTAAGAAAAATGGCGGTAAAGCTGAATAATTCTTAAAAGTCAATTGATTTTTGACTGCTTTTTCCAAAAGAACTGTATTTTTAACAACGTTTCATGTAAAATAATTAACTGATGATATGGGCTCGCATTGCTTTTGCAGTGCGGACCTATCAGATAAAAAACTAAACTCATTTACTTAGGAGGAACATTTTAAATGGCTAAAGAAAAATTTGACCGTTCAAAACCCCATGTTAACATTGGTACTATCGGACACGTTGACCATGGTAAAACTACTTTAACAGCTGCAATTACAACTGTACTTGCTAAACAAGGCGGAGCGCAAGCTATGGACTACGCTCAAATCGACGGAGCTCCTGAAGAACGCGAACGCGGAATCACTATCAACACTGCTCACGTTGAGTACGAAACTGAAAACCGTCACTACGCTCACGTTGACTGCCCAGGACACGCGGACTACGTTAAAAACATGATCACTGGTGCTGCTCAAATGGACGGAGCTATCTTAGTAGTTTCTGCTGCTGATGGCCCTATGCCTCAAACTCGTGAACACATCTTGTTATCTCGTAACGTTGGTGTTCCTTACATCGTTGTATTCTTAAACAAAATGGATATGGTTGACGATGAAGAATTACTTGAATTAGTTGAAATGGAAGTTCGTGACTTATTAACAGAATACGACTTCCCAGGCGACGACACTCCAGTTATCGCAGGTTCAGCTTTGAAAGCTTTAGAAGGCGACGCTTCATACGAAGAAAAAATCTTAGAATTAATGGCTGCTGTTGACGAATACATCCCAACACCAGTTCGTGATACTGACAAACCATTCATGATGCCAGTCGAAGACGTATTCTCAATCACTGGTCGTGGTACTGTTGCAACTGGTCGTGTTGAACGTGGACAAGTTCGCGTTGGTGACGAAGTTGAAATCGTAGGTATTGCTGACGAAACTGCTAAAACAACTGTTACAGGTGTTGAAATGTTCCGTAAATTATTAGACTACGCTGAAGCAGGCGATAACATCGGTGCTTTATTACGTGGTGTTGCACGTGAAGATATCCAACGTGGACAAGTATTGGCTAAACCAGCTTCAATTACTCCACATACAAAATTCTCTGCAGAAGTTTACGTTTTAACTAAAGAAGAAGGTGGACGTCACACTCCATTCTTCACTAACTACCGTCCTCAGTTCTACTTCCGTACAACTGACGTAACTGGTGTAGTTGATCTACCAGAAGGCACTGAAATGGTAATGCCTGGTGATAACGTAACTATGGAAGTTGAATTAATCCACCCAATCGCGATCGAAGACGGAACTCGTTTCTCTATTCGTGAAGGCGGACGTACTGTTGGTTCAGGCGTTGTAACTACAATCAAAGCTTAATCAACTTTACAATTTAATATTATGCTCGGACGTATAAGGGTCGCCGTTCTCGGCGGCTCTTTTTTATCGTTTTATAGAATTTAAGATTAGTCATAGAGGAAAGAAATTATTACTATTTATATAGAAGAAAAAAATTGTTTTACTCACACAGAATGGATTTTCTGAAAATAAAACAGAAAATCCTAAAACATTTAGAAAATCCTTGCAATCATAGGTCTCATGTAATATAATCATAAAGGTGCTGTTTGCAGGAGTGCGAATATCACTGGGGGGTTCTGGAAAGAATCCGTCGGCTTTGAAACGAGAGGTTGCGACACGCCCGGACGCTTTGCCACGAACGAGCGTGACGGAGATTTTCGTGGAGCTATGTCTACTTTTAAAATAGGCGAAGGAGGGAACAAGATGGCAAAACAAAAAATTCGTATCCGTTTAAAAGCGTATGAACATGGTATTTTAGATCAATCAGCGGATAAAATCGTGGAAACTGCAAAAAGAACTGGAGCTAGCGTGTCTGGTCCAATTCCATTACCAACTGAACGCAGTCTTTACACTGTAATCCGTGCGACTCATAAATACAAAGATTCACGCGAACAATTCGAAATGCGTACTCACAAACGTCTGATTGACATTGTGAACCCAACACCGAAGACAGTCGATGCTTTAATGAAGCTTGACTTACCATCAGGTGTGAATATTGAAATCAAATTATAATAAGAAGATGGAGGTGTAATCATGACCAAAGGAATCTTAGGGAAAAAAGTGGGAATGACTCAAATCTTCACTGAATCTGGCGAACTTATTCCAGTTACTGTAATCGAAGCTACTCCAAACGTTGTTTTACAAGTGAAAACAATGGAAAACGACGGTTACGAAGCTGTTCAATTAGGTTACCAAGATATGCGTGAAGTTTTGTCTAACAAACCTGCGAAAGGTCATGTTGCAAAAGCAAACACGGCTCCTAAGCGCTTCATTCGAGAATTCAAAGATGTTGAGCTAGGAGACTATGAAGTAGGTAAAGAAGTGAAAGTTGATACTTTCCAAGCTGGAGACATCATTGATGTTACCGGAACGACTAAAGGTAAAGGATTCCAAGGCGTTATCAAACGTCACGGACAAAGCCGCGGACCAATGGCTCACGGTTCTCGTTACCACCGTCGTCCTGGATCTATGGGTCCTGTTGCACCAAACCGTGTATTTAAAAATAAAAAACTTGCTGGCCGTATGGGTGGCAACCGTGTAACAATTCAAAATCTTGAAGTTGTTCGTGTTGACGCTGACCGCAACGTTATCTTAGTAAAAGGAAATGTTCCTGGAGCTAAAAAATCTTTAATCACTATCAAATCAGCTGTGAAAGCTAAATAATTAGTTAGAGGAAAGGAGGAACTAAGGAATGCCAACTGTAGCATTATTCAAACAAGATGGAACTCAAAACGGTGACATCACTTTAAATGAAGAAATCTTCGGAATTGAACCAAATGAAAGTGTTGTTTACGATGCAATCGTTATGCAACGCGCTTCATTGAGACAAGGGACACACGCTGTGAAAAATCGTAGCGCAGTTCGTGGCGGTGGTCGCAAACCATGGCGTCAAAAAGGAACTGGACGTGCTCGTCAAGGTTCTATCCGTTCACCACAATGGCGTGGAGGTGGCGTTGTCTTCGGACCTACACCACGTTCATACAGCTACAAACTTCCTAAAAAAGTTCGTCGCTTAGCAATTAAATCTGTTTTATCAGAAAAAGTTGCTGGAAATAACATGGTTGTTGTTGATGCTTTAAGCTTTGACGCACCTAAAACAAAAGAATTTAAACAAGTTTTAACTAGCTTGTCTATTGATTCTAAAGTATTGGTTGTATTGGAAACAGAAAACGAAGTTGCAGGCTTAGCTGCTCGTAACTTATCAAACGTAACTGTTACTACTTCAGACAACGTTACTGTACTAGATGTAGTCGCTAATGACAAAATCTTAGCAACGCAAACCGCTCTTACTCAAATTGAGGAGGTGCTTGCATAATGAACTTACTAGACGTAATTAAACGCCCGGTGATCACTGAAAAATCTATGTTAGACATGGATGAAAAGAAATACACTTTCGAAGTGGATACTCGCGCGAATAAAACTTTAGTGAAACAAGCGGTTGAAGCTGCTTTCGACGTTAAAGTTAAAAATGTAAACATTATGAATGCTAAACCAAAAGCAAAACGTATGGGTAAATACCAAGGCTTCACTAAAAAACGTCGCAAAGCTGTTGTGACTTTAACTGAAGACTCAAAAGAAATTCAACTTTTCGACGCTGCTGAATAAGCGTCAGGAAATCACTAGTAAATAGGAGGGAAACCAGACGTGGCGATTAAAAAGTATAAACCAACCACAAATGGCCGTCGTAATATGACGAGTTCTGATTTCGCTGAAATCACAACTTCAACGCCTGAAAAGACGTTATTAGAACCATTAAAAAACAACGCCGGTCGTAATAACAACGGTCGCATCACTGTACGTCATCAAGGTGGCGGACATAAACGTCAATACCGTGTTATCGACTTTAAACGTAATAAAGATAACGTGGTTGCTACAGTACAAACGATCGAATACGATCCAAACCGTTCAGCAAACATTGCATTAGTTCATTATACAGATGGAGTGAAAGCGTACATCTTAGCCCCTAAAGGCTTAGAAGTTGGCATGACAATCGTATCTGGAGCAGATGCAGATATTAAAATCGGAAATGCATTACCGCTTGAAAATATTCCAGTTGGTACTGTAGTTCACAACATTGAAATGAAACCTGGTAAAGGCGGACAATTGATCCGTTCAGCTGGTACAAGTGCACAAGTACTTGGTAAAGAAGGAAAATACGTACTAGTACGTTTGAATTCTGGCGAAGTTCGCATGATCTTAGCTACTTGCCGTGCTACTATCGGTTCTGTTGGTAACGAACAACACGAATTGATCAACATTGGTAAAGCTGGACGTTCTCGTTGGATGCGTAAACGCCCAACTGTACGTGGTAGCGTAATGAACCCTAACGATCACCCACACGGTGGTGGTGAAGGTAAAGCTCCAGTCGGACGTAAAGCTCCAGTATCTCCATGGGGACAACCTGCATTGGGTTACAAAACTCGTAACAAGAAAGCTGCTTCAGACAAGCTTATTGTACGTCGTCGTAAAACTAAATAAAATCATTGACTATGTGTCGCATATTTTGAGAGGAGGTACACCATGGGTCGTAGTTTGAAAAAAGGACCTTTCGCTGATGATCATTTAATGAAGAAGATCGAAGCACAACAAGGTGTTGAAAAGAAAAAAGTTATCAAAACTTGGTCTCGTCGCTCAACAATTTTTCCTAATTTTGTAGGATTTACTATTGCTGTTTATGACGGACGCAAACATGTGCCAGTTTACATCCAAGAAGACATGGTAGGACATAAATTAGGTGAATTTGCACCATCAAGAACTTATCGTGGACATGCCGCCGACGATAAGAAAACAAGACGTTAATTTTGAGGGGAGGATATTAACATGGCAGAACAAATTACATCAGCTAAGGCAACTGCGAAAACAGTTCGCACTTCTCCTCGTAAAGCACGTTTAGTAATCGATCTTATTAGAGGAAAAAGCGTAGCAGAAGCAATTTCAATCTTGAAATTCACACCAAACAAATCTGCAGGAATCATTGAAAAAGTAATGATGTCAGCAGTTGCTAACGCAGAAAACAACTTTGACTTAGATGTTGAAAATTTGGTAGTTTCTGAAGCATTTGTTAACGAAGGACCAACAATGAAACGTTTCCGTCCACGTGCAAAAGGTTCAGCTTCACCAATCAACAAACGTACAAGTCATATTACCGTTGTGGTATCAGAAAAATAAGGAGGGATAATCAGTGGGTCAAAAAGTAAATCCTATTGGAATGCGTGTAGGCATCATCCGTGAGTGGGATGCTAAATGGTATGCTGAAAAAGAGTATGCTGAATTTCTACACGAAGATTTGAGAATCCGTAAGTTCATCGCAACGAAACTTGCTGATGCCGCTGTGTCAACTGTTGAAATCGAACGCGCTGCAAACCGCGTAAATATTTCAATCCACACAGCTAAACCTGGTATGGTTATCGGTAAAGGCGGATCTGAAGTTGAGAGCCTAAGAAAAGAATTAAATAAATTAACTGGTAAACGAGTTCACATCAACATCGTTGAAATCAAAAAACCAGATTTAGATGCAAAATTAGTCGGAGAAGGAATCGCACGTCAATTAGAAAATCGTGTTGCTTTCCGTCGTGCACAAAAACAAGCGATCCAACGCACAATGCGTTCAGGCGCTAAAGGAATCAAAACTCAAGTATCTGGTCGTTTGAATGGTGCGGATATCGCTCGTTCAGAAGGATACTCTGAAGGAACAGTTCCTCTTCATACATTGCGTGCCGATATCGACTACGCATGGGAAGAAGCAGATACAACATACGGAAAACTAGGAGTTAAAGTGTGGATTTATCGTGGAGAAATTCTTCCTACAAAGAAAAACACTGAGAAAGGAGGGAAATAATCATGTTAGTACCTAAACGTGTAAAACACCGTCGTGAATTCCGCGGTAAAATGCGTGGGGAAGCTAAAGGTGGTAAAGAAATCGCATTTGGAGAATACGGCTTGCAAGCTGTTGATTCACATTGGATTACTAACCGCCAAATTGAGGCTGCTCGTATTGCAATGACTCGTTACATGAAACGTGGTGGGAAAGTATGGATTAAAATTTTCCCTCACAAATCTTATACTGCCAAAGCAATTGGTGTACGTATGGGATCTGGTAAAGGTGCTCCTGAAGGCTGGGTTTCACCAGTTAAACGCGGCAAGATCATGTTTGAAATCGCCGGCGTTCCTGAAGAAGTTGCTCGTGAAGCATTACGTCTTGCTTCTCACAAATTACCAATGAAGACTAAGATCGTAAAACGTGAGGAAATGGGTGGTGAATCGAATGAAGGTTAAAGAAATCAGAGAATTAACCACTGCCGAAATGCTAGATCAAGAAAAACAATTAAAAGAAGAATTGTTCAGTCTTAGATTCCAATTAGCAACAGGTCAATTAGAAAACACTGCACGTATTAAAGAAGTACGTAAATCGATTGCACGCATCAAAACTGTGTTGCGTGAACAAGCTGACAAATAGTGGAAGGAGGCCATTTCCAGTATGACTGAAGAAAGAAATCAACGTAAAGTTTATCAAGGACGCGTGGTATCTGACAAAATGGACAAAACGATCACTGTTGTCGTTGAAACCAAAAAGAACCATCCAATCTACGGTAAACGTATGAAATATTCTAAAAAATACAAAGCTCACGATGAAAACAATGAAGCAAAAATTGGCGATATCGTGAAAATCATGGAAACTCGTCCATTATCAGCTACCAAACGTTTCCGTCTGGTTGAAATCGTTGAAAAAGCAGTGATTATCTAATCACACGAGATTTTCCTATATAGATGTTTTTTAAATCTGAAAGGAGGATACACAAGTGATCCAAGCAGAAAGCCGTTTAAAAATCGCGGACAACTCAGGCGCCCGTGAAATTTTAACTATTAAAGTTCTTGGCGGATCTGGTCGCAAAACTGCAAATATCGGTGATGTGATTGTTGCTACGGTTAAACAAGCAACGCCAGGTGGTGTTGTCAAAAAAGGTGACGTGGTTAAAGCCGTTATCGTACGAACTAAATCAGGCGCTCGTCGTACTGATGGTTCTTATATCAAATTTGATGAAAATGCAGCTGTTATCATTCGTGATGACAAGAGCCCAAGAGGAACACGTATCTTCGGACCTGTCGCTCGTGAATTACGCGAAGGCAACTTCATGAAGATCGTTTCATTGGCACCGGAAGTATTATAATCGAAAGATTCAACCAAAGGAGGTGCGCAACAGTAATGTTCGTTAAAAAAGGCGATAAAGTAAAAGTTATCTCTGGTAAAGACAGAAATAAAGAAGGCGTAGTATTAGAAGCCCTTCCTAAAAAAGACAAAGTCGTTGTTGAAGGCGTCAATGTCGTGAAAAAACATAAAAAAGCCTCTCAAGATGCCCCTCAAGGCGGAATCGTTGAGGTAGAAGCACCAATTCATGCATCTAATGTTATGGTGATCGACCCTTCAAATGGAGAAGCGACACGCGTTGGCTACAAAGTGGTTGACGGTAAAAAAGTCCGCGTTTCTAAAAAAACCGGCGAAGCTCTAGATAAATAATTAAACAAGGAAGGAGGATCTTATAGATGAACCGCCTAAAAGAAAAATTTGTAAGTGAAATTACACCATCTTTGATGGAAAAATTTAACTATGATTCAGTTATGGAAGTTCCTAAAGTTGAGAAAATTGTCATCAACATGGGTGTTGGTGATGCGGTATCAAACGCAAAAAACTTAGACAAAGCCGTTGAAGAATTAGCCTTGATCTCTGGTCAAAAACCAATTATCACTAAAGCTAAAAAATCAATCGCTGGTTTCCGTTTACGTGAAGGAATGCCTATCGGTGCGAAAGTAACACTACGCGGAGAAAGAATGTATGAATTCTTAGACAAATTAGTGTCTGTATCACTTCCACGTGTACGTGACTTCCACGGAGTAAGCAAAAAATCCTTTGATGGCCGTGGTAACTTTACTTTAGGTGTTAAAGAACAATTGATCTTCCCTGAAGTAGATTATGATTTAGTTGATAAAGTCCGCGGTATGGATATCGTTGTTGTTACAACTGCGAAAACAGACGAAGAATCTCGCGAATTATTAACACAACTTGGAATGCCATTCCAAAAATAATCAAGGAGGCGAAAAAATTGGCTAAAAAATCAATGATTGCTAAAAACAAACGCCCTGCAAAACATTCAACGCAAGAATATACGCGCTGCGAACGTTGCGGACGTCCACATTCAGTTTATCGTAAATTTCATCTTTGCCGTATTTGCTTCCGCGAACTTGCCTACAAAGGTCAAATTCCCGGCGTGAAGAAAGCTAGCTGGTAAAATAAACTCGCATAAAGGAGGTAAACAGTTCAATGGTCATGACAGATCCAATTGCAGATTTTCTAACTCGTATTCGTAATGCCAACATGGTAAAACACGATTCAGTAGAAGTACCTGCTTCAAAAATCAAACGTGACATCGCAGAAATCCTTAAACGTGAAGGTTTCGTACGTGATGTTGAATATATCGAAGATGACAAACAAGGCATGATCCGTGTGTTTCTTAAATACGGTAAAAATGACGAACGTGTTATCACGAACTTAAAACGTATCTCTAAACCAGGCTTACGTGCTTATGTCAAAGCTGACGAAGTACCAAAAGTATTAAACGGTTTAGGTATCGCAATCATCTCTACTTCAGAAGGTTTAGTAACTGATAAAGAAGCTAGAGGTAAAAACGTCGGCGGCGAAGTGCTAGCTTACGTTTGGTAAGATCAAACAATCCATGAGGAGGTGTCTTTAAGTGAGCCGTATTGGTAATAAAGTTGTCGTTTTACCTGCAGGAGTTGAAGTAACTCAAAACGGAAACGATGTAACTGTTAAAGGACCTAAAGGTGAATTAACTCGTACTTTTTCTTCTGATATCAAAATGAACATCGAAGGAAACGAAGTAACATTCACACGTCCAGATGACAGCAAAGAAATGAAAACTATCCACGGAACAACTCGTGCAAACTTCAATAACATGGTTGTTGGTGTTTCAGAAGGGTTCCAAAAAGCATTAGAATTAATCGGGGTTGGGTACCGTGCACAATTACAAGGTTCAAAACTTGTATTGAACGTTGGTTACTCACATCCAGTTGAGATCGTAGCTCCAGAAGGTGTTACAATCGAAGTTCCTGCAAACACTCAAGTAGTCGTTAAAGGATCAAATAAAGAAGTAGTAGGCGAATTAGCTGCGAAAATCCGCGGAACTCGTCCTCCAGAACCTTATAAAGGCAAAGGTATCCGTTATGTTGGCGAATACGTACGTCGTAAAGAAGGTAAAACTGGTAAATAGTAGGTTGACCCTACACGCGGCTTAGGCCAGCTTAATTAAAGAGGTGACAATTGTGATTACAAAACCAGACAAGAATAAAACACGCCAAAAACGCCACATGCGCGTTCGCGGGAAAATTTCTGGTACTGCTGAGTGCCCACGCTTGAACGTTTTTCGTTCTAATAAAAACATCTACGCTCAAATTATTGATGACGTAGCGGGTGTGACGCTAGCAAGTGCCTCTGCCTTGGATAAAGAAATTTCAGGTGGAACAAAAACTGAACAAGCACAAGCTGTTGGGAAATTAGTAGCAGAACGTGCTTCAGAAAAAGGTATTAAGAAAGTAGTCTTTGACCGTGGTGGATACCTTTACCATGGCCGTGTAGCAGCTTTAGCTGAAGCAGCTCGCGAAAATGGACTAGAATTTTAGGAGAAGGAGGAACACCATTCATGGTTTATATCGATCCAAAACATTTGGAATTAGAAGACCGCGTTGTAGCGATCAACCGTGTTACTAAAGTTGTTAAAGGTGGACGTCGTCTACGTTTTGCTGCACTAGTTGTTGTCGGTGACAAAAACGGTCACGTAGGCTTTGGTACCGGTAAAGCTCAAGAAGTACCTGAAGCAATTCGTAAAGCAATCGAAGACGCTAAGAAAAACCTAGTTGAAGTACCAATGGTAGGAACTACGCTTCCTCATGAAGTTATTGGTGTATTCGGCGGTGGACGTATCTTAATGAAACCAGCCGTTGAAGGTTCTGGAGTTGCTGCTGGTGGACCAGTTCGTGCCGTCTTGGAGTTAGCTGGGGTTGCCGATGTAACTTCTAAATCTTTAGGTTCAAACACACCAATCAACGTTGTTCGTGCAACTGTTGAAGGCTTGACTCAATTGAAAAAAGCAGAAGAAGTGGCACAATTACGTGGCATCTCTGTTGAAAACTTAGCTAATTAAGGAGGACGAATGACATGGCTGAATTAAAAATTACTTTAAAACGCAGTATTATCGGACGTCCTCAAAACCAACGCGACACTGTTAAAGCGTTGGGTCTTAAAAAAATGAACAGCACAGTTGTTAAACCTGCTAATGATGCAATCAAAGGTATGGTTAACACAGTGTCTCATTTAGTGGACGTAGAAGAAGTTTAATAAAACAATGATGATTAAAATCTAAGGAGGTGCCAATATAATGAAACTTCATGAATTACAACCTGCCGAAGGTTCACGTAAAGTTCGCAACCGCGTTGGACGTGGTACTTCATCAGGTAACGGAAAAACATCTGGACGTGGTCAAAAAGGTCAAAAGGCTCGTTCAGGCGGCGGTGTACGTTTAGGTTTTGAAGGTGGACAAACTCCTTTATTCCGTCGTTTACCAAAACGCGGATTTACTAACGTGAATCGTAAAGAATACGCTGTAATCAATTTAGATGTCTTAAATCGTTTTGAAGATGGAGCTGAAGTAACACCAGTTGCTTTAGTTGAAGCTGGAATTGTGAAAAACGAAAAAGCTGGAATCAAAGTTTTAGGAAACGGATCATTAGATAAAAAACTAACCGTTAAAGCAGCAAAATTCTCTAAACATGCTCAAGAAACAATTGAAGCTGCTGGTGGTTCAATCGAGGTGATTTAATGTTCAAACTTTTAAAGGATTCATTCAAAGTTCAGAACATCCGATCACGGATATTGTTTACCGTCTTAATACTGTTAGTCTTCCGACTAGGTGCACAAATCACTGTGCCGGGGGTCGATGCACATGGATTGCAAGGACTTAGTGAAATGCCATTTTTCAGAATGTTGAATATGGTCAGTGGCTCAGCTATGCAAAACTTTTCGATCTTCTCGATGGGGGTTTCTCCATACATTACTGCTTCAATCGTTATTCAATTGTTGCAGATGGATATCATTCCTAAATTTGTTGAATGGTCAAAACAAGGGGAAGTCGGTCGTAAAAAGTTGAATCAGGCAACTCGCTATTTAACTTTAGTCTTGGCTTTCATCCAGTCTGTAAGTATTACAGCTGGGTTTGACTATTTTGCACAATTTGGTTTTGTTCCAAACCGAAATGTTCAAACGTTTGTTACAATCGGTGTGATTCTTACCGCGGGTACGATGTTTGTTACATGGTTGGGAGAACAGATCACTGAAAAGGGAATCGGTAACGGTGTATCTATGATCATCTTTGCGGGAATCATTTCGCGATTACCACAAAGTATCAAAGATATCTATGACGATTATTTCGTAAACATCGATTCTAGTGATCTTTGGAAATCAGTCATTTTTGTTGTGATTTTACTTATCGCTATCGTGTTGATTGTCGTTTTTGTAACGTACTTCCAACAAGCGGAAAGAAAAATTCCAATTCAATATACAAAACAAGTCGTTGGTGCGCCAACAAGCAGTTATTTACCATTGAAAGTGAATGCTGCCGGCGTTATTCCGGTTATCTTTGCCAGCTCATTCATTGCTACACCAAATGCGGTGTTGCAAGCATTGGCTAGTAAGTATCAAGCGGAAGGCTGGTACGAGATGTTAACGAAACTATTCAGTTATAACACCGTTCCCGGCGCTGCGATTTATACTGTTCTGATTGTTGCTTTCACCTTTTTCTATGCATTTGTTCAGGTTAATCCTGAAAAATTAGCAGAAAACTTACAAAAACAAGGAAGTTATATTCCTCGTGTAAGACCGGGTAAAGGAACAGAAGAATATGTTTCTGCAATTTTAATGCGTTTAAGTGTGGTCGGAGCTATTTTCTTAGGTTTGATCGCCTTGATTCCAATCATCGCACAAATGATTTGGAACTTACCTCAATCAATTGGTTTAGGTGGTACGAGTCTTTTGATCGTTGTTGGTGTCGCGCTAGAAACTGCAAAACAATTAGAAGGACTCATGTTGAAACGACGGTATGTCGGATTCATGGATGAAGAGTAGATTCGTGTGTTGAGGGTCATCCTCAACGCCGTTCTCGCTTCAAATATTTAGGAGGGAAATCAATGAACCTGATCTTAATGGGACTGCCAGGAGCAGGAAAAGGAACACAAGCAGAAAGAATTGTTGCAACGTACAATATTCCGCATATCAGCACGGGGGATATGTTCCGAGAAGCAATCAAAAACGAGACTACACTCGGATTGAAAGCAAAATCATATATGGATGCAGGGGATTTGGTCCCAGATGAAGTTACTAACGGTATCGTGAAGGAACGTTTAGCGCAAAAGGACACTGATAAAGGGTTCTTGTTAGACGGATTCCCTCGTACTTTAGATCAAGCCAAAGCATTAGCTGAAATGTTAACGGACTTGAATAAAAAGATTGATGCTGTGATTGAAATTCAAGTAGCAGAAGAAGTGTTAGTTGAACGTTTGGCAGGACGCTTCATGTGCCGCAACTGTGGTGCGACTTATCATAAAATCTTCAATCCTACAAAAGTAGAAGGTACATGTGATCGCTGTGGTGGTCATGAATTTTACCAACGTGAAGATGATAAGCCAGAAACAGTTAAAAATCGTTTGTCTGTAAATGTTAAAAACAGCGAACCAATTTTAGCTTACTATAATGAAGAAGGTCTGTTATATCCAGTTGATGGAGATCGTGAAATTGATGCCGTATTTGCGGATGTAGAAAAGATTATCGAAAAATAATTTTGCCTGCCGACTTGAGATGCAGTTTATCTTGCCAAGTTCGATGTTTTATGATAGAATTTGTCAGTCCGACTTCTAGCTTTTTTGGAAGTTTAACTTTAGAATTACGGTGGGAACTGCAGTTTCCGCCATTTTATCGTGTGAAAATGCGAAACAACTACAAGGAGGTACTCTGCGTGGCAAAAGAAGATATGATTGAAATCGAAGGAACAGTCGTCGAAACTTTGCCGAATGCAATGTTTAAAGTCGAATTGGAAAACGGACACGAAGTTCTTGCACACGTATCTGGTAAAATCCGGATGTATTATATTCGAATCTTACCTGGAGATAAAGTTACAGTAGAACTTTCTCCATATGATTTGAGCCGTGGTCGCATTACCTATCGCTTTAAGTAAGTTGTACTCCGTAAAACTTCAGGAGGTATAATCATGAAAGTAAGACCATCAGTAAAACCAATGTGTGAACATTGTAAAGTAATTCGTCGTAATGGACGCGTTATGGTGATTTGCCCAGCAAACCCAAAACATAAACAACGTCAAGGATAATTGGAGGTGTAAATAAGTATGGCTCGTATTGCAGGAGTAGATATTCCTCGTGATAAACGCGTGGTAATTTCGCTTACTTATATTTTTGGTATCGGAAATACTACAGCGAAACAAATTTTAGCCAATGCAGGCGTTTCTGAAGATGTTCGTGTACGTGACTTAACGAATGAACAAACAGACGCTATCCGTGCTGAAGTTGATAAATTAAAAGTTGAAGGCGATCTTCGTCGTGAAACTAACTTGAACATCAAACGTTTGATGGAAATCGGTTCATACCGTGGAATTCGTCATCGTCGTGGCTTGCCTACACGTGGACAAAACACTAAGAACAATGCTCGTACTCGTAAAGGCCCAGCTCGCGCTATTGCCGGCAAGAAAAAATAATTAGTGAAGGAGGTATAAATCTTCATGGTAGCAAAGAAAGTCAATCGTAAACGTCGTGTGAAGAAGAATATCGAAACAGGTATTGCTCATATTCATTCGACTTTCAATAATACAATCGTCATGATCACTGATGCTAGCGGTAACGCTGTCGCATGGTCATCTGCAGGTTCATTAGGTTTCAAAGGTAGTAAGAAATCAACTCCTTTCGCTGCTCAAATGGCTGCTGAAACTGCAACAAAAGCTGCAATGGAACATGGATTGAAAAGTGTTGAAGTCACTGTTAAAGGACCTGGTTCTGGTCGTGAAGCAGCGATTCGTTCATTGCAAGCAACTGGTTTAGAAGTAACTGCAATTCGTGACGTGACTCCAGTACCTCATAATGGATGCCGCCCTCCAAAACGCCGTCGTGTTTAATGAGTGCCCAACTCTATGAGTTTTACAGGAACGTCATTGAACAAGACACTTTTCGTTTTGAAAGGGGTAAAAGACAAGAATGATTGAATTCGAAAAACCAAGAATCACAAAAATTGATGAAGACAGAGATTATGGCAAGTTCGTTGTTGAACCTTTGGAAAGAGGTTATGGAACTACTTTAGGTAATTCTCTACGTCGTATTCTACTTTCTTCTTTACCGGGCGCTGCCATTACCAATATTCAAATCGATGGGGTGTTACACGAATTTTCAACCATCAAAGGTGTAAGAGAAGACGTTGTACAAATCATCTTGAATATCAAAGGTTTAGCGTTGAAATTATTTGCGGAAGAAGAAAAAACCCTTGAGATCGATATTACTGGACCAGCTACGGTAACTGCCGGCGATATTATCGTTGACAGCGACGTTGAAATCTTGAATAAAGATATGTACATTTGTACTGTTGCTGAAGGTGCGACATTCCATGCTCGCCTAACAGTAAAACCTGGTCGAGGCTATGTTCAAGCAGACGAAAATAAAAAGGAAGATATGCCTATCGGTGTCCTTCCGGTCGATTCTATCTATACACCGGTACGTAAAGTAAACTATCAAGTTGAAAATACACGTGTTGGTCGTCGTGATGACTTCGATAAATTAACGATGGAAATTTGGACTGACGGATCGATCATTGCTCAAGAAGCATTGAGTCTTGCAGCGAAAATTTTAACCGAGCATTTAGATATTTTTGTAAATCTTACTGATGAAGCGAAAAATGCTGAAATCATGGTAGAAAAAGAAGAAACACAAAAAGAAAAAATGTTGGAAATGACCATCGAAGAACTAGACCTGTCTGTACGTTCGTACAATTGCTTGAAACGTGCCGGAATTAATACGGTTCAAGAATTAACGAATAAATCTGAACCTGAAATGATCAAAGTACGTAATTTGGGTCGTAAATCACTTGAAGAAGTTAAGGCTAAGTTACATGATCTTGGTTTAGGACTACGTAAAGACGATTAATATTGTTGACAAAGGAGGGAAACCTACGTGAGTTATCGTAAATTAGGACGCACATCTAGCCAACGTAAGGCAATGTTGCGTGACTTAACAACTGACTTAATTATCAACGAACGTATCGTTACGACTGAAGCTCGTGCGAAAGAAGTTCGTTCAACTGCTGAAAAGATGATTACTTTAGGAAAACGCGGGGATCTTCATGCACGTCGCCAAGCTGCAAGCTTTGTACGTAATGAAGTCGCTGATGTTCGCGAAGAAAACGAAGAAATCGTTACTGAAACTGCATTGCAAAAATTATTTAACGATATTGCTCCTCGTTACGCTGAACGTCAAGGTGGATACACTCGTATCTTGAAAACTGAACCTCGTCGCGGCGACAACGCCCCTATGGTTGTTTTAGAACTTGTATAATAATCACTCTTCACTTTATAGATGATTCTTTTAGAGTGTTATGATGTTGGAGATTTTCTCCGAGTCTAGCTCAGCGCCGCTTCCCAGAATGTCTGGGAAGCTGGCACTCATCATAAAGTGTTTTTTTATACCCAAAAACACTGTCAAGACAGATCGGTATACAAAAGCATTTTATTGAGTATCAAGGATTGATAAAGTGAAGCTTTTTTGCTAGTCTTAGTACATATTTGCAAAGAAGCGGAAAGGTGTAACCATGAAGCCAATTATTGAAATCAATCAAATTGAATTTAGTTATCAAGAGGAAGCGACTCCTGCTTTAAAGGATATTAGCTTTTCGATTAATAAAGGCGAGTGGATCGCGATTGTTGGGCACAATGGCTCAGGAAAATCAACATTAGCCAAAGCAATCAACGGTTTGCATTTGCCTCAAAAAGGAACGGTTACTGTCGGAGGGATGGCATTATCGGAGGAATCTGTTTGGGACATACGTCGAATGGTCGGAATGGTTTTTCAAAATCCGGACAATCAATTTGTCGGAGCGACAGTCGAAGATGATGTAGCCTTCGGGTTGGAAAATCAGGGAATTGAACGAAGCGAGATGCAGCGTCGTGTTCAAGATGCCTTGGAAAAAGTAAAAATGCAAGAATTTGCAACGCGTGAGCCTGCCCGTCTGTCTGGTGGACAAAAGCAACGAGTGGCAATTGCAGGGGTAGTAGCCTTGCGTCCTGACATCATCATTTTGGATGAAGCAACAAGTATGTTAGATCCTGAAGGTCGAGATGATGTTATTGCAACTATTCGCAAAATTAAAGAAGAGAGTGATCTGACAGTTATTTCTATCACTCATGACATTGATGAAGCGGCTAGGGCCAATCGCATTTTAGTGATGAGGGACGGGGAACTGTATCAAGAAGGAACCCCAGATGAAATTTTTTCTGCTGGACCGGAATTAGTTTCGTTGGGACTAGATTTACCATTTCCTGAGAAGTTAAAATCAGCATTAAAGGCTCGTGGTGTGAATGTGCCTGCGAACTATTTGGATGAAGAAGGGATGATGGACTGGTTATGGACATCCGTTTTGAAAAAGTAAGCTACGTTTATCAACCGAATACTCCCTTTGAACAACGGGCACTTTATGATATTGATTTGAATATTAAAGAGGGTTCTTACACCGCACTGGTAGGGCATACTGGTAGTGGTAAGTCGACCTTGTTACAACACTTGAATGCATTATTGAAGCCAACTGATGGTCAAGTTGTGATCGGTGATCGAACGATTACACCCACGACAGACAATAAGAATTTGAAACCTGTACGAAAAAAAGTAGGGATTGTTTTTCAGTTTCCAGAAGCTCAACTTTTTGAAGAAACTGTAGCAAAGGACATTGCTTTTGGACCAAAGAATTTCGGTGTTAGCGAAGAAGAAGCGTTGGCTTTGGCAAAGGAAAACTTAAAGTTAGTTGGACTCGGTGAAGAATATCTTGATCGTTCACCATTCGAGCTTTCTGGCGGACAAATGCGCCGTGTAGCGATTGCTGGTGTTTTGGCTATGGAACCTGAGGTTTTGGTCTTAGACGAGCCGACAGCTGGCTTAGATCCGTTAGGTCGTAAAGAGATGATGGAAATGTTTTGGCACCTTCATCAGAAAAAAAACATAACAATTGTCCTGGTCACACATTTAATGGATGACGTCGCGAATTTTGCTGATTATGTTTATGTTTTAGAAAAAGGACATGTGGCAAAACACGGTGATCCGCAAACTGTGTTTGAAGATGTTGCTTGGTTAAAGGAAAAGCAACTAGGTGTACCTCAGGCAACTGCTTTTGCTGAAAAAATGCAGGCCCGTGGCGTGGATTTTGAAGAGTTGCCTTTAACTGAAAATGAGTTGGCGGACTGGATTGTAAAATTTGCGGGAGGTCCTGCTCATGATGAATAAATTGATTTTTGGTCGTTATATTCCAGGTGATTCTCTGATTCACCGTTTGGATCCACGAGCAAAATTGGTCGCAAGTTTTTATTTTATCGGAATTATTTTTTTGGCGAATAACTGGCAGAGCTATCTATTTTTAGGAGCTTTCACGATGTTCGCAGTATTCCTATCTAAAATTAATTTGAACTTCTTTTTGAAGGGTGTTAGACCACTAATTTGGTTAATTATTTTTACAGTCGCGTTGCAGATGTTGTTTACGCGAGGCGGAACCTTGTATTGGTCGTGGGGCGTCTTTAGTCTTTCTTCTTATGGAATCCAAAACGGGCTATTTATCTTTTGCCGGTTTGTTCTAATTATTTTTATGTCGACGTTACTAACATTGACAACGCCGCCGTTATCAATGTCTGATGCGATTGAATCATTGTTAAATCCTTTAAAAAGATTTCACTTGCCGGTACATGAGATTGCCTTGATGTTATCGATCGCTTTGCGGTTTGTGCCAACATTGATGGATGAAACGGAAAAGATCATGAATGCTCAGCGTGCTCGTGGTGTTGACTTCAGTGATGGAAATTTGATTCAGAAAGTCAAAGCAATAGTACCGTTATTGATTCCTTTATTTGTCAGCAGCTTTAATCGTGCAGAGGATTTGGCGACTGCGATGGAAGCTCGCGGATATCGCGGCGGTGAAGGCCGAAGCAAGTATCGCAAATTAAAGTGGGCATCACGAGATACGATCGTTCTCGTTGTTTTTGCTCTCGCAACAGTCATTTTAATCTTTTTACGCAGTTAAGCTTGGAGTGATCCAGGCTTTTTTTTGAGCTTTTGGTAATTTTAACTTGTAGGTTCAATGATCGTTTCTTTATGGTAGGATGAATGGAGCAAGCAATTGGAGGAGAAAAAATGACTGAAGAACGTCCAATACTGCAAATTGGATTGAAGCCAGAAATATTTCGAGAATATTATTATTTGAAAGCAGAACTACAAGCTTTCTGTCAGGAACATGGATTATCTAAATCAGGAAGTAAAGCAGAACTAAATGAACGGATCGAATATTTTTTGCGAACGGGTGAACACTTAGCAAGACCAATGAAGGAAAAACGGTCGGTTCGTACAGCAGAATTAACGCTGGAAAGTTTGATTGAAGAGAATATTGTTTTTTCAGAAGTTCATCGCGCTTTTTTCAAAAGAGAACTTGGTAGTTCCTTTACTTTTAAAGTTGCTTTTCAAAAATGGCTGAAGGCAAATGCCGGAAAAACATACCGCGAAGCGATTGAAATCTATCCTGAAATCGCAGCGAAAAAACCGCAGAAAATTGATGCGCAATTTGAATACAATACCTACATTCGTGATTTCTTTGCAGATAATCAAGGTCGCTCTTTGCAAGAGGCGATTGTTTGTTGGAAGTATAAAAAGTCACTACCGGGCAGTAACAACTATCAATCAGAGGATTTAAGTGCGTTGGATTTCGAATAAAAAGCTGCTATAATGACTCCGGCAGAAATTAGTTGAGGAGATGGATCATAGATCTAACCTTAACAATCGGGTTCATTAATAGGAAATAGGAGAATAGCATGGTCAGATATAAAGCAGTGATTGCTTATGATGGTACAAATTTTAATGGGTTTCAACGACAGCCAAATGGGCGAACGGTACAGGAAGAAGTCGAAAAGACGTTACAAAAAATGAATAATGGACAGCCAGTGACGATTTTTGGATCTGGTCGAACAGATGCTGGAGTCCATGCAATCGGACAAGTGATTCATTTTGATTATCCGCAGGAACGACCGTTAGAGCGGATGCGGTTCGCATTAGATACCCAGACGCCTGAAGATATCGCGGTTTCTTCAGTAGAAATTGTAGCGGACGATTTTCATGCGCGGTATCATGTCGTCGAGAAGACGTACCATTTCAAAGTTCAAATAGCTAAGCCGCGAAGTCCCTTTCGCCGTTATTATGCGGCTTATTACCCTTATCCATTAGACTTAGATTTGATTCGTCGGGCATTGCCAGATTTACTAGGCACACATGATTTCACCTCTTTTTGTGCGACAGGTGGTTCGATCGAGGATAAGGTCCGGACGATCTATCAAGCGGATTTGGTTGTGAATGAAGATGAGACGGAATTGACCTTTATTTTTAGAGGGAATGGTTTTCTGTATAAGATGATTCGGATATTAGTCGGAACCCTACTAAAAATTGGGAATGGGCGTATCCCGGCGGAGAGTATTCCAGCGATTATTGAAGCGAAGGATCGTAATGCCGCTGGACCAACTGCTCATCCAGAAGGCTTGTATTTAGCCGAAGTAAAATATGAATAACAAAAAAGCATCCGATAACAATCACTTGTGATTGTTGCTGGATGCTTTTTTAGGCTTTTACTTCAGCGGCGAGTTGGGTCAACTTATGAACGTCTAGAATAAGGTACCCCTTTTTTATTTTTTTCAGGTAGCCATCCTCCACAAACTGTGCAATCACGAAAAGAAGATGACGATAGGAAACACCTAAATATTCGGCGACTTGAGTGTGTTTCTCACGGTAAGTCCCTTCGTTTTGTGTTAAAAGAATAAAGGCCGCTAAACGTTGTGAAAGCGGAAAGCCCTGATTTTGAGTTGAAGCTTTGATGTTTCGATAATTTTTATGAGCAAAGTAGATGCAGAGCTTTTGGAGAAAGAGCGCATCCTCTAGTAATCGTTTCTGACAGTCTTGTCTCGATAAGGCTAAGCACCAACAGTCCTCGATTGCTTGGACGCTAAAGGCAGTTTGGTTTTCATCAACGAGCTCCATCTCACCGATAAAACAAGGTGGGGAAAAGAAATCAATCAGAGCGACTTTTCCATTGGCTAAGGTGTCGTATAATTTGGCTTTGCCCTTCACTAAGTAGAATAAATGCGTAGGTTGGTGATCTTCCTTGACAATGTAGCTGTTGGCCGGAAAGAAAAATAATTGCGTATCTAAACTGACATCGAAGGAAAACTGATCAAGGTAGTCGATGATCGAATGAATTGCTGTTTTAATTTTTCGTTTTGCAACTTCTTCATTTTTTCTACCTCCTTATATGAGAATTCTCATACTTATCATAAGCAGGAACTTACTATAATGCAAATAGATAAAGGAAATTAATTTTTTAGGGGGCTATAAAATGGAGAAACGGAAAATTATTTTAGATTGCGATCCGGGGCATGATGATGCGATTACGATGTTGATGGCAGCAGCACATCCGAAAATTGATTTGTTAGGGATCACTATTGTAGCAGGAAATCAAACGCTAGACAAAACAGTGGTGAATGGATTGAATGTCTGCCAATTGCTGGGGATTGATGCGAAAGTCTATGCAGGGATGCCAAAACCGATGGTGCGGGAACAAGTAGTAGCTGATAACGTTCACGGGGAATCTGGTTTGGATGGTCCTGTTTTTGGTCCATTACATCGACAAATAGAAGAAACACATGCAGTTAAATATATCATTGATACGTTGTTGGCGAGCGATGGGGATATCACACTTGTTCCGGTTGGTCCGTTAACCAATATTGCGGTGGCAATGCGAATGGAGCCATTGATCATTCCAAAAATCAAAGAAATTGTTTTGATGGGTGGTGCTTATGGAACAGGGAACTTCACACCATCTGCTGAATTTAACATTTTTGCCGATCCAGAGGCAGCCCATGTCGTCTTTAGTTCGGGCGCACCGATTGTTATGATGGGGCTTGATCTAACGCATCAAACAATTTGTACAGAAGATATTATCGAACGTATGGAAGGCGTTGGGAATGTCGCAGGGAAACTATTTGGTGACATTATGCGCTTCACGTTGAAAAGCCAATTTGAATGCTTCGGGTTAGCTGCGGGTCCTCTGCATGATGCTACATGTGTGGGTTATCTAATTTCTCCAGAGATATTTGAAACACAGGAAATGTATGTCGAAATCGATATCAATCGTGGACCTTGCTATGGTCGGACCGTTTGTGATGAGCTTTATGTGCTAGGTCAGCCGTCGAACGCCAAAGTAGGTAAGAAGATCAATGCGGAGCGTTTTTGGGATTTGGTTGAAGAGTGTATCCGAATATATTCAGATGTCTATGCAGAAGCAAAATAGATAGATGAAACCAGAGAGAGGCAACTTATTTAAAAATTGAGATCGGTTGTTTCTCTTTGAAAGTTTTGTAAACGGTTTAAAAACGAGATGTGTGAATGAATACAAACGAGGAGTGAGTTTAAATGAAAGTCGTTGTTGTTGGCAGCATTAATTTGGATTTAGTTGTTCAAGCGGACCGTTTTCCTAAGATTGGCGAGACGATGTTTGGCACCGATAGTAAAATGCTGCCAGGAGGAAAGGGTGCTAATCAAGCGGTTGCTGCGGCACGCTTGGGTGCAGATGTGACGATGATTGGTTGTGTCGGTGAAGATGCTTATGGTGAGATTATCTTAAAAAATTTTCAAGAGAATATGGTTGATACGTCATGCATCAAAAAGGTTGCTGAACCAACGGGCGTTGCCTACATCACCATCGCAGAAAATGATAATTCGATCATTCTCGTGCAAGGGGCGAACGCGTGTGTTGATCGTTCATTGATTGATATGTATCAGGCGCAAATTTTAGCTGCCGATATTGTGATCACGCAATGTGAAATTCCAATCGAAACGATCAGATACCTAATTGATTTTTGTGCGGAGAATAACGTGTGTTTAGTATTAAATCCAGCACCAACTCCAGAAATCGCGCCTGAATATTTAGCTAAAGTAACATTTTTAACACCAAATGAGATTGAGATCAATCAATTGTTTCAGCAGGATGCTCAGACTGTTTTACGGGAGTATCCCAATCAGATCATTATGACGTATGGTTCGAAAGGTGTTCGGTATCATGATGGAGAAAAATTAATGGAGGTCCCAAGCTATAAGGTGCCCGTGATTGATACGACTGGAGCTGGAGATACTTTTAATGCGGCATTTGCAGTGGCGTATGCGAAGGATCAAGAATTGGAGACGGCGATCACATTTGCTAATCTTGCTGCCAGTAAGACTGTTCAAGGGCTAGGAGCGCAAAGTGCGATGCCAAGAATCGAAGAGCTAGTTTAACGATAAAAGTGCGCAACAAAGTAAGCGCTAACAAAAATAGGAGGATTTCAAAATGAAAAACACAAAACTTTTTTCTTTAGGTGTTGTTGCAATGGCAGCTTTAATGACGATCAGCGGGTGCGGTGGTGGAAATAAGAGCAGTGCAACAGGCAAAGAGGATAGCGATCATAGTGTTGTGATGGTTACGGATGTCAGCGGGGTAGATGATAAATCCTTCAACCAATCTGCTTGGGAAGGATTGCAGAAGTGGGGAAAAGAGCAGAAGTTCAAACGCGGGATCGGCGGGTATGACTATATTCAATCCAATGAGATCGCCCAGTTCGCCTCTAACATTGACACGGCTGTATCGAATGGCTTCAAAACGGTCTTCGGGATCGGGTATCTTTTAGCGGATTCGATCGAAGCAGCGGCGGGACAAAATCCCGAAACGAATTTTGTCATTATTGATACGGTGATCGAAGGAAAGGATAATGTCGTTTCGGCGACCTTTAGAGATAACGAAGTCGGCTATCTCGCTGGTGTCTCAGCTGCTTATACGACCAAAACCAATAAGTTTGGATTTATTGGCGGAGAAGAGGGCAAAGTTATTGATCGTTATGAAGCTGGATTTACCAAAGGTGTAAAGGATACTGCGAGGAAATTAAATAAGGATATTTCCGTTGACGTGAAATATGCAGCCTCCTTCGGCGATCCAGCCAAGGGGAAAGCCTTAGCAGCGAATATTTATCAAAATGGAGCAGACATTATTTATCAAGCTGCTGGTGGTACCGGCGCAGGGGTGTTCTCAGAAGCAAAAGCGTTGAATCAGGATAAAAACGAAGCAGACAAAGTTTGGGTGCTTGGCGTGGATCGTGATCAACAAGAAGAAGGCGGCTATAAATCAAAAGATGGGAAAGAAAGTAATTTCTGTTTAGCTTCAACCATCAAATCGGTTGGCGTGGTCGTGCAGGATATCTCAACTCGAGCGCTGGAGGATAAATTCCCAGGCGGAAAACATTTATCCTTTGGGTTGAAAGATGGCGGCGTGGAGATGACAGACGGCTATTTGAGTGATGAAGCAAAGGCGGCAGTAAAAGATGCCAAGGAACAAATTATTGCTGGTGATGTAACGGTTCCGGAAACACCGGAAGATTAGACTGATCGTGCCCGCTGATCATGGCGGGCACTCTTTGAACAGGAGAGGTGTGAATTAAAAATGACAGAGGAGCAATTTGTCATTGAGATGCGGAATATCACCAAACAATTTGGTGATTTCAAAGCGAATGACGAGATCAATCTGAAAATTCGTAAAGGCGAGATCCATGCTTTATTAGGAGAAAATGGGGCAGGTAAATCAACGCTGATGAACGTGTTGTCAGGGTTATTGCAGCCGACTTCCGGCGAGATATACATGGATGGCCAAGCAGTCAAAATCACGAGTCCTACTAGAGCGAACCAGCTGGGAATCGGAATGGTCCATCAGCATTTTATGCTGGTCGATGCGTTTACGGTTACGGAAAATATTATTTTAGGTAGTGAAATCAGCACTAACGGTATGCTGGATACGCAAAAAGCCAAGGAAGAAATCACTCGTTTGTCCAATAATTATGGCTTGCAGGTCGATCCAGATGCATATATCCGAGATATATCGGTCGGAATGCAACAGCGGGTAGAGATTTTAAAAACGTTATATCGCGGTGCAAATGTTTTGATCTTTGATGAACCAACAGCCGTCTTAACACCGCAGGAAATTGACGAGCTGATCGAGATCATGGCGACATTAGTCAAAGAAGGAAAATCGACCATTTTGATCACTCATAAACTGGATGAGATCAAAAAGGTAGCAGATCGTTGTTCAGTTATTCGAAGGGGACGCTACATCGGAACCGTTGATGTGGAGGATGTTAGTTCTCAGGAGTTAGCGGATATGATGGTTGGCCGTTCCGTTTCTTTTAAAACAGACAAACAGGCGGCAAAGGTCGGCGATGTCGTTCTGTCGATCAAAGATCTAGTTGTGAAAGAAAGCCGCGGACTTGATGCAGTAAAAAATTTAAGCCTGGAGGTTCATCGCGGAGAAGTGTTAGGGATCGCCGGTATTGATGGCAACGGACAGTCAGAATTGATCCAAGCATTGACTGGACTGCGTAAGATCGAAAGCGGCACTATCACCATCAACGGTAAAGATGCCACGAATAATAAGCCAAGAGAAATCACCGAGATGGGTGTTGGACACGTGCCGGAGGATCGGCATAAATATGGATTGGTTTTACCTTTGCCTTTGTCCGAAAATATTACGTTGCAAACTTATTATCAAGAGCCGTTTAGTAAAAAGGGTATTTTAGATTTTACTGAAATTCAAAAATACGCGAAGCGTTTGATCGAAGAATACGATGTACGGACGACAAGCGAACAGGCACCAGCAGTTTCTCTATCTGGCGGGAATCAGCAAAAAGCGATCATCGCCCGGGAAGTTGATCGTGATCCAGAACTATTGATTGTCGCTCAACCAACGCGCGGTCTGGATGTCGGGGCAATCGAATATATTCATAAGCGTTTGGTAGAGCAGCGAGATAAAAATAAGGGCGTTCTGCTGGTGAGTTTTGAGTTAGATGAAATTCTAAATGTTTCTGATCGTATTGCCGTTATCCATGCAGGTGAGATCGTCGGGATCGTGGATCCAAAAGAAACGTCGGAAAATGAATTGGGCTTATTGATGGCTGGCTATAGCTTGGATGATGCGCGAAAAGAGTTAGTAAAGGTTGGTGAAACAAATGAATGAGCGTTCAGCACAGATCAGAAATGCTTTGGTTCCGATTATTTCAGTGATTCTAGGCTTTTTGCTTGGCGGACTATTGATGTTAGTAACAGGATATAACCCGATCATGGGGTATCAAGCGATGTTCCGCTCGGCGTTTCAAAGCAGTATCTCAGTCGGTGAAATATTAGTTGGTGCGGGGCCTTTGATTTTTACAGCTTTAGGCTTTTCGGTAGCAAATTCCGCGGGGTTCTTTAACGTTGGGCTATCTGGACAAGCTTTGTGCGGCTGGGTAGCAAGTATTTGGGTCGCACTGAGCATGCCGACAGCGCCAAAATTAGTTGTTGTACCATTAGCAATTATTGCAGGAGCGTTGGCGGGAGCTATAGCGGCGGCGATCCCAGGACTGCTACGGGCCTATTTCGGAACGAGCGAAGTAATCGTCACCATCATGATGAATTATGTATTGTTGTATACGGCCAATCATCTGGTGAACAATGTCATGTCACCGGATATCATCTCCAATAAGGGCGTGACGAAAATCGTAGGAGCCCACGGCTTGTTGCGAGAACCGTGGTTGACCAATCTTTTTGGCGGGTCGCGGGTCAATCTGGGATTTGTTTTGGCTCTGATTTTTTTAGGCTTGGTTTGGTTTTTGATGAAACGAACGACTTTAGGGTTTGAGATCCGATCTGTCGGGATCAATCCATTCGCCTCTGAATATGCCGGAATGAGCAGTAAACGCACGATCGTGATCTCGATGATTATTTCTGGACTGCTAGCAGGTTTAGGGGGCGTGGTTCAAGGGTTAGGCACTTTTGGGAATTATTTTGTTCAGGGTTCTTCTATCAGTATTGGATTTGACGGTATGGCAGTCTCGTTATTAGGAAATGGCGGTTCAGTCGGGATTCTTTTGTCGGCCTTGTTATTCAGTATTTTGAAGCTTGGTGGACAGGGAATGCAGTTTGCTGGTGTTCCGAGTGAACTAGCAAATAGTGTTATCCCGCTGATCATTTTCTTCGTGGGAATCAATTATGTGGTTCGCGTTGCTTTGACAAAAGTTCGCGTGGCAAAAAAAGCAGAAGAAAAGAGCGAAGAGGTAAAAATGCAGACGCTAAAGCAAGAAGGAGTTGATTTGGAATGAACATTCAATTGTTAGGCTCGCTGATTTCCCAAACACTCGTTTATTCTGCTCCGTTGATTTTGACGGCACTAGGGGGTGTGTTCTC
This sequence comes from Enterococcus raffinosus, assembly GCF_018917525.1. Taxonomy (GTDB): domain Bacteria; phylum Bacillota; class Bacilli; order Lactobacillales; family Enterococcaceae; genus Enterococcus_A; species Enterococcus_A raffinosus_A. The sequence continues at coordinate 119,753 of NZ_JAHLOS010000002.1, read as the reverse complement.
AGAACGCAGCGGTATTGTCAATGTCGGGCTAGAGGGAATCATGGTGACCGGTGCGTTTAGTTCCGTTATTTTTAATTTAAGTTTTGCGAACCATTTTGGAGCATTTACTCCTTGGTTAGGGGTATTAGTTGGAGGAATCACCGGATTATTATTTTCGTTGCTGCATGCTGTGGCGACGATAAATTTTCGAGCGGATCATGTAATCAGCGGAACCGTGATGAATCTATTAGCTCCTCCGTTGACGATTTTTCTTATCAAGGTAATGTATGGAAAAGGGCAAACCGATACGATCCAAGAGCAGTTTGGTTATTTCGATTTTCCTGGATTAAGTAAGATTCCGATTATTGGTGATTTATTCTTCAGTAAGACTAGCTTACCTGCTTATTTTGCGATTGTTGTCGCTTTAGCTGCTTGGTTCATTATTTATAAGACAAAATTCGGACTGCGTTTGCGTTCAGTCGGTGAGAATCCGCAGGCAGCCGATACTTTAGGAATCAACGTTTATGCGATGCGTTATGCAGGAGTAATGATTTCGGGCTTTCTTGGCGGTATGGGCGGTGCTGTATTTGCCCAATCAATCGCAGGTCGTTTCGCGATAACGACGATCGCAGGACAAGGATTCATTTCGCTGGCAGCGATGATCTTTGGAAAATGGAATCCACTAGGGGCTATGGGTGCAGCGATGTTCTTTGGGTTTGCTCAAAATTTGAGTATCGCTGGAGCGAATCTACCGGTTATTTCGCAGATTCCAGATGTTTATTTACAATCGGCTCCTTATGTATTAACAATCCTTGTATTAGTGATCTTCTTGGGTAAGGCTACCGGGCCAAAAGCTGGCGGAGTCAACTATATCAAATCAAAATAATTTTGTATAAAAAAACAGGAGGCTCATGTTGAGACTCCTGTTTTGCTTAATGCTGATGTGTTTTTTTTGGTTTTAACATACGTAGATAAAGAATAAACATTCCGATAGCAATTATGAAGGAAACAGCGCCGGCAATAAATCCTTTCGGGATGTAACTGAAAGTTACTTTGTGTTTGCCTTTTGGTACATGGATGCTGACAAAAGCGTTTTGGAAGGCTTTTGTCTCGACTTTTTTACCATCGATTTTGGCAGACCAGCCTTCATCATATGGAATGGTCGTGATCAATGTTTGGGCTTTTTTGGCGTTGACAGTTCCTTCAGCACTGCGTTTTCCAACCTTCATGTCTACACTGTTATCTTTAATCTTATCTACTGCTAGTCGATAAGCGACTGTATCCAAAGCTAAAACTTGTGGATTCTGGAAGCTAATGGATTTTGTTCCATAGAAGCTGGCAGTAAAGGTAACCATCGTTGCTTGTTGGTAATAGCCTAAATCATAATATTGTCCGCTGATCCCAATTTGCGCTTGCCGCGTTTGGCCGTTAGCGGTGACGGTCGCTGTTGAGCTTTCTAATTCAGCGAAATCGTAAGGATAGAGACTCAGGTAAGCTTGTGTATTTGCAGGAACTTGAACCTTCCAAGTAACGTCTTTTGCCACGTTTCCTTGTTTTTCGGTAATTGTTGTAATATTCCCCGCGTTAGTGACGTTAGCATTTTTTGTGTCTATTTGCGTAATCGGTAAAAACTGGAAGTACTGGAACTGTTCTTGCGATAAAGCGTTAAATAATTGTGTTTGCGTACCTAGATTATCATTTGGTGAAGCCTGTAGTTTATCGATGCTCTGCGGTGCAGTGAAGGCTAGTGGCAAAGCGTAATTATTCTCAAAGAGATTGTACTCGCCAACGCTATTCGTTTTTGTAAAGCCATATTTATTTAGCTTTTTTGTTTTAGCGATATTGTACTTGATTCCAGTAAAAGCATCCGCCAACAACGTGTTATTTTGATAGCGGATATTTAAACTAGTTCCTCTAGAACGGAAGCCTATTTGATCCATGTAGCCGGAGGAATGACGGTTACGGATTGAAGAAAACATGCTGATGCCGCTGTAGCCGTAATTAAATGCATCGTTGGAGGAAACTGGGTCCAGATTTTCCAGCCGATAAAAGCTATCATTCTCATTTTTCGTTTCATCGACTAAAGCTTTGATTGATGGATATGGCTCCGTATAAAGGCTGCGCGACGCATAATTCCAATCCTTTAAAATACCTTGTGTCATAAAACTACTATTAATAAATGCCTCTGAAGACATCAATAGCAGCAATAGTATACTTAACGCTTTTAGCGGAATCTTATTGAAATGATGTGCGGTAAAAATCAGCGCATAGACAGCCAAGTAACCAAGTGTAATATATAAGGAACTATTTTTGAGATAATCGTAGTCTTTTCCCTTCATACCCCAGAAAATCGCAAAGAGAGCGATCAGCATCAGACAGGCAGCGACTAATTGCAAAATATTTTCTCGATCTAGTTTCTCCCATCCCCATGCAGCTAATGTAATCACTAAAAATGAGAGCAGGTAGGCGTAACGGAATAGGAACATATTTGGTGCATGCATCCCATGCCAAAATAAATTCATTGGCTGGATGTAAAAACTTGCGACCAAGATTGCGGCTACTGCTCCATAAGCAAGTTTATTTTTCCACGGAATTTTTTTGCAGATAAAGAAAAATAGACAGAAAGCTAATGGCAAAAGTCCAATATAAATAAAAGGAATCGAACCATATTTCGTCGTATCATACGATCCAACCAAGTTCTTAGCAATAAAATCCCACCAGCTTGTCGCTTCTGTTTTAAAGGTCGTGATTTGTGTCAATTCCTCACCGTTAGCACGAAGGTCTAGAATTGACGGTAAAATCATGATCATAGATGCAAAGCCAGCTAATAGCGAAGTGAAGCCGTAGGGAATAATACTTTTTTTGTAGCTTTTCCAATTGGTAATCAAACGGGCGATGAAATAGAGAACCGAGAAGACCCCAATCATAAAGCCCATATAAAAACTGGTCAAAAACAACATTAAATAGGAAACAAATAGGACGGTCGGTTTTTTCTGATCCATCACCCGATTAATTCCCCAGATAATCAGAGGCAGATAGACAAACGCATCCAACCACATAATAATTTCTGAATGGGCAATAGCAAAAGACATCAGCGCATAAGTAGTACTTAAAGCCACACATGACCAATTTGGCAGCTTGAAACTACCTTTCGCATAAAACCAAAATGCTAATCCTGCAGCCCCGATTTTTAATAGCGTTAGAAAATACAACGCATCAGGCATCAGCTGATTAGGAAAGAAAATTACTAATGGAGTAAAAAAACCACCGAGATAATAGGAAACCAGTGATAGATAATTTAATCCCATAGAGGCATTCCAGGTATATAAAAAGCCTTGCTTACCTAAAAGCATATTGCGAAAACTTGCGTGGAAATTCGAAAATTGTGAAAAGGCATCGCTGGCTAAGACACTGCGGCTTGATCCGGGATAAATGCCGATCGTCAAGTAAACAATTACCATAAGTAAAAATGGCAGGAAAAAGCTGGCCAGTAAATACCAACGGTTTTCTTTAAGGTAGTTCTTCATATAAAAATCACCAAACTTCTTTCAACAGACTATTCAAATTTTACCATATAAGTGCCGAAAATAATGTGAAAGAGGTGTGAAAGCAAAGCTAAGAATTTAAAAATGAACCTGTTTAGTTATAAATAAGCAGGCAAAAAAAGAGCCGAATCGATCGGCTCTTTGATATGTAAAGAATTAATAAATTATGTTCAAAATAGTCGTTTTACATCTCTTTTGCTTGAAACTTACAGCCAGTTCAACTCTTTCTAAGAACAAGGAAAGAATAACAGTCACCTAAGTGGACTAAAGTATTGGCAAAGACAAACAGCAGAAGAAACAAAAAACCGCTCGTAATTGAACGGTTTGCTGATTATTTGATTGGATAATATTAAACGCGCTCAACTTTTCCAGATTTCAAAGCACGAGTTGAGACCCAAACTTTTTTAGGTTTTCCGTCCACTAATACGCGAACTTTTTGTAAATTAGGTTTTACAGTACGTTTCGTAGCGTTCATAGCGTGAGAACGGTTATTTGCACTTCTTGTTTTACGACCAGTAAAATAGCAAACTTTTGCCATGTGTAGTTTCCTCCTTTAGCCTTGATATTGGAGCGCTTCTTTGGCTCATACTAAAATAAAATAGCACAAATTAACAAGATTAGCAAGTGAATTTTTTTAGAAAGATTGACATTCTAAGGATTTGCAGGTAAATTATACTCTGTTAGCGTAAAAATTTTTAACAAAAGTTTTGATGCGAGAAAGTTAGCAGAAATTTGTGACGAGCAGGGAGCGCCCTATCAGCAAATCGCAATGGAACTTTCTTTTATTTGTCATAGGGCTATGATAAACTATTATAGTAGAAAAAATGGGCCATTAGGCCTGTTTAAGGAGGCTAACAACTATGGCTGTGAAAATTAATACACAGACTGGTATGATCGAAATTTCAAACGACGTCATCGCGACGGTTGTCGGCGGTGCAGTTACTGACGTGTTTGGTATCGTCGGTATGGCTAGCAAAAATCAAATCAAAGACAATATCACAGAGATTTTAAGAAAAGAAAATTATTCACGCGGCGTCGTTGTACGTCAAGAAGAGAACGGGATCGCAGTCGATGTCTACACGATCGTCAGCTACGGCACGAAGATCTCAGAAGTATCGCGCAATGTCCAAGAAAAAGTGAAATACAATTTGGAAACGATGCTTGGGGTTACAGCCAACTCAGTGAATGTCTATGTTCAAGGTGTACGTGTTCTGCCAGACTAAAGGCAGCGTTCTTAAGGAGGACTAAGTAAGTGAAGGTAACAGAAATCAGCGCGAGTCAATTCCAAGAAATGGTTGAGGCTGGCGCTAAACGTCTGCAAGTCAATGCAGAATATGTCAATTCGTTAAACGTTTTTCCCGTTCCCGATGGGGATACTGGGACGAATATGAATCTATCGATGACCAGCGGTGCAACTGCTGTAGTAAACTCTGCTTCAGATAAAGTTGGTGAACTAGCCAATGTTTTAGCGAAAGGGTTGTTGATGGGAGCCCGGGGCAACTCAGGCGTTATCTTGTCACAATTATTCCGCGGCTTTTCTAAAGCGATCTTAGATGTGGATACATTAAATGCAGAGGATTTAGCGAAAGCCTTAGTTCATGGTGTAGAAACAGCTTATAAAGCAGTCATGAAACCTGTAGAGGGAACAATTTTGACTGTCGCACGTGAATCAGCGAAGGCTGGTGAACGTAAAGCTAGACAAACGGATGATGTCGTTGAAGTGATGTCAGCTGTTGTCAAATATGGGAAGAAAGCATTAGATAAAACACCGGACATGCTGCCTGTTTTGAAAGAAGTCGGCGTAGTCGATAGTGGTGGTCAAGGTTTATTGTTTATCTATGAAGGCTTCTTAAACGCGCTGAACGGTGAGTTCCAAGCGGATGATACGTATGAACCAAGTCCGGCTGAAATGGATGAAATGGTCAATGCCGAACATCATCGCAGTGTGCAAGGTCAATTAGCAACAGAAGATATCAAGTTTGGTTATTGTACTGAAATTATGGTTCGTCTTGGCGAAGGGCCAACTGTTGATAGCAACTTTGATTACGATACTTTCCGTAACTATTTGGATGGAATTGGTGATTCGTTATTAGTTGTTAACGATGATGAGATTGTCAAAGTGCACGTGCATACAGAGCATCCAGGGGAAGTCATGAATTATGGACAAAAATTTGGTGCTTTGATCAAGGTCAAAGTCGATAATATGCGCTTACAGCATGAAACAATTTTAGAACATGATGAAGAAGTAGCTGAATTCGAGGCCGCTCCAGCAGAACGCAAACCCTACGCAGTGATTGCCATTGCTGCTGGTGAAGGTGTTCAAGAGTTATTCAAGAGTCTAGGAGCAGCTTACGTAATCAGCGGCGGCCAAACGATGAACCCAAGTACAGAAGATATCTTAAAGGCGATCAAAGAGGTCAATGCCGATCAAGTAATCGTTTTGCCGAATAATAAAAATATCTTTATGGCAGCCGATCAAGCAGCAGAAGTTGCGGAGGTTCCTGTGGCAGTGGTTCCAAGCAAAACAGTCTCTCAAGGGATGACAGCGATGTTGGCCTTCAATGGAGAACAAAGCTTGGAAGAAAATAAAACAGCAATGACTGAAATGCTGGACTCTGTTGTTAGTGGTCAAATCACGAATGCGATTCGTGATACAGCGATTGATGGTGTAGAAATCCACGAAGGTGACTACTTAGGTATGGTCGATGGGAAAATCATTCTTTCTGAAGCAGATAAGTATCAAGCCACTTTAGATACTTTGAACAAAATGATTAGTGAGGATATCGAAATCATTACGATCATTGTTGGTGAAGAAGGAACACAAGCCGAGGCTGAAAAATTAAGCGAAGCGATCGAAGCAAGCTATCCAGACCTAGAGGTTGAAATCCACGAAGGAAAACAACCGGTTTATCCATACTTGCTTTCAGCAGAATAAAAAAGTCGGAAGGAGTGGGCCAAGAATATCTGGCTCGCTCCTGTTTTTTTAGGAAAATGATTACCTCATCTCCGAAATAATTGTCGATAGACAGAACTTAGCATTTGAAAAACGTATTTTAATTGAAAGGAGGCTGTTTATGCCGATTCAAGAATCTGTATCGGTGCTGCCGGGTGTGGGGCCTAAGCGTGCACAAACGTTAGCTGATTTAGGAATCGTAACGATCGAGGACTTATTGAGTTACTATCCTTTTCGTTATGAAGATATTCAGGAAAAAAACTTATTAGAAATCAATGACCAAGAAAAGGTTACATTAAAAGGTGTGATCGTCTCGGCACCAGTGGTTAGTCGTTTTGGCTACAAAAAAAGCCGGTTGCAGTTTCGGATGATGCAGGATCACGCGGTCTTTATGATCTCCTTTTTCAATCAACCCTATTTGAAAGACAAAGTCGAAGTAGGTGAAGAGCTGGCGGTTTATGGAAAATGGGATGCCAAGCGGAAATCACTGACTGGAATGAAGATTTTAGGTGGTAAGCAGACGGAAGAATACGCGCCAATCTATCACGTGACTAAGGCGATCCGTCAAAGTACCTTAGTCGATTTAATCAAAGTAGGATTTGAAAAATTTGGCGATCAGGTAACAGAAAACTTGCCAGATTATTTATTAGAAAAGTATCGCTTGATGCCACGGAAACAAGCGATGCGGGCAATGCATTTTCCTAAAGACCCAAAGGAAAATCAGCAGGCAAAACGGCGAGTGGTTTTTGAAGAGTTTTTCCTCTTTCAAATGCGGATGCAAGGCTTGAAGAAAAGTGAACGCAGCGAGAAGAATGGAATCGCGATCCGTTATGATGTAGAACGTTTGAAGCAATTTACGCAGAAGCTACCTTTTGAACTGACCGATGCCCAAAAACGTGTGACCAATGAGATTTGCTATGACTTACGCAGCAAGAAGCATATGCAACGTCTATTGCAAGGAGACGTTGGGAGTGGTAAGACGGTTGTGGCGGCGATCGCCTTATATGCTACCATGACAGCTGGGTTCCAAGGAGCGTTGATGGTGCCAACAGAAATTTTGGCGCAGCAACACTTGGAAAGTCTGAACCAATTGTTTGATCCATTAGAACTGACCACGGCCTTACTAACTGGTTCTACCAAAATCAAAGAGCGGCGTGCCATTTTAGCTGGGTTGCAAAATGGAGAAATCGATGTGGTGATTGGGACCCATGCGTTGATCCAAGATGATGTACAGTTTGCGAATTTAGGGTTGGTCATTACAGACGAACAGCATCGTTTCGGTGTGAACCAGCGACGCGTCTTGCGAGAAAAAGGACTCCATCCAGACGTTTTATTTATGACTGCAACGCCAATCCCCCGAACGCTGGCAATCACTGCTTACGGCGAAATGGACGTTTCGATTATCGACCAAATGCCGGCAGGGCGGATACCTGTCAAAACCAGTTGGATCAAGCCGAAGCAATTGGAGCATACGTTGGATTGGGCGAAGCAAGAATTGCAGGCGGGACACCAGTTGTATGTGATTTGTCCTCTGATTGAAGAGTCGGAAGCATTGGATGTGAAAAATGCGACAGAAATTTATGAGCATTTGAAGGAATACTATGCCCCTACTTATCAAGTCAGTTTGCTGCATGGAAAAATGAAGAATGCGGAAAAAGAAACAATCATGGAAGAATTCAAAGAGAATCAAAGTCAGATATTAGTATCAACGACGGTCATCGAAGTTGGCGTTAATGTACCCAATGCTACGGTATTGTTTATTATGGATGCAGATCGTTTTGGATTAGCTCAGTTGCACCAATTACGGGGACGGGTCGGACGCGGTTCGGATGCTTCTTATTGTATATTGGTAGCAAGCCCCAAAAATGACATGGGTAAAGAGCGCATGAAAATCATGACTGAAACTAACAATGGGTTTGTATTGAGTGAAAAAGATTTAGAATTACGTGGACCTGGTGAGGTTTTTGGCTTCCGTCAATCAGGATTACCGCAATTCTTGATCGCTGATCTGGTAAATGATGCGAATGTCTTAGAAGTGGCACGAGATGAAGCCAATCAAATTTGGCAAGTTGAAAACTGGCGTCAGCAGCCAGCCTTTGCACCATTAGCAGCAGCATTGAAGCCTGCTGAAACTGGGGAAACATATTTCGATTGAGTGTGCTATACTGTAGAAAAATTAAAGAGCAGTTAGTCTTATGCCCTGTTTTTATCGGAGAAGCTGGCGGATATACGACTTAAAACTCAGACTTATTTTCTAGAAAAAAAAAATACATTAAAACGAAAAAGGATGCTAGTTCCCCTTTGTGCTTTAGCACAATAGAGGAATAGTATACGGCTTGAGAATCAGAATTATTTTTCAAAAAGAAAAATAAATACATTAAAACGAAAAAGGAGAGATTTTTCTCATGAAAATTGCTGTAGACGCAATGGGTGGCGATTTTGCACCAAAAGCGATCGTGGAAGGTGTAATGTTAGCCCAAAAGAATCATCCGGAAATTGAATTTCAACTATATGGAAAAGAAGACGCGATTCGTCAATATATAACAAATGAAAAGAATATTACGATCATTCATACGGATGAAAAGATCAATAGTGATGATGAGCCTGTTAAAGCGATCCGTCGCAAGAAAAACGCTTCGATGGTTTTAGCTGCTCAAGCAGTCAAAGAAGGCAAAGCGGATGCGATCTTTTCAGCAGGAAATACGGGGGCGCTATTAGCTGCTGGTTTGTTTGTAGTGGGACGAATCAAAGGGATCGAACGTCCAGGTCTGATGTCTACATTGCCAGTTTTAAATGGGGATAGCGGTTTTGATATGCTTGATTTGGGTGCAAATGCAGAAAATAAAGCAGAGCATATCCATCAATATGCAATTTTAGGATCATTTTATGCGAAGCATGTTCGCGGAATTGAAAATCCCCGCGTTGGATTATTGAACAATGGTACAGAAGAAACCAAGGGCAGCGAGTTAACGAAAGAAGCCTACAAACTTTTAAAAGCAGAAGAGAGTATCAACTTTATTGGTAATGTTGAAGCACGTGAACTGTTAAATGGTGCTGCCGATGTCGTAGTAACAGACGGGTTTACTGGAAATGCGGTGTTAAAAACGATTGAAGGAACAGCTATGGGCTTGATGAGCTTGATTAAAGGCAGTATCAATGATGCTGGAGTCAAAGGCAAAATGGGTGCGCTTATGTTGAAGGATACTTTATATGGGCTAAAAGATAAATTGGACTATTCTTCTCATGGTGGTGCGGTTCTATTTGGTCTTAAAGCGCCAGTAATCAAAACCCATGGTTCTACTGGTCCTGAAGCTGTAGCGAATACGATCGATCAAATCCACACGATGTTAGATACGAACGTTGTTGGGCAATTGGTCCAGTTTTTTGAAACACCTAAAGGTGAATAAGGCCACGCCAATTTCGTGAAAAAGGTAGACAAAGCAATCAAACATCAGTAAAATGAACTGTGACCTTCTGGTAAAACATAGACGAATAATAGTTGATCAGGTGGAGGTGAATGTTGTTGACTCGTGAAGAAGTATTTAGCAAAGTTGCTGAAATAATTTCAAATCACTTTGAAATCGATAAAGATAAAGTGACGGTTGAATTGAGTATCAAAGACGATTTAAATGCAGACTCAATCAGTATCATGGAATTTGTTTTGGAATTAGAAGATGAATTCGGAACAGAAATTTCTGACGAAGACGCTGAAAAAATTGAAACAGTTGGAGCTGCAGTTGATTACATTATGGAAAACAACCAAGCTTAACGAAAAAAGGTGCACCGGCAATTTGCCGGCGCACCTTTTTGTTTAAGACCACTATAAAATCCCAAGAGCAGTCAATTCTCTTTCTAATGCAGAATAATTTCTTTTAAAGTGAAAACCGTCCATCCCAGTTTCTTCAGCGGCTAAGATATTCGCCGCTGAATCATCGATGAAATAGCATTCGGCAGGATTTAAGCGGAAATGGCTGTAAAAGGTCCGGAAGATTTGATGCTCAGGCTTAGATAATTTCCAATCTGAGGAAATAAAGATGCCATCAAAAATACTGTGACTAGGGACCTTATCTTCATAAAGATAATAATCCTGCGGGGCATTTGAAAGGATATAAAGAGACAAACCTTTTTCCTTCAACCGTTTAGGAAGTTCCTCCATTTGTGGTATAGCATTCAGCCCGATATACCAAGTGTCCAGCAAGTCTTTGGCGATAGCATGTAATTCTTTTGGAAGTCGTAATTTTGCGGAGGTTAAAAGCTCCTCCCGATTCATCGTTCCCTTATCGAAACGCAGCCAGTCCACAGAACCAAAAATTTCGGACATAAGCATCTTTTGTTGATCCTTATCTTCAGTTTTTTCCATGACAAAACGTGGTGGATCAAAATCAACTAAAACATTTCCTAAATCAAACACAATATTTTTTATCATTCAAAGCCCTCCTAACAAGTAGATAACGTCTATTAAAATCCTTTTATTGAACAAGCTGCAAAAAACGGTTATTCCAAATATTTTCGTAAAAAGCGATGGTCGCTTCAGCAGAGAGAAAATCATTGTCGTAGGTAGTTGTTCCGTTTTTCAGCATGGTTAATTGGTAGCCTAAGCCGTGAGCAAATTTTACAGTAGCGTCAATACAGTACTGGGTTTGAGCGCCACAGATTTCCAAGCTGGTGATGTTTTTCTGCTGTAAGATTTCTTGTAGATCGGTATGATAAAAGGAATTTGCATGTGTCTTCTGAATCATAAGATCGTTCGGTTTGCGATCAAGTTCCTCTACGATTTCCCAGGTTTCTGAATGTGGAACCAAGTCTTCGTCACAATGCTGAACAAAGAGGATCATTTTATTTTGTTCTCGGTAACGCTGGATGCGCAGATTGATAGTAGTAATTAACTCAGAAAAATGGTTGATCGTTTCTCCATCAAAGCAAACACCCTTTTGTAAATCAATAATTAATAGTGCGTCAGAAAGATTTTCCATCGAAATTCCTCCGGTTGTTTTCTCTACTTTAGCATTTTTTAGATGTAAGAAGAGAAAAGTTTGTTGAATCTTTGAAAATTTCTTACTATAACGACTTCTGATTTAAAATTCACAGAAAAAACAGTATAATAGAGCGTGATGGAAATCTCAAAAAAAGGAATGAGCCCATGGATACACAGTTGATCAATGAATTGAAAGAAAACTACGACATCGTCTTTCACGATGTGAACTTATTGGAACAGGCGTTTACCCACTCATCATACGTGAATGAACACCGTAATATGAATATTTCAGATAATGAACGGTTAGAATTTTTAGGGGACGCTGTCTTAGAAATTCAAGTATCGGACTATTTGTATCACCACTACCCAAACTTGCCGGAAGGACGTTTGACACGTTTGCGTTCGGCAATCGTTCGAGAAGAAAGCTTATCGAAATTTGCGAAGGAATGTCATTTTGATCACTATATTATGTTAGGCAAGGGCGAAGAAAATTCTGGCGGGCGTGATCGTGCAGCGTTGTTGTGTGATTTATTCGAAGCCTTCTTAGGGGCTTTATATTTGGACCAAGGCTACGACGTGGCGTTGCAGTTTATTCAAACGGTCGTTTTTCCAAAAATTGAAGCGGGTGTTTTTACGCGGGAAATGGATCACAAGACGCGCCTGCAGGAAGTGTTGCAAAAAAGCGGAGATGTGACGATCGATTATCGTTTAGTCAATGAAGAAGGTCCGGCTCACGAACGGATTTTTACAATTGATGTATATGCGGATGATCGTTTGATCGGTTCAGGACAAGGTAAATCGAAAAAACTAGCAGAGCAAGATGCGGCGGAAAAAGCATTGATTAAGATCGCTGCAAATTAGTTTATATTTCCTGGGAAAATTTTAGGAGGAACATTTTGTATTTAAAACGAATTGAGATCGCTGGCTTTAAATCTTTTGCTGATCGTACCAAGATCGAATTTGAAGAAGGCGTGACAGCGGTCATTGGGCCAAACGGCAGCGGAAAAAGTAATATCACTGAAGCAATTCGCTGGGTACTCGGAGAACAATCGGCAAAAAGTTTACGTGGCGGCAAGATGCCGGATATTATTTTTGCTGGTTCAGAATCACGAAAACAGCTGAATATTGCCGAAGTAACGGTAGTATTGGATAATACCGATAATTATTTACCATTAGGCTTTAGTGAAGTTAGTGTGACGAGACGTTATCGCCGAACAGGTGAAAGTGATTTTTTCATAAATAAAAAAGCCTGTCGTTTGAAAGATATTCAAGATTTATTCATGGATTCTGGTTTAGGGAAAGAATCCTTCTCGATTATTTCGCAGGGGAAAGTCGAGGCGATATTTGCCAGTAAGCCGGAAGATCGCCGGGGAATCTTTGAAGAAGCGGCCGGCGTCTTGAAATACAAGCAGCGAAAACGCAAAGCGGAGCAGAAGCTTTTTGAAACGGAAGATAATTTGAGCCGGGTTCAGGATATCATTTATGAATTAGAAGATCAGCTGACTCCTTTAGCTGCACAAAGCGAAGCAGCCAAGGAGTTTTTGGCGCTTAAAAAGGAATTAACGGTGACGGATGTCAGTTTAACAGTTGCAAAGATTAAACAGACACGCGATTCTTGGGAATCAGCGAAGACAGATTTTGAAGAGCTCTCCAAAACAGTCGAAGAAAAAAGCCGTTTTATCCAGCAAACAGAACAGCAGTTAGGCACGTTGAGAGAAAAGCGCGGTTCATTGGATGAGCAACTGGAAACTGGGCAGCAGCAATTGCTGCATTTATCCGAGGCGTTGAAGCAGGCTGAAGGGCAAAAAGCATTATTAAGCGAACGCTCAAAGAATACGCAAAAGACCAGCGCTGAATATCGTGAAACTTTGAATGAGCAACGTAAGAAAAAAGACGATGCACAAGCGAATTTACAGGAAGTTCAAGCGCAACAGGCGTTGAAGCAAACTGAAAAGATCGCTTTAGAAGAAAAAATTCAGCAGTTGACGAATGAAGCGGAAAAATATAAAAAATCACCAAAGGAACTCTTGGAGGATTTGCGGGGTACTTATGTTGAATTGATGCAAGAATCTGCAAATGTCAGCAATGAATTAAAGTATTTAGAACGGCAATACACACAAGAGACTGCTAAGAACCAACAGAGCGTGACACGCTTTGAAGCGTTGCGAGATCAACTAGAAGAATTGACGGAGCAGCAGAGTGCAGCGCAGACGAAAACTAAAACGCTTGAAGCTCAGTTGACGGAAGAACAAGAAACCTATCGTCGCTTAGTAGAAGAAAAAAATGCGGCACAGCAGCAATTGCAAAAAGAACAGCAGTTAATGTATGACATGATGAGTCAGGTTCAACAAGCACGTGCGCGACAAAAAAGCCTGCAAGAGATTCAGGAAAATTATAGCGGCTTTTATCAAGGTGTCCGCAGCGTTTTACAGCACAAAGAACAATTAAGCGGGATCGTCGGTGCAGTAGCAGAACTGATTGAGGTTCCAGAAAAGTATACATTGGCGATCGAAACGGCCTTAGGAGCATCGGCCCAGCACATTATCGTAGAAAATGAGAAGGATGCACGTCAGGGAATCACCTTCTTGAAAAAACAACGTAGCGGGCGTGGCACCTTTCTACCGTTAACAACGATTAAACAACGTAGTTTAGGGGCTCATCACTATCAAGCAATCAAAGATGTAGACGGCTTTTTAGGTATTGCCAGTGAACTGGTTTCTTTTTCAGAAAATGTTGCTCCTGTTATGCAAAATCTGTTAGGTGCGATCGTTATCGCTCGAGATCTTGATAGTGCCAATCAGCTTGCTCGTCAACTGCGATACCAAGTTCGTGTGGTTTCCTTAGATGGAGATGTGATGAATGCCGGTGGTTCCATGACAGGTGGTGCTACAAAGCAAGGAAATCGTGGGAATTTGTTTAATCAAGGACACGAATTAGCTGAATGGACCAAACGTTATGAAGAAATCAATCAGGCGTTACAGGCAAAAGAAGCATTTGTCCGTGATTTGCAAGCAAAGGTTGCGGATCAGACGGAAAGCTTAGAAACACTGCGAACACAAGGTGAACAGACGCGGTTGGCATATCAAGAAGCGCAAAGTAGTGAAGAACGTGTTGCAACGGAATTAACACGTTTGCAAAAGGAACAGAGCTTGTTTTCTTATGAAGCGAAAGAGCTGGAAAGCTTCTTGAATGATTATCAAGTACAAAAAGAAACGCTGGAGTTTAAGCAAGTCGAATTGAAAACCCAGCAAGATAAGATTAATCAAGAAATCCAACAGCTTAATGAAGAGAGCGACCAGCTAGAAGAAAAGCGTGCCAGTATTAATGCAGAGTTGAGTCGCTTACAGGCGGACTATGCAGTATTAGATGAACGGCTGTTGTATTTAGACCGGCAAGCACTAGGTTTTGAAGAACAGATTAACGAGTTGACGAATCAGATTGTAAACTTAGAAAATCAATTACTAGCACTTTCAAGTGATTCATCGGATCATGAAGAATCAGAAGAAAGTCTAACCCAGCGTTTGACAGAATTAGCTACAGCACGGGAACATTTGCGGGAGCAACTGGCTGTTTGGAAAGAAATGCGGCAAAGTCTGCAGCAGCAAGTGGATCAAGCAGATAGTGAGTTGACTGAAGCCAATCGCGAGCAGAAGCAGTTATTAGCACGTCAATCACAAGCAGATGTCCAAAAAAATCGTTACGAGTTGAAACTGGATAATGCTTTGGCGTATTTGCAAGAAGAATATAGTTTGACTTTTGAAGGTGCGGAAGCACAGGCAGATCCTGAAATTGATCAGCAGGTTGCGCAAACGGAAGTTAGTCGCTTGAAGCAAGCTATTGAAAAACTTGGACCAGTCAACCTAAATGCCATCGAACAATACCAGCAAGTGGAAGAACGTTATGATTTTTTGACCACCCAGCGTGATGACCTATTATCAGCGAAGGATCAGCTGTTTGAAACGATGGATGAGATGGATGACGAAGTTAAAACTCGTTTTTATACAACCTTCCAAGCAATACGTGAAAAATTCAATGTCGTTTTTCCGAATATGTTTGGCGGTGGTCGAGCGGAATTAGTATTGACAGACCCTGATGATTTATTGAATACCGGGATCGAAATCGAAGCCCAACCTCCAGGTAAAAAACTGCAAAGTTTATCCCTACTTTCTGGTGGTGAACGGGCATTGACGGCGATTGCGTTACTATTCTCGATCATCCAAGTCCGTCCCGTCCCGTTCTGTGTGTTAGACGAAGTCGAAGCGGCGTTGGATGAAGCAAATGTTGCCCGTTTTGGTCGCTATCTGAGTGCTTTTCAAAACGATACACAATTTATTGTGGTTACTCACCGTAAAGGAACGATGGAAGCAGCAGATGTGCTTTATGGTGTCACAATGCAAGAATCCGGCGTCTCGAAAATTATTTCAGTGCGCCTTGAAGAAGTGAAGGAAGATGGGAAATTTCAAGTGAAGGAAGGGGAACTTCGGAAATGATAAAATTAATCGCTATTGACTTGGATGGCACGCTATTGACGGATGCTAAAACAATCTCCGATACAAATAAAGAAATATTGGCAAAAGCGAAAGCTCGCGGTGTAAAGATTGTGATCTGTACAGGCCGCCCTTTGATCGCTATCAAGGATTACTTAGCAGAGCTAAACTTGCTTGATGCAGATGATTACTCGATTACTTTCAACGGCGGGTTGATCCAGACCAATACCGGTGAGATTTTAGGTAAAACAGCAATGGATTTGGCAGATGTAAAACATATTCATCAGCTGTTAGAAAAAATTGATTTACCGATGGATGTTTTATCAGATGCCTTATGCTTTCAGCTTGAGACAGCAGCAGCTCATCCTTCAATCTATCCAACGATGAACAAGGCTTTGACCTATGTTTCGAAAACAATAGAAGCACTAAAAGAGGACGCGTTATACAATAAAGTTGTCTCAGCTGTGGATGTGGATTATTTAGATCAGCAGATGGCGTTGATCCCAGCAGAAGAATATGAGCGCTTTGAGATATTTAAAACACGGCCAAATTTACTAGAGTTTATGCCAAAAGGTGTGACCAAAGCCTTTGGTCTTTCTGTTTTAGGGGAGCATCTTGGGATTGCAGCGAATGAAATGATGGCCTTAGGTGATGAAGCCAATGACTTATCCATGATCAATTACGCTGGTATGGGAGTAGCGATGGAAAATGCTACTGACGGCGTTAAATCGGCGGCCAATTTTGTCACTAGAACGAATCAAGCGGATGGGGTGGCACATGCCATTCAAAAATTCGTATTCGATGAATTGAAATAAGGGGGATTTTACATGGGATTATTTGACCGCATAAAAAAAGCCTTTAGTGGTGAACAGAATGAAGAACCTGAAAAGCAAGAAGAAGTCGTTAAAGATCAATCAGCCTCCGAGAACGGCGATGAGGTAGAAACAGAGGAAGTAGTAGAAACATCAAGCAGTGAAGAATCCACTGTTGATACAGATGAGGAAGCGGAAGAAACGTCTGAGCAGACCGAGGAATCAATGGAGCTTCCACCGCAAGAAATGCCCACACAAGAATCAGAAGTAAAAGAAGAGCCCGTCGATTCAGCAATTGGCAGCGAAGAAGCACAGGTTGAACAGACAGAAATTGAATCCACACCTATAGAACCGAAAACAGAATCTGAAACGATAGAAGTTATAGCGTCAGAACCGGAAAACATAGTTCCTGCTGAACCTGAGCAACCGGAAGAAACCGTTCAAGAGAAATACGACAAAGGTCTAGAGAAGACTCGAAAATCATTTGGCGAACGAATGAATGAGTTATTTGCTCGTTTCCGCCGAGTGGATGAGGATTTCTTCGAAGATTTGGAAGAAACCTTGATCGGTGCCGATGTTGGTTTTGATACTGCTATCAAACTAACGGATTCATTGCGGCAAGAGGTTAAGCTGAAAAATGCTAAGAAACCGTCGCAAGTTCAAAATGTCATCATTGAGAAATTGGTCGATATTTATGAAGCGGAAGGCATCAACGAGAATAATGCAATTAATCTGCAAAACGACGGATTGAGTGTGATTCTATTCGTGGGTGTGAATGGGACTGGGAAAACTACCAGTATCGGAAAATTAGCGAACCAATACAAAAACGAAGGCAAGAAAGTCTTACTGGCTGCAGCGGATACGTTCCGTGCAGGTGCGATCGATCAATTAGTTGTTTGGGGACAGCGTTCAGGTGTTGAGGTTGTTCGCGGCAATGCCGGTGGTGATCCAGCAGCTGTAGTATTTGATGCCGTTGATAAAGCTAAGAATGAAAATTATGATATTCTGCTGATTGATACTGCAGGACGATTACAGAATAAAGTCAATTTAATGAACGAGCTGGAGAAAATCAAACGCGTCATTCAAAGAGAGTTTCCATCAGCTCCTCATGAAGTGTTACTGGTCGTAGACGCGACGACAGGACAAAATGCGCTAGTTCAAGCACGACAATTTAAAGAAACAACGGACGTTACTGGTTTGGTCTTGACGAAATTGGATGGCACAGCAAAGGGCGGTATTGTTTTGGCAATTCGTAATGAATTGCATTTGCCTGTTAAATTAGTAGGTCTAGGTGAAGGTTTAAATGATCTGGAAGCTTTTAACCCAAATGATTTCGCAGTCGGCCTGTTTAAAGGATTATTGCAAGAAGAGTAAAAAAAGAACTGTTGAGGTAGACTCAACAGTTCTTTTTACCATTTTTAAAGTATAGATGTTAGTTACAAATGATGATTAGCTGTTTAGCAAAATGAGTTAGTGCTTTTCTTGAAAGTAAGGTGGAACGTGTAGACTGACCTTGTTTTGCCGTGCATTCGCGTCCATTATCTTCTGGATATCGTCGCAATGAAATTGGTGTTGACGATGTGGGCGCAACATTACAAATTCTTTGGACTCATTCTTCTGACTTAGATGAGAGGGATCGTTTATCATTGGTTGATTTTTTTCCTGCATAAGCTAGGCCTCCATTCCTTTTAATAAAAAACGTAAAATGATTTTTTTAATTAATCTTTTTGTTATTATTATTTAATCATATTTTCATCTTAAATACTATCTCTTTTTCAAGCATTTCCGTTCTGTTTCTGGATATACTTCTATATAATGTAGCTGGGAGGGCTATGGACAAATGAATACAAAAAAAATGATGGCACAAGAAAAGGTTAAGCCTTTTTTACTGCAAGCGCGTTATGGAATCGAAAAGGAAAGTCAACGAGTGACTTTAGATGGGGATCTTGTAGAGACAGATCATCCGGCATCTGTAGGAAATCGGAGCTTTCATCCTTATATTCAAACGGATTTTTCTGAAACACAATTAGAGTTGATCACGCCAGTCACTGAGTCTGTTGACGAAGTATTGGCTTATTTAGAGGCGATCCATGATGTGGCGCAACGAAGCATGCCAAAAGACGAGATGATGTGGCCGTTCTCCATGCCGCCAGCACTTCCGGAAAATGAGGGAGATATTCAAATTGCAAAATTAGAGCGACATGCGGATGTTTTGTATCGTCGGTATCTAGCTCGTGAATACGGCAAGCGGAAGCAAATGGTAAGCGGAATCCATTTCAATTTTGAATATGGCTTAGATTTAATTCAGCAATTGCATTTAGTGTGCGAGGAAGAAGTTTCGACGGAGGACTTCAAGACTCGTTTATATATGAAGATCGCTCGTAATTTTTTGCGTTATCGCTGGCTGCTGACCTATTTATTTGGTGCAAGCCCACTAAGTGAAGCGCGCTATTTTGATGATGAAGACCGTCCGAAGGAACCTGTCCGTAGTATTCGCACCAGTCATTATGGGTATGTGAACAAGCCAGACGTTCAGGTCTCTTATGAAACCCTATCAAGGTATAGTGAAGATCTCGCTGAGAATGTCGCCTTAGGTCGTTTGTCGGAAGAAAAAGAATTTTACGCACCAATCCGCATGCGAGGCGGTAAAAAGGTTGCAGATTTATTTCATACGGGGATTCGCTATGTGGAGTTACGCAATATCGATTTAAATCCTTTTGATCGGGTCGGAATTGATGCAGCTGAGATTGAATTCATTCATTTGTTCATGCTATATTTACTATGGACAGACGAAAAATTACAAGCAGATGAATGGGTAGCTGAAGGCAATCGCATTAGTGATGCGGTTTCTTTAGAGCATCCTGTAAAAGCAACGGCCTATTTAACAGAAGGAAAAGCGATTTTTGCTGAAATGCTGCAAATGGTGGAAGAATTAGAAATAGAAGGTGCCGACCTGCTGAAGAATTATCAAGCTTGGCTAGATCATCCGGAAGAAACACTGGCTGCAAGAATATTGGCCTTGGATGAAGCAGAAGGGCAAGCGGCTGTAGCAACGGAATTGGGTCGCAAGTTTTATCAACAGGCTTGGGCACATCCGTATCAATTGGCCGGATTCCAAGAAATGGAACTATCGACACAGAATTTATTGTTCGATGCGATTCAAAAGGGTATCGAGACAGAAGTGCTGGATCGGCAGGATCAATTTGTGAAGCTGCAGCACGATGATCATCAGGAATTTGTCAAAAACGGCAATATGACTAGTAAAGACACCTACATTGCGCCATTATTGATGGCGAATAAAACAGTTACTAAAATCGTACTGGCTCGAGCAGGTTTCCGTGTGCCAGATGGTGAAACGTTTGGTTCGATGGATGACGCGAAGAAGGCCTATCCGCGATTTGCTCAAAAAGCGTTTGTCATTAAACCAAAATCAACAAATTATGGCTTAGGCATCACGATCTTTAAAGGTGAAACGTCAATAACCGATTTCAACGCAGGCTTGGCATTGGCTTTTGCAGAAGACGATGACATCATCATTGAAGAATTTCTGCCAGGAACAGAATACCGCTTCTTTGTGATCGACCATCAGGTAAAGGCCGTATTATTGCGAACACCGGCGAATGTCATTGGTGATGGTGAACGTTCAATCGAAGAATTAGTTGCTGAAAAGAATGATAATCCTTTACGAGGGATGAATCACCGGTCACCATTAGAGAAAATCCAATTGGGTGATTTGGAGCAATTGATGTTGAAAGAGCAAGGGTTGCGAATCGACAGCATTCCTGAAAAAGGTCAACAGGTCTTCTTGAGAGAAAATTCAAATGTATCCACCGGCGGAGACTCTATTGATGTTACGGATGATATTCATGAAAGCTATAAGCAGCTGGCGATTGATGCGGTAGAAGTACTAGGCGCCAGCATCAGCGGTATTGATTTGATCATCCCTGATAAGGACAAGCCCTATGAGACACACGAGGATTATGGAATTATCGAAGCGAATTTTAATCCGATGATGCACATGCATATCTATCCCTATGCTGGGAAGAGTCGGCGTTTAACACTGGATGTGCTACGTTTCTTATATCCTGAAATGACAATCTAAAAAAAATAAATCCACGCTGCATTGGCAACGTGGATTTATTTTGCATAATAGTTGTGAATGAATGTATCAATCGCTGACAATGAATCAGAAAATAAAACCAACTGCCGATCCTCCTTTGATAAAAAGGCTTGCTCCACCATCTGATCAAAAAATGCCTGCAACAGCTGATAGTAGTTTTTTACATCAAAGAAAATACAGGGATTATTATTCTGTCCAACTCGTGCCCACGAAAAGGCTTCACTGATTTCTTCGAGAGTTCCCACACCGCCTGGTAATGCCAGACAAACATCGCTATGCTGCATCAAGGCCTTTTTGCGTTCATCCAAGTCGTTAACAGTAATCATTTCTGTTAGTCCAGTGTGTATACGTTCGGTATCTTGTAAAAATTTTGGCATGATGCCAATCACTTTTCTATTCCCAGCCAAGACCATATCAGCTACTGCGCCCATTAAGCCTAGTCTACTGCCACCATAGATGAGCTCGTGATTATTTTCGACGATCCATTGTCCTAATTCCTTTGCGGCCGCTAGGTAGGCAGGATCTGCTCCAAGGTGAGCACCGCAGTATACAGCGATGCGCATATGATCGCCTCCTATTGGATTTAAGAATCCGTTTATTCGGGTGAAATTAGAGCTCTTCCAGCTCGATTGTTTGTTTTGTCTCTTCGACCGTCAGGCCAGTCTTTTCTTCCCACCAAGTTTTCATTTCTTTTTCGTAATTATCGGGGAAGCGATTGACGGTATCAATCAGGGGTTCGCCTTGGATCTTCGCGTGGGGAAAGTTCATAGCTAGATTGAATTTCAATTCCTTCAGCAGGCTGTAGTATTGGAACATCATATAATACATCTCTTCATCATCACCGCTAGCCAATACTAGCGCCGCGCGATCAAGCATGAAACCTAAACTTCGCATCATAAATAAGAAGCCTGGTAGTTCTTCTCTTTCGATATCATCAACTTCCTTTAAAATATCAATGTGCAGATCAAGCGCTTGCAATAAATCAGTTTGCAAATTGTGATAAGTAACCATTTAGATCCCCTCCTTTTTGTCTTCCAGAAAAAATAAATCTGTTTAATAAAACTTGTAAATAAACAGTTTGAATAATTTCTCTTATTTAAGTATAGCACAGACATAAAATTTCCAAATCAACATTTCAGCTTTTGACTCGCATTATTGTGGTGAGTTGTGTAAAGTAGACCAAGAAGGAGGCTGTGAGATGGGAAAATTAGCGGTGATCACAGATTTACATGCCGATATCAATCACCTTGGCGAGTCAGAGTTGACCGAGCTTTTTGAGCTGTTGCAGGAATATGGAGCAACCCGCTTACACTTTGCTGGTGATACGGCAAATAAGATCGACCAGACACTAGCGATTAATCATTTTTTTCGCTCACGTGGGCTGCCAACAACCTTTAATTTAGGAAATCATGAGATGGGAAATGTTAAAGGAGAGCAGATGATTGAGCATTATCCTGACAGCCATTTTCTGAATTTACGCTATGTACCGTTGAATCAGCAAACCGTATTATTAGGCTTTAATGGCTGGTACGATTATGGCTTTTCTGAGCTTAGGGATCCGCAGCAAATTCGTTCGATCAAGAATATTTATTGGTTCGATCGAATTATTGAACGCTTCTCTGATGATCAGACGGTGGATCAAGCCATCTTAAGCCAATTGCGCACTGTATTAGATGATTTGGAGCAAAAAAAATATCAAATTATCTTAGCAACGCATTTTGTGCCGAAGGAAGAATTTATCGTGCACCTCAACGGAAAATATCAGATTTGGAATAAATTGAACGCTTTTTTAGGTTCTCAGGGTTTAGGAGAATTATTGGATCAATATTCCAATATTCAGCAGGTCGTGTTTGGACATACTCATCGGCGCTTTACTGATCAAAAGATTCAAGGAACGACCTATAGCTGTCGGCCATTAGGGTATTATTATGAATGGGGAATCACACGGGATTTCGTTTTGGACAATCAATTAGCAGAAGTCTTTATTCCCATGAAAATGCGGAGCCTATTGAATAAGTATCAAGCGGAATTTGCCGCTTATAAAGAGGCCCACTTAATCGAAGAATTTCGAAAAGCAGTGACGTTGATTGCTTATTGATTTTGTATTAATTGGAAGGATTTTTTTATGGAAACAATGAAACGTTTTTTTAGACAATTTACTCAGACGACACCATTCGTATTAGCCAATACGATGATTGTTATACCTTATTTACTTTTTATGCATCTCATCAATTCACAATCATCTGTTACGGTATTACCGTTTGTTTTATTTTATACTTTTCGAGTAACTGGTATTTTTTTGATTCGAGGATTATACCGTTCAATTGATCAATATACGTTATTGATGGTGTCGCTCTTGATTGGTGGGATTGGCTCATTTCTAACATTGATTGGTGCATTACATTTTACTTTCTATTTATTTGGCAGTATCTTTTTAGGACTTAGTGCGGCATGGTTGCCTCCAGCGAACACGAGTGTCACTTATTTTGAAAAGTCTAAAGACTTTCAAACGATGAGTAGTCGTCGCTACTTGGCAGCGCTGATCGTCTTAGCACCATTATTTTTAGGAACCACACTTTCGTTGCCACTTCAAGCGGTGATTGTACCGAGTATTGTTACGTTTTATTTTGTTTGTGCCTATCATACTGTAAAGCACTATCCGCATTATGAAATGGATTTTAAGGAGTTAACAAAACAGTTTTTTTCTGTTTCAGAATTAATTTGGTTCATTGCGTTTTTTGCAGCACTCTTTTTACTGCGCAGCGGTCGTTTGCTATTCAATGAATCAATGTTGGATTATGCGATTATCTTATTCGCGGGTATTTTTATGATAGCTATTGTTGTGGTTAATCAATCAAAGGATCGATGGAAACTTCCACTTTGGCAAAATGCATTGACGTTTCTTAATGGGATGCTGGGCAATTTTATTTTCCTCTTCGGAGCTTTTTATGTTGCTGTGTATAAAGGTGCCGCAGCACAAGGAACGTATTTGTTTTTACCATATTTGCTAGGGGTAATCAGTTCACTGGTTTTGGCGGCCAAAGTACGCCGCTATTTCAAAAATGACTTGCTTGTCCAACTTATAGGTCTAGCTGTAGGGCTAGTATTGTTGAGTGTCCGTTTTGTATTTCCGATCGCGATTTTTGTCTTGACCTTTTTTCAAAAGGGTACAAGTGCGTGGTTAAATCGCTTATATTATCAAACGGAAACAATCGAACCGCAGCAACGCCTTACTACGAAGTATTCAACATCAAATAAGGGGAGTATCACTCACCAGTTCATCTTAATGTTCTTGTTACTGTTCACGCTACAATTAAAAAAGCTGCCAACCAAAGATATTTTTTTACTGCGTAGCTTGCACACACCGGAGATCCTTGCAACAATGGATATAGTGAAATTTGCTTCGATCATTCTTTTATTGATTGGTCTTTGCTGGATTGGAAGGGTTGGAAAATATGCGTTTGATCATTGATGGCGACGGTTCGCCAGTGAAAGATACGACGATCGCCGTTGCAAAAAAATTTGGATTACCAGTAGTAATCGTAACGAGTATCGATCATTACTCGAAAAAAGAATACCCCGATTTCGTGGAGTTCATCTATGTTGATCGCGGGGCGGATTCTGCTGATTTTAAAATCGTTTCGGTTATTCAGCCGGAAGATATTTTGATTACCCAAGATTACGGGTTGGCTTCTTTGACGTTGGCAAAAGCAGCCCATGTTTTACATCAGACAGGGGTGGAATATACGCAGATGAATATTGACGCTTTGCTGACGCAACGATTTATTGGTAGTAAAATGCGTCAGGCAAAACAACGGACAAAAGGACCAAAACCTTTTACAAATGAGGATCGCGAGCATTTTAGAAGCGTTCTAGAAAGCTTGGTTCAACAGTCTTTGATGTAATCTAAATGATAAGCATTGTAATAATTGTAAAATTTCTTTTTGGGGATTTTGATTTTTGTGCTAAAATGTTAGGGATCAGAAAGTAATGGAGGATACTCAGGTGAAAATAATTTTACTTTATGGTGGGAAAAGTCCAGAACACGATGTCGCTATTTTGTCGGCTTTTTCAGTTATTTCTGCGGTTTATTTTGACTATTATCAAGTACAGCTTATTTATATTGATAAAACCGGCCAATGGGTCAAAGGACCATTGTTGACGGAAGCGCCAGAAACAGATGAAACATTGCGTTTGACGTGGGATCCAACTGGAAATGAAGTTGAGGGGTTCAGCGGCAAAGTTATCGCACCTGGCGATATCAAAGAAGAGAATGCGATCGTTTTCCCAGTTCTGCATGGGCCGAATGGTGAGGATGGCACAATTCAAGGGTTCTTAGAAACATTGGATATGCCTTACGTTGGAGCTGGTGTAATGACAAGTGCTTGTGCAATGGACAAGATCATGACCAAATACATTTTGCAGGCAGCCGGCATTCCGCAGGTTCCTTATGTTCCAGTCTTAAAAAACCAATGGAAAGAAAATCCAAAACAAATCTTTGATAAATGTGAAGGGACGTTATTGTACCCAATGTTTGTCAAACCAGCGAATATGGGATCCAGTGTAGGAATTTCACGTGCTGAAAATCGTGAAGAACTGCAAAATGCATTGCAAGAAGCCTATCGCTATGATTCAAGAGCTTTAGTTGAGCAAGGTATTGATGCGCGTGAGATTGAAGTAGCAGTTTTAGGCAATGATGATGTGCGGACAACTTTACCCGGCGAAGTCGTGAAAGAAGAAGCCTTTTATGATTACGATGCTAAATACATCAATAACACGATCCAAATGGCAATTCCAGCGGATGTGCCGGAAGACGTGATGCAAAAAGCCCGCGATTTCGCAAAATCAGCCTATACGATGTTAGGCGGATCAGGACTGAGTCGGTGCGACTTTTTCTTGACCAATAAAAACGAATTATTCTTGAATGAGTTGAATACGATGCCCGGTTTTACTGAATTCAGTATGTACCCATTGTTATGGGAAAACATGGGCTTGAAATATAGCGATTTGATTGAAGAATTGATTCAACTAGGAATTAAGCGCTATGAGCAACAAGCGCGTTTTGAATAATCAAGCAGCTGTTTAGTCACAAGCAGGACTTGAGACATGATTCTGGATGAATGATGTCTCAAGTTCCTTTTAACGTCCGGCTTAACGTGCCCGATTCAGTATTCAAAAAATGAATGGGTTTGCGAAGCCTTTGCAAAAGTCAGAAACCAAAATTTGGGAGGAACACCATGAATTTTACAACGACAATCATCAGCAGGGCCGTTCAAGGTGAAGTATTGGCGGAAAATGAGGTGACCGTTACTGGTGTCGAATTCGATTCACGAAAAATTGAAGCCGGCGATTTGTTTGTTCCGCTTCAGGGAACGAATGATGGCCATGAGTTTGTAGCAAAAGCAATTGAAAATGGAGCAGCAGCAACGTTATGGAGCCGTGATCCAGCTACAGCGCCTGAAGGTATTGCAGTGATTTTAGTGAAGGATACCTTGTTAGCTTTTCAAGCATTATCAAGCTACTATTTACTGGAAGAAAATCCTGATGTAATCGCGATTACAGGTTCGAATGGTAAAACAACGACAAAAGATATGACTGAATCGGTCCTTAGCCAAAAGTTTCGGACATATAAAACACAAGGGAATTACAACAATGATATTGGCTTGCCTTATACGATCTTACATATGCCAGAAGGAACCGAAAAACTGATTTTGGAGATGGGCATGGATCATGCTGGGGAAATCAGTGTGTTATCTGAACTGGCTGAACCAGATGTAGCGGCAATCACAATTATTGGCGAGGCCCACATCGAAAACTTAGGGTCACGAGAAAAAATCGCTGATGCGAAAATGGAGATCATGACAGGCTTAGCCACGGATGGTCTGCTGGTGATTCCGGCGAACGAGCCGTTACTGGAAGACCGGATAACTTCATTGTCTCAAACGGTTCAAACAGTCGGCATTCAAGCAGGTGAACTGGCCGCTACGATCTTGAATGAGAGTAAAGGCGCAACGGTTTTCTCTGTTGATGACAATGGCTATCAAATTCCATTACCAGGAAGCTACAATGTACAAAATGCATTAATCGCCATGGCGATCGGTCGCTGGTTTGGGTTAAATAATGACGAGATTTTCCAAGGCTTGGCGTATGTCCAAGTAACGCAAAATCGTACGCAATGGTTGAAAGCAAGTAATGGAGCAGACATTTTAAGCGATGTCTATAATGCCAATCCAACAGCGATGGGCTTAGTATTGGATACCTTTGCGAAATTACCAACAAACGGTCGTCGTTTAGCCGTTTTAGCAGATATGCTGGAACTAGGTGATGATTCCTTTTCCTTGCATACAAGCATGGTAGAGCATATTAATGATCAGGATTTTCATGAGATCTTTTTATATGGAGATGAAATGAAGGGTCTAAAGGTAGCGTTAGCTGATCGTTATCCAACATTAGCGGTACATTACTTTGGCAAAGAGGATAAACAGCAAATGTTAGAAGACATCAAAAAGAGTTTGCAAGCTGATGACAGTATTGTTTTGAAAGGCAGTAATGGGATGGGCTTGTCCGAAGTCGTTGAAGCATTGCAGAAGTAATGAAAACTTGCAGAAAACGAAATGTTGTGCTAAAATTAGCCATTGCCGAGAAATTGAAGTAATGATTGAACGAGTCATCTAATAAATTAAAGATTCGCTAGCGGGAGATTCGCTGGCTTACCAATTATTTTGAGAAGCGGTTGGGGCATTTTTCAGTTGAATGATGTCTCAGCCCCTTTTTGTGAGAGATGATCCTTCCGCCTGACTTCGCGGAGCGGTTTTTCGGTAGTATCGCTAAGGACGGCAACTAAAGGGACAGTTGCAGACCAAACGCAGATACCAAACCATACGCTCTAAATGATAAGGTCAACAGACATTAGGAGGATATCATTTGAAATTCAAAGAACTAAAATTAGCACCAGAACTACTAATCGCAATCGAACGCTCAGGTTTTGAAGAAGCAACACCGATTCAAGAACAAACGATTCCATTAGCTTTAGATGGAAAAGACGTGATTGGACAAGCACAAACAGGTACAGGTAAAACGGCTGCTTTTGGCTTACCGATGTTGAACAAGATCGACACAACGAAAAATGTTTTACAAGGTCTTGTCATCGCACCAACACGTGAGCTTGCGATTCAAACACAAGAAGAACTATTTCGCTTAGGCCGCGATAAAAAAATTCGCGTACAAGCTGTTTATGGCGGAGCAGATATTGGTCGTCAAATCCGTGGCTTGAAGGATCGTCCGCATATCGTTGTCGGAACACCAGGCCGGATGTTGGATCATATTAATCGTCACACCCTGAAATTAGAAACCGTAGAAACATTAGTCTTGGATGAAGCGGACGAAATGTTGAACATGGGCTTCTTAGAAGATATCGAAAAAATTATCAGTAAAGTCCCTGCAGAACGCCAAACATTGTTGTTCTCAGCAACAATGCCTGATGCAATTAAAAAAATCGGCGTGAAGTTTATGAAACAACCAGAACATGTGAAGATCAAAGCCAAAGAAATGACGGCTGATTTGATCGATCAATATTATGTTCGGGCAAAAGATTACGAAAAATTCGATGTTATGACGCGCTTGTTTGATGTTCAAACACCAGATTTGGCGATCGTTTTTGGTCGGACAAAACGTCGTGTTGACGAATTGGCTCGCGGCCTAGAAGCTCGCGGTTATAAAGCTGAGGGAATCCACGGTGATTTATCGCAGCAAAAACGGATGAGCGTTTTACGTTCATTCAAACGTGGGGATTTGGATATTTTAGTAGCGACCGACGTTGCTGCCCGCGGTTTGGATATCTCAGGTGTTACGCATGTGTACAACTACGATATTCCACAAGATCCAGAAAGCTACGTTCACCGTATCGGCCGTACAGGTCGTGCTGGTAAGGGTGGTATGTCTGTAACGTTTGTTACACCAAACGAAATGGGCTACTTGCACGTGATCGAAAACTTGACGAAAAAACGCATGAACCCAATGCGTCCACCAACCGAAAAAGAAGCCTTTAAAGGTCAACTAGGTGCTGCAATGGAACAAATCCAAAATCAAATGGAGGAAGATTCCGACAGCCTAGAAAAATACAACGAATCAGCAAAAGAATTATTAGCTGCTTATTCACCAGAGGAACTGGCTGCTTTATTATTGAAGACGACAGCAAAAGATCCTGCTGATGCGGTTCCTGTGAAAATTACACCTGAACGCCCATTGCCTTCAAATAAAAAAGGCGGCTTCAATCGTGGCGGTAAACGCGGCGGTGGAAATAACCGTGGCGGCGGACGTGGAAAAGACAACTATCGCAAAGACCGCGGTGGTGACCGTGACCGTAATAAAAATAAAAATTATGGCGGCAACAAATCACGCAGCAACAATAAAAATACGAATCGCAGCAATGATAAGAAACGCGGATTCGTTATTCGCACTAGCTCAAACGATTAGTTTTTCAGAACTATCAAAGCCATCGATCTTTTTGATTGATGGCTTTTTTCTTGTTATGAAGGACTTTTCATGGATTATTAAAAAAAAATCGTAGCATTTAAAGAAGTCTTTGGTAAAATAAAGATGTTACTTGAAAGGGTTGAGAGCATGATCAAAGGAATCGGGATCGATGCGACTGAGCTTGAACGGGTCGCAAAAATCATTGAACGCCGGCCGCATTTTGTGGAACGGATATTAACTCCAGCGGAACAGACCCTTTTTGCTAGCCATTCTCCGCATCGTCAGGTAGAATTTCTAGCAGGACGGTATGCATGCAAAGAAGCTTTTTCTAAAGCTTGGGGAACAGGCATTGGAAAAGTCAGTTTTCAAGATTTAGAAATATTACGCGATGATAATGGTGCACCCGCCTTTACAAAATCACCTCATCAGGGAAAGGTGTTTGTCAGCTTGACCCATACAGAGGAGCTAGCAATCGCACAAGTATTGCTGGAGGAATAGAAAGAAGGAACACTTAGTTTATGGTTGTAACGTATCATCGACCAACGAGAGCTATTATACATAGAAACGCATTGAGAGAGAATATTAAAAATGAAATTGATCGATTACCTAAAGGGGTAGAATTATTCGCAGTCGTGAAGGCAGATGGCTACGGACATGGAGCGGTAGCTACCGCGCAAATGGCCTTATCTGTTGGGGCAACCGGATTTTGTGTGGCGACGCTAGATGAAGCGATGGAATTACGGGAAGCCGGGATTACTGAACCCATCTTAGTGTTGAGTGTCGTCTTTCCAAGTTATTTGTCATTAGTGATTGATTATGACTTATCAATCACCGTAGCAACAAAGGAATGGTTACTTGAAGCACAAGATGTACTAAGAGATTTAGAGGAGACAACAGCTCCAATAAAAATTCATATCAAAGCAGATACAGGAATGGGACGGCTGGGTTTTTTAACATCAGAAGAAGTTAAAGAGGCGGCTGCGATTATTGAAGCCTCTCCTAATATGGTTTGGGAAGGGTTGTTTACTCATTTTGCGACAGCGGATGAAAAGGATACAGACTATTGGAATAAGCAAGCGGAGCGCTTTAACCATGTAATCGAAGCATTAGACCATCTTCCTCGCTACGTGCATTCAAGCAACAGTGCGACTGCTCTGTGGCATGATCAAGAGATGCCTGGGAATATGATTCGTTACGGCGTTGGGATGTATGGATTGAATCCGTCAGGCCATGAGTTACCTGAATCCTATCCGTTGAAGCCAGCGATGGAATTAGTATCTGAGTTGATTCAGGTGAAGGAATTAGCTGCTGGAGAGGGCGTCGGTTATGGGAAAACCTATGACACACCTGCAAAAGAATGGATCGGGACCGTTCCAATCGGATATGCAGATGGTTGGCTGCGGAAAATGCAGGGCTTTTCGTTGTTAGTAGAGGGCGAGTTTTGTGAGATTGTCGGCCGCGTTTGTATGGATCAATTAATGATCCGGCTGCCGCGTGATTTTAAGGTTGGAACAAAAGTCACATTGATCGGTAAAAATAATGGTCAAGAGATCACGATGCAGGATGTAGCGGATCACTTAGGGACAATTCATTATGAAGTTTGTTGTATGCTTTCGGAACGTGTACCAAGAATATATCAAGAGTAACTGTAGAAAAAAAATTTCTGAAGCTCGGGAGGGAAATTATGGTTAAGCGTGGTGATATCTATTTCGCAGATTTATCGCCAGTTATTGGTTCTGAACAGGGAGGCATTCGGCCGGTGTTGGTAATTCAAAATAATTTGGGCAATCATTTCAGTCCAACGATCATCATTGCAGCGATCACGGCGAAAATGGCGAAGCCTAAATTACCAACACATATTGGGATCAAATCGAATGGTACCGGGATTGAACGGGATTCGGTGATCCTGTTAGAACAGATTCGGACGATCGACAAATCTCGTTTAAAGGAAAAGGTTTGTCATTTAGATCGTTGTCTGATGGCAGAAGTTGACGCAGCTTTGCGCATTAGTGTCGGCATTGAAACGATGGCTGCAGTCACATCGAATCTTACATAAAGTTATATTTTGTTGGGTTAACCAAGCTGTGATGTGTTGCTATGCTTTTTAAATGGCTGATTACACTGCATTTTTTGAATTTTTTAATAGTAATGCTAAAATTTGGGTTTAGATTCTTAATTCTGCAATTTATCTTAATTTATCAAGAGATACAACGATTCGTTGTGTCTCTTTTTTTGCGGTTCAACGATTTGTCTATCAATGATTTGTAGTAAACCGGAAGTTTCTCATTGTATACTAGGGATAAAGAAAGAAGAGACGAGGGAGTAGGATGGTTGAAATCGGAGAACAGCTTAGGTATTTTCGCCAAAAGAAAAAAATGAGTCAGAAGCAGCTTGCAGAGCTTTTACACGTTACACCGCAAACCATTTCTAAGTGGGAATTAAATAAGAGTGCACCAGATTATGACCAGCTGATTATTCTTAGCAAAATTTATCGAAAAAGTATTGATGCGCTTTTAGGACAGGCGAAGCCTAGTTTTTTAGATTATTTAGCTGATTCACAGAATGTTAGAGATAAAATCGCCTTTTATGGAATGCGTGTCACTGAAGGGAGGGAAAATCATGGAGAGGATTCGCAAAATCAATAAACTGCTTTTGATTACCTATAATTTAGGTGGTATCTGCTTGATGATGATTGGTGGAATGGTCGGGGTTCCCGGTCCTCCCGGTTATGTTCCGATGGGGATAAAGGTCGCTACGGGAATTGTTTTTGGAACCATGATTATCGCGCATATTATTCGCTACATTTTAGAAAAAAGAATGGAAAAAACAGGCTGACATATAAAAATCAGCCTGTTTTTCTTATGCTTGTGCAAAGACGATGAGATTGACTGTGTCAGTGATACAAGTTTGTAAAGTAATGCGTTCACCACCGCCTGCTGATGTGATTTGATCCCAGTTGTCTTGACCAGAATGAATGTCTCGACCGCTGTCGTCCACTTGGATGATCCCGTTGACTATGTATGTCGTGGCGTTACCTGCGCTATCTGTAACTGTAATCGGACTTCCAGCTCCAAGGGAAAGAATTGGGGAAAAGACGCCTGGATTATGACCGATAAAGTGAGTGTTTTGATTGTCTGTGCCAGACTGTGTCGGATTGCCGCCCCAAGTCGCTGCAACGGAACCTCCGTTGATGATTCCTTGTCCACTGCCTTGCCCGGCATTTTGATAAGGGATGGATGTTCCTAAAAGTGCAATTTGATTTGGTTGCTGTACGGATTTTTGTTGAGGAGGGGTCTCAGTTGTTGGCTTTGCAGCTTCAGGTGTTTCTTGTTGTATTTCTTGTGCAGCTTCGACAGGTTCTTGTTGAGGGGGAGCTTCCTGAGCTTTCTCTGTAGATTGTGGTGTTTCTATTGGAACGTTTGCTGCTGGAGCTTGAGAGGCCGAGCTTTTGGTTGATTCTGGTGTCTTTTCTTTTGAAGAGGAGGCGGGTGCTTGACTCGGAGGAGCTTCCTTTTCAACCTCCGCCTTTTGAGCAGCTTTTTCTTCTTCAATGACAATCAAAACGGTTCTTTTGTCGTAATCCTGTTTATTTTTTGCAGTTAGGATCAAGGCGTAGCGCCCAGGCTTGCTTGTGTTGATATTCGTGTAATTTAGTTGGACAGGACGGTGGTCATCACCAACTGCTTTGTAATACTGGTTGGGATTGAATGAGTCGTTAACGTTGATCGTAACTTTGTCTTCGCCATAAATCCTCACTTGACTTTCATGCGTTTCTTTCTTGGATTGAGACTGAGCATCAGAGATTGTAGAAAAAATGATCAGACTAGCTAGAAAGAAAAGACATACAATAACATCTGAAAAAATGAATCGCCTTCTCATCAATGAGTTCATGGAAAACACCCCTTTTCCTGATTTGCTTAAATGATAAAGCATGAATGAATAATAAGAAATAAAAATAACGTAATATTTAGATTTGATTGTTATTTGTGGATTTGGGTCAAATAAATATCAGTATTTCCCCACTTTTTAAGGGTTATTTTATGATATAATGACCAAAGAATGTTATAATCCAAAAACTTAAAAATGAATATTCGATTTGAAGAATAGTGACAATTGATTGAGGAGGGTACTTTTGTGCGGAGATTACTTAAAAATACAACACAACGACGTTTAGCCATCATCGGTGTATTGAGAGATTTGATTGGCTGGCAGAATCCGGAAATGATTGCTGATTTGTTGGAATGCTCGGTAAAAACGATTTTATCCGATGTGGAGGCGATCAATAATCTTTGGGGTGAACATGTTGGGATAGAGTATTCCCGAACAAATGGGTTGAGGTTAAACGATGCCCTTCACAATAAAACACGCCAACTGGCTAGGAATTTGATGGATGAATCTGAGGCCTTTACCTTTTTAGAACGGCTCTTTTTTCGACCGAATGAGGACATGGATTACTGGATCAACGATCTCTACATTAGCGAGGCAACTTTCTATCGAATGATTAAACAGCTTGATAAGGTATTAAATGAAAGAGGATTGGTTCTCGAACGCAGACCATTTAGGGTCACTGCAAAAAAGGAACGTTGGGTACGTGTCTTTTATGTGCAATTGTTTTTAGAGAAGTATGGCGTTAATGAGTGGCCCTTTGATTTAGAGCGGAATAAAATGATTCATTTTATCAAAACGGCCAATCAGTCTTTTGGTATTACCTACAATGATCGTGAGATTCTGGAGAGTAGTTACTTGCTGGCAATTATTATCGTACGAACCTCTCAAGGGTTTCAGCTATCAAATAGTGAGAAGTATGATTTGAATCCAGCGTTGGTTCATCAAATTTTGACCTTACGTCCAGAAGCGGATCGAATTGTTCAAGATACGAGCTATACAGTGACCGAGCACTGGTATTATGATGTGGCGAATAGTTTGTTTTGTCCATGCTTTCTCACACGTTTTGACCCCAGCTGTCAGATTACGTTGGATCATTTAGAAAATTTTTTAGGTGAACTAGAGGGCTCATATAATCTGTCGCTACCAGAAATACGACGGAAAAGTCTCTTGCAAAAATTACTTCAGGTTCAAACAGCCTATCAGGTATGGCCGTATCCAAGATCAATCCTGTTTGATTCGGCAGCGTACTTTTCGCGAAATGCAAAGGTGCAGTACCCACACTTTACTAAGCATGTTCAACAACTATTGCTGAAAATCGAACGAAGGACGGGAGATCCTTGGTTCAGTCAATTTTATTTCTCAGTCGTACAAGTGTTGTTTAAGGAATGGGAGGGTCTTGCTCATTCATTGGACGAGCATGCGGCTAAGGTGAAGATTTTTGTTGTAAGTGATTCTGGAGAGAGTCACGCGAAAATGATTGCTGAACTGATTCAAAGTCGTTTCTATTATCGGGTAGTGATCGAAACTCATGTGGGTTCGGCCTTGGACTTTGAGCACGATGAGAGTTTTATGGATTATGATTTGGTTATTGCGAATTATCCGATCAAAAATTATTCTTATAGTAATTTGAAAATCGTAGATGATTTTTTGACGGAAAGCGATCTGACTTCGATTGGTTCCTATGTAAAAGAAATACGTTAGAAGGCTCTAGTTGAGTCTTCTTTTTTGTACCTAAGGTTTTCATTCCAAAGGAACTAAGCTAAACTGGTACTAACTAAGTTCTTTAAGGAGTAACGAATGGATCCTAAATTTTTAGCAATTGGTATTGTTTTAACAGTAGGTGCTTTCTTTGTAATCCTCGATCTCTTTTCTAAAACCAAATTACGCCAACTTGTTCGTTCTCAGTGGGGGAAGATTCCTCGTCAGACTCGTTTGGATAAAGAGGAAAGTCTGAAGGCGGCTTGGCAGATTGAAAAACAGTTTCATGATTGGGATAGCGAAATCGATGATCTCACCTGGTATGATTTGGATA
The DNA here is from genome assembly GCF_018917525.1 of Enterococcus raffinosus. GTDB lineage: Bacteria > Bacillota > Bacilli > Lactobacillales > Enterococcaceae > Enterococcus_A > Enterococcus_A raffinosus_A. The sequence continues at coordinate 84,487 of NZ_JAHLOS010000002.1, read as the reverse complement.
TGCAGGCGATCTTCGAATTGATCAATGGAACTTACTCTAGTATTGGTTCAGAAGCATTATATCAGCGTTTGCGAAATTTTCATTTTAATCAGACAGACGATTTGGAAGAATTGATCCAGTTTTATCAAGAAAATCCCGAAATCAGAGAAAAGATTCAATTCCATTTTGCAAGTCTGGGAAAACATGACAATAATTTTACAAAGCAGTATATCGCAAATGGTAAAAAGGAAAAGCTAGGAAATTTAGGACTGTATGTCCTGCTGGGAGCATTGCCGCTTATTAGTTTGGTTTTGCTTGTCGTGATCGGTCCGATTGGGATTTTTCTATTATTGGGTTCGATCCTGTTTAATGTGATTTTCTATATGACTAAGAAGGCGAAGCTAGAAACTGAATTAGAAAGTATGCGCTATTTAGTTCAATCAATCTCTCTAGCAAATAAATTAGCTACGATCCCTACTCCACGTCAAGCGGAGATTAGGAAGAATAGTATCCCTTTGAAATCAATCGCTAAATGGGGCTTTTCTTTTCGAGTAAAAAGTAACAGTGAGGCAGATATGCTGTTTGAATATTTGAATTTAGCCTTCATGATTCCCTTCATCGCTTATAATTTCGTGATTACTCGGTTGAGTAAGTACAGTCAAGAGGCAATTAATTTATGGAGCGTTTTAGGTGAGATGGAGGTTGCTGCAGCAGTATTAAACTTTCGTACCTATTTTCCAGTAAGCTGTCAGCCGGAATTTGCTGAAGGTGGGATAAAAGCGGAGGATATTTACCATCCGTTGGTTGAATATTCTGTGGTTAATCCTGTTGATTGGCAACGCAATACCTTGGTCACTGGCTCTAATGCTTCTGGTAAATCCACTTATGTCAAGAGTATTGCTATCAGTGCGATCTTATCACAAACAATCAATACGGCAATTGCAGAACAGCTCACGATGCAGCCGGGACACGTGTTGACCTCGATGGCGGTTGAAGATGATATCTTGGCAGGTGACAGCTATTTTGTAGCTGAGATCAAGTCGATCAAGCGATTGCTGAATCAAGTTGAAAAAGGAGCACGCTGCTACTGTTTTATTGATGAGATCTTGAAAGGGACGAATACGATTGAACGGATCGCGGCTTCTTCCAGTGTCGTCACTTGGTTAGCTGATTACCCAAGCTTGAGCTTTGTTGCGACTCATGATATCGAATTAACCGAGATGTTGAAGAAGCACTGCGATAATGTGCATTTTGAAGAAACCGTGACGGAAGATCAAGGGATCACGTTTGATTATGTACTGAAGCAAGGTCCAGCAGTTACACGGAATGCGATTGCTTTACTAAAGGTAATGGATTATCCAGAAAAAATTGTGGATCAGGCTCAGAAAGAGGCACGCTATTTTGATGAGCAGCGGACTTGGCCAATCGTTGGTAGTGATGAGGTGTAGGTAGTTTCGTTTTGAGGAAAGGATCATCCTAAGGCTTGGGATGGTTCTTTTTTATGAAAAATGGGTGAATTTATTAGAACTTTTGAAAAAAAATCTCTATACTAGAATAAGCAATTATTAATGGAAGGACGTGAATGCATGTTAAAAAAATTACTGGCAAATGTCGGTGAATATAAGAAGCAAAGTCTACAGACCCCTTTATTTACAATGGGGGAGGTCTTGATGGATGTGATCATGCCCTTGATTATGGCAGGGCTGATTGACAATGGGATTGAAAAAAGCGATACAAATTCGATTTTACGTTATGGAGGCTTGCTCTTTTTGTGTGCCTTGTTTGCATTAGCGATGGGGACGTTAGGTGGTCGGACGGCTGCAATCGCTTCAGCGGGTTTTGCTAAGAATTTACGCCATAATTTATTTGAACGAATCCAAAGCTTTTCTTTCTCCAACATTGATCGTTTTTCGAGTTCGAGCTTAATTACTCGCTTGACGACAGATACAACAAATGTTCAGAACGCTTATCAAATGGTGATTCGAATATTGGTTCGCTCACCACTGATCCTGATTTTTTCTTTAGTGATGACGTTTCATATTAATCGGGAGCTATCAATGATTTATTTAGTGATTGTGCCAATCATGATTATTGGTTTGGGTTTGATTATTCGTTTTGCTCATCCGTTGTTTGAAAAGGTTTTTCGGACGTACGACCGTTTGAACAATGTCGTTCATGAAAACCTGCAAGGAATCCGCGTAGTGAAATCCTACGTTCGTGAAGAGCACGAAGAAGAAAAATTCAGTCGTGTTTCACAAATGGTGTTTGATAATTTTACCAAGGCCCAACGAATCGTAGCCTTCAATATGCCGCTTTTACAAGTAGCGGTTTACACGTGTATGTTATTGCTTTCTTGGTTGGGTGCTGAATTGATTGTGAATAAAGGGAATCTGTCCACAGGTGAATTAGTCAGCATGTTCAATTACACGATGCAGATTTTGATGAGCTTAATGATGATGTCTATGACCTTTGTCCAATTGATGATCGCTCGGACCTCTGCTGAACGGATCACTGAAGTGTTGGATGAAGAAAGTGATCTGAAGAATGGTGATAATCCATTGATGGAAGTTCCAGATGGCTCAGTGGAATTCACCAATGTCTGCTTCAGCTACAAGGATGACATGGACAAACTCGTTCTAGAAAATATTGATTTAAGAATCGCATCTGGCGAAGTAATCGGGATCGTCGGTGGAACCGGGAGCTCGAAGTCCAGTCTCGTCCAGCTGATCCCCCGATTGTATGATGTGACCCATGGGCAGGTCAAAGTCGGTGGACATGATGTGCGAAGCTATGACTTGGAGACTTTACGAGATCAGGTCGGGATGGTTCTACAAAACAATGTGTTGTTCAGCGGGACAATTACCGATAATTTACGCTGGGGTAACGCCGATGCAACGGAAGAGGATGTCATTCATGCAGCGAAGATCGCTCAGGCTGATTCCTTTATCCAAGAGTTTCCTAATAAATATGACACGATGATTTCTGAAGGCGGAAATAATGTTTCTGGTGGACAAAAGCAACGTTTGACCATTGCTCGTGCGTTATTGAAGAAGCCGAAGATTTTAATCTTGGATGATTCTACCAGCGCAGTAGATACGAAAACGGATCGCGCGATTCGTGAAGGTCTAGCGAAGGAAATTCCTGGAACGACAACCTTCATTATTTCCCAACGGGTCAGCTCAATTCAGGATGCGGATCGGATCATTGTCTTGGATGACGGAAAAATCAATGGAATCGGGACCCATGATGAATTGCTGGCGAGCAATGTCATCTATCAAGAAGTCTTTGATTCTCAACAGAAAGGATTTGGTGAACATGATGAATAAAGGAACCGCAGCCAAATCCAGCCCAATCAAAACCATCAAACGCTTACTAAAGATCATGGCAAAAGAACATAAAGCTCAATTGATCATTGTCTTTTTCATGATTCTGATCAGCGCCTTTGCTAATGTACGAGGCTCACTGTTCTTACAGGTTGTGATCGATGATTATATCACTCCGCTGATCGGTCAAAGCAATCCGAATTTTACAGGTTTGCTAAAGGCCATCATGACTATGGCTTTGATCTATGTGGTAGGGATTGCCGGAACTTTGTCTTACAACTTAATCATGGTAAAAGTATCTGAGAGTACACAGAAAAAAATCCGCCATCAGATGTTTACTCATTTAGAAACATTGCCGTTACGTTATTTTGATTCAAATGCCGATGGCGATATCATGAGTCATTTTACTAATGACACAGATACTTTGCGGCAAATGATTTCACAGAGTATTCCTAACCTGATGATGGCTTTAGTTACTTTTGTTTCGGTGTTTATCGCCATGTTTTCATTAAGTGTACCCTTGACCTGCTTTGTGATTTTCTCAGTCTCTTTGATGTTCGTGATGCTGCGCTTCATCACCAACCGCAGTGGCCGTTATTTTGGTGAGCAACAGCGTTCACTTGGTAAGGTCAACGGCTATATCGAAGAGATGATGCACGGCCAAAAAGTCGTGAAGGTTTTCAACCATGAAGAGACAGCGATAAAGGAATTTGATGTGATCAATGATCAATTGCAGGAAAGTGCCACGAAGGCCAATGCGACAGCGAATACCTTGATGCCGATTATGATGAATCTTTTGAACATCCAATATGTGCTCGTGGCGATTATTGGCGGATTATTCGCAGTTTATGGTGTTTCCGCATTGACTGTCGGGATGATCGCTTCCTTCTTGCAGTTGAGTCGTTCACTCAACGGCCCGATCAGTCAAATTTCTCAACAAATCAATTTTGTAATTATGGCGCTGGCAGGGGCTGACCGAATCTTCCAATTATTGGATGAAGAATCGGAAGTTGATGACGGCTATGTGACGCTGGTAAATGTAAAGGAAGTTCACGGTGAATTGATCGAGACGAAAGAACGGACTGGAATCTGGGCTTGGAAACATCCTCATGAGGATGGAACGACTTCTTACGTTCGTTTAACCGGGGATGTCCGCTTTGAGGATGTTAATTTTGGCTACAATGACGATCAACTTGTACTGCATGATATCAATCTATATGCAGAGCCAGGACAAAAAGTCGCCTTTGTGGGTGCGACGGGTGCCGGCAAGACGACCATTACCAATCTGATCAATCGCTTTTATGATATTCAAGAAGGCAAGATTCGTTATGATGGTGTCAACGTTAAAAAAATCAAAAAGAATTCTTTGCGTTCCTCTTTGGGAATCGTTTTGCAGGATACCCACTTATTTACTGGAACAGTCAAAGAAAATATTCGGTATGGTAATTTAAGCGCAACAGATGAAGAAGTTTATCAAGCGGCCAAATTATCAAATGCAGATACCTTCATCCAGCATTTACCCGAAAAATACGATACGGTGATTACTGGCGATGGAGAAGGTTTATCGCAAGGTCAGCGGCAATTGCTGGCTATCGCTCGAGCGGCGATCGCTGATCCACCGGTGATGATTATGGACGAGGCTACCTCCAGTATTGATACCCGGACAGAAAGTATCGTTCAGTCAGGAATGGACCGCTTGATGGAAGGTCGGACGGTGTTTGTAATCGCCCATCGTTTATCCACGATTCAAAACTCTGATGTCATTATGGTGATGGATCATGGCCGGATCATTGAGCGGGGGAATCATGAAAGTCTCCTAGCTGAAGGCGGCATGTACTATCAGTTGTATACCGGAAAAGTCGAATTGGATTAAATCTACAGACGTGTCTTGCATAAAGAGAGATACGTCTTTTTTTATTGGGGGACTCTCTGTCCCTAGAAAAGAAATACTTGAAATGATTTAGTTGGAACAATTGAAAGATAATCGTTACAATAAACTAAAGATTTCGAGAAAGGAAGTGCTGTTATGGCGATGAAGGTTTTGCGATTGGATGTATCCGATTTATCGGAGGTTAAGGAATTGATCAAAAAAGTATTCATGAGGTTTGAAGCGCCAGACTATTCCGATGAAGGGGTGGCTAATTTTATGACGTACTTGGATGAAGAGTTGGAAAAAGAACTCGTAATCGAACAGTTACAGCTTTGGGGCACAAAGATCGATCAGCAGCTTGTCGGGGTTCTAGCGATTCGTTCGGTTAAGCATGTGGCGTTGCTCTTTGTGGACGAAGCCTATCATCGTCAAGGGATCGCCAAGAAAATGTATCAGGCGATGCTGGCAGAACTTTCACCGAAACAACTGACTGTAAATTCTTCTCCCTATGCAGTCCCAGCCTACAAACGATTAGGCTTTCGACTTAATGGCGAAGAGGAGACGGTCACAGGGATTCGTTTTCAACCAATGATTTCTATTAGAGAGGATGTATAAGGATGAAACGTTTTGCAATGAAGGATTATGGAAAAGCAAAAGAGGTATTGATCGAAATCGAGGCAGAACCACGTCCGATGGATGAAACGCATGTCCGAGTGGAATTGGCAGCTTTCGCAATTAACCCGTATGATGTGGCATTGCGACAAGGCGCGATGCGTGATTTTCGGACGCTGAATTTTCCCTATGTCTTAGGAAATGATGGTGCGGGAATCGTGACTGAGGTCGGTAGTGAGGTCAGTCATCTTAAAGTTGGGGATGAGGTAATTGTTCATGCAGTCGGAGGCACCTATGGAGAAGAAGTGGTTGTGCCTGGGAAAAAGGTCGTTAAAAAGCCTAATTCTATGTCATGGGAAGTTGCAGCTGGGGCGGTAACTCCTTGGTTGACTGCTTATAACTTAGTAACTCACTTATTGGGAGATAAAATTGGTGAGACGGTGATGGTACAGGGAGCTTCAGGCGCTGTGGGTTCATTGCTAGTTCAATTCTTAAAGGAACAAGAAAAAAAGGTCCTCGCCTCTGCCTCTAAACGAAATGAAGCGTTGGTTCGCAGTTTAGGTGCTGATGATTTCGTTGCTTATGATGATACGGATGCCGGAGAAGTTTTTACAGATCGGGCCGATACGGTGATCGATGCGACAAAAGGCGGACGAGTAGGTGAAGCGGGCATGAAAATCATGAAAGCCGGTGGTAATTTCGTAGCATTGAATGAGTTGCCTAGCGAGCAAAAGAAGGTGGGGAATTATTTGTCTTTCGGGCCATCTAAAGAGTATTCTGATCACGAGGCATTAACAGCATTCACAGAGCTTTCTGATAAAGTCCAGTTGAAAATTGCGGAAGTGCTGCCGTTTACCTTAGCAAGTGTTGTTTCTGCTCATGAGAAGCTGGAAGGGCACCCGTCAGCTGGAAAAATCATTATAAAAAAGGTGGACTAATATGGATCAGCAGAAGTGGTTATTAGTAAAAGCGAATTTTGAAGGAACAGAGGATTTGGCAGATGGGTATTACCGTTTAAGAGAAATTGAAGACGGCTATCAATTGGCGTATTTGGTGGCTGGACCTTGTGGTGATAAAAATCCGCATCCCGAGATTACGTTGCTACAAGAAGGAAATCAGGTTCGACCAATTCGGCTGAGAGATGTAGAAACGACTCCAATTTTGAACCTATCAGAAAAAGAAGATTCCAACATGGTTGAGGAGCTGACAGACCAGCTTTTAAATCGCTTTATCAAGATAAAGAAACTTAGTCTTTAAGCATTTCTTTAGCTTTTCATAGGTGAAAAGGGATACAATTATGACAAATTGTAAGGAATGTCAAAAAAGGTGATTTCAGAGACTCACTAGAATTGAAATTAGCCGAAATTCCATGCTACATTAGTTCAGCGAGAAAAAATAGTAGGTGAAATCAATGAAAGTTATTCAATCTCTTAAACACACATGGAGTCTGTTCATATTAGATTGGCGTCGCGTTTTCAAAAACCCGATCGCCATTTTTCTGATGGCTGCATTAGTCATCATTCCATCCCTTTACGCTTGGTTTAATATCAAAGCTTTGTGGGATCCTTATTCTAACACAGGGGAATTGCCGATTGCGGTCTACAGTGCCGATACCGGAGCAAAATTCCAAGACAAGGACGTCGAAATCGGGGACGAGGTTATCAAGAACCTGCATGAGAATAAACAGCTCGGCTGGCGTTTCGTTGACTCGAAGAAACAAGTTGTCGACGGTGTTAAATCAGGAAAGTATTATGCAGGAATCTACTTGCCAAAAGAATTTTCAAAGGATTTATTGAGTTTCACTTCTGGTGATATTCAAAAACCGAAAATCGAATATTATTTGAACCAGAAAATCAATGCGATCGCACCGAAAATCACTGATAAAGGTGCCGGTTCAATACAAACAGAGATCAGTCAAGAATTCATTAAGACGGCTAGTTCAACCTTACTGAAGGTTTTTAACGAGATCGGCTATGATATTGATGCGAATCTTGTTAGTATTAACAAGGTCAAAAATTTGATTTTGACGACCAACGACAATTTAGGCGAGATCGACAAGTACACGCAAGAAGTTGTCGAAGTGCAAGGAAAATTGCCGGAGCTGAAAGAAAAATTAGCGAAGGCAAACGAAATCGAAACCTATGTACCGCAAGTCGATGAGCTAGGCCAGAAATTGATCACCTTGAATCAAAAAATGCCGGAAATCAAACGACAAGCCAGTGTCATCTTGACGCTACAACAGAAAATCCCGGAAATCCAACAAGCTGGAAATCAGTTGGCACAAGTTGATAATGACTTCGCTGAAATCGAAAAAACCATGAATGATGGGATTAACGAAGCAAAACAAGGTTTAAATATTATTCATCAAGTTCAAACGATCTTGCCAGATATTCAAAAGTTAGGGAATCAGGCAGATGACTTTGCCACAACGACCAAAAATGGTGCGGAACAATTGAAATCAGCTGTACCAAGTATTTCCAGCAGTGTGCAAGTGACGTTGCAGGCGATTGGACAGGTGGCGGAGACGACTGATTCTTTAGCGAGTTCGATTAAGACTGCCGTGGCAGATAACAAATTAACTCCTGAAGAAAGAGCTACCTTAAGTAACGTAATTAATAACTTCATTCAAGGAAATAAAGACCAACAAGCAGGAATAGAATCAGTATCCCAATTAATACAAAATATGAAAGATCTGGCAGATAAAAATGGAGATGCTAACGCTAGCCAAAAGCTATCGGCTATTTTACAATCACTATCTGATGCAAGTAACGCTTTAAACATCTTAAATGAACGTTTAACCACTTTGGATGATTTAGTAAAAAATGGTAGTGCAGAAGATGTTGAAAAATTTCTAACAGATGTTCAAGATGCAGCCAATAGTGTTTCTTCTACTATCGGAAGCATTGACCCACAACAAATTAGTCAAACAGTCAGCACAATCCTTGATAAGCTAATCAATACAATTACTACAGCGCAAGGTGTGTTGAATCAAGCGCAGCAAATTGATTTTGCGTCATTATTGAATTCGACGGAAGGCACCGTCAGCAATGCGATCACCTTCTTAGAAAAATATCAAAAACAAATGCCGGCGATCGGCCAAGAAGTTCATGATGCGAACGTTCTATTGAACGGTCATATGAATGATATCGTCAATGGGATAAATACTGGTGCAGATCTCTACAACAATGAACTGCCTGTAGTCGAACAAAAATTAGGTTTAGCAGCAAACTTTATGCAAAATGATTGGCCTGGTGTGAAAAAAGATTTGACCAGCAGTTTGAAGCTGGCAAATGATAAAATGCCAGAGGTTGAACAGGCTTTAAATCTTGCAACGGATCTGATCAAAAATGATTATCCATCCTTGCGAGCAGGGATTCAAAAAGCAGCGAATGCCATCCAACAAGGCGATCAGACGATTGACTTCGGTCAGGTCTTGAAGCTATTGAAGTTGGATGCGCAAAAGGAAAGTGACTTCTTCACGACTCCGGTAGATTTACAGACGAATACAATGTACCCAATCGCTAATAACGGTTCAGCTAGCACACCATTCTATACGGCTTTGTGTTTGTGGGTCGGTGCGGTACTATTCTCTAGTGTTACTACCACTGAGTTTTTCTTAGACAAAAAAGATCGCGGCAAATACACGAAACGTGAACAATTTGGTGCTCGGATGTTGACTTATTTAGTCGTAAGTGTCGGTCAAGCCTTGATTGTTACATTAGGAAATATGTTCTTATTAGGTGTGTATGTGAAGAATCCAGTTTACAGTGTACTCTTTGCTGTTTTAGTTGCTCTAGCCTTCATGATGATCGTGTACGTGTTGGTTGCGCTCTTTGGAACAGTCGGGAAAGGAATTGCGATTATTATTCTCGTACTCTCCATTTCCGGCGGGGGCGGGAACTATCCGATCCAAGTATCTGGGAAGTTCTTCCAAGCGGTCAATCCATGGCTGCCATTCACCCATGCTGTTAATTTGTTGCGTGAGAGTGCTGGCGGAATCTATTGGCCGAATGCGTCAGGCGATATCATAATCATGATTGTTCTGTTTGTGGTATTCGGTATATTAGGAACGTGGGCATATCCACTCTTGCAGCCTCATTTGACGAAGTTGACAAAAGTGGCTCATGAAAGTAAAATATTCCACTAAAAATCGACAGGTAAGACAACAGCGTATTGCTGTTGTTTTGCCTGTTTTCGTGTTTTACTAAATGTATGAAAAGTCATTGAAAAAAGCATTGACTTTTAGATTAATGACGAGTAATATTTCGCTTGTTTGCTTTTTTTTAGAAGAATTTTTATTGATAGAAATAATAATTTACAGTGTAAAAACAAACATACTTTTCTGCAAAGAAAATAAGTACATTATTTGGAACAAGGAGTGAGTCTAGTGGATTATCTTAAACGCTTGCTGGTTGGTCGACCGTTGAAGTCGTCTGAAAATGATGATCAAAATTTATCACGTTTCGCTGCTTTAGCGATGCTTTCATCAGATGCGTTATCTTCTGTTGCGTATGGGACAGAACAGATCGTCGTCGTTTTGGTAACCTTGTCAGCAGCAGCGATTTGGTATTCATTGCCGATTGCATTTGTCGTATTAATTTTATTGGCTTCATTGATTTTATCTTATCGTCAAATTATTCATGCCTATCCTCATGGAGGTGGCGCTTATGTCGTTAGTAGTGAGAATTTGGGGAAGAATGCCGGCTTAATCGCTGGAGGCTCGCTTCTGGTGGATTATATGCTGACTGTTGCTGTATCTGTTTCAGCGGGTGCTGAAGCTATCGCCTCTGCGATTCCTGCTTTGTATCATCATCGCGTCCTGATTTCTGTCATTATTGTTTTATTATTGATGCTGATGAACTTGCGTGGGTTACGTGAGAGTGCGGGGTTACTGATGGTACCCGTTTACAGCTTTATCGCGGTGATAACGATTTTGATCATTGTGGGATTAGTAAAAATCGTTTCTGGAGCAGCACCGCTTCATTCTACGGCTCAAGTTGGAGCGGTTGTTCCGGGAATCTCGATTGCGCTATTGCTGCGAGCTTTCTCTTCAGGCTCCTCTTCATTAACCGGGGTAGAAGCGATTAGCAATGCGGTACCATTCTTTAAAAAACCGCGTGCCAAAAATGCAGCAGGAACATTAGCTATGATGGGCTTGATTCTAGGCTTCTTCTTTACTGGAATTACCTTTTTGAACTATTGGTTTGGCATTGTTCCTACTGCTGAAGTAACAGTCTTATCACAAGTGGGTGAAGCTGTTTTTGGTAAAGGGATCATGTATTACCTACTGCAATTCGTGACAGCCTTGATTTTAGCTGTAGCAGCCAACACAGGCTTCTCAGCCTTTCCTGTCTTAGCCTATAATTTGGCGAAGGATAAATTCCTGCCCCATCGTTATCAAGACCGTGGGGATCGTCTTGGGTACTCTAATGGGATTATTACATTAGCTTTAGGTTCGATTGTGCTGCTGTTGATTTTTCAGGGTTCAACAGAACGTTTAATTCCTTTGTATTCAGTCGGAGTGTTCATTCCATTTACCTTGTCGCAAACTGGGATGGTTCTGAAATGGCGCAAAGAAGGCCAACATTGGTTTAGAAAATCGATTGCCAATATCATTGGGGCTTTGATTTCCTTTGCGATCGTCTTGATTTTATTCGTTTATCGGTTGCCGGATATTTGGCCCTTCTTCATCATTATGCCAATTCTGATCTATGCCTTTTATAAAGTGCATGAGCATTATAAAAACGTGGCGGAACAATTGCGTCTGGTTGATGATGTGGAGCTACACGAATACGCGGGCAATACTGTTATCGTACTCGTTGGAAATGTGACGCAAGTAAATATCGGCGCGATTAACTATGCGCGCTCGATTGGCGAATACGTGATTGCGATGCACGTTTCATTGGAGGAAAACGAAGAGAAAGAGCGCGAGATTCGCCATGAGTTTCGTGAGAAGTTCCCGGATGTTCGTTTCTCAGTCGTTCGTTCGCCGTATCGCTCGATTGTAAATCCAGTAAGCCGTTACGTGGACCGAGTAAGTAAAAACGCGAAGGAACATAATTATACGACGACTGTCTTGATTCCAGAGTTTGTTCCAAACAGAACATGGAAGCGTTCGTTGCATAACCAAACGGCTTTGCGTTTGCGCTTTAGATTATCCTATCGTGACGATATCATTATCAGTACGTACAACTATCATTTGAAGAAATAATTTTAAGAGTGTGCCGTTATCTGGTACACTCTTTTCTATTTCTAAAAAAAGTTCAAAAAATAGAAAGGATAAAACGTATTCATCTTTTTTTTGAGCAAAAAGGGTTGCTTTTAATTCCTATTAGAGGTAATATCAAACAGCATTAATTACTAACACTATTAGGTATTAATGAAACGGAAGTTATTTTTTGGAAGAAGGAGGAGTCTGATGACATACGCAGAAGAGGCAGAACGTGAACTGATGCAACTGATGTTTCAGAATCGTCATGGTGCATTTAGCAGGATTGAGAAGAGCAGCAAGGGTGCCAATATCGTCATTAAATTGCTGGATCGAATAGGTGAGCCGACCAACCCGAAATATTTGGCTGATACCTTAAATCTATCCACTGCTCGGATCGCTGCTGTGCTAGGAAATCTGGAAAAACGCGGACTGATCAGTCGCACAATGGACCCTGATGATCGACGCCGAATCAACGTCAGTTTAACAGAAAGCGGAAGAAAAGTAGCCCAAGCTGAAAAGCTGGAGATGCGGAATAAAATTATTCGAGTATTTGAGCTTATGGGAGAAGCAGATACTAAAAAGTATCTTGAGTTGACTGCCAAATTTGTCGACTACTCTCAAAAATTAACCATGGAAGGGGAAAGTGATCAATAGTGAAGATTTTTAAATATCTTGGTAAATACTGGTATGCAATCATTGCCGTATTCTTACTTTTAATCGTGCAGGCATCGAGTGATCTGAGCTTGCCAAGTTTAACTTCAGATATCGTTGATATCGGTATTCAACAAGGAGGACTTGAACAGTCAACGCCAGACAAAATTAGAAAATCAACGCTTCAGGGAATCGAGATTTTCATGACCGATAAAGAGAAGCAAACAATCAAGGATAATTATAAAGAAGCAACTCAAACCATTGATGGTAAAAAAGTTGATATTTACAAATTAGATCTGCAAGACGGTATGACAAAAGATAAGTTAGCAGATATCTTTAATTTGCCGATGATGATGATTGCTTCCACTCGTTCAAAGGATTCAAGTAACGCCAAAGAAGCTAAAGAAGTTATCAATGACTATACAGCTATCTCAAAGGATGCTGCTCAAGCACAGGCTTTGGGACAAGAGGCGAAAACCCTTGGTGAACAAGCTCAAGCTGCTGGCAAAGAAGCTGCCGCAGCTACCGACGGTGCAGCGGCGGCTGCTAAAGGTGCGGAGGCTCAGAAATTAGCTGCTGAAGCCCAAGCGAAAGGTGCAGAAGCTCAAAAACTTGGTGACTCCATCAAAGCTAAGAACGATGCAATGCCGGCGAAAGTCGAAGCAGCACGTAAAGCAACCAAAGAAAGCTTAGGCGATGTCGGTGAAGACTCATTGAAAACAGTGGGAATTCAATTGACTTTAGCGGAATACAAAGCATTAGATGTAAATACAGGGAAAATCCAAACGGACTATATGATTAAGACAGGCGCGAAAATGCTTGGTTTGACTTTGGTATCCGCTGTTGCGGCAATCATTGTTGGATTAATTGCTTCCTTAGTTGCTGCGACTGTTGGTAAAAACCTGCGAGTTGGACAATACGAACGAACATTGGAATTTTCGAACAACGAAATGGAAAAATTCTCACCTGCTTCGTTGATTACTCGAAATACCAACGATATTCAACAAATTCAAATGGGTATCGTCATGATTATGCGAATCGTTTTATATGCGCCGATCCTTGGTATCGGTGGTGTCTACAGAGTTTATAAGACCGGAACAGGCATGGGCTGGATCGTCGGCGTAGCAGTAGCCGCCGTTTTAGTATTAGTCTTGACTCTACTACTTACAACGATGCCTAAATTTAAGGCTCTGCAAAACTTAGTTGACCGGGTAAACTTGGTTTCCCGTGAAATTATTACTGGGTTGCCAGTTATTCGCGCGTTCTCTCGTGAAAAATATGAAGAAGAGCGCTTTGATGTTGCCAATACGAATTTGATGAAGACGCAAATGTTCGTTAACCGTGCAATGTCATTGATGATGCCTATCATGATGCTGTTGATGAATGGTATCTCCGTCTTGATCGTATGGGTCGGCGGACACAATATGGATAATGGTCAATTACAAGTCGGAGATATGATGGCGTTCATCACGTATACCATGCAAATCGTTATGGCCTTCATGATGTTGTCAATGGTATCGATTATTTTACCTCGTGCCAATGTCGCTGCTGGTCGTGTGGATGAAGTGTTGAATACAGAGCCAACGATCAAAGATCCAGAACATCCAAAAGACGATCATGACTTCAAAGGCGAAGTGAAATTTGAGGGTGTCGAATTCCGTTATGGCGATGCTGACGCGGATGTTTTGCATCATATTAATTTCACTGCCAAACCGGGTGAGACGACCGCTTTGATCGGTTCGACAGGTTCAGGAAAATCAACGATCGTTAATTTGATTCCGCGCTTGTTTGATGTGACGGGTGGACGTATCACGATTGACGGCATCGACATACGTGAGATGAGCATGCATAAACTGCATGAGATCATGGGCTTTGTACCGCAAAAAGGCGTGCTGTTCTCTGGTGATATTGCTTCGAATATCAAATTTGGCGATGCAAACATTTCAGATGAACAAATGAAAAAGGCAGCAGAGATTGCTCAAGCAGATGAATTCATTAATTCAAATGAAAAAGGCTTTGAGCGGGCGATTTCTCAAGGAGGAACCAATGTTTCTGGTGGACAAAAACAACGGTTATCCATTGCTCGAGCATTAGCGAAGAATCCGAAAATTTTGATCTTCGATGACTCCTTCTCAGCCCTTGATAATAAAACAGATGTTGCGTTGCGCAAAGCATTAGCTGAAAATGTCAAGGATGTGACACAAATCATCGTGGCCCAAAAAATATCAACGATCCTGCATGCAGATAACATCATTGTATTGGATGAAGGTCGTGTGGTAGCGCAAGGTCGTCATGAAGAATTGATGGAATCATCAGCTGTCTATCAAGAAATTGCTCAGTCACAATTAAGCAATGCTGAATTAGGCATAGAAGAAGCGGATTAAGGAGGAGCGAAAAGAATGGCAGAACAAAAACAAAATCGCCCTCGTGGTGGCGGACCTGGCCGGGGAATGAGTGCGCCAGTTGAAAAAGCGAAAGATTTCAAAGGTACGATCAAAAAATTGGTTTCGTATCTTGGCGCTTATAAAGTCGCCGTTTTCTTAGTAATGATCTTTGCGGCAGCTTCAACGATCTTCAATATTTGGGGACCAAAGATCCTATCAAAGGCGATCACTGAATTATTTAATGGCTTGATCAAGAAGTATCAGGGAACTGGTGATATCAACTTCGACAAAATCGGTGGTATCCTACTCTTCATGTTAGGTCTGTACGTAGTAGCTGCACTATTTGGGATCGTTCAAGGTTGGATCATGTCGACGATTTCTCAAAAAATTACTTATCGGATGCGGAAAGAGATATCTGAAAAAATCGATCGCATGCCAATGAATTACTTTGAAAGTCGCACGACCGGTGAGGTTTTATCACGGATCACGAATGACGTGGACACGTTAGGGCAATCCTTGAACCAAAGTTTAACGCAATTGATTACTTCGACCTTTACCATTATCGGAGTTATCGTGATGATGCTTTCGATCTCAGTGAAGATGACCGGTATCGCGATCCTGATCGTGCCGATCTCACTGCTGTTGATTATGGTTGTCGTGAAAAATTCGCAAAAATATTTCAAGACGCAACAAGAATATCTTGGTGTGATCAATGGTAAAGTTGAGGAAACAATCGGTGGGTACACCATCGTTCGTTTGTTCAACGAAGAGGAAAACTCATTAAACGAATTTAAAGAACAAAATGATGTGCTCTTCAAATCAGCATGGAAATCACAATTTCTTTCTGGTTTGATGCAGCCGATCATGAACTTTGTCGGCAACTTAGGATATGTTGGTGTGGCAATTGCCGGCGGTGTGATGGCTTATAACGGTACGATCACTGTCGGAGATATTCAAGCGTTTATCCAATACGTACGTAACTTGACGCAACCAATCGCGCAATTAGCCCAAGTGTCAAATATGCTACAATCAATGGCGGCAGCGGCAGAACGAGTTTTTGAATTCTTAGCAGAAGACGAAGAAGATCAAATGGCTGAAAATCCTGTCCAAATTGATAAGGCAAAAGGGATGGTTGATTTCGATCACGTTCGATTTGGCTATACACCGGATAAGATCGTTATTCAAGACTTTACTTCGCATGTTGAATCTGGTCAGACAGTTGCAATTGTTGGACCGACGGGTGCTGGTAAAACGACGATGGTTAAATTGTTGATGCGTTTCTATGATGTCAACTCTGGTGCAATCAAGATTGATGGTCACAATATCAAAGACTTCAATCGGGCAGATCTGCGCAAGAATATCGGAATGGTCTTGCAGGATACGTGGTTGTTCAAAGGATCAATCATGGACAACTTGCGGTATGGTCGCTTAGATGCTACAGATGAGGAAGTTTACGCAGCAGCCAAAGCTGCTCACGTGGATCACTTTATCAAAACATTGCCTGGCGGCTATGACATGGAGCTGAATGAAGAATCTTCGAATATTTCACAAGGTCAAAAGCAATTGCTGACGATCGCGCGGGCGATCTTAGCAGACAAACCGATCTTGATCTTAGACGAAGCGACTTCCTCCGTTGATACGCGGACAGAAGGATTGATTCAAGAAGCGATGAACAACCTAATGAAGGGCCGGACGTCGTTTGTTATCGCCCATCGTCTATCAACGATCAAGGATGCAGATAAGATTCTTTATATGCAAGGCGGAGATATCAAAGAACAAGGAAGTCATGAAGAACTCTTGGCTCAAAACGGACTTTATGCTGCATTGTACAACTCGCAATTTGAAGAATTATCAGAATAAAGCAAAGACCAATCATCCGAATAAATGGATGATTGGTCTTTTTTATTAGAAAATCGTCTACTAGTATCGACTTTTGTCTGTGATCATCTTTGTTTGTTTATCATAAGTGATTGTGACAGAGCCATTGGCGTATTCGCCGTCTTTCGTTTGATCCCAAGTGGCTGTCGATCTTGGAGGCATACCATATTTTTCTTTTTCCCAGCTGGTTACTCTGTCTGGCGGACCAACTAGTTTTTCTAGTTCTTCATAGCTGGCACCGCCCTTAAAGGAGTATTTTTCGTTGTCAGCATCGTAATGCTCTGTCGCGACCTTTATACTATCGTAGATTTCTGATGTCCACTCTCCAGGAAACGCACCCTTTGGTTTGGAGGTTGCTGGTTGTGTGTCGATCGGTTCATAGGAAACGGTATTAGAAATCATAAAAAGGATAGAACCGATGATGAGTAAAATAACGAAACTTAGTGCTAGAACCCTATTTCTAGGAGATTTCTTCGGGAACGTAGTTTGTTGCTGCACTTTTTGTGATAAATCCTTTTTTTGCGGTTTCAAATAAATCGTTCCACAATAATCACATTTCCAACCTTGATCGACTTTATGGAAATGTGTGCTACCGCAATTCATACATTCTTTACTTTTCATGATAGAGTCCATCCGATCCGTAATTTTCAGGGAAGTCATCCGGATATTTACCTAATCCAGCGCGAGAATATTGTTCTGGTAGACGATTAAAGTAAATGTAACGCACGATTGGGGTGACATATCCTACCTGATCATCTTTAAAATAAACATTGGGTTTTCCCTGTTTTTCGTAAACAAATAGTTTGGTGAATCCACCAAAAGTATTATCCGTGTTTATGGCGATGAAGGCACGAACCTCTCGCCAAGTCAATTCTCCTTGCTGCCACTGCTTTCTAAGCATCTTTGCTTCATAATTGATGGGATTATTTTGTTCATCAAACTTAAGAGCAAGCTTTTTTTGAATTTGCTCGGAATCTGTAACAATCTCATCTGGCTGCCCCCAAATCCGTAAAATATCTGAGCTGGAGTATTGATCGAAATCTGGTCCGTAAGCGGCTAGAAATCCAGCTTCTCGATAATAAGTTGTTACAGCGAACTCGCTATTAGGATTCTCGATAATCATGTCTTCTTTTGGAGGTGTTCTTAGACGATTTTTTTCAAGAGTATCATGTTGCTTTTGTGCGGCTGATACTCGTTCTTTAAATTCTTCCGTCTTGTCGCCGCCGTATTCTTCCGCTGACACGAGCGCTAAATCAATCTCCGCTTGGTTCAATGAAAGCTCAGCGATTCTCACGTTTCGCTCAGGATTCTTCAATTGGCTAGGCGAATAGGTTGTCGAATCTGTCGAGCTTTTAGCGCTGGTGACAGGTTTAAATGTAGTCAATTTGGGTCCGCTCTTTGAAGGAGTTGTCTTCAGTGAAAAGGGGATAAGAATACTGCTAATAAAAAGAATACCTACAATAAGAAACAGTGTGATACTTATAATGAACGCCGGCTTTTTCTGCGGTTGTCTTTTTTCTAGAGGTGGTGCATCAAGCTCATAGACCGCGTGACAATAGCTGCATTCATAGCCAGCTTCTGTTTTTTCGAACTGATTTCCACCGCAATAGTTACAGACCAAGCCCTTCATTTTCACCACTCCCCTCATTTTTATCCGAAGTCCTTAGACAGATAACATCGTTTTCGTTGGTACCAGAACGCTAACTGTTCATAAATGATACCACGGGGTAGGTGACGCGAAAAGAGAGGATTCAAAGATTTTAGGCGCTATCAGAGAATTATGGAAGATAATTATTTCTTAAAAATGAACTATTGTTCTTATTTGACTAATTAATCAGAAGATGATATTTTTATTATAGAAAATATTTTCTGAAAATTGAACATAATTTCAAAAAGGAGTGGTGCGTATGATGGATGCGGAAAAGGTACAGCTAGTAGAATATGGCAAAAAATTGATTTCGACGGGATTGACTGCAGGGACTGGCGGAAACATCAGCATGTATGACCCTGAAAAACAGTTGATGGCAATCACACCTAGTGGCATTGATTATTTTGAGATGACAGTAGAGGATATTGTTTTGCTGGATCTGGAAGGGAAGGTTGTTGAAGGAGCAAGGAAGCCTTCAAGTGAATGGCAGATGCATTTGATTAATTATCAACGGCGAGGTGCTGAAATTCGTGCGGTCGTACATGCGCATTCGACATTTAGTTCGATTCTTGCGACTTGCCGCAAGCCTTTACCAGCGACCAATTATATGATAGCGGTTGCAGGAGGTAATGATGTTCATTGTTCTGAATATGCGACTTTTGGGACTGAGAAGTTGGCGGAGTACGCCTTTGAAGCGATGGAGAATCGTTATGCTTGTTTTTTAGCGAATCATGGGCTGCTGACATGCGGTCCGACTTTGCACGATGCGTTTTCGGTAGCCAGTGAGATCGAACGTTTAGCGGGTTTACATGTAGGTGCTTCTTTATTTGGAGATCCAGTAATATTGGACGATGCAGACATGGCTGAAGTACACGAGCGTTTTCCTAGTTATGGACAATAAGAGAAGTGCGGCGAGGTGATGAGCAATGAGTAAAGTAATTATTGTCGGAGATACATTTGTTTCTGTGGATATATGGAGACAAGCGGTTGAAATGATGGATCTGCCAGAGCCTGTAGAGATTGTTTCTTTAGAATGGTACCCGGAAGATTCTCCGAAAGAATTTCAGCGAAAGTTAAAATTGATTGAACAAAACGGTCCTGAATCGGTAGCGATTCCTGAAAGGATTATGGAAGAAATAAGTGATGCTGATTATTTATTCGTTCACGTGGCTCCAGTTTCTCGTAAGTTGTTGGAAAATGCACAGAATCTGAAGTTGATTGGAACCTGCCGTGGTGGGGTAGAGCATCTGGATATTGGTTTAGCGCGGGAAATGGGGATTCCAGTTATTCATGTCATTCGGAACGCCGAACCGGTTGCAGACTATACCATTGGCATGATTTATTCAGTGACCAGAAATATTGCACTTTCCCATGCGGCAGTGATGCAGGGCGCATGGCCGAAAAATTTTCCGAATGATGCCTATCGTACGACACTTTCTAGTCAAACAGTTGGTTTAGTGGGACTGGGACATATTGGAAAAATGGTGGCACAACGACTTGTCAATCTTGGAGTAAAGGTGATCGCCTACGATCCTTTTATTGATCAAGAAGCAGTACGGTCATCTGGTATTGATTTAACCTTTGTTTCTTTAGAGGCATTATTTAAGCATTCAGATATTGTTTCTCTGCATATGCGGGTAACGCCTGAAACGGAAAATTTAATCGACAGGAAATTGTTGGCTCTTATGCAGCCTAGTGCTTATTTAATCAATACTGCTCGTCCTGGTATTCTGGTTAAAGCGGATTTTATTGAGGCTTTGAAGAAGAGAAAAATTGCTGGAGCTGCTATTGATGTTGTGTGGGAGGAGCCGATAGAGGCGGATGATCCTTTACTCGAATTGGATAATTTGGTCATTACTTCGCATATCGCAGGGGATACTGTGGATGCGATTCCTAAATCACCGCTTTTGTTAGCGAAAACGGTAAAGGGTTATCTTCAAACTGGAGTTAGCGAATTCATCATTTAAAAAGAGTTCCTGAGAAAACCAATTCTCAGGAACTCTTTTATTTTATACGCGATCGTAATCTTCTAAACGAATTTCTTCGAGCTCTTCCTCATTGAAGTCGAGGTCTTTGTCTAGGATTTTTTCAACAGCACGGATTAATGAAGCGGCATCTAAACCATACTTTTTTAATAAATAAGGTTTCGAAGCACCGTGTGTCCATTCATCATTGATTCCAACCTTGATTAATTGCTTATGCAGTTGATGCTCTAGCATTACTTCGCCGACTGCGGTGCCTAAACCACCGATGGTGACATGATTTTCCATGGTAACAACACCATGTTTTACTTTCTTGATTGAATCAACCACTAATGGATCGGTGAAAGGTTTAAGTGTCGTGATATGAACGTGCTGAACTGAGACACCTTTTTTCTCAAGCCATTGAGTCGCTCGCATTGCTTCTTCGGTACAGATACTACTAGAGAATAAAGCGACATCGTCTCCCTCGGAAATGACCCGGCCTTTGTTGAACTCCGTTGGTTTGTCTGGAGAGAAGAGCCGCGGCATTTGGCCACGCAACATTCTGACGTAGATTGGTCCATTGACTTCTTTACAAATATTCAATGCTGATTCAACATCTGTGGCATCGCCGCAATCGAAGATCGTCATGTTGGGGATTGTTCGCAAGATACCGACGTCTTCAATTGATTGGTGAGTAACACCGCCGGGAGTCGTGATTCCTGGTACGAAACCTAACAGAGAGACTGGTAGATTCGGATAAGCAATCGACATTTCTAGTTGATCCAGCGGTCTGCGATAAAGAAAAACTGCAAAGGTGTGTAAGAAGGGGCGGAAGCCTTCGCGAGCTAGGCCAGCGGCCCAACTTAACATGTTTTGCTCAGCGATTCCCATCGATAAATACTTTTCAGGGAATACTTTTGGGAATTCTTTGACCTCACAAGAAGTACCTAAGTCAGCGGACAAGACCAAAACATCCTCATTTTCCTGTGCAAATTTGATCATATTTTTTGAATGTACATCCGATTCGATTTTCATAATAAAACTCCTTCCTCTTTTCTCTTACATTTCATTGTAGAATTTCGTGTATTTGTCGAATTCTTCGCCTTCTTTTAAGCGAACAAAATGTAAAATCGGTCTTCTTTCGTTTAAGTACGGAATACCTTGTGTTGGATCGGTATAGCAAAGAATCACTAACGGCTTGTTCTTTTCGCCTTGTTTGGCAGCATCTTCAATGGCCTCAATGTCATGTCCGTTAACTGAAACCGCCTTAGCGCCAAATGCGGTAAAACGATCTTCTAGCGGCTCGATAGCCATCACTTTCTTGGTCTCGCCTTCGACCTGCTGTCCGTTGATATCCACGATTAAAACCAAATTGTCCAATTGATAGAAGACCGCAGCCTGAATAGCTTCCCACAATTGACCTTCTTCCATTTCGCCATCAGACATCATTACGAAGATCCGACCTTCTTCACCGCGTAATTTCCGGGCATGAGCTGTACCGCCTGCAACGCTGATTGCTTGGTCTAATGTTCCGGCAGCGTTTTCAAAACCGGGTGTGTGATTGGCACCGATCATTTCCATTGAATAACCGTCACGATTGAACATTTCTAATGCGGCTTCATCTAAACGATCTGCTTCTATCAATGCTGCATATACAGGTGCTGCATAATGTGCCGGTGAAATAAAGAATCGATCATAAGGTGCTTTTAATGATCCGTGATATTCAGCCCCTTGAATGTAATCCATATTGTCCTTCGACGGTGTTCCCGGAAATTGTCCAGGTAAACGAGGTGCTTTGCTTTCGCTTAAGTTCAATACACGTAAGTAAAGAGTCGCGAAAAGCTCTGCTGATGAACAAGCTTGTGAGAGGTAGCAGCCGTTTCTTTCAAGTGTCAATTTTAGAACATGTTTGCGAATGTTTTTTGCCGCTTTTTCTACATCAGCGACCGTATAATGATTTGCCATGATAAAACTCCTTTTTCGTATTAATGTATTTAGTTTATTTATTTTTGTCCGTAATTATTTTGGTAGAAGTCATATACTTCGGCAGTATAGGAATCTTCTAATGGTTTGAGTGAGGTGTTTAAAGTTCTGGCGTAATAGACGCTTTGAGCGGTTTCTTCTAGGATAACCGCATTTTTTAGTGAGTTTGTCGCAGACTTTCCAACAGTGAAGACACCATGGTTTTTCAGTAGAATTGCGGGACAATTTGTTTCTTGATAGCAACGGACGATCTCAGCTCCAATGGCTTTCTCGCCGACAGCAGCGATTTCTGACAGTGGAATCTCTTTACCGAAAACGGCAGCAGAAGTAGTTGTGTATATAGGTAGTGATTCTCCTGCAATCGAAAAAGCTGTCGCGTAAGGAGAATGTGTGTGAGTGATACCTAATACTTCAGGACAATGGTTGTAGACATATAAATGAGATTCTGTATCGACAGAAGGAGTCAGCTCACCTTCAATGACATTGCCTTTCAAATCTACGACAATCATGCTCTCTGGCGTTAAATCGTCAAAGTGAATGCCGCTAGGTTTGATGACCACATATTCTGTTTCGGGATCTTTTGCGCTGACATTTCCGCTCGTCCATAAAACTAGTCCATTTTTAGGAAGCGCTTTATTATCCTTGCACACCGTCTCTTTTAGTTGTTCCAGCATAGTATAACCTCCAATGTTGTTTTTTACATTATTTCATTATAGAGAACAAATGTCAATATGTATTTCATGGTTGGATCCGCAATTATATGAATAAACAGATATAAAATAAGCTGTAATCGTTTTCAATAAAAGCATTGACAACAGTAAAATGTCATGCGATACTTTTCATAAGTTCTAACAAGTGAAAAAAAGTTCATGAAAAGGGAGGAATTATTGTGGAGTTGTTACAAAATATCTTAAGTTCATTTGGAGCAGCCGTTGTTGTACCAGTGATGTTGTTCATTGTGGCATTATTTTTGAAGGTAAAACCTAAAAAAGCCTTTCAGTCTGCCTTGAATGCTGGGATCGGGTTGACAGGGTTCAACTTGATCGTGAATTCATTTGTGCCAATCGTGACACCGGTTATCAACAACATGGTCGAGCAGACGGGTGTGAAGCTGCCGGTATTTGACACAGGCTGGCAGGCGACTTCGGTCATTGCCTATTCGACACAGGTTGGTGTGGTTTTCTTAGTAGTAGGTTTGGTCTTGCAAGTGGCATTATTCTTATTAAAATGGACCGATGTATTTATGCCTAGTGACATGTGGAATAATTATTCTTTCATGGTTTGGGGCTCAATGATTTATCTGATCACTAGTAACATGGCGTTGGCGATGGCATGTATGATCGTGCAGAATTTATATGTCATGCTATTAGGTGAGGTGATCGCTAAACGCTGGGCGAATTACTATAATTTGCCAGGGACGACCTTAACTGCGCCGCACCATGTTACCTCGGTGCCGTATGCAATCATCATGAATTGGATTTTAGATAAATTAGGTGCTGGTAAAATTAATTGGGACCCAGCAACGTTGAAAAAGAAATTAGGCTTCTTAGGAGAACCGATTACTTTAGGATTGTTTCTTGGCCTGCTGATCGGAATCATGGGGAACTTGAACAATTTGACGAGCTTAGATGGTTGGGGCAGTGTTTTCACAATGGGACTAGCAGTATCAGCTGTTATGGCAATCTTCCCGCGAGTTGCGAGTATTTTTGCTTCGGCATTTACCAGCTTAACAAATGCCAGTAAGAAAACAGCGAAAGGTAGTGGAAAGAACCGTGAATGGATGCTCTCTGTCAATGATGCGGTTGGTTATGGTGAGCCTGCGACTTTGATGACGGGACTGATTTTAATTCCAATCATGGTCTTGCTGGCGATGGTATTACCAGGAAACGAAACCTTGCCGTTAGTCGATTTAATCGCATTGCCATACATGGTAGAAATGATTATTTGTGTATCGAAGGGAAATATTTTCAAAGGCGTGATCTCGGGTATCATTTGGTTTACAATTGGTTTGTATGTATGTACGTTAACAGCACCATACTTTACTGAAGTGGCTGCACAAGTCGGTGTGAATATACCAGAAGGAGCTATGATGATTACCAGCTTTGGGATTTTGTACAATCCGGTGATGGCCTTGATTTTCTTAGCATTCTTGTCTGGAAACTTTTTATGGATGGGAATCGTTGTCGTACTTTACCTAGCAATGTATGTCCTATTCAAGAAAAACAAACAGGCAGTTTGGAGCTTCTTGGAAGGTGAAAAACCAGATACGCCAAAAGAAAAGGTGGTTGCATGAAGGCGTTAGTCAAAACAGAACCCGGCTACAACAAAATGGAATTATTAGAGATTGAGAAGCCTGTACCTAAGGATCAGGAAGTCTTAGTCAAAGTTATTTACACGGGGATTTGCGGAACAGATATTCATGGATTTAAAGGGGAGTATGATCGTTTAAAAACACCGCTGGTTTTAGGTCACGAGTTTTCTGGTGTAGTAGAAGCGGTCGGCGAAAATGTCACGAAAGTTCAAAAAGGCGCATTCGTCACTAGTGAAACAACCTTTGATACCTGTGGTGAATGCGAATCTTGTCAAAATAAAGAATACAATCTTTGCTTAAATCGCAAAGGCCTAGGCAGCCAAGTGAACGGCAGCTTTGCCGAGTATGTGCTGACTCGTGAGGAAAGTATTCATGTATTGGATCAAAAGATTAGTTTATTGGCAGCTTCGATTACTGAACCGATCGCCTGCGGAGTTCACGCCAGCTTGGAAAAGGCTCAAGTTAAAAAGGGTGAAGTAGCAGTGATTGTCGGGCCTGGTCCAATTGGGTTATGCTTAAGTCAAGTGTTGAAAAGTGTGGAAGCTAAAGTAATCGCTGTAGGGATCACCCAAGATGCCGAGCGGTTGAAGACAGCTAAGGAATTAGGTGCTGATCGAGTGATTGATTCGCTGACAGAGGATGCGACAGCGATTATCAAAGAGTTCACGAATGGTAAGGGTGCGGATTATTGTTTTGAGTGTTCGGGAGCAGCTCCAGCGATCAAAGCAATTTTTGATTATTTGAAGCAAAAGGGAACCTTAGTGCAAATGGGCGTTTTTGGCAAAAATTTAAATGAATTGGATATGAATTCGATCGTACAGCGTGAGATGAATATAATCGGATCGCGCTCGCAAAAACCTTCCACTTGGCATTTGACCTTAGATCTGATGAAACAGGGAAAAATCGATGCGGAACGCTTGATCACAAAAATTTACCCATTAGAGCAATGGGAAGAAGCGATCGAACAAGTGATGGCTGGCAATGAAATCAAAGTGGTTCTACAGCCGAATAAACAATAAAAGGAGGGTTTGCGATGGAAGAAAAAAATCTGGTTGAAAGAAATTGTATTTTACTTAATCAAGATGTTCACTCATTTGAAGAGGTTATCCAATTGATTGGGGCAGAATTTGAGAAGGCGGAAATAGTTAAACCGTCTTACGTGGAAGCAGTCGTGGCTAGAGAAAAAGTTTTCCCAACGGGACTAGCGGCAGATGGACACAACATCGCGATTCCTCATACAGATCCGGAGCATGTCTTGCGGCCGGGCATGGGTGTCGTCGTAACCAAAGAACCGATTGAAGTATCCATGATGGGCAGTCCTGATATTAAACTGCAAAGTAAAATATTTTTCCCGTTAGCGATGGAGCATCCGAAAAAGCAGCTGGATTTGCTACGACAACTGATGAATGTTTTTAAGACCAAAGACGATCTTGATGCAATCAGTTCTGCGACAACACCTGAGGAAGTTTTAGCAGTGACTAGCAAAATTAAATTTTAAAAATCCCCACTTCGTGAAAGCGTTATACTATAATGGATAAAAGGACTTATCGGAGTGTGAGCACGAAAACTACTTAAATTGGAGGTTTTGAGATGACCGAAATCAAAATATTATCTGTATGCGGATCCGGCACAGTTAGTTCTGCCATGGTGGGGGAGCGAATCGTGGAATTATTAGAGGAACACGGCTATGAAGTAGAAATTCAGGAAGTAAATCCAGGAATGGTCAAAGGAGCTGTCTCTAACGGCGATATTGACTTGATCGCCTTTACTAGTCCAATCGATCCTGCCGATGCAGAAGGAATTCCACAAATCAATTCTGTTGGGTTATTAACTGGTTTAGATGAAGAAACATTTTTAGATGCAGCGTTAGCGGCCTTAAAAGAGATGGGAAAATAATATGTCAAAAGGCTGGATAAAGTGTCCAGCCTTTTTTTGAAAGGAGATTCGAATGGTTTTAGTTGCTTTAGACCTTGATGGAACAGCGCTGGATTCGAATGGCAGGCTGACAAAAAACGTAGCAGATGCGATTCGCCAGAGAGCGAAAAGTAAAAAGTACACCTTCGCCTTTTGTTCTGGACGTCCGTTGTCGGGAGTACTGCCTCATGCTCAAGTAGTGGGAATAGCAGAGGATTACCATGTTCTCGCTAATGGTGCTCTGGTTCAAAATGGGGCTGGTGATAGACTGGTTGAGGAGCTGCTAGATTTTTCGGCGTATCAAGAACTAACGAATTATTGTTGTGAAAATGGCTTGACCTGTATCGCGGTTAATGAGCGTGGAGCAATTACAGCATTTCCTTCGATAAATCTTGGGACACTGGAATTTTGTTTTTTGACAAATAATCAGCTGAGGGTTTGTCCAATAAGCGAAGGTGAACCAACTGAAAAATATTCCAAATTGCTTATTTGCGATAACCCCGATATAATAAAACAGAACAAAAGCCGAGTAGAACAGCGTTTTTCAAAACACTATACCTGTGTGGAGGGCTATCCGACGATGATCGAGTTTGGTAAGAAAAATGTCAGTAAAGGCAGCTCTTTAGCTAAACTAGCAGCTTATTACGAACTTTCGGACAGCGAGGTCTTTGTCGTGGGGGATAATGGCAACGATCTTTCTTCTTTTGAACGCTTTTCGCAATCCATCGCGATGGGAAATGCAACGAGTGAATTAAAACAGGCAGCTAACTGGCATTGTCCGACGAATGATGAAGACGGTGTAGTCACGGCTTTGAAAATGATTGACAACTTTATTACATAATTAGAGGATGACGATCCAGTATTTGAACTAGGAGGATAATATGGCGAATGATATTTCTACATTATTAAAAGTAGCAGAAATGTATTACTTAGATAGGATGAACCAAAACGATATTGCGAAAATAATTGGGGTATCACGTCCATCCATTTCCAGAATGCTGGAGGAAGCACGCGAGAAGCAGATCGTCAAAATCACGATTGAAGCGCCTTTTGAACGCAACAATGCGCTGATGACGAAGCTAAAGGAAAAGTTCGATCTTTTGGAGGTCATTGTGGTAAAAAGCTTGGGAGATTATGAATTCAATCTCGACAATGTAGGTAAAGCTTCGGCTGATTATATCAACGGAGTTTTAGCAGATGACAAGCTTTTAGGGATTTCGTGGGGGAGAACTGTTGAAAAAATGGTAAAACATTTCCCAGATCATGAGCTGAAAAATGTTCATGTGGTCCAGTTGACCGGAAGCTTAGGGCCGAACCGAACGGTGATGGATGGCAACGAGTTAGTTTTTCGCTTGGCTCAAAAATTGGACGGTCGTCATGAATTCTTCAATGCACCAGCGTTCGTTAACTCCCGGAAGCTTCAGGAGGAACTACTGGCTCAGCCGCAAATCGATTTGAATATTTCGCTGGGACGCAAGATTGATGTGGCTTTTAGCGGAATCGGAAATATCGAAACGACACGGAATACGCTCGTTTCTTCAGGGATATTAGATAATCATGATTTGAACGACCTGCTCGCTGAAGGAGCTGTGGGGACAATGATCGGTCGGGCCTTTGATGTCGAAGGAAAAGAAATTCAATACCGTAATCAGTTTCCAATTTCTAGTGGTCTGGATTCACTTCGGCTATCTCCAATCAGCATTGGTGCAGTCTGCTCAAAAAAACGAGCAACGGCAACCCTCGGTGCAATCAATGGTAAATTGATTAATGTTTTGATTTGTGATGAGGAAGTCGGTTATGAATTGTTGAATAGTTAATTTAGTCGTACTAAGTTTATAGAATAGCAAATATCCTCTTCCTTTTTAAAGGAAGAGGATATTTGCGTTTTGGAGAATTTGCTAAATGAATGCTTTACAACTGGTAAATGTGTCTGCTGGATTTGTTTACGATCGTGATATCGCCTTTATCGTAACGATGTCGCGTTTGAGAGTATTCAAAAGGTTGCTCGTTTTCCAAATAAACCGTCTGCTCGATTTCTAAGACTGGATCGTCTGGCTGACAATGAAGGTATTCGATGTCATATTGATCAGGTTTGTCGGCCTTGATTCGGCGATGGGATTGTCCGAATTTTAAATGCAACTCCTCTTGGATATACTGATAGATTGAATTCTTTAGGATTTCCTCGCTGATTCCCGGTATTAGTAGGACAGGCATCACCGTGTATTCAATTGCTAAGGGCTCGTCGTCTAGCATACGAAGCCGAATAATATCATAAATTGGATCATTTTTACCGATCTTCAGTTTTTCTTGATCCTTTTCACTGGGGAAGGTCACGCCAAAGGAAATAATTTTACTGTTTAGATTTCCTAGGTGTCCCAGTTTTTTTGTCATGCCGCCATAAATACTAGCGTCATAATCATAGACCGATTCAGGTCCCTTTACATAAGAGCCTGATCCTTGTCGGCCTTCGATCAATCCCTCGATTTGAAGGCTTTTCAACGCTTTTTGGATCGTTACGCGGCTTGTGCTGTAATGTCTCGCTAATTCTGCCTGATTTGGTAATCTAGAGCCTTTGGGATAAATACCATCAATGATCTGCTTTCTTAGGTCGACTGCGATGTCTTGATAAAACGCCATTTTCTTCTCCTTTCATGCTAAAAAGCAAGTTGATAAGACTAAGGTTTCCAAATTTTTCCGAAAAGACAACTTGAATTTACAAATTTTTAAAACTGTATTAGATTGACAATGTAATCGATTACTAAAGAGAATAATGTTCCGATTTTATTGTGTTTTTTTATAATTTGTAAGAAAAGTATAGCATAGTTGGAAACTAGAAAAGCAAGAATCAATTACGAGGAGGAGTATTATGGAAAACGGCTTTATGGGAAAACTTACGGAAGTTCTTGGTAATTTTGCGACGAAGGTCAATTCATTTCGTTACATCATGGTAATCAAGAATGCTTTTGCTTCCTTAATCCCAGTTATCATTACCGGAGCGTTTGGAACCTTGTTCTCAGCGATGGTATTTGACAATGAAAATGGTTTAGCGAGAATCAAGGCACTGAGCTTTTTAGCAGAATTGAAACCGATATCATCAGCTGTAAGTTATGTTACTTTGAGTTTTCTAACGATTTACGCAGTTTTTCTGATCGGTATCGAGTTGGCTAAGTTGAACAACGTGAAAGGCATTTTTCCGGGAATTGTCGCGGTGATGAGTTATCTATCAGTCAATCCCTTTGTCTACGAGTATATAAATGCGGATAACATTACTGTCGTAGCCGAAAATGTCTTAGCGAAACAATATACAGATACGAAAGGATTATTCCTCGGGATGTTTGTGGCGATTGCTTCAATTGAGTTGTATTGTTGGCTAGGACGGCAGGAGCGCCTGAAGTTAAAGATGCCGGATACTGTTCCCACCAATGTATCGGAAAGCTTCTCAGCTTTATTTCCGACCATATTAACGGTAGCTATCATTGCAACTGCGGGCTTTGCGATAAAAGCAGCGACGGGAATGTATGCGTATGACATTATTTATAATATTGTTCAACGACCGTTAGAAGGGATCGTTCAAGGCTTGCCGGGAATCCTGCTGCTAATGTTTATTGCGCAGGTGTTCTGGGTCATTGGAATCCACGGGAACCAGATGGTGAAGCCTGTACGTGAACCGTTACTGTTAGCTGCTATCGCTGTGAATACCGAAGCCTTTGAAGCGGGAAAAGAGATCCCTAATATTATCACAATGCCTTTTTGGGATATGTATATGAGTATGGGCGGTTCAGGGGTTACAATCGGTTTATTGATCGCGATTTTACTCGTGAGTAAACGAGACGATATGCGGGAAATCACCAAATTATCCTTGGCTCCCGGAATTTTCAATATCAATGAGCCGGTGATTTTCGGAATGCCGATCATGCTTAATCCGATTTTAGAGATCCCGTTTATTGCAACCCCATTGATTACTGGAACGATCGGTTATGTAGCGACCTCATTAGGCTTTGCGGCAAAAGCCGTGGTGATGGTTCCTTGGCCAATGCCGCCAATCGTGAATGCTTATCTTGCGACAGCCGGTGATATTGGAGCAGTGATTACTCAAATTATTTGTATCATCGTATCTATCTTAATCTATTTACCATTTGTCAAAATTTCGAACAAAGCAGCAATAGAAAATGCGTAACACTATTATGAACTAGGAGGCAACTAATGGAAATTTCAATTCCGAAAGATTTTATAATTGGAGCAGCAGCATCGGCTTGGCAAACAGAGGGCTGGAAAGGAAAAAAAGCAGGGCAAGACTCTTTTATCGACAGCTGGTATAAAAACGAACGGTTCGTTTGGCATGAAGGCTATGGTCCAGCCGTGGCGACAAATTTCATGGAAAATTATGAGAAAGATATCGCGTTGATGAAGGAGATTCATTTGACTCATTATCGAACCTCCATCAATTGGTCACGCTTTTTTATAGACTACGAAAAGTTGATCGTAGATGAGGAGTATGCCGCACACATTGATGAGATCATTGATGGGCAGATTGAAGCAGGAGTAGAGCCAATGATCTGTTTAGAGCATTACGAGGTGCCGTCCTATTTGCTGGATACCTATGATGGGTGGTCTTCTAAACATGTCCTTGAGCTATATGTACAATACGCACAGATTGCTTTTGAACGCTATGGTGATCGCGTGAAAAATTGGTTCACCTTTAATGAACCGATTGTCGTTCAAACCAGATGCTATTTGGACGCCGCGCGCTGGCCCCATGAACAAAACACGAAAAAATGGATGCTGTGGAACTATCATAAGGCCTTAGCCACGGCCAGAGTAGTTGAATGCTATCATCGGACACAAAATGACGGACGGATCGGCTGCATTTTGAATCCTGAAATGGTCTATCCTAGATCAAGTTCTGTGGAAGATCTTCAGGCAGCAAAAATGTATGATTTGTTCTTTAATCGGGTATTTTTTGATCCGATGATTAACGGTGAATATTCTGAGGAACTGATTCAAGTATGTAAAAAGCATGAGATTTATTTTGAGCCGACAAACGAGGAGCTTGAGGTTATCAAAAACAACCCCGTTGATTTTCTTGGGATCAATCAATATTATCCAAAACGCGTCCGTGCGCCAAGATATGCTTGGAATGATCAAACGCCCTTCCATCCAGAAGCTTATTATGAGAGCTTTGATCTTCCTGGGAAACGCATGAATAACTCTCGCGGCTGGGAAATCTACCCAGAGATTATGTATGACATGTCGATGTATCTAAAAAATAATTACCGACCGATTCCTTGGTTGATCACAGAAAATGGAATGGGCCGCGAACAAGAGGAATTGTATAAAAACGAGGATGGCATCGTTCAGGATGATTATCGCATTGATTTCATTTCACAGCATCTCTACCATCTATTGCGAGGGATTGAAGACGGATCGACCTGTGAGGGGTACATGCTTTGGGCCTTTACCGATTGTGTTTCACCTATGAATGCTTTTAAAAACCGCTATGGGTTGGTTCGCATTGAATTAGATGAACAACGTACGCGATCATTGAAGAAATCAGCCTATTGGTATCGTTCACTAGTGGATGATCGGAAGCTCATTGTTGAGGATGAAAAAGATTTTAAATAGACAAATAGCTCTCCAACCATTGGTATAAATGATTGGAGAGCATTTGTTTTACGACTTATTTACTTGTCCTTGTAGCTGGATCGAGTTTGCGTTCGACGATACTCAAAATCCAGTCGGTCATGATTGCCATCAAAGCAGTTGGTAAAGCACCTGCTAAAATGATTGCGGTCCCGTCTGTTGCGTTGGTTCCGCGGATGATGATATCACCTAATCCGCCGGCTCCAACGAAGACGCCGATGGCAGTAATTCCGATCGCTACGACTAGTGCGTTCCGAATGCCGGCCATAATCACTGAGACAGATAATGGAAGCTCGATCATATATAGCCGCTGCCAATTGGTCATTCCCATGCCAGTTCCGACATCTAACGCATTTTTATCGACTTGCCGCATGCCGGTATAGGTATTTTTGATGATTGGTAGCAGTGAGTACAAGAAAACGGTCAAAATTACGACATTGACACCAAGACCCATCCCGATCATTAAAACGGAAATCATCGCTAAAGAGGGAATGGTTTGAATGACATTAGCTAGCCGAATTACCCAGTTAGCTAATTTTGTATGCCGAGCGATGAAAATCCCCAGAGGAATCCCGACGATTGCCGCAAAAATTACTCCGTAAATCGAAATCAAGAAGTGGCGTATAAATTGCGTGAAAATAATACTGCCATTCGTTTGATAGTATTGAATGAATTGTTGAAATGTATTTAAATTTTGCATTACGCTCACTTCCCTTCGAAATAGTTATGTTCTTTTAGAAAATCTTCTGCAACGATTTGTGGTTCCACAAGGTCATTATCTGCCCGATAGTTGAGCTTTTGCATCTCTTCAGTAGAGATTTTTCCAGCTAAACGTTCTAACGCGTCTTTGACCTCTGGATCGGTTTTTAATAATTTATTTGAAACGATCGGTGCCGCATCGTAAGGCGGGAAGAAGCGTAAATCATCTTCTAGCATTACAAGGTCATAGCTAGCGATACGGCCATCTGTTGAGTAACCGAGAACGATATCCATTTTTTTCGCGGACAACGCATCATAGACGAGGCTGACCTGCATAGGCAGAATAGAAGAAAACTCGAAACCATAAGCCTGCTTAAAGCCTTCATAGCCATCACCTTTACGCGTAATCCAAGAGGTATCTACCCCAGCTTTTAATTCTCCCGCAACGCGTTTCAAATCACTGACCTTTTTCAGGTTGTATTTTTCCGCGGTGTCCTTTCGAACTAAGAACACATACGTATTGTCAAAGCCGTAAGAAGGAAGCCACGTCTGATCAAAGCGCTTCTCAAACTCATCATGGACGATGGTAAAGGCTTTTTTAGGATCTTTTTCCGCAGGCAGCTGCAGGATGGAAGATAAATCCGTTCCTGTATAACGTGCGGATGAGATGGACGCGTCGTCTTTCAACATCGCTTGATGATTGATCATATTGGTGGCCAGGTTATTGATCACCGTCGTTTTCTTGTCAGTATAATGCTCGACCATTCCAGCAGTGATACTTCCAAGAATTTGCATTTCTGAGGTGATTCCTCCGGTGACAGCGATAGTATCTTCGTCATCGTTGGAGGCTAGACCAGGAAAAGAACAGCTGCTTAGGAATAGTAGGGAAAGTCCCAGTAAAACGAACATTCTTATTTTTTTCATGGGTTAATCCTCCTTCCTTAGTGCTGCCGGAGTCATCCGATCTTCCAATAATCCTAAAAGCAGATCAATGACCAGTGCCATTAAAATAACTGGAACAGTTCCAGCGATGATCAAAGGCGGTTGGAAGTTATTTAACCCGCTGAAAATCAAATCACCTAGGCCGCCTGCGCCGATATAAGAAGCGAGTGTAGCCCATGCGATTACATAGACAGCAGCTAAACGAATCCCTGCCATGATCGTCGGAACCGCTATAGGCAATTCAACCGTAAAGATCGATTGCAAGTTGGTCATGCCCATTCCTTTTGCAACATCACGATAATTGCGATCGACATTTTTCATACCGATAAAGGTGTTTCGCAAAATTGGTAAAAGCGAATAAATAAATAGCGCGATGATCGCCGGAAATTTTCCTACACCGAAGAAAGGGATCATCAGTGCTAATAAGGCAAGTGAGGGGATGGTTTGCAAAACGCTAGCAATCCCGATTACTAAATTTGAAATTTTTGGCAGGCGGGTCAATACGATCCCTAAAGGAACAGCAACGAGAATCCCTAAGCCTAAAGCGATGGCTGAGATGTATAAATGTTCAGCGCTTTTTGTCAGCATTTGCCGACCATATTCATTGATGAATGCTTGCATAATTACGCCTCCTCGCTAGTGATGTTTTCAGCTGCATCTCCGAAAGTATCTTCCTCACCCCAAAGAACGTCATAGATAATATCCACAAGTGAGACTCTTGTTAGAATACCCACAAGGTGATTGCCTTCATCTACAACGGGAACATATTTTACGCCGCGTTTCAGAATCCGTTGTAAACTGTCGCGTACCAAAGCTTTTTCCTTCACGTAGAAAACCTTTGGATTAATGATATCACCGATGCTTGTCGCTTTTCCTCGCCGACGTTCGCGGTCGATTGTTTCAACGTCAACAAAGCCCTTCAGGATATTGTCCTCATCAACGACTAAAAGAGTATCTACCCGTTTTTCCCGCATTAGGCGAATCGCATTTTGCAGGCTTTTTTCTGGGGTGATGGAAACAGCTGTGTGCATCATGATCTCGCCAACTGTTGTGGTATCTGGTTTTGCTTGCAATAAGCGATCCTCACCTAATAATTCTTCGACAAACTCATTGGCCGGATTTTGCAAGATATTTTCTGGTGTATCAAATTGAATGACTTTCCCGTTATCCATAATGGCGATCCGGTTCGATAATTTTAATGCTTCGTCCATATCGTGAGTAACAAATACGATTGTTTTCCCTAGCCGTTCTTGTAAATCCTTTACAAGGTCCTGCAATGAATCACGAGTAATCGGATCTAAGGCACCGAAGGGTTCATCCATCAAAATGACATCTTGGTCAGCCGCAAGCGCACGAACAACCCCGATTCTCTGTTGTTGTCCACCTGATAATTCATGGGGATAACGATCCAGCATGTCTCGCGGCAATTCCACTAGGTCAATCATTTTTTCTGCGGTTTTGTTCTGTTCTTCTTTATCGACTTTCAATAGTCGTTGAACAAGAGTAATGTTGTCGCGAATTGTCATATGTGGCATCAAGCCAATATTTTGAATGACATAGCCAATCTGACGGCGTAATTCAACGGGATTTTTCTTTTGAATATCTTCCCCGTTAATCCTGATTGTTCCTTTAGTTGGATCGATCATACGATTGATCATTCGCATGGTAGTCGTTTTTCCGCTTCCGCTGGTCCCAATCAAACAAATAAACTCTCCCTTATTGAAAGAAAGGTTGACGTCTTCCACTGCTACTTTGTTTCCATTGTAAATTTTAGAAACGTGGTCAAATTCAATCATCTTCTTTGCTCCTTTTTAATTGTTGGAAATCTTCCAATTTTTTTCCTTTTTTACGGTCAATATCGTTTGTTAGATCTCAAATGAGAACAGCAAAAAGTATCAATTGAATGTAAAAAAATGAACATAGTTATAATTTTAGTATGCAACAAGACGCGTTTAAAAACAAATAGACCGCTCTTTTTTGGTCAAAAAGAAGCATTTTAAACCGATTTCATTGGATGGTGAATAACGTTCTTAGAATGATTTTTCATCGTTGCTTTGAGTCTCTACATCGAGTATCAGAGCTCATAAAAAACATTTTTTATCACTAAAAAAAAATTCCAACAATTTTGGTCTTTTTTCTATTTACATCGTGAGGAAGAAAATAGCACAGTGCTTTTCAATAGGATTGACCCATGATAGAATAGCGGAGGAAAAGAGGAGAAGCTATGTTAACCACAGAAGATTTTGATTTTGATTTACCTGAAGAACTAATTGCCCAGACCCCTCTAGAAAAACGTGACAGTTCGCGTTTATTAGTGCTAGATCGAGAATCTGGCCAAATCGAGGATAAGCATTTTGATGAAATTATTGAAGAATTGAGCCCAGGAGATGCCTTAGTGATGAATGACACACGGGTATTACCTGCTCGTTTATATGGCGAAAAGCCTGAAACTGGAGGGCACTTGGAGGTATTGTTGCTGAATAATACCCAAGGGGATGAATGGGAAACGTTGATCAAGCCAGCGCGTCGTGCAAAAGTCGGCACTCGGATCGTCTTTGGGGATGGCCGCTTAAGTGCAGAAGTGAAAGAAGAATTAGAACATGGCGGGCGGATTGTGGAGTTTTCCTATGAAGGTATCTTTTTAGAAAACTTGGAATCTCTTGGTGAAATGCCACTGCCACCATATATCAAAGAACGCTTAGAAGATCCAGAACGTTACCAAACCGTGTACGCAAAGGAAAATGGCTCTGCGGCAGCACCAACAGCTGGTCTGCACTTCACGCCGGAATTATTAGAAAAGATCGCTGCAAAAGGTGTGAATCTGGTTTATTTGACCTTGCACGTAGGACTAGGCACATTCCGACCAGTAAGTGTTGAAAATATCGCTGAGCATCAAATGCATAGTGAGTTTTATCGCTTAACAGAAGAGGCTGCTGCCCAATTGAATGACGTTCGTGAAAATGGCGGAAAAATCGTAGCAGTAGGGACAACGTCAATTCGTACCTTAGAAACGATCGGAACGAAATTTGCTGGTGAGATCAAAGCTGACAGCGGTTGGACCGATATTTTCATCACCCCTGGCTATGAATTCAAAATTGTTCAAGCCTTTTCGACCAATTTTCATTTGCCAAAATCAACATTAGTGATGTTGGTAAGTGCATTTGCCGGACGTGAAAAAACGTTGGCTGCTTATCATCATGCCATAGAGGAACGTTATCGCTTCTTCAGTTTTGGCGACGCGATGTTCGTAAAATAATCGAAAAAAAAGTAAGGCGCTAGATGCAGGCAAGTGTTTAGTGCCTTTTTGTCGTTGAAAACAGGTCCTTAGAAGCTGAAGGAGGAAGAAAAACTGACAGCTATCTCGAAGTAAACAATTCATTTTTCTAGACCAATGAAAAATGAGTTTTATTCCCGCCACGCATACGAATCGACTATACATCTCGTACTTTATATCTCTTAATCAAGCAGACTTCTCTCTAACTAAGCAACCTGCTAAAAGTCGAACTCGCCAAAAAAAGCCAGGCTCTCGATAAGCCTGGCTCTTAGAATTTCGGAAGGATTAAATCATTCGAATTTTATATTACTTTATTGATACATGTAAAGTATTACATGAATTTCTTGACTATAAACATAAATATTTGTTTTTACTACGTTTTCACTTTTATTCAGTTTTAAGAAACTTTATCTTAATTACGTATCTTTTTACTTGTGTGTTTGATGTACTACTCAACCTCTGATACGCATTCACTATTTATAAAAGAAATACTTCACACATACATTTTGACAACTTTTCGGTGAATCTTGTATTACTAACAATTTTATTGTTTACTTTTTTCTACTTACCTATCGAGAAATCCTTCGAATGATTTAAGTTCCTCCTTCCTTGTATCTATAATATAGCACAAGTTATCAGAATATGGAAGCGATTACACCTGGTTATTTTAGATATCTATATTTGTTACTTTTTGACGAAAAGACAAGGTGTATGCTTTGAGTTCACGTACTTTTCTGTGTTATAGTAATAATATAGACAGGTTTTTTATAACAAAAGGAGGAATAGGATGGAACCCTACAAAGAGACAGTGGATGCTGTGGTTAGCGAATATGATGCTAGTTTGAATGATGGACTGACAGATGAAAAAGTCCAAGAGAAAGTAAAAAATAACGGAAAAAATAAGTTTGATGAAGCGCCTAAAGAATCGTTGGTAAAAAAATTTTTCCATAGTTTGACTGATTTTACGACGATTATATTATTGGTGGCCGCGGTGATATCTTTATACACTGCGATAGCTACAGACCATGGCGATTATTTCGAGAGTTTTCTAATTATTGCGATCGTTGTGATCAATTCAGTTTTAGCAATCGTCCAAGAAGGCAATGCGGAAAAAGCATTATCAGCCTTACAAGATATGAATAAACAAACCGCTACTGTTATACGAAATGGCAAGCAGGAAGAGGTGGATGCAGAAGACCTAGTACCGGGTGATACATTACTGCTTGAGTCAGGATCGATGATCACGGCGGACGCGCGAATCGCAGAAGCTTCGCAATTACGAGTGGAAGAGTCGGCATTGACTGGGGAAAGTGAACCAGTAATGAAGGATCCAGAGTATCAGGGCGAAGAGGACGATTCATTAGGAGATCGTTTGAATATGCTTTACAAAGGATCGACAGTAGTAAATGGTCGCGGAAAGGCTATTGTTACGGCGACGGGTATGAAAACTGAGATGGGGAAAATCGCTGGCCTTTTAAATAGTGATGAAACTCAAAAAACACCTCTGCAAAAACGATTAAATCAATTAGGCAAACGCATTAGTTTGATCGCTTTGGCAGCTGCGGCTTTTGTGTTTTTCATTGGTCAGATGCAAGGAGAACCAATGCTGGACATGTTTATCACGGCAATTTCATTAGCAGTTGCCGCTGTTCCAGAAACCTTGACCGTTATTGTGACCTTAACCTTGGCATTTGGCGTACAGAAGATGGCGCAGAAAAATGCGATTATTCGACGCTTGCCAGCAGTAGAAACGCTTGGATCGGCAAACGTCATTTGTTCAGATAAGACTGGGACTTTGACGCAAAATAAAATGCGGGTTCGTCGTGTTTGGACTCATGGTGATTCTGTAGTAGATACAGAAGAAGGCATGACGGAAGAAGCGATGGAGGTTCTGAGCATCGCAGCCTTGTGTACCGATGTCATTGTAGAAAATGATGACAATGAATTAGAAATCAAAGGAAACCCAACGGAAGCGGCGATCGTTCGCGCCGTGGAAGAAAATTATCATACGAAAGCTGAACTGGAAGAAAAATATCCGCGAATTGGAGAAATACCATTTGACTCAGATCGAAAGATGATGACGACTGTACATAAGCGCGGGAAGAAATTTATCTCCATTACAAAAGGCGCTTTCGACGTTTTATATCCAAAATTTCATTATGGTGATGTGGATCAAGCGGCGATTGTCAATGACCGCTTTGGGAAAAAAGCCCTGCGGGTTATTGCGGTAGGCTATGCGATCCATGAAGAAGAACCGAAAGAAATTACTTCAGAAGCTTTAGAGAAAAATTTACGTTTGATGGGGCTGATCGGGATGATCGATCCACCTCGCCCAGAATCAAAAGCAGCTATTGCACGCGCCAAAAAGGCGGGCATCAAAACGGTCATGATCACAGGGGATCATGTCGTGACTGCTGGAGCAATCGCAAAAGAACTAGGAATCATGAAGAGCCGAAAAGAGGCGATTTCAGGTGCTCAGCTGCAAAAAATGACTGATGAAGAGCTAGACGATCGTGTCAAGGATCTATCTGTCTATGCTCGAGTAACACCGGAGGATAAAATTCGAATTGTTAAATCTTGGCAACGGTCAGGTGCTGTCGTGGCAATGACTGGTGATGGTGTCAATGACGCGCCGGCGTTGAAAGCCAGCGATGTCGGCTGTGCGATGGGGATCACAGGAACAGATGTGGCCAAAGGCGCAGCCGATATGGTTTTGACTGATGATAACTTTGCGACGATCGTTGATGCAGTTGC
The DNA here is from genome assembly GCF_018917525.1 of Enterococcus raffinosus. Lineage (GTDB taxonomy): Bacteria > Bacillota > Bacilli > Lactobacillales > Enterococcaceae > Enterococcus_A > Enterococcus_A raffinosus_A. Next base: position 44,450 of record NZ_JAHLOS010000002.1, on the reverse strand, counting down.
CCGCGGCCGTTCTGTTTATCAAGGGATTCGCAAAGCGATCAATTTCTTGTTAAGCTGTAATATTTCAGAGATTTTCATTGTGGTTATTGCTATGCTGCTAGGTTGGGGAGCGCCTTTTACAGCCGTTCAATTACTATTCGTAAACGTAGTTGCTGATGGTCTGCCAGGTTTTGCATTAGGTAGAGAACCGGCAGAAGCGGGGATTATGGATGAAAAACCAATTCCTCGTGATGAGGGAATATTTGCCCGTGGGCTTTGGAAGAAAATTGGCTTGAATGCAGCAGTCTTTACTGTAGTGACATTGATCGGTTTTTATATCGGGGCTTTTGTCGAACATATTAGCTACTTTACTCCGCCTAGTTTAGAAGTTGGTCAAACTGTGGCATTCTTGGTTTTAGCTTACTCATCAATACTACATGTATTTAATGTTCGCAGCAGCAAGTCGATTTTCAAAGTCGATTTAGCTACGAATAAATCATTAGCGCAAATGGCTTGGTTGGCACTAGGAATTACCACGGCAATTGCTTTGATTCCGCAAACTCAGGAGCTGTTCTACTTGGTTCCGATTAGCATGAATCATTGGATCATCGCGATTCTGCTTTCATTGGTTCCGATTATTGTGACGGAGTTGATTAAGTTCCACAAAGCACCAGAAGTCGATCCAGAGAATATTTAAGAAGAAACGCTAAGTTGAAATCAGCTTAGCGTTTTTGTCTGGACTGAAAATAATCGGTTCTAATTTATAAAAATAGTTAAATATATCGTTTATCAATAAAAAAATATTGAATATCAATTTTTCGAATGCTAATCTATGGGTATCAAATTTAGTGAGGTGTTTTGATGAAACTCAAGGTCAATTTGCTTAAACTGGCGTTAGTTATTATTTCATTCTTAGTTCTCTTTGTCACAGTGATTTTTACTTTCCAATTTTACTCGGAGAAAAAAGACGTGGTTAACAGCATCTTTCTCATTGCGGTTTTTGGCTCCGTTTTGTTAGGATTTCGTGTGTTGTTTTTATTGAATCGAATTTTGAATTTTATTAAGGGTGCGGAGGCTTTTTCTGACAAGACGTTGAAGGTTGTTTCGAAAATTAAGAAGCTGATTCTTTTGATTAGTATTGTGTTTTTGGGAATTTTACCGTTTTTCTATCGAGTTGCTGATCGGCAAGATGCTCCTGGTGTATTGGTAATCGGTTTGGCGTTTGTTTCGATTCCGTTCACGGCGTTTGTCTTTTCTCAAATTGTCGAGGAATTATTTAAAAGTGCCACTGAGTTGAAGAGTGACAGTGAGTTAACCATTTAGGGGGAAACAGATGGCGATTATCATTGATTTAGATGTTGTTTTGGCACAGCGGAAAATGAGTGTGAGCGAACTTTCAGAAAAGGTAGGAATTACACTCGCCAATATATCAATCCTAAAAAACAACCGAGCAAAGGCGATCCGGTTTTCAACGTTAGACAAGATCTGCGAAGTTCTGGAGTGCCAACCTGGTGATATTATAAAATATCAAGAAGATTAAAATAAATAGAGCCTTTGGTGGTTAAGCTGGATTCGTTGTTTTAATCTATCTTAAGCTCCAGATAGAAAGTTGCAAAAGCGGTTTAAAACCAGTATTATGATACAAGTTGCAGACTTATACATATAGAAGAAAGTAGGAAATTAAATGACAGAACCTGCCATTTCTTATCGCTTAATAAAGAAAGAAAAACATACAGGAGCTCGCCTCGGTGAGATTATCACGCCTCATGGAACGTTCCCGACGCCAATGTTTATGCCAGTAGGGACTTTGGCTACCGTAAAAACGATGTCACCGGAAGAATTAAAGGAGATGGGGGCTGGTATTATCTTGAGCAATACCTATCATCTTTGGTTACGTCCTGGAGAAGATTTAGTTGCGGAAGCAGGCGGCTTGCACAAATTTATGAATTGGGATCAGCCGATCTTAACTGATTCTGGCGGCTTCCAAGTTTTCTCATTAGCGGATATGCGAAACATCGTTGAAGAAGGTGTCCATTTCAAGAATCATTTGAACGGCTCAAAAATGTTCTTATCACCAGAAAAGGCCATTGATATTCAGAACAAATTAGGCTCCGACATCATGATGAGCTTCGATGAATGCCCTCCCTTTGATGAAAGCTATGATTATGTCAAAAAATCAGTGGAACGGACTTCACGCTGGGCGGAGCGCGGCTTAAAAGCCCACGCCAATCCAGCGACTCAAGGGCTATTCGGAATCATTCAAGGTGCTGGCTTTGAAGACCTGCGTCGTCAAAGTGCCAAGGATCTTGTCAGCATGGACTTCCCTGGCTATTCAATCGGCGGACTTTCAGTCGGTGAACCAAAGGAAGAAATGAATCGCGTCTTAGAATTTACAACCCCATTGATTCCAGAAAACAAACCACGTTACTTGATGGGCGTAGGAGCTGCGGATTCATTGATCGATGGTGTGATTCGCGGTGTCGATATGTTTGACTGTGTGTTGCCAACGCGAATTGCCCGTAATGGTACCTGTATGACTTCAGCTGGACGATTAGTTGTTAAGAATGCGAAGTTTGCGCACGATTTCCGTCCATTGGATGAAAAATGTGATTGCTATACTTGTCGTAATTATACCCGTGCCTATATTCGCCATTTGATTCACTGCGATGAAACCTTTGGAATCCGTTTGACGTCTTACCATAATTTATATTTCTTGATCAATCTGATGAAGCAAGTTCGTCAAGCGATTATGGATGATAATCTATTAGAATTCCGCCAAGCCTTTTTTGAAGAGTACGGCTTTAACAAGCAAAACGCAAAAAGTTTCTAAAGTCTGAATAAAAAAGCTAGTGTAACCTTGAAAACTTTGTTACAGTTAAAAGTGGATTTACTAAGAATGCGAGGGGAAATTTAAAAATGGGAAACTTTTCAATGATTATCTTACTTGTGTTGATGCTGGGAATGTTCTTCTTTATGAATCGTTCTCAAAAGAAACAACAACAAGAACGTCAAAATTTATTAGATGCAATGAAAGTTGGCGATAGCGTCGTAACGATCGGCGGATTACATGGCGTAATCTCTGAAATTAATAATAACGACAAAACAGTTACGTTAGACTGTGAAGGAATTTACTTAATTTTCGATCGCGCGTCAATCAGAACGGTTAAATCTGGCGTACGCCCTGCTGCGACCCCGGTTGAACCAGCCGCAGTTGAACCAGAAACAGCTGAACCAACAGAACCAGTTGTTGAAGAAACACCAGAGGACAAAACGGAAGAGAACACAGAAGAAAAGTAAGATTTGTTTCTTGCTTCAATAAGCTCTAATTAGGTGCGTAGTTATACGCGCCTTTTTTGTGTTCAATTTTTCTAGCATTCGCTCTTCTGGCAATCAGTAAGCCAGTCGCTAACTGAAAAAACCAGATTGCTTATTATAAGTAAAAAATAAGAAAAATAAGTTTTAGAAAAAGTCCCAGTTTGCGCATATATTTTGAGAAAATAAGTAAAAGTAGTGTTTTGAATAGAATAATAAGGAGATTAAGAGAAGCTTTTATTTTCAAGCAAGTTTGTTTGAGAAATTGTGTGTATTGGAGGGGGAAAGAATGAGGAAAGGAAGCAAATTTTCGCTGTTTGTTCTGTTTTTACTTTTGGGCTCTTATATAATGACGGTGGGTTCAGCATTACCAATAGCTTCAACAGCGGCAAGCGATATTACAGAGAAGGTAAGCATTATTGGTTCGAAAGTATTAGACAACAATGGTGCTGAGAAATCAACAGACAATCCGATTCGGGTAAACGATTCGATTGTCATAATCTATTCATTGAAGATCAACCAAGAATGGATGAATCAAATTGAAGCAGGAGATACATTTATATTTTCCTTGCCGGATGATACTTATTTTCGTGTTCAGGATAATCTTTCAGCGCTATCATTGAAGGATTCGGTAACAGGAGAAATATTTGGTCAAGCTTCGCTAACAGGAAATTATTTGACAGTGACCATCAATGAGGCGGGCGCAAAGCAAAAAGTGTTGAATAATCTTCAACTAACAATCAGGATAAAAGCTGTAAAGACAGGGAGTGAGATTGATGCGGGAGGCAATGGCTCGTTGAATATACCTAAGCTTGAGATTGTTGAGTCGCATCTTACAACTGTTGATTTGCTTCAAGCTGAAATGAAAGTTGTAGGAGCAGGAAATATAGCGATTTCTAGAAATTTTGAGTATGTTATCGTAGATCAATCAGATAGAAGAAACCCCATTGCCTACGGAGTGACAGAGAGAATGCTGGATCAGCAGGGCGAGTCAGTGATGATTGATTTTTATAAAATGAAAACAGCAGATGGCACCTTCAAGGATAAAATTGAAAGTGATACAGACTGGCGAACACTGTTAAAGGATGGACATAGTTATTTGATTCATGAGGTTCCTGATCCTGAATACGTTGCTGTGATTACTGGAGGTGTTGGTGAGGGAAATCAATATGATTATCATGCTGGGAAAAATCAAACCGTTCGTTTTCGAATTCTGAAGCAACCGGCAGCAAAAGAACAATTGCCAACCAAAATTTTTGATATTCCAACGATAACCGTTCCTCAAATGAAAAAGATAGAAGACACAACCTCTATTGGAAGAGACGTTAAAAAGCAAGTAGCGAGCAATATCTTAACAAAAGAAACGACAACACCTGCATTGGCGAGCAGTTCTGATAAAGAAACGAAAGAAGAGAAAGGAATCAACTTGACGAAAACTGATTCGGCGACGGGAGAGAAACTTCAGGGGGCTGAATTTGAATTGAAAAATGCGGCAGGGGAAAAAATGTATCTTCGCAGGAAGTTAATCACTGATGAAAATGGCTTGCTTCATATCAGTTCCTTACCGGAGGGCGAGTATTCATTAGTAGAAATAAAAGCACCAGAAGGATATGTACTTGATAGTGACCCATTAAAATTTACTTTTACTAAAGAGGATAAATTAGTCGTATTAACAAAAGAGAATGCGAAGGAAGGGGAGACAGTTCCAGTAAAAAAAGAATTTCCTCAATCGTCAGAAACCCGTGAAGAATCTAGCAGCCAGCAAGCGAGCAAACCTAGCTCTGATTCAAAAAAACAATATCCACGGACGGGAGAATCAACAAATCAATTAGTAATGATCGTAGGCTTTGGCATACTGGGTGTACTTTGGATAGTTGGAAGAAAAAAGATAGGTAGATAAACAAGGCTAATCAGTGAAATGCTGGTTAGTCTTTTTATTTTTGCAAAAAAATGAGGAATTCTTGTCTAAAAAGCGATAAATAGGTTAGGGAAAACGTTCAACTAGAAAACAAGAAGTAATTTGTAAAAATCCAAATTATTAATAAGACGTTAAAAATTTGAAAAATATTATTTGAAAATAGCCTCAAAATAGACGAAAAATTTGAGAAAATGAATATAAAGAATTTTATATTTGGTTCAAGAAATTATTTATAGTTATTTTTTAGTGGTGCAATTGTAAGGTTGAATACAATTGAATGATTTATTGTTATTGCGGAAGAATAATGGAGGGGAAAGAGATGAGAAAAACAAAGACTGTACATTTGTTGATGCTTCTTTTACTAGTCAGCTCGTATATTGTCACTTTAGGAACGGTTCGGCCGGTCAGTTCAACAGCAGCAAAGGATATTACTCATTTGGTAGATATTACTGGATTAAAAATGAAAAAGGATAATGGATCGGAAGTCACAGAAGACAATAAGATAAATATCAGTGATACGATCCATCTGGAGTATTCTTGGGAAGTCAGTGAAGCGAATATGTCCCAAGTCGAAGCTGGAGACAGTTTTACCGTTTCTTTACCCGATCCTGAGTATTTTGGCGGTTATAGTGACGAGGGTCCGTACGATTTAGAAAATCCTTATGGTGAAAACAGTCTAGGTACGTTTAAATTGGAAGGCAATAATTTCATTGTGACGATTAACGAAGAAGGGGCAAGTCAAACAGTATTAAGAGATGGCTGGTTGACAGTAGATGTAAAAGCGTTAAAGGCTGGAACAGAAATTGACGGTGGTGGGAACGGTTCTACGAATATTCCAAAACTATATATCATCGATCCGGGCGGCGGTGAAAATCCAGGCGGTGATGATGAAGAATACCCAGAAGAAAGTCTGCCGTTTCGTAAAGATGGAAAACAGAATTTCGGTGAAAACAGCATCAATTGGTCCTTTATCGTAAATTATCAAGGGCTTCAAGAGTTGATTAATACCTACTCTGCTAATAAGGCGGCAGGGACTGAAACAAAGATAGTCCCTCGTGAGAACAGTCTGTTAATCGATAAGTTAGATCCTGGCATGAAGTTTCAAGAGGACTCACTTTATGTGACTGTTCCAGTTCAAACAATCACTACCTCAGGTAAAATGGGAACTCGGCTCGTGAAGAATACGAATAACTTACAAGTTCAATCTGAGTTTGAACGGATTTACCCTGAGGACGGCGAGAGTTATGAAACATTTATGAATCGCGTGAGAAATTCCCCAGCTACGAATAATCAGCGTGCTTATGGAGTTTACACCGACAGTGAAAATCGGGATACAGTCCTAGTGGCTTTTGGAGATTTACCGGGGGATCACGCAGAGTATAATGACGTTCACACAGGAGCGATCGCAAACGCCATTGCTTCTGATGATACTCTTAATGATATGCAAAAATCTGACTTACAAAACATTTATTGCGATCCGAATGAAAGTCCAGGGGGCGGAGGAATCGTTGCTTATGGCTTAAGTTTTACTGCGGATGTATTAGTAGGTGAGGGGTATGGAAATGGAACCTACGCAAATAAGGCGCAGTTTATCTGGGGCGATGATGGTTTAGAAGAGGATGAATGGGAAACGGAATTTCAAAGAATCGGTGGTGGTGTAGCTAGCGATTTTATTCAGGCCGAAAAAGAGGTTGAAGGTACGGGTGAATTAATTGAACCACGCCATTTCGAATTTGAGATTGTAGAAAAAGAAAATCCAGAAACCGCCATTGCCTATGGTATAACGAGTGAAAAAATAAGCCAAAAAGGTAAAAGAATAAAAATTGATTTCTATAAACAAAAGGATGCAAATGGGAATTATACTGAAAAGATCAGCGGAAATGAAGGCGCAAATGGCTGGGGCTCCGTTATGGTAGATGGTCATAGCTATTTGATCAAAGAAGTTGGCAGTCCAGAGTATTCATCAATGATCACCGGTGGGACAGGCGAAGGGGATCAGTACGATTACAATGCCCAAATAAACAAGGCGACTCAATTTCTGATACTGAATCGATCAACAATTAATCTGCAAGCCAAAAAGAAAATCACAGGAACAGCTGAGTTGACGGCTCCAGTTACTTTTACTTTCCAATTGAAGAACCAAGATAATCCTGTGGCCTATGGAAAAACAGTCGTTGATCAAAAAGATAAAGAGTATCTCATTGACTTTTATACTTCACCCACTTTTGAAGAAGAAACAAAAATTGATGACTGGAAAAACATTCTTAGTCCAGGTGAGCGATATACCTTAGAAGAAATAACTGCCAATGGTTACCACCCAACCTATAGTCATCGCAACGGGGAAAGCGGTGAATTTAACCCTGGAAACACGTTTACTGTAGATGATGAAAGCCAAAATACACTCCATTTCTTAGTCGAAAATAATAAAGAAAAACCGAAGGCAATTAAGGTTTCACTAGAGGCCAAGAAAGAACTGATAGGTCGCGAACTAAAAGATGAAGAATTTGATTTTGAACTGTATGATTCAACTGGCCAGTTGCTAGAAACCAAAACGAATAACGGATCGAGTATTACCTTTGCGTCACTGCCATTTGACAAGGTAGGTACTCACACCTACACGATCAAAGAAAAAGTTGGTACTGAAAATGGCATGAATTACGACCAAAAGACAGTCACAGCGACGATCGTGATAAGTGAAGCAGAGAATAAACTAGAAAGCACTGTTACTTATACCGATGATGACGGTCAGGAGAATAGCGCAAATGAATTCATCAATACCTTTAGTGAGATTGAACCAATCGAGGTCTCGTTAGAAGCACACAAATCATTGATGGGTCGCGAACTAAAAGATGAGGAGTTCGATTTTGAACTGTATGATTCGTCTGGGCAGTTATTGGAAACTAAAACTAATAATGGAACAGCCATCACTTTTTCACCATTGCCATTTGACGAGGTAGGGACCTACACTTACACGATCAAAGAAAAAGCTGGCGATGAGAATGGGATGAACTACGACCCGAAGACAGTAACAGCAGCTATCACGATCAGTAAGAAGGATGATCAGCTAGAAAGCCAAATCACGTATGTGGATGATGATGGTCAAGAGAATACTGTGAATATGTTTATCAACGTTTATAATGAAGAGCCGCCAACAGGAGGTTTTTGTATTAGAAAGGTGGATAACGAAACCAATGAACCGTTAGCAAATGCTGTTTTCCACGTATTTGATTCAGAAAATCAACGAGTCAAAGAAGATGAGATAATTAAAACGGATGAAGATGGTGTTGTTAGAGTTGATGGACTTCCCTTTGGTGATTATTATGCAGTAGAAGCTGATCCGCCTGAAGGTTATCAGATAGAGGATGAACCGATGAAGGTTTCGATTCATGAGGAAAGTCATGAAGAGAGGAACATAGTAACCAATCGAGATCCTAAGATCCAAACGGGTATTACATTGACCAAAATCGATTCAGTAACCAAGAAAAAGCTGCAGGGCGCCGAGTTTGAACTGAAGGATGCCTTGAATGCTTCAGTTGATCTAGGAAGAAAACTGATCACGGATGAAAATGGCTTGATCCACATCGATTCATTGCCAGCAGGTGAGTATTCGCTAGTAGAAATAAAAGCTCCGACAGGCTACAAATTAGATAGTGAGCCGTTAAAATTTACAATAACGAAGGAAAATAAATTAGTTGATTTGACCAAAGAAAATACCGTAGAACTTGTTCCGGATAAAAAGGTAACACCTACAGCGATGCCGACTGAGCAAAAAAAATCCACTCCTACCGCTCAAACATCGTCTGCTTCAACAAGTAAACAATACCCTAAGTTGAACATGTGGGAGAACGTTGTTTTAGCAATATTAGGTTGGAGTGTTCTAGGTGGATTATGGTTATATCTTAAGAAAAGGTAGAATGTTACTATAGAAGAAAGCTGTGTTTTCTCCAGACAGCTTTCTTTTTTTCGTTCAAGAAATCATAATTGTGAAAAAAGTTCTTTGATAGCGGTTTTATAAGTTCAAAATACCATAAAATCAAATGTTCAAACAATATTGATATTATGGCATTTGTTAAGAATAAAATATGGTGTGAAAAAAATCACAAAAAGTATTTACAAACGTTTGGCGGTGTTGTATGATGTGTATGTGAAAAGTAACACAAAAATTTTTAGGAGGATACACATGGCTAAAGCGATTGAAAAGGAAAAAGACGCAATCAGCGTTGAGCAAGTGATTGATGAATTAGCGGCAAAAGCAAATGTTGCTTTGAAAGAAATGGAAGATTTCGATCAAGAAAAAGTTGACCATATCGTTCACGAAATGGCAATGGCTGCACTAGACAAACATATGATGTTGGCAAAAATGGCGGTTGAAGAAACTGGTCGTGGGATTGTCGAAGATAAAGCAATCAAAAACATGTACGCATCAGAGTATATCTGGAACAGCATCAAACATGATAAAACAGTTGGCGTAATCGGCGAAGATAAACAAAAAGGATTGATTGAAGTTGCTGGACCAGTCGGCGTTGTTTGTGGTGTTACACCTACAACTAACCCAACTTCTACAACGATCTTCAAATCAATGATCGCATTGAAAACAGGGAATCCAATCGTATTTGCATTCCATCCAAGTGCTCAAAAATGTTCTGCTGAAGCTGCACGTATCGTTCGTGATGCTGCAATCGCGGCGGGCGCTCCTGAAAACTGTATCCAATGGATCGAAAAGCCATCGATCGACGCAACATCAATGTTAATGAACCACCCAGGCGTAGCAATCGTTCTTGCAACTGGCGGACCTGGCATGGTTAAATCAGCATACTCTACTGGTAAACCAGCTTTAGGTGTTGGTGCTGGTAACGTACCTTCATATATCGAAAAAACAGCGAAAATCAAACGCGCAGTAAACGATTTAATCGTTTCAAAATCATTTGATAACGGTATGATCTGTGCTTCTGAACAAGCAGTTATCGTTGACAAAGAAGTTTACGAAGAAGTAAAAGCTGAATTCCAAGCACATCAAGTATACGTTGTGAAAAAAGCGGAATTGAAGAGATTAGAAGACGCTGTAATGAACGAAGGCAAATATGCGGTTAACCCTGCAATCGTTGGTCATTCAGCTGAAGATATCGCGCAACGTGCTGGAATCAAAGTTCCTGCAGGCACGAAGATTCTGATCGCAGAATTAGACGGCGTGGGTGCTGATTACCCATTATCACGTGAAAAACTTTCTCCAGTTTTAGCAATGATCAAAGCAAATGATCACCAACATGGTTTCGATCTTTGCCAAGGCATGCTTGAATTAGGTGGATTAGGACATACAGCAGTAATCCATACTGAAGACGAAGATTTACAAGTGAAATTTGGTTTGCGTATGAAAGCTTGCCGTATCTTAGTAAATTCACCATCTGCAGAAGGCGGTATCGGTGATATCTACAACGAAATGATTCCATCATTGACACTTGGTTGTGGTTCATACGGTAAGAACTCTGTATCTAAGAACGTATCTGCTATTAACTTAATCAATGTTAAAACTATAGCGAAACGGAGAAATAATATGCAATGGTTTAAATTACCATCAAAAATTTACTTTGAAAAGAACTCTCTATTGTACTTGACTCAAATGGAAAATGTGGAACGTGTGATGTTAGTTTGTGACCCAGGAATGGTTCAATTTGGCTATGCAGACATCGTTCGCGAAGTTCTAGGTCGTCGTACAAATGACGTGAAAATCGAAGTATTCTCTGATGTTGAGCCTAACCCTTCAACAAATACTGTTTACAAAGGTTTAGAAATGTTCAACGAGTTCCAACCTGATACAGTTATCGCTCTTGGTGGTGGTTCTGCAATGGATGCGGCGAAAGGTATGTGGATGTTCTTTGAACACCCAGACACTTCATTCTTCGGCGCGAAACAAAAATTCTTGGATATCCGTAAACGTACGTACAATATCGGCAAACCTGAAAAGACTCAGTTTGTATGTATCCCAACAACTTCTGGTACAGGTTCTGAAGTAACACCATTTGCCGTTATCACAGATAGTGAAACACACGTGAAATACCCATTAGCAGATTACGCGTTGACACCAGACGTAGCAATCGTTGACCCTCAATTCGTTATGACGGTACCTGCTTCAGTAACAGCGGATACTGGTATGGACGTATTGACACATGCGATCGAGTCTTATGTATCTGTTATGGCATCTGACTACACTCGTGGATTGAGCTTACAAGCAATCAAGATCGTCTTTGAAAATCTTGAAAAATCTGTTAAAACGGCTGATCCAGAAGCACGTGAAAAAATGCATAACGCATCAGCTATGGCTGGTATGGCATTTGCCAATGCATTCTTGGGAATTTGTCACTCAATCGCTCATAAGATCGGTGGAGAATACGGCATTCCTCACGGACGTACGAACGCAATTCTATTGCCTCATATCATCCGTTACAATGCGAAGGATCCGCAAAAACATGCGATGTTCCCTAAATATGACTACTTCCGTGCCGATGCAGACTATGCTGATATCGCTAAGTTCTTAGGACTTAAAGGCAATACGACAGCAGAGTTAGTAGAAGCATTGATCGAAGCAGTTTACAACTTAGGAGCAACTTGTGGTATCGACATGAACTTGAAGGCGCAAGGCGTGACTCAAGAAACATTGAACACAACAGTTGATCGTATGGCTGAATTGGCTTATGAAGACCAATGTACAACAGCTAATCCAAAAGAACCATTGATTAGCGAATTGAAAGAAATCATCGTAACAGCTTACGATTACAAAGCGTAAAAAGTTTGAAAGTCATTTGAAATCAGATAATCTGATTTCAAATGGCTTTTTATTTTTTAGCAATCTATTCCAAAGTATTCTTGAAAAATTTGAAGGAGATAACAATAGTTCTTTTTGTTTAAAAAATTCAATTATTTTATGCAAAAATGGTCCTCTTTGATTGTTATAGTCTGTGAAAAACGATAGACTAGAATTAGGATAAGAGGAAGGATTCGAAGGCCATGGAGAAACTGAAACGAGAGATAAATGAGCTGGCTGAATCAACTGCGCGATTAGGTATGTTGATTGATTATTTAGTGAATGAAAAAAATTTAATGACAAGTAAGTCAAACCATATTTTTATGTTAGACATGCAGGATTATGTCGCTGCACTAAAGAGATTCACACCTTCGGATTCGGAAAAGTCTGTGGCGCTTCCTGAAATTAAACAAATCAATCAGTTGCTCACGCGGCAATATGAATTAATGAAAATGATCCAAAGAGACTATGCTCGGCTCGAGACTCAGGGAACGATCCCTGAAGAGTTGATTTTTGATGAGAACAAGAAAAAGCATTTTCGACGTTTACAGGTTATTAATCAATTATTATTACAGGACAATATCTTCTTCCAATCAATGTTAGATGCCAAAAAGATCAGCGGCAATATTCGGATCGGCGAAAAGAAAAATTGGCTGCAACGTCTTTTTGGAAAATAATAGAATGATAAATTAAAAGATTTCAAGTCCAATACTGGACTTGAAATCTTTTTTTGGAACCAGCGAGAAGTTACGATCAATTAGAAAATCACTCGATAAAAGAATTATCCGCATTAGCTTGTAGACATTCTTTCTAAATGGTATGATGAATTTTAAATACATCAGATAAATTTAAGGGAGGTTTTTATGAAAAATAGAAAGATGATTTTTGTCGTATTTATCGTCGCGTTGAATCTGCGATTGGGTATTTCTTCGATTCCGCCGTTAATCGGCTTGATTAAGCGGGCTTTACAGCTGAATAATTTTCAGGTTAGCCTGTTAACGAGTATCCCAGTACTTTGCATGGGTGTCATGGCTTTTGGTGTGAAGCGAATGCAGCAACGCTTTGGTCGCGACCGTAGTATTTTATTTTGCTTGCTCTTACTAGCAATTGGAATGGCCAGTCGGATTGTTTTCACAAATTATTGGAGTTTAATCCTTTCGGCAATCGTGATCGGGTTTTCCATCGCCATCATCGGACCTTTATTGTCAGGCTTGATTAAGGAATATTTCCCGCAGCAAACAGGGCTGTTGATTGGTATCTATTCCATCAGTATGGGTGTTGGTTCGGCGGTGGCTTCAAATTTTAGCCTTTCATTAGCTAGGGTTTCATGGTCGTTTGCTTTAGGTAGTTGGAGTATTTTAGCGGTTATCGCTGGGATCGTTTGGTCTTTTACTATGGAAAAGAAGGTGAGCCAATCCGCAGCGGCTAATGTTTCGAATGGTTTTCCTTTAAAGAAAATCCAAGCGTGGAAAATGGTTTTATTTTTTGGACTTCAATCGGGGATGTTTTATGGTGTAAGTACCTGGCTGGTGGAGCTGCTTGTTCAAAAGGGCATTGCGCGCGGGGAAGCAAGCTACTATTTAACTTTATTTGTCATCATACAAATGATTTTCAGCTTTGTTATTCCTGTTTTAATGGATCATTGGGGAAGCGCTAGAAGATGGATATTGTTTTGCGGCTGTTTGATACTAATGGGTGTGAGTTGTTTATTCACTAATACCTTTTTCTTATGGATCGCCGGCATTCTTATGATTGGTTTCGGTTTGGGCGGTTACTTTCCGATCGCGATGCTGTTGCCACTGCAGGCGAGTGAGGATCCATTGGAAGCTAGCTTGTGGACCGGAATGGTACAATCTTTTGGCTATATTGTTGGTGGTGCGATCCCGATTCTTTTAGGGATTTTCGTAGATATTTTTCAAACCTTCAATGTCTTTTTATATGGTATGATTATTTTGAGTAGCGGGATTTTACTGCTGACAATTCAAGGAAGAGGCTATGAAAATGACGAAAAATCGCAATCTGGTGAACGAGACGATTCAACAGCTAGAGAAGTACATTAAGCAAAATGAGTTAAAAATCGGAGATAAACTTCCAATTGAAAAAGAGCTAGCTGAAACGGTCGGAGTCGGACGTTCAACCTTGCGCGAGGCTGTTAAAATATTGGTTTATAGCAATGTTTTAGAAGTGAAGCAGGGTTCTGGTACCTTTGTCAAAAATGGTAATATCGGAGAATTTTCAACAAAGTCCCTTTTGCAAGCTCGTTCGATGATCGAGAGTCAGGCCGTTGTCCTAGCTACTAGGAATCAAACGGACGAAGAGATGCTCCGTTTAAAAGAGAGCTTGTTTCAACGAAATCAGCTGCTGGAGGCGGGAAAGTTCTCGGAGTATATCGAAGCAGATCTTTCGTTTCATCAGCAAATTGTAGCAATGAGCGACAATCCTTTCTTGATCAAGTGGTACAATGAGCTGCTGCCAGCGCTCAAACGTCATTTAAGCCAACAGGTTTTACGAATGGAAGACTATCAGGACAATACTAGTATTCATAATCAGCTTTATCGGACCTTGCTAGAAGGGCAGGCGAAAGAGGCCCAAGCGCTGGTTCAAAAAAATATCTTTACAGACGAAGAGGATGAGATCGAATGATCCCATCCTCTTATTAGTGGTGCATTAGCTGCGTATTGCCAATTTTTTATAATTAATGCCACGAGCTTGGCACCATTCTTTTGGTGCCCCGCCAATAATGACAGAATTATGGATTAAGTCCGCGGTCTTTTTTTTGTTAGTCATTAGATACAAACGCTTAAGTTGGGTTTTCCAGTCTTCGATCATTTCAATCGTGGCCTCAATACCGCTGCTGATCAGATGATCTAGAATCGTAGCGGAGATACCGACGGCTTTTGCGCCTAAACAGAGAGCTTTGAAAATATCATAAGCATCGCGAATCCCGCCAGAAGCAAGAATGGTCAAAGGATCAAATTCTTGGGCTTCTAGTAAGGAGATCACTGTTGATTGTCCCCAGTCATCTAAATAGCTCAACTCGCGTTTTTTGCGACGAGCATTTTCAATTTGCGAGAAGCTCGTACCACCACGCCCTGAAACATCTACAGCTTTTACACCAAGTGTCTGGAGTTGCTGAATGGTTTCTCTATTCATCCCGAAGCCAACTTCCTTCACGATCACTGGAACGTCTAATTTCTGAATTGTTTGCTGAATGTTTTGCGCCCACTCATGAAAATCACGATCACCTTCAGGCATGACGAGTTCTTGCGGTACATTTACATGAATCTGCATGCCGTCAGCCTGAAGCAGGTCAACGATTTTTTTTGCATCTTCACTCGTTCTGCCCGCCCCCATATTGCCTAAAATCAAACCGTCAGGATTTACTTCACGAACCACACTGTAAGAGTCTGCCACATTAGGATCTTTTAGTGCCGCACTGACAGAGCCGGTAGCCATCATTAAATTTGTCTCACGAGCGATAAGCGCTAAATCATGATTGATCTTTTTAGTTTTCTCGCTGCCGCCGGTCATCGCATTGATATAAAAGGGCGCACTGAGCTGCAAACCAAGAATCTCGGTACTCAAATCAATTTCTTCTGGTCGTGTCGTGACTAGAGAGGAGTGAACCATGCGAACAGCATCAAAATCATT
This sequence comes from Enterococcus raffinosus, assembly GCF_018917525.1. Classification (GTDB taxonomy): domain Bacteria; phylum Bacillota; class Bacilli; order Lactobacillales; family Enterococcaceae; genus Enterococcus_A; species Enterococcus_A raffinosus_A. The sequence continues at coordinate 28,791 of NZ_JAHLOS010000002.1, read as the reverse complement.
TTCTTTTGGTTTTTGATGGAAGGCTCGCGCCAAGGAAACATGTTCATCTTTACGATTCATGGTAGCCCTCCGTGAAATGATAGACGTGTAAAGGGAGTGGGGTGATGCCGGCCTTTTCCCAAGAACTCATCAAAGGAAGAATACCTGCGCGCTTATCAACGATCACGATCCCGCAGTCGCCGCCACCTGCACCAGATGATTTTGCCGCACCGCCATATTTTTCTGCCAGATCATTCAATCGTTTTAATTCTTCAGTTTCAATCGAAACATTGCTAAGGCTGGTCAGTTGATTTAATAGACTACGGTTTTTACGGATCATTTTTTGAATCAAAGTCACATCATTTTGTTTGAAGCCTTGAATCATTTGATCAACACATTTTTTACTTTCTTGAAGAAAGTTTTCATAGGAAGTTTTCTTCTCGTCCCGAGATTGATGAACCTGGTCGACTAAATCGGAAGTCGAAGCGGGACTACCAGTCCAACCAATCAATAAGCGTAAATCCTCTGGTACTTCTAGCGGTTCGATTTTCAGACTAGGCCATTCACTTTCAATTAATGTAGTTAGTTTTTCAGATTCTAATTTGTTTAGTACCCAATCGTGATCAAAAGTAGAAAAGGCCAGCCAGCCGCCATAACAGCTTGCCGCAATGTCGCCGCAGGAGCCGTTTCCTTGAACATTTAAATGGGCTAAAGTTGCCAATTTGAATAATTCCAGCTGTGAAAGCTGCAAATCATAAAAAGCATTCAAAGCTTTAACTGTTGCGACCGTTACAGCACCGCTAGAACCTAAACCATATTTACGACCGTTGGAGTTATCTAATTCACTGGTTACTTTCAAATCAAAGAAGGCTAGTTTTTTACCTTTTTCTTGTGCGAACTTTTCAGTGAAATGGATCGCCGCCAAAATATAATGGAAGGGATTGTCACGGATATCTAAAACCAATTCATTTTTGCGTCGTGTCCAACGAATCGGCATATCACTATATTGAGCAGATTGAATACTTCCGCTTTTTTTAGCAGGACCGATCGAAACGGAAATGAATTGATCGATCGCTGCGATAATTGCCGGGTGTCCCGGTTCGACCACCGCGTACTCACCGGCGATGTATAATTTCCCTGGTGCTGTTACTTCGATCATTCCGCTTCCTCCTCTGTCAAAATTTCAATTGCAGGACCAGCGTGGGCGACAACAAGTTGTTGGCTGTCCATTTGATCCTTTAATGCGCGTAGTAACGCTTCTTCGTTTTTACGTTCTACTAAGATCTTTACATTTGGACCAGCATCCATCGTGAAGTAGCAAGGCAATCCGCGGCTTCTAATTTGACGGACGAGGTTCATCACCTTCATACTTTCCGCTGACCAATAAGTAAACGGCGGAGTCGCCGCTAAAGTGGTACCGTGCATTTTCAATGCACTGGCTTCGGTTACTTCGCCTAAAGCAGTGAAATCTTTTTCAGCGATTGCTTGCTTCGCCTTAGCTAAATCTGTTGGTACTGTTTGCAGCCAGCCATCATAAAAAGCAGAAGTTTCCACCGTGCGCTGCATGCCATCGCGACTTGAAACATCTTTTTGAGCATCATTGACGACGACAAATATCATACTTAAGTCATCTTCAAAGCCATAGCTAGGAATGTTGACGGCATAAGAGCTTTCATCAGAATCGCCTTTTTGCCATTCCGCAAAACCACCGTAAATGCTGCGGCAAGCTGAACCCGATCCGCGCCGTGCGAGACGAGACAACTCTTCAGAAGAGAGCGTTAAATCTAGGGCGGCACTTGCGGCACCCGCTAAAGCGGCCAATCCGCTAGCAGAAGAAGCAAGACCTGCTGCAGTCGGTACGAAGTTTTGACTTTTAACGATCGCTCGCAGCGAACAATTAGCCTTATCACGGATGACATTAAGAAAGCGACTCACTTTTAAGGTCGCTTTCGAATCTTGTAGTTGATTGTCTAAATAGAATTGATCTTCTGTGATCTCTTCTGAAAAGGTAACGTGTGTTTCTGTATAAAAAGCATCCAATGTCAGCGATAAACTGTTGTTCATTGGGATGATCAGTTCTTGATTTTCCTTGCCCCAATATTTAATCAAGGCAATATTCGTATAAGCTTGAGCTTTACCACTAAACATGTGCGTACACACCTAACCCTTCGATCCATGTATTTCGCGCGCCGGCATCCAATAGAATTTGCTGCAGCTGACGTCCGCTAGTCTCATTTTCTGCCAGAGCGATCATGCAGCCGCCACGTCCACCACCCGTTAATTTTGCCCCGAGTGCATGATTTTCTAAAGCTGTTTCGATCAAGTGATCTAAGTGACGATTGCTAGTGCCGAGTAATCGTAATAACCCCTGTGCCTGATTCATACAGTCACCTAAAATCTGTGGTCGGTTTTGTAAAATGGCCTTTTGCGCTTGACTGGTTAATTTACCTAGCGTGCGCATTTGCTTGTTGGTTTCATAAGGACGCAGCTCCATTAATTTGGCAATGTCTTTGACTGCTTTACGTGTCTGCCCCTTTACACCCGTATCGGCGACGACTAAAAAAGCATCCATATTTAGCTGGAAAGGCTGGAAGCCGATGCCTTTTTGATAGAGGATCGGTTCAGTACCACTGATGGTTGTCGCATCAATACCGCTAGGATTACCGTGAGCAACCGCTTCGGCTTGATTGACAAAATGCAATACCTTGTCCTGCGTAGCTGGTTCTTCCATCCAGTCAAAAACGGCACGTGTAATAGCAACTGCAACCGCAGCGCTAGAGCCCATTCCACGCTCTGCCGGGATCGAGCTTTTGATTTTTAAATAAAATGGTTCTGGAATTTTGAAATGCTTCACTAAATACCATAGTAAAACAGTCACGTTGCGCATGGTATTTGGGGCTTCTGAAAGCGGCCCGTGAAAAAAGCTAGATTCGATCCATGATTCTAAATTATTCGCGCGGATCGTTGCTTGGATACCTGTTCCCGAAAAAGGAAAGGCGATTGCCGGTTCTCCGTAGACAACCGAATGTTCCCCCATTAAGATGATTTTCCCGCTGGCATAACCCGTGCCAATCGATTTCATTAAAAAAACCCCTATTTCGTTTTAGAATCATTCTTTCCCATGAGAAAAAATAAAATAATCTTGTTAATATTTATTTTAAATGAACCATTCTTATAGTAAAACAATTTGTTTTCTTTTTATCTTTTACTAAAATTGTGAATAGAATCCTTACTTAATAGTAATTATCTATTTTAGTCTCTTTCCATTTTACTCAGAGAAGACGGACAAGTAAACGAAACGACTGAAAAGTTTTTGAAAATCAGCGATTTTTTAAACATTCTTTAGAAGAAAAAAGTGATTTATTGGGCGGGTATTTTGATTGACGATACAAGATATTGGGGGTATATTAGAAAAGTTGAGAAATTGTTACTATATTTTGTATGAAGCGAGTTGGAGGTTTATGAGCGTGATCGTATTAGCAGGAACCATTGGAGCAGGGAAATCAAGTTTGACCGCGATGTTATCAGAGCATCTAGGCAGTCAGGCTTTTTATGAATCAATTGATGATAATGAGGTATTGCCGCTGTTTTATGCTGATCCAGAGCAATATGCTTTTTTATTACAGATTTATTTTTTAAATAAACGGTTTGATAGTATCAAAAAAGCGATGCAGGATGACAATAATGTCCTAGATCGTTCAATCTATGAGGATTCTTTATTATTCCATTTAAATGCTGATCTTGGTCGGGCAACAGAGACAGAAGTGAAGGTCTACGATGAATTATTGGCGAACATGATGCAGGAATTGCCTTATGCCGCTCACAAGAAGCATCCAGATTTATTGGTGCACATCCGTGTTTCATTCGAGACAATGATGGAACGGATTCAAAAACGTGGACGGGAATATGAACAACTGGAGTTTGATCCAACCTTGTATGATTATTATAAAGAATTAAACAGTCGTTATGATCAATGGTATGAGGACTACAATGAAAGTCCTAAGATCCAAATCGATGGGGATCGTTTGAACTTTGTTGATGATGCCGCTGCACGTGATGAAGTCATTCGTTTGATCGATGAGAAGATTTTAGAAGTCCAAGGCGCAGTAGTCGAATAATGAAAAGATGCTTAATCTTAATTGGTTAAGCATCTTTTTTTACTACCATCGCTTCAAAAGGTCGTAATGTCGTTGTTTTTCCCCATGACGGATCTTGATAATTCGCCAATAAGATCGTGACTGGTGCGTTCACCCAGCGATTTGGCAGGGTAACAGTTTGCGGCTGATCGCTCAAATTGGTAATGATATAGGCTTCTTCTGATTTCAGCTTACGGGTATAGGCCCAGACCTTTGGATGTTTTGCTAATTCGATGTGATAGCTTCCATCGATGAACACGGGAAATGATCTTCTCAGTGTGATCAATTTCTTATAATAATTGAACGGCGAGAAGGGGTCTGCCTGTTGAAGGGCAACATTGATTTTGTCCGTGTTAGGGTTAATCTTCATCCAAGGCAGGTTCGTTGAAAAACCACCAAAGTCAGTCCAGTGCATCGGCGTTCGTGAATGATCACGGGTCCAATGAGTAGTCAGACGTAGAGCTTCTTCAGGAGATAATCCTTTTTCCAGCCAAGCGTGATAGGCTGCTAAAGAATCGGCCGCATTGACTTCTTCGATTGATTCGAAGGGGAAGTTGGTCATTCCTAATTCCTGTCCTTGATAAATAAAGGGTGTTCCTCTCAACAGCATGTAAGCAGTAGCTAGTGCGGTTGCTGATTCACGGGTTTCATTTCCAAAGGTAGAATTGCTGCGGGGATTATCATGATTATCGGTATACAAGGCATTCCATCCCATGGGCTGCATGTCTTTTTGCCAACGTGACATGACCTTTTTAAAGCCCATTAAATCTCCTAATTCAAAGCCGGGTTCGCCGGTTCGTACCTGATGCTCTAGTTCGAAGATCATATCGATATATCCGCTCTCTTCATTGGTCCAAAAGGGAGCGGTCTTACTATTCACCCCGCTTGCTTCGCCAACAGTCATGATGTCGTAGCTGCGGAAGATATCCCGCAATTCGGCCATATACGTTTCGATTCCGGCAACATTCATGAAGGGCGCCCAAGGGTTATCCGTAATCTTGAAGTCCCAAGGTTCTTTTTGAATATGGCTGATAGCGTCTAAACGAAATCCATCAATCCCAAAGTCCAGCCACCAGCGAATCATTTGGTAAATTTCTTCCCGCATCGCTGGATTTTTCCAGTTTAGATCAGGCTGTTCTTTAGCGAAGACATGAAAATAAGCTTGTTTTGTATTCGCGTCATAGGTCCAGGTTGAGCCACCGAAAAAACTTTGCCAATTATTCGGCATTTTCTCTGGCGTCGCATCGGCCCATAAATAATAGTCGCGATAGGGATTGTCCTTACTTTTTTTTGATTCTATGAACCAAGGATGCTGATCGCTAGTGTGATTGACTACTAGGTCCATGATGAGGCGTATCCCCAATTTATGTGCGGCAATAAGCAGTTCCTTCAGGTCTTCGAGGGTGCCGAACTCAGGATTAATGGCCTGATAGTCCGAAATATCATAGCCATTGTCGACATTGGGGCTTTGATAAATAGGATTGAGCCAAATAAAATCGATCCCTAGCTCCTTTAGATAGGGAAGCTTTTCCTGAATACCTTTCAGATCGCCGATACCGTCATCGTTGCTATCCATGAAGCTGCGGGGGTAAATTTGGTATCCTACAGCGTTTTTCCACCATTTGCTCATGTTTCTTCTCCTAGTTCTACCACAAAGGCATCCCACGGCTCTAAGCTAATGGTCGGTTTGCGAGGGATATCAGTCGCTAAATTTGAAATAATCACCTTTCCTAACACTCCTTTCGGATAAGTGAACGAATGAGGATCATTTGAAAAGTTCGTGACAATCAGCCAGCGCTTGTCTTCGTAGATGCGAAGATAGCTGAAAATATTATCGGCCGTCTCGGTTAATAATTTGTAATCGCCCCATACCATGATCGGCTGCTCTTTTCGCAGCCGGATCAATTTTTGGTAAGTATAGAAAATGGAGTGAGGATCACGTAGAGCCTGCATCACATTGATCTTGGAATAATTCGGTGTGACTGCGAGCCATGGGGTGTCTGCTGTAAAGCCAGCGTTAGGGGAAGCGTCCCATTGCATCGGTGTTCGTCCGTTATCTCGTCCTTTTTGATTGATCGCGGCTAAAAGTGTTTCTTTGGATTTCCCGGCAGCGAGCTGTTCGGCATACATATTCCGACTTTCGATATCCTCGACCTCTGTGATGTCCGTGACGATATGATTGGTCATGCCGATTTCTTCTCCTTGGTAAATGTAAGGCGTGCCTTTCATACAATGGAGCAAAATGGCTAACAACTTCGCTGACTTTTCATGGTAATGCGTATCATTTCCCCAACGTGACACAATACGAGGCAGGTCATGATTGTTCCAAAAAAGTGAATTCCAACCTTGATCGCCTAATTCGGTCTGCCATTTTGTAAAGACGTCCTTCAATTCCTTAATCTGTAAGGGGCGGCTGACCCATTTGGATTGGCCGGCGACCTCATCTAAACCGATGTGTTCGAATTGGAAAACCATCGACAGCTCCTCACGAGCAGGATCAGAATAGAGCTTAGCAATCTCAGGGGTTGCGCCCCAGGTTTCCCCGACCGTCAGTAAATCTTTTCCGCCAAAGGTCGCCTGATTCATTTCCTGCAAATAGTCATGCAGATTGGGACCATTGCTGGTGATTTTTTCATCAGGAACTTTTCCGATCAGGTCAATCACGTCCATGCGAAAGCCGCCGATCCCTTTATCGATCCAAAAATTCATCATATCGTAGACAGCTTGGCGAACGGCAGGATTCGCCCAATTCAGTTCTGGTTGTTTTTGGCTGAAAAGATGAAAATAGTATTGCTGCGTTGTCTCGTCGTATTGCCAAGCTGGTCCACTGAAAATACTTCTTAAGTCATTTGGATAACTGCTGTTGACTGGATCACGCCAAATATAGAAATCACGATAAGGATTGTCTTTTGCTTTTCGGGCTTCAATAAACCAGTTGTGTTCATCGCTGGTATGATTGACGACTAGATCTAAAACAATTCGAATCTCGCGTTCTTTGGCTGCTTGGATCAGCTGCTCCATTTCCGCCATCGTCCCAAATTCCTGCATGATTGCTTGGTAGTCTGAAATATCGTAGCCGTTATCGTCGTTGGGGCTCTGATAAACGGGACTTAGCCAAATCGCTCCGATCCCCAGCTTCTGTAAATAATCGAGCCGCGAAATGATCCCAGCCAAATCTCCAATGCCATCTCCGTTCGTGTCTTGAAAGCTGCGTGGATAAATTTGATAAACGACGACTTCTTGCCACCAATGACGCATATAGTTCCCTCCTAATAAAAAAACTTTTTCTAGTTCTTCAAAATTACAAAGCCATTCGGCTCAATGACAATGCCGTCTTCTTTAACATTCGCTAAATGAAGCAGCAGAGTTTCACCTGAGGAATTCTCGAAAATAGCTTGATTCCCTGTATTAAAGATTCCCATGATGCTTTCATCAGGAATATCCCGTGAAAAAATTAATGCTCCCGTGTTTGTATCGACCTTCTGCCATTCAAGTGATCCTTCACAGAGTGTGAATTGATTTTCCTGGCGAAACGCAATCAATTGTTTTACAAACGCAAAAAGCTGTAAATCTTGTTTTTCCGGTTCCCAAATCATACATTTTCGACATCCGGGGTCTGCGCCGCCATCCAAACCGACTTCATCGCCGTAATAAAGACAAGGGATTCCCTGCTGCAAATAAAGAAAGGCTAAAACCTGTCTCATCAAGTCCTTGTTGCCGCCAGCTAAGGTCAGTATACGTGGAGTATCATGGCTATCGATCGTATTCAGCATCATTTGGTTGGTTTGCTTACGATAAAGTGTCAGTTGTTCATTTAGATTGCTGACTAATTTATCTAACGGAATCTTTCTTTCCAAGAAATAGTTCGTGATCGATTCGGTAAAGGCATAATTCATTACTGCGGTAAATTCATCTCCCTGTAGCCAAGGCTGAGAGCTGTGCCAGACTTCTCCCAGTAGGTAAAAATCGTCTTTTAGTTCGTGGCAGGCTGCGGCAAATTTTTTCCATAGTTGATGATCGACTTCATTGGCGACATCCAAGCGCCACGCGTCAATATCGAACTCTTGAATCCAATATTTTGCGATGGTCAAAATGTAGTCCTGAACTTCTTTGTTAGCGGTGTTCAGCTTTGGCATGTGGGGCGTAAAGGCGAACGTATCATAATTCATATTTTCAGCGAATTCAAAATCGTCAGTTTTTGTGTAGTGAACCGGAAAAGAATGAATATGGAACCAATCCTTGAAACGAGAGTTTTCGCCTTTTTCGAGGACATCGCGCCATTGGGGAGAGGTGTCGCCCATATGGTTGAACACCGCGTCCAACATGATTCGAATCCCCCGACGATGGCATTCCTCAACGAGTTTGCGGAAGAGTTCTTTATCGCCGAAGGCAGGATCAATCTCTAAGTAATCCGTGGTGTCGTATTTGTGATTGGTGGGTGCCGTAAAGATCGGGCAAAAATAAATCCCGTTGATTCCCAACTCACTTAAATAATCTAAATGATCAATGACACCCTGCAAATCACCGCCGTAAAAATCCTTTCGCCCCGGATATTCTTTACTGTCCCAAGAAAGCACATCCTCTGGATCGTTGGAAGGGTCTCCGTTGGCAAAGCGTTCGGGAAAGATTTGATACCAAACGGTTTCCTTTACCCATTGCGGCGCTTTGAAGCGATCGACTTCATGAAAAAAGGGCATTCGGAAATAATTATTTGCCATCAGTAGGTAGGTTTCCTCAACTGGAAAAACACCGTGTTCAGTGAAGAAAACCGTTGTTTCGTCATAGCCTGTGACGATAAAACCGTAGCTTAACCGACGATGAGGGGCGGTAATATCAACCTCCCAATAATCATACAGATCCGTGGACAGGGTTTTTCGCATGACTGTCGGCTGGTGGTACCAACGTTTTTTGTCTAATTCATAGGGATCCCCATGGACTAATGAAACGCTTTTGCAGTCTGCACGCGCTGTACGCAGCCGCACGTGCATCAGTTCATTGGTGTATAGATAGGCATATTCGCTTTCGGTGCGATGGTAGATTGCTGCTGTGTTCATAAAAACCTCCGTAGTTATTCGATTGCTTTTTCAGTGTCATTATCGAAAAAGCGAGCTTTGTTTAAATTAAAGGCTAATTCAATTTGTTCACCCGGATTGTGGAAATCTCGTGCATCTACTTTAGAAATAAATTCTGTATCACCAATCGTTGAATACAGCATGGATTCATATCCAAGCAGTTCACTGACAACCACCGTGGCTGAAACCACCGAATTTTCATAGGCTTCTAAAGCAACCTCTTCAGCGGTGATATCTTCTGGACGTATTCCGAAAGTCAAAGTTTTTCCTTCATAGCCCTGTGCCGCCAAGATTTTCGCCTGTCCTTCTGGTAAAGGCAAGTCTAGGCCTTTATGATTTGAGATGCGACCGTTTTTGAAAGTGACCTCAAAGAAGTTCATGGCTGGGCTACCCATGAAGCCAGCGACAAATTTATTTGCGGGTCTATTGTACAATTCTTGCGGTGAGCCGACCTGCTGAATCACTCCTTGATTCATAATTACGATACGATCTGCCAGCGTCATGGCTTCAGTTTGATCGTGAGTCACGTAAATTGTGGTAGAGCCAAGGTTTTGATGAATTTTAGCAATTTCTGCTCGCATTTGAACCCGTAGCTTTGCATCCAAATTTGATAAAGGTTCGTCCATCAAAAAGACCTTCGCATCACGAACGATTGCTCGTCCCATCGCGACCCGTTGCCGTTGTCCACCTGACATATCGGCTGGTTTTCGATCCAATAGTTCTGTTAGACCTAAAATTTCCGCGGCATTCTCTACACGTTTTTTGATCTCTTCTTTCGGATATTTGCGTAATTTCAATCCAAAGGCCATGTTTTCGAAAACCGTCATATGAGGATATAAGGCATAGTTTTGAAAAACCATGGCGATATCGCGATCCTTTGGTGGCGTATCGTTCATTCGAATGCCATCAATTTCAAAGTCACCTTCAGTAATATCTTCTAGGCCGGCGATCATTCTTAACGTAGTGGATTTTCCACAGCCGGAAGGACCGACGAAGACAATGAATTCACGATTTTCAATTTTGAGATTAAAATCTTTCACGGAATAGCTATTGTTGTTGGGATACTTTTTGTTTATGTGCTTCAGATTCAGTTCGACCATATTGATACTCCCTTTTACTCATAGATTATTGTGGTGTAATTATCACATATTGCGCAATCGGTTGCAATAAATATATTTATATCTTTAATAATTGGATTGTTTCTTTTGGTAAGTATTTTGTTATAGGAAGCCTTTATTATTGGTTTTTCGCTCTTTTCATATAGAGAAAATGAGAAATGATTTATCATTTTGTATAGTTTAATTTAAAAAAATAAAATAATTTAAGCGCTTCCTCTTGCAATTTAGCGCAATCGGTTGCATAATGTGTTTTGTAGCAAAAATTCAATTTATGCAGGAGGAAGCAGAATGAAGAGCAATTTGAAAAAGTATTTATTATCAGGGGTGATGTTAGGAGCAGCAGCCTTAACATTGGCGGCATGCGGGTCAGGCTCTGACGATAAGAAAGCATCCGGCTCATCTGATAAAACAGATGTCACGTTATGGATTACCACGGATTCAAAAAAATTCTACACAAAAGTTTTAGAGGCTTTCGAGAAGGAAAATCCAGATATCAATGTGAAGGTCGTTGAAACAGAAGATGCGAAAGCACAGGAAAATGTGAAAAAGGATCCTTCCTCCGCCGCAGATGTTTTTGCGCTCCCTCATGATCAATTAGGACAATTGGTTGATTCAGGAGTCATTCAGGAGATTCCCGAAAAATATGCAGATGAGATCAAGTCAGATCAATCAGAAACGGCATTGGTTGGCGCGACTTACAAAGATAAAGTGTATGCGTTCCCATACGGTATTGAATCGCAAGTTCTGTATTATAACAAAAAAATGTTAAGTGAAGACCAAGTCAGCTCTTATGAGAACATCACTAAAAACGCGACATTTGGTGCGAATTTGAAGGCTGTCGATGCTTATAAAATCGGACCATTATTTATGTCAGTCGGTGACAAGCTGTTCGGTGATACTGGAGAAGATGTGAAAGGCACGGATTGGAACAATCCTGCTGGGGTTTCAGTCTTACAATGGATTGCTGATCAGAAAGATAATTCTGGCTTTGTAAATGTCGGGGACGATTATATTTCACAATTTGAGAATGAGAAGATTGCAGCCTTCGAATCTGGTCCTTGGGATAAAGAAAAAGCCATCGAAGCAGTTGGAGAAGATAATTTAGGGATTGCAGTTTATCCAAAAATGACTATCGGTGGCAATGAGGTTCAACAAAAAGCCTTTTTGGGTGTGAAGCTGTATGCAGTAAACCAAGCACCAGCTGATGGCGATTCGAAGAAAATCGCTGCAGATTATAAGCTTGCTTCTTATTTATCTAGCGAAGCCGTGCAAGAAGCACAATTTAAAGATGAAACAAGAAACATTATTCCGTCGAACACAACGATTCAAGAAGCCGATTATGTGACGAATGATGAATTAGCGAATGCGGTCGTTACCATGAGTGGTTCGGATTACTCCGTCGTTATGCCGAAGATTCCTGAAATGACGAATTTCTGGACAGCCTCGGCTGCTGTTTTAAGCGATACTTATAATGGAAAAATCAAGCCAGATCAATACCAAGCGAAGCTGGATCAGTTAGTGAAGGATATCTCTGGTGATAAGTAAGATTTAGTAGATGTCGGGGCAAAAGAAATCATTTTTTTGCTCCGAAATCTTTTTGTATCGTTGACCCACTTAATTCAAAAAAGGGAGGTTTTGTCGATGGAAAAAGCCGGGACTTACGGCGAAGAATTTTCGATGAAACAAGTGTTCAAAGAAGGTGATCTCAAAACAAAGCTGTCGTTTGTGATTATGGGATTCAGTAATCTGCTAAATAAGCAGTTCTTCAAAGGAATTCTATTTTTATTCGCTGAAATTATCTTTATTATCGCCTGTATGTATCAGATTGTTCCTGGAATTATTGGCTTGATAACTTTAGGAACGAAAACGCAAGGAATGCAGTGGCAGACGATTGATGGAATAAAGATGAAGGTTTCTGTTGAAGGCGACAATTCCATGTTATTGATGATTTATGGATTAGCAGCTATTATTTTTTGTGGAATATTTTTCTATATCTATTGGTGCAGCTTAAAGAGTAATCGTAAATTATTCGTCTTGAACAAGGAACATAAGAAGATTCCGAGCTTTAGGGAGGATATGAAGACACTGACTAATGGGCGATTCCATATGACGCTGATGGTCATACCATTGATCGGTGTACTGTTGTTTACGATTTTACCTTTGATTTATATGATCGCTTTGGCTTTTACCAATTACGATCATAATCACTTGCCGCCTGGACATTTATTTGACTGGGTCGGATTCGCGAATTTTAGAAATATTTTGACGGGACGAATGGCAGAGACGTTTATGCCGCTGCTGTCTTGGACACTGATCTGGGCCGTGGCAGCGACAGCAACCAATTTCTTCTTTGGGATTTTGTTGGCCTTATTGATCAACACCAAAGGCTTACGCGGAAAAAAGATCTTTCGGACAATTTTCGTCATTACGATGGCGGTACCGCAATTTGTCTCTTTGCTGATTATGCGTAATTTATTAGCCGATTGGGGACCAGTGAATGCGCTGCTAGAGAGGTGGGGCTTGATTTCAAATGCGTTGCCATTTCTAAGTGATGGTACTTGGGCCAAATTTTCAATTATTTTTGTCAATATGTGGGTCGGGATTCCGGTAACGATGTTGATTGCGACAGGGATCATTATGAACCTGCCGACTGAGCAAATTGAAGCGGCTGAGATTGATGGTGCGAATAAATTCCAAATTTTTCGTTCGATTACGTTTCCGCAAATCTTGTTGATTATGACACCAAATTTGATCCAGCAATTTATTGGAAATATCAATAATTTTAATGTGATCTATCTATTAACAGAGGGCAAGCCGAACAACTCTGCCCTGTATCAAGCAGGCGATACCGATTTACTGGTTACTTGGCTCTATAAGCTGACGGTCATCGCTAGCGATTATAATTTGGCTAGTGTTATCGGAATCATTATTTTTGTGTTGAGTGCGGTCTTTAGCTTATTGGCCTACACACGCTCGAAATCTTATGAAGGAGGTCTGCAATAATGAAAAAGCAAAAACGCCGTACCTTAACGTTTGTCTATGTCTTGCTGATCATTCTTTCAGTGATTTGGCTATTTCCAATTTTATGGGTTGTCCTAACCAGCTTTCGTGGGGAAGGGGCCATGTCGGTCAATTACATTATTCCGAAAACCTTCACGTTTGAGAATTACAAAATGTTATTCACCAATAGTTCGTATCCCTTTGCCCGCTGGTTTATGAATACGCTGATTGTCGCAATCGCTACGTGTCTCATTTCAACCTTCATCACGGTAGCCATCGCGTATTCTGTTTCTCGGATCAAGTTTAGGTTTCGCAATCGTTTCTTGAAATTAGCATTGGTTTTGAATATGTTCCCGGCCTTCATGAGCATGATCGCTGTGTATTATATTCTCAAAGCGATGGAGCTTGATGGGACGCTGGTGGCACTGATCATTGTCTATTCCGCGGGAGCCGCGTTAGGTTTTTATATAGCCAAAGGCTTTTTCGATACGATCCCGTATTCGCTGGATGAATCGGCGATGATCGATGGTGCCACGAAAAAAGATATTTTCCTTAAAATCACGCTGCCGTTGTCGAAGCCGATCATTGTTTACACGGCCTTAATGACGTTTATGATTCCGTGGATGGATTTCATTTTTGCCCAAGTGATTCTGGGACAGCAAAAACAGAAATATACCGTAGCGATCGGATTATTCACGATGCTGCAGCCAGATAAAATTAATCACTGGTTTATGCCTTTTACAGCGGGGTGTGTAATTATTGCGATCCCGATTACGTTGTTGTTTATGGTGATGCAAAAGTATTATGTAGAAGGAATCACTGCTGGTGGTGTGAAAGGCTAATCTTAAGTTGTTAGAAGCAGGAGCGACATGAATTCGTTCCTGTTTTTGTTTTACTAGGGCAATATTGGACTACTAAGATGAAAGTTTTTGTTATACTGGACTAGAATGATCTAGACCAGGAGGGGTATCATGGACAGCAAACAAACATTCAATCAAGAGATGTGTTCGTGGATTAATGTGGACAGCACACAATCTCATGAAGTAAAAAGATTGCGGGAAAGTTATGCAATCAGTGACGAGATGCTGACCTACGCGTTGGACGATAATGAGCGGGCACGTGTGGAGTATGATCCGATGGAAAAAGCCTTGCTGCTGATTTTTAATGTTCCGAACTTGCTAAAAAAAGACAATCATTACGAGACGAGCCCGATGGCCTTTATTTTAAAGGATCATTATTTCTTTTCTTTTGTGAATGAGCGAACCGCTTATGTTGAAAATATTATCGAGAATCTATTAGCAAATGATTCAAATCAAAGCACCGCGAGTTTATTGTTCCATACCCTATTTTTGATTTCTGATTATTATTTTCCCTTGGTTGAGGAAGTGGATAGCCAACGAATACAATTGAATAAAAAACTGCGGGAGAAGACTACGAATAAAAATCTTTTAGCACTTTCTGATCTGGAGATTGGTTTAGTTTACTTAGTAACTGCGACAAAACAAAATGCTGTACTTTTGGCTCAGGTCAAAGTCCAAGTGATCTTTTCGAGCTTCACAGATAAAGAAAAAGAGGAGTTGGATGATGCGCTGATCGAGGCCAAGCAGGCGGTAGAAATGACCAGATTATCCAGTGAGGTACTGGATCAGTTATCGGGGACTTACAATAATTTGTTGAACAATAATTTGAATGACACAATGAAAATTTTAACGATCTGGTCACTGCTCTTAACAATCCCAACGATTGTGACTGGTTTTTTTGGAATGAACATGCCTCTGCCATTTACCCATTCTGAAATCGGGTGGGTGATTACGGTAGCGATCAGTATCGGATTGTCCATCTGGTTGATTTTGATTTTATGGCGCAGAATACGCTAAAAGCGAAGCAGACTCAAATGAGTTGCTTCGCTTTTTTCTATTATAGAATGAAGGTTTCGATGACTTCAGCCACAGCGCTTTGTTCATGATCTGCAACGGTTGTATGCTGCGCCGCTTCTTTTACAGCGGGAACGGCATTCGCGACCGCAATCCCTAATTCGGCTTCGTGAATCATAGCTAGATCGTTAATATTGTCTCCAATGGCGATGGTTTCATTCATTGGGATACTTAAATGATCTGCTAATGTTCGCAATGCTGCGCCTTTATTGACGCCCTTTGGATTGAATTCGATATAACGATTAGAGGAATAACTAATCTCCAATACATCGTGCAGCTCTTTAGGCATTTCCTGCTCTAATTGTTCTAAATAGCTGCGGTCCAAATTTTGAAACAAAGCTTTGTAACATATTTGATCTTTTAAAAAGTGAATATCATCATCGAATCTTTTTTCGTGAGGAATCGTCGTTAAGTAGGTGTCTTCTTCAGGGTTGCTGTGATAGACATAGGTTTGATCAAACGTGTAAAGATGGATCGCCACCTCATAGTTGGAGCCAAATTCAAACAAGCGTGACAGAATGTCGTAGGACATAGGGAAATCCTTGATAATGGTAGGTCCTTGGTTTTCCACCACAACACCGCCGTTAAACCCGATCATATAGTGATTGGCTTTGTTTGCAGCATCCAATTCTTCCAAGGTTTGTTTAATCGAGTAAAAACCGCGTCCTGTGGCTGGTGCGAATACCAAGCCTTGCGCTTCTGCCATTTTTATTGTTTCCTGCGTTCTTTTTGAAACGTGCCGACCTTTGTCTAACAAGGTTTCATCCAAGTCGCAAGCAATCAATCGATACATAGAGGAGCCTCCTTCAATTTATATAGTCCTTATTATAGCAAAAACCGAGTGGCTCCACTCGGTTTTCTCTTTGCGTATTAGTCATTTGAATGAAATTTTCGATTGTAAAAACTCAAGCTGGTGGTCATCATCCATGCGGCAAGTAGGCCTAGCAAACTGCCGATCACAATCCCGAGAAAACGGAACTGGATCAAGGTGTAGAGATATTGCTGCTTCACCAGCATAGAGAGCATTAATGACATCGGGGTGGTAAAGAATTGCGCGATCGCGTAATTACGTTTCACGAAATATTCCACCGTTACAAACAGGGCCGTAATCATTAACAATGTTTCAAAAACCGATAAAGGCAGATTGAGCAGGAATGCGGCAATGGCCAACCCGATGATCGTACCGAAAATACGTTGGATATTGCGATGCGCCATTGCCCGCAGGTTATCTCCTTGTAAGATGGAGGCGCAGGAAACGACTAGCCAGTAAGGATTCTTCAATTGTAGCCCCATGCTCAGATAGACGGCAAAAAATAAGATACCGCTATATAAAAGGCTATCAATGACTACTGCTGGATCTTCATTAATCCGTTCCTTTAGGGCCTTTTTTACTTGATTTGCAGGGAAGGAATCCTTCTCGACAAAATGCATAATAAAAGCACCAAGCAAAGAAAAGAGTACGCCGATGAAGAAGTAGCTGCTCATTACTGGGATTTTAGCTAAGGGAACATTAGTGCTGACGCCCATTGCCGTGACCATAACAATAAAAAATGGGCCTGGTTTAGCAATGCCGTAAAGTCGGAAGAAAAAACGTCCTAAAAACCCAACCGTAGCCACCACAATTGGTGCGGTCCAGACAGCGTGCGTCGAGAGCATGCCAAGAAAATTGGCGGCAGTCAAAAAAGTACCTACTATTGATAAACGTAACATCAATTGTTTTAACGGAAGTCTTTGATAATAGAGAAAGGTGAAAATACCTAAAGAGCCGTAGCTAGAGATGGCTAGCTGGTGGGATAAATAGCCGGTGAATAAAACACTGATCATACAAAGGCCGGCACCGATCAGACGAACAGGTGATTCCTTTGGTTTGTTGTAATGAATCAATTCTTTAAAAAAGGATTGTTCCATCCTATCACTTCCTTTTGTAGTAATATCTTTGTGGATTCGAACTATGTATTATTCTGTTGCTGTCATGCAAGGTGTAAAACAGCGTCTATCTATAGGTTAGCATACAAACTAAAGAAAACTCAATAGAAAGTTTCTGAAAATGAATAGAAATAGGTCTAAAGCAGTTGACAATTCGAAACGCAGCTTGTATACTAGCAGAGTTGAGAAATGAAAGCAGAAGCACCCGCTTCTCGCCTTACGCGAACATCTCGCTGGGCTAGATAGTTAATGACTGATCTTTTCGATGAGTCGAACTACGTGCGGGTTCGTAAAGAACTCGTTTTTTTATTTGCTTTTTTTCTCTCAAAAATTTTGGAGGTGAATGACCATAGCAAAGGATATGATGGTTAACGACGGCATTCGTGCACGTGAAGTACGTTTGATCGGACAAGACGGCGAACAATTAGGTGTTAAATCGAAAGTAGAAGCCTTAAAGATTGCTGAACAAGCAAATCTTGATGTAGTTTTAGTGGCTCCTGGTGCGAAACCACCGGTTGCACGTATTATGGACTACGGGAAATATCGCTTCGAACAACAGAAAAAAGAACGCGAAGCTCGCAAGAAACAAAAAGTGATCAACGTTAAAGAAGTTCGCTTAAGTCCAACGATCGACGTGAACGACTTTAATACAAAACTTCGTAATGCGCGTAAATTCCTAGAAAAAGGCGACAAAGTGAAAGCTTCGATCCGCTTCAAGGGCCGTGCCATTACCCACAAAGATATTGGTCAAAAAGTTCTTGATCGCTTAGCTGATGAAACTGCCGATATCGCGACAGTGGAACAAAAAGCGAAGATGGACGGACGTAGCATGTTCTTAGTGCTTGCACCGAAAGAGAAGAAAGACTAGCAATAATTTTGAGAATGCTTCTTTGACTCTAGTTAAAGAGTATGCGAAATGAAAAGTAGGAGGAAATTTAGTCATGCCAAAACAAAAAACACATCGCGGTTTAGCAAAACGCGTAAAACGCACTGGTAAGGGCGGTTTGAAACGTTTCCGCGCATTTACAAGTCACCGTTTCCACGGAAAAACGAAAAAACAACGTCGTCAATTACGTAAAGCGTCTATGGTTTCAAAAGGCGATTACAAACGTATCCGCCAACAATTGGCACGCATGAAATAATTGCGCAAACCCGCTTTACAACTTAAAAAATTCAATGATTTATTTATTAGGAGGAATTAAACATGGCACGTGTTAAAGGTGGAACTGTAACTCGTAAACGTCGTAAAAAGACATTAAAACTAGCTAAAGGTTACTACGGTTCTAAACACACTCTATTTAAAACAGCTAAAGAACAAGTAATGAATTCATACAACTACGCATACCGCGATCGTCGTCAAAAGAAACGCGACTTCCGCAAATTGTGGATTGCACGTATCAACGCTGCAGCTCGTATGAACGGCTTGAGCTACTCAAAATTAATGCACGGTCTTAAAGTTGCCGGTATCGAAATCAACCGCAAAATGTTAGCTGATTTAGCAGTTAACGATGCAGCTGCTTTCACGGCCCTTGCTGACCAAGCAAAAGATTCATTAAACAAATAATGAATGATCGACCTCGCTGAATGCAGCGGGGTTTTTTGTTTGCATTAAACCTAAGCATATTAGAGGATTCATCGAGTTACTTGTGCTATGGTTAATACATAAAGATGATCGGAGACTATTTTAAAAGGGGGAATTTTCATGAAATCACTAGTTAAGTTTGTAGTTGCCAGTACACTTATTGTTGGCGGCGTGCTAGTAGCAGGAACCATTTTGACAACGAAGAAGATTGATGAATACGGCGATGATTTGCAAAACTTCTTACATTAGACTTTCTTATAGGTAACTAGTCACTCTCCAGTTTATTGGAGGGTGGCTTTTTTTTTTAAAACACAATTATTTCAGGCTTCCATGAAATTATCGACCTTAAAAAAGGCTATTTCTCCGTATACTTAAGGTATGAAGTAAATGAGATGGAGGAAAACCTATGAAATGGTATAAGTTATCGATTGAAGATGTTTTAACGAAAATAGAGTCGCAAACGACTGGTTTAACGAAAGAGGAACGGGAGGCGCGTTTGAAAAATAATGGGCCGAATAAAATGGAAGAGAAGGAGCAGGTGAAATTATGGCGCAAGATCGCTAAGCACTTTACTGATCTATTGATGATTGTTTTGATCGTCGCGGCGTTACTGAAATTTGCGACGGGCGAAGCGGTCGAAGGCGGGATCATCTTTCTCGTCGTGATCGTCAATGGGTTTGTTGGATACTGGCAAGAGCGGAAGGCAGAAGAATCATTGGATGGCTTGAAGCAAATGATGGGGCAGGAAGCCACGGTACTAAATGAAGGACAGCCCCTTAAGCTGGATTCAGAAGAATTGGTGCAAGGAGATGTGGTGCTTTTAAAGGCCGGTGATGTGATTCCCGCAGATCTGCGTTTGATCGAAGTTCATGATTTGACAGTCGAGGAATCAATCTTGACGGGGGAATCAGAGGCGGTTGAAAAAACGGTGGAAGCAATCTCTCAAGAGGCACAGGCTGGAGACCAATTGAACATGGCCTTTTCGGGAACACTCGTACAGACCGGTTCAGCACGTGGTTTGGTTGTTGAAACCGGAGATGCGACTGAAATTGGAAAAATCAATCAGGCATTGCAATCGATCCAAGCACAAACAACACCGCTAGTTAAGAAAATGCATCAATTGAACAAGCAAATTTTTAGAGGCATTCTAGCCTTGATCGTTTTCTTGCTATTCTTTACCAGTTTCAGGAACGGAATGGATTGGAGCTTGATGTTCTCCGCGAGTATCGCCTTGATCGTTGCCATGATTCCCGAAGGCTTGCCGGCGGTTTTAACGATGATCCTTTCAATGGGGGTCAAGGAGATGGCTGATGAAAATGCGATTATCAAAGCCATGCCGGCGGTAGAAACGCTGGGTTCGATGACGGTAATCTGCTCGGATAAAACAGGAACGCTCACGAAAAATGAGATGACCGTGCAGGAAGTCGTAACGGAAGAGTTGCCGCTAGTCAAAGAGATCATGAATAATTGTCAGGAATTAAAGACCAAAGATGATCAGAAAATCGAAGAAATACACGGGAACCCAACTGAGTTAGCGCTATTAAGTTATGTAGCGGAGGAGGAACAGCAATTAAAACCAGTACTAGCGAAGATTCCCTTCAGTTCTAGCTACAAATATATGGCGACCATGCATGCTGATGGTGAAGAGCAAGTGATTTTTGTTAAAGGCGCACCGGAAGTACTATTAGAAAAGGCTGACTTAACGGCTGCTGAAAAGGCTGCATGGGAAAAGCACGGGCTGAACTTAGCGCAAAAGGGTCAGCGGGTATTGGGATTTGGTTACAAAAAAGGATCATCAACAGAATTAACCCATGAGTCATTATCAGGACTAACCTTTGCTGGTTTGGCGGGGATCATTGATCCGCCAAAAGAGAGTGCGATTCGCGCGGTTGAACAGGCGCAGCAGGCAGGAATTTCCGTGAAAATGATTACCGGCGATCACAAAGCAACAGCACAAGCAATCAGTGAACAGATTGGTTTGAAGCATACTGCTAAAGTATTAGAGGGTGCCGAGATTGATGAGCTATCTGATGAGGCTTTGGCAGAAGCGGTTGAGCACGTGGATGTATTTGCTCGTACGACGCCTGAACATAAGCTGAGAATTGTAACGGCACTTCAGCAAAAGGAAGAGGTTGTCGGGATGACCGGTGATGGCGTAAATGATGCGCCAGCCCTGAAACAGGCCGATATCGGTATCGCGATGGGCATCAAGGGCAGTGAGGTAAGTAAGCAGGCCGCGGATATGGTATTAGCGGATGATAATTTTTACACGATCGTCAAGGCGGTCAAAGAAGGCCGCAGAATTTTTGATAATCTGCAAAAAACGATTAATTTCTTTTTACCAACGGCATTAGCGCAAGGGCTGATCGTTATCTTAGCTTTGTTGATGAATCGGCCATTGCCGTTGACTCCGATTCAAATTTTGTGGGTCAATATGGTGACGACGATCACATTGTCTTATGCTTTAGGCTTTGAAAAGGCGAGTCACGATACGATGAAGCGTCCGCCGAGAGATACGAAGCTGGGGATTTTGTCAGGCTACAGCTTCTTTAGAATCCTATATGTTTCCCTGCTGATCATGATTCCAGCCTACTTCTTATCTATGCGCTTTGAGGGAGCGGCATTGCAGCAAACGATTCTCTTACAAAGTATTGTTTTAGGTCAGGCAGTCTATATGATCAATTGTCGGGAGCTGCTTGATCCAGCGATCAATCGTCGTTTCTTCGAAAATAAATTCTTGTTTATTTCATTAGGAATCCTCTTTGTTCTGCAACTAGCAGTGGTTTTCCTACCGTTAGGGCAGCAGCTGATTGGTACAACGGCACTGAGTCTGACGCAACAAGTAGTTATTCTAGGCAATGCACTGCTGCTGTTTCTCGTGGTTGAACTCGAGAAGCGCATCAGTCAAGGGATCTTCCGAAGAAAAGAAAAAGCGGTCAGCCGTTACCAAAATGACTAACCGTTTTGACTAAAGATAGGAATGAGAAGTGAGTTCAGCCAATTGGCTGAGCTCATTTTTTGTTGGAATAGTGGAAATGTAGATCACTGGGATCGGTGGAACGTCTAAAGGAATATTAGAAACAATCAAATCACCTGTTTGCATTCTTTCGGGTTGAAGCTGGGAGGCTTCAAGTGAAACCAAGTTGACCCGTTTGCCTAAAAAATCTGCTAGTTCTTGCTGCAGGAAGGCTTTCCAGGCGGGCTCGCTTTGAAAAACCAAGAAAACCGTTTTGGTTTGTGGCCGGGTTGCGAAAATGGCCTGCTGGCTCAGTAAAGAAAACAGATTGACAAAATAAGTCGTATCTCTGATCATCGAAAATTGCGGCAGACTAGTAAAAAGCTCGATACTCTTATCCGTCAAAAGAGTATATTTTTCGTTCCTTTGATGCAGCAATTCTTGATATTCTAATTGAAATTGTTCCGACAATGCAGGCGATTCAAGGTATTTTAATACGAGCAGCACTAAATTTGTCGCAAGGTTGGTTTGCGGTAAGGTTGGCAGCGCCAGTTCGTCCGCGATTTCCTGCACGGTCTGCTGTACTTTAGTTAATAGCAGCGGATAGCCTTCAGCTAAGACAGTCGAAACTTTTTTTCCTAAAGGATTGTTGTAGTTCCAGCTTTCTATAAAGCAGAAAAAGGCAAAAAAGATTTCCTCATCCTGCAGATAGACCCCTTCTCTTCGATAGAGGTCCTTTAACAGCGGAGCATAAAGGGCGAATAAGGGGTCACTAGTATCAAAGCTGAAATCGTTGATCGGGCACCCGGCCTTGATGCGGATGCTATTGATGAAGAACCAGCAAATACCAAAAATCTGCTCTGTATCTACATATAAGTCGGCGGTGAGCTCCTTTGTTAAAAAACGCAAATAATGCTCTTCGTGAATCGAATAATTCTCAAAGAAGTAATTATTGTGTGTGAAGGGCAGCAGCAAGCGGTGATAAAAAATCCGAATAGCACTTTCTTCACCCAGTAGGTAGGCATGGGTTGCGGTTAAACGAATTTTGAGTTTAAAGGGCAGCAATTGCCGATTGATTTTTGTGCGCTGACGTTTGAGCGTTTCATAGGAGACGCCGGTTTCATCTAAAAAGTGTGGAATATTCAGTTCCTTTGTAAAAAATAATTGCTTGATCAGCTGCAGACTGACAGAGTGTGGCAGGAAGGCCTCCCAAATATCATTCGTTAATGAATACTCCTGTGATACCAAGCGGATACCGCTTTTATCGGAGTCTAATTCCCATTGCGCTGGCAGATAGTCGCGGATTAGCTGCAAATCAGAGAAAACCGTTCGTTCCGTAGTCCCGATTTTCTCCGCCAGTTCTTTGGCGGTTAGCTGGGAATGATTCAACAGCTGCTCCAAGAGTAAAATCTGGCGGTAAATGTCTTTTTCAGTAATGATTTTTTTCAGCATCGAGTACATATAGGCATCCTCCTCGGAATCAAGCATACGAAGAAAGCCAGACTGGGTCAAGTGACAGCCGCTTTAGAGGGGAAGGATATTCTAAGGGTTAGGGATTTTTTTTACGGACAAAATAGTCTATACTTCTATAGGTAAGAAAAAATGCTTTTTCAGAGAGGATGGACATCATGTTACAACGAAAAATCGGCAACAGTTATTGGGAAACCTCTGCAATTGCTCTAGGGATCATGCGAATGGCAGCGTTAACGCCAACAAAGGCGGCAGAAGCCTTGGATGCGGCTTTAGAAAGTGACATCAATTTTATTGATTCAGCAGATATGTACGGAGATGGGAAATCAGAATTGGTTTTTGCTGCGGCGATGAAAGAAGCAGGAATCTCTCGTGATAAATTCTTTATTCAATCAAAAGGCGGGATCGTCACGGTCGACGGGAAACGCTATGATTTTTCAAAACAACATTTATTGGATTCAGTTGACGGCATCTTGCAACGAATGGAGATTGACTATCTAGATAGTTACCTATTGCATCGTCCTGATCCATTGATGGAACCAGAAGAAATCGCGGAAGCTTTTGATATTTTGCAAGCGAGCGGTAAAGTGCGTCACTTTGGCGTATCCAACTTCAATCCTGAACAATATAAGCTGCTGCAATCCTATGTGGATCAAAAATTATTGATCAATCAATTGCAGTTCTCGATCATGCATACCGGAATGATCGATTATGGCATGCACACAAACATGACAGATACTCGCTCGTTTGATCATGATGGTGGCATATTAGAATTTTCTCGTCGTAAAGGCGTGACGATTCAAGCGTGGTCGCCATTCCAATATGGGTTCTTCGAAGGGGTCTTTGTTGATAACGACAAGTTCCCAGAGTTGAATGAATTATTAGATAAATTAGCGAAAAAATACGATACCAATAAAAATGCCATCGCGACTGCCTGGATTTTACGTCATCCAGCCAATATGCAGGTGATCCTAGGTACTATGAACCCAACACGGATCAAAGAAAGCGCAGCAGGCGCGGATGTAACGTTAACGAAGCAAGAATGGTACGATGTGTATTTTGTAGCGGGGAATGATTTACCGTAAAAATCGGTGTAGTTAACTTTCATAAAATTCATAATCAGACAGCTTTCAGTAGCTGATTTGAAAAAAATAAGAAATCCAAGAATCCTTTAGTGGTGATTCTTGGATTTCTTTTTGCTTCTTTAACGAAATAAACCGATTGTTTTTGGAGAGGGTATTCGCTCGATGATTCAATTTGAATAAGAATAAATCATCTTTGAGAATATTTCCAATTAAGTTAATATTTTCACTTAAAATAGTTGAATTTAGCCTTTTTATAAAATATAATGAATAAAAATGACTTATTTTTAAGGTTAAAATATTTATATTATTTAAATGTAATAATATTTTGTCATTTTTGATTAAAAAATAAATAGATCGTTTGAATAGTTTAGAGGTCAATTAATCGGAAAGGAGCATGTTTATAAAATAACCATCGTTGTTTTTTCGCGTCATTCCTTGTTTTGAAGATTCAATGATGACAAATTCTGTTACTTAACGATAAAAGTACGTCGCCTTCGTGTCTTGTTTTATGAGTATAGTGACAATGTATAAATCTGATTTTTTATAAGTAAAGAAATATGAAAATACATGTTTCATCATTATATTTCTTGTGAATAGAACTATTTCCACGTAAATGTTTTTGTATTTAAAGCTGTTTAAGGTAGAGAGGATGATAAGAATGAAAAAAAATAAATGGATTGTTTTGTTTGGCTTTTTTTTAAGTGTCTTTTTGTTGGGGGCGGTTGGACAAACTGTCTCAGCTGATGAAGTAACGGTGGATACGGTAACGGATCTCCAAGATGCGGTGAAAAATGCTCCTGAAGATCGTAAGGTGACTCTGGGCGGAGCATTTCCTTCTGATATCAATGCAACGATTGCTCTGGTGGAATCGCCGTATCAGGTTGAAGTTGATGGTGGAGGAATAGCGCTTCAGTCCTCTACAGGCAAACAATTATTTACATATGGTGGTGGCACTGGAACGACAGCTTCTACTTTGACGCTTAAGAACTTTCAGTTGGAAGGTCTGGGTAATAATGCGCGGGCCCTAACAGTCTCCGGGTATAAGGGAGAATTCATTTTAGAGAATACTGTTGTGAATAATTTCAGGGGCTATGATGACGGTAGTGCCTTTTACACGAGTGCAAATACGACATTGAAAAACTGTACATTCTCAAATAACGTAAATAACGCATCGGGATATTCAGGTGGTGCGATTGCTAGTAAAGGTTACTCAGCGAATTTTAACGTTTATAACTCGAAGTTCATTGGTAATGAGACCCGTCAAGCGGGTACAGGGAATGTCGGTGGTGAAGGTGGAGCGATCTATTTCTTCCAGCCGAGTGCTTCGGCGAAATTTACTTTCAAGAATAATTATTTCGAAGGAAATAAATCTGTTGAAGATGTTTCAGGAGGAGGGCAAGCAAAATTAGCTGATGGTGGAGCCATTGCTTTCTTTAATACCGTTGACGGAACAGATATTCAATTTGATGGAAATTCATTTGTGCGAAATATTGCTGGTGACGATGGTGGCGCGATTCTGATTCAGACCAATGCCAATATTTCAAGCGCGGCAACTTTCAAAAATAATACCTTCTATCAAAATAAAGCGTTAGGACAAGATGTTTCTGCAAATAATGGGGGAGCCATTCAAATTTATGCCAATGGCGGGATTATGGAAGGTAGAAGAGCGGTCGTTGATTACATCAATAATTCATTTGTCGAGAATGAAGCGGTCTATGATGGTGGCGCGATTGGTAGTTCAGGCTATGTTACCAATCTTTCCGCAGGCCGTTACGCGAACAATCTATTTGCTGGAAACAAATCTCGAACAGCCAGTAAGAATAATATTGCCGATTCGAATGTTGCTGGAGCAGGGAACCTTGAATCCAATCTTGGCTATGACAATGGGACAGCAACATCTGTGACCATGGAGAATGTTTTTGGGACTGCGCCAGTTGGTTTAGTTGATAATTACAATAAGATCACGGCAGGAACAGCAAGTGATGCGATCATTTTGCCTACGGTACCGATCGCACCAGAAAAAATGGCAGATGATCAGGTAGAGAATCTACGCGAGGTGAATGAAGACCAGCGAGGATTGCCGCGAACGACGAAAGCAGATATTGGTTCAGTCGAAATTGATTGGATTAAATATGATAGTAATGGCGGAATTTTTGATTTGGGTGCGACATTATCAAAATATGAAGGCACGATCTATTATGAAGGAACACAACCTGAGACCTATTACCAAGTCGGCTATAAGGATTTGAATCAGACGATTCCAGCGGGTACGGATTTAAAAGCGACACGTGAAGGTTATCAGTTTGCCGGCTGGTCAAAGGATAAGGATGCAAAAGATCCTGATGCTAATTTGGCCGCTGGTCAAAGCATCACGATACCAAAAGGCAATGAAACGTTGTATGCTGTTTGGAAAAAATCAGAGCCTGTGATTGTTCATTACATGACCTACGATGAAAACAAACAGCTGGTGAAAATCAGTCCAGATGAAACGTTAACTGGAGGCTTGGGTGAAGCCTATCATGCCAACATCAAGCAGATTGATGACTATGTTTTTTCAGGAGTGAAAGAGGGAGACTCGATTACTGGTTTCTTTAGCGAAGAAGCCAAAGAAATTACCTTGATTTATACGAAGACGGTGAAAGAGAAAGGAATTGTTTTAGCTCAATATCAGGACGAAGCGGGCAAACCGTTAGCCGGTGATGACGTGATGACCGGAGAGATCGGAACAGACTATACAACGACTCAAAAAGTGATCGATGGGTATGTATTCAAAGAAGTCGTTGGCAGTTCAACCGGAAAATATGTATCCGGGATTACAAAAGTGGTTTATGTATACACGAAAATCCCTGCTGAACAGGGTAAAGTGATCGTTCATTATCAAGACGAAGAACAAAATCCGTTGAATCCAGATGTTGAATTAACGGGTGATATTGATGATATCTATACGGCAGAGTTGAAGCCTTTTGATGACTATGTTTTAAAAGGCATCGAAGGAAATGTAAGCGGGAAGTTTACAGCTCAAGATCAAGAAGTTACTTTGATTTATGTGAAGAAGGGTTCAGGTACTGAAAAAGGGGTACTCATTGTCGATTATCAAGACGAGACTGGTCATCCGCTTTTGAATAGTGAAGTTACGATCGGTGAAATCGATGAAGACTATGAAACAACACAAAAGAGCATTGATGGCTATACATTTAAAGAAGTTCAGGGAAATGTCACTGGAAAATATGTCGATGGTATTACTAGAGTTACGTATATCTACACAAAAGACGCAGAACCTGAGACATTAGGTAACCTTACAATTAAGTATCAAGATGAAAAGGGCGAAAAACTAGCAGAAGATTTTACTGAATCACAACCAATCGGGACATCGATTCCGTTGGAGCTGCTGAATAAATCCATTGAAAACTATGAATTTAAGGAAATTAAAGGATTTACCTCAGGCGTTTACACAGCAGAGGATCAAGAAATTACGGTGATCTATCGCAAGTTGACTGGGAAGGTAATTGTTAATCATATCAGCGATTCTGGCAAAGCATTAGCCAATCCAGAGTTGCTGAGCGGCGATGTTGGTGATGGGTATGAAAGTGCCAAAAAAGAGTTCGAGGGCTATCGTTTTAAAGAAGCTTTAGGTAATCCAACAGGGACCTATACAATAGAACCCCAAATCGTTACTTATGTTTATAGTAATAAAGCCACAATCCGCATTATACATGTTGATGAAAACGGAACGGAATTAGCGTCTGCCGAACAAAAAACAGGGACTATCGGTGATAAATATGAAACGGAAGCCAAAGCGATTGATGGCTGGACGCTGAAGGAAGCACCGAAAAATGCCAAAGGAAATTATCAAGAAAAAGAGCAGACAATTACGTATGTCTACCTGAAAGATAATAAATCTGAGGGAAATATTGAAAGTGACAACACAGGAAATGGTGGAGAAAAAACCAATAACACGGCTGGTGGTATAACAACCAATCATTCCACAAAGATACTTCCAAATGCTGGCGGAAGCAGCGCAGCAGCAAGCAAGGTCTTGCCACGTACCGGTGAGCAAAAGAATAATCCAACAATTCTTACCGCATTCGGAATATTGCTTCTAACGATTGCTTGTGTTGGAATAATAAGAAAGAAAAAAGCCTAGAATCAATTGTCGCGAAAGCTAAAAATGAATAGGAGTATGAGTGACTCGACTGTTTATTTCCTGTAGTCCACAGGAGATAGGCAGTCGTTTTTTTGTTCTTCGATCATTGATCAGCATTGTGGAAAGTAAAGGTGTATGAAATGTTAAAAATCGCTACTGAATAAATACCACAATTTTATATTTGTATTTCTGTTCTCAAAATAACTATGCTTTTAAATGAATTAACTTTCCAGAAATCGGCTTTAAACAAAAAGACAGATGTTTGTTTAGCAATGTCATTAACTTAAGCATATTGACAAATAATCCGTAGTACTGGTGGAAGAATTGTTCTTCTCCAGTGCTACGGATTTGTCTTTTATTCGCTCGATGGCACGTCTAAATAAGCGATT
>NZ_JAHLOS010000001.1 GCF_018917525.1 Enterococcus raffinosus | reverse complement strand
CGCCAGCGTTCGTCCTGAGCCAGGATCAAACTCTCATAAAAAGTGTTTGAAACAGTCTTGCGACTGTTAAGCTCAATTGTAATAATTGACTTGCTAGCATATTGCTTGCTATGTTGTTTGCTTCTATAAAGAAGCGCCCTACACATTTGGTTTGTTTTATTCGTTCAGTTTTCAAAGGTCTACATTGTTTGTCGCTTTGTTTCAGCAACTTTTATATCTTAACAGGTTGCCGAATGAATGTCAACAATTTTTTCAATTAATTTTGAAAAAATTTTGAAACTCAATTGACAACTTCGAAATAATAACATTCAACAAAAAGCTTGTCAATAATTATTTTTCGTTGTCACATCAACATGTTTCAGCAACGTTATTGATAATATCATATTGAAAAATAATGTCAAATACTTTTCAGTCGTTTTTCAAAACAATTTCAAATAAATAGAAAATGGACTAGCAATTTGCTAGCCCATTGTTGCTTCTACACCATAATGATCACTAATTGCAACTTCATTTTCCCCATCAAAAACCACTTGATAACTTTCTATTTCGAAGTTACGAGAGGCAAAAATATAGTCGATTCTCAATTTTGCCGTATTTCCTGCCCAACCATCAATTGATTCTTCAACCGTATTTTCACCGAGCTTTACTTTGGCATGAATAAAAGCATCCTGTAAATCAAGAATACTTTTATCGACCCAATCATAACCCTCCCCGCTTGTTTTCGCGTCATTATTGAAATCGCCCATAATGATCTGCTTTCCCTGTTTTTCCATCAAAAACTGCTCCAACTTTCGCCATTCATAAGCAAAAGCTTTTTTTGTCGTTTGCCACCAAGAAAAATGGCTACTTACTACTATTATCTTTTGATCATTAATTATTGTTTCACCTATTACCGCTTTTCTCGTATGATAATCACTTGAATCATGACTTTCTGAAATCAACAAGCTTTCCACGTTTAGTGGTGTCTTTGACAATAAACCGATGCCTTCATGATAAATGTCATAGCCAACGTGATTATACGTCCAATTCCAATAATAGTTGCAACCTAACTCCTTCAACCGCTCGGTCAATAGAAATAGAAAATTATCTTGATGAATGGCTTCCTGTTCTTTCGTTGATTGAAAGTATTGGTCTACGTTTGCCAATGGGCCTGCAAGAAGCTGATTTACTTCTTGCAGGCCGATCAGATCATAGTTTTCTTTTGCAATACGGTTCGCTAGCACCTCAATTTGCTGTTGGTCATTTTCTTCCATCCAGCTATGAGTATTCAAGGTCAATACTTTGATTGCTCTCGCCTCACTTTAATAGTCGATTGTTCCAATCGTTTCCCCACGAGAAACGAGCCCAGTCTTAGCATAATGGTAATCCTTGATTTTGTCACCATTTGTAAATACAACGATCATCGTAGTCATTTTGCCGGCTTTTTGAATTTTCGCTAAATCAGCTGTTGCTACAACTTTACCCGCTTTGACTTTTTCGCCTTCTTGCACGTGGATTTTAAACGCTTCTCCGCCTAAATCTACCGTATCAATCCCCATGTGAAGTAACACTTCAATGTCATCATCGGTTTTGATACCAATAGCGTGTTTTGTTGGGAATACAGATACGATTGTTCCTGCAACTGGACTAGCAATTTCACCGTTTTCCGGTACAACGGCAAATCCCTCACCCATCATTTTTTGAGAAAAAACGTCATCTTCTACTTTATCGATCGGAATCATTTCACCATTTGCTGGAGCTACGAATTCCGCATGCAAGCCTTTAAAGGATGTGCTTGAATTCTTTTCCTGTACAGTCGATTCTTCCTGACTAGCACTTGTAGGAATTTCAACACCTGAATCTAACAGATCCTGAATATCTGATTTCAAGATATCTGCTTTAGGCCCGTAAACAGCTTGAACACCGTTGTCTTTGACTAAAAGTCCCATTGCTCCTGCTTTTTTCCAAGCCTCTTCACTGCCAACACTGTTCTTATCAGCTACTGTCACTCGTAAGCGTGTCATACAAGCATCCACATCAGTAATATTTTGTGGTCCTCCTAGCAAATTGATGATTTTCACAATTTGCGAGTCCGCTGATACTGATCCATCGCTTGTAGTATTAGTTGCTTCTTCATTATCAACTTCATAATTCCCGTTTCTTCCTGGTGTCGCAAAGTTGAATTTTTTAATCATGAAGTTCGCAAAGAAATAAGTAAATACTCCAAATGCGATACTTGTTAAAACAAAATTAAGTAAATCGTTCCCTAATCCTGCTCGTAAAGCCATTGGTACACGAGTCAATAGTTCAATATTCCCGAATGAGTGAACGCGTAAATTGATCAAATCCGCCATTGCAAAGGCTGCCCCTTGAATCACCGCATAGCACGCATAAAGCGGTACGGCTACAAACATAAACATAAACTCCAACGGTTCCGTTACCCCCGTTAGGAAAACTGCTACTGCCGCTGATAAGAACATCGATTTGTATTTTTTCTTTTTATCAGGATCGACATTGCGATACATTGCTAAAGTTAGGCCCATCAAGATACCTGAAGAACCGATCATTTGTCCCACTTTGAATCGTGCTGGTGTCCATTGAGTCAATACTTGCTGATATTGAGACATGTCGCCGCCATTTTTCAAATTGACTAAATCTGTTGCCCAAGCCAACCATAATGGGTCTTGTCCTAATACTTGACTTCCAGCTTGTGCGCCAGTCAAAATCTCGTAAGTTCCACCTAATTGCGTATAATTCATCGGAATTGTCAACATGTGATGCAAACCAAACGGTAACAGGAGCCGTTCCAGCGTTCCATATAGAAACGGTGCCAAGACCGGTGCAGTTTCCTGAGAGTTTGCGATCCATTTACCAAACTCGTTGATTCCAGTTTGGATAATCGGCCATAGAAAGGCTAAAACCAAAGCGACAATCACTGAACGTAAGATAACGACGAACGGAACAAAACGTTTTCCATTGAAGAAAGTCAACACTTCAGGTAATTTTCTGAAATTGTAGTACTTATTGTAGGCAGTTGCTCCAACAAAACCGGCGATGATTCCGACAAAAACACCCATATTCAAGGCTGGTGCTTCTAAAACACTTGTAAAATAGCCATCAACCATGATTTTTTGTCCAAATAAGGTGTGAGTCATTGCATTTGGATCGGCTAGCATCTCAGAAGTGATACCAAAGATTGAACCGGTGATTCGATTAATTAAAATGAATGATAGCCCCGCTGCAAATGCACCACCAGCTCGCTCCTTTGCCCAACTTCCGCCAATTGCTAATGCAAATAATAAATGTAGATTTCCAATGATGGCCCAACCAATATTTTCGACTACGCCACCAGTTGTAACTAACCATCCGAGATTCTCATTGATTAACGGCAGTGATTTCCCAATACTGATCATTAATCCCGCTGCTGGCATTACCGCGATTACCACCATCAGCGCCTTCCCGAATTTTTGCCAAAATTCAAAACTAAAGAGCTTTTTGATCCCTTTCATACTTGTTCCTCCTAATAATTTTTCGATTACTAACATCACGCAATCGGTTTCGTTAATTTGCATTATATACTCATAACCAGAATTTGTAAACTCTTTCAGTTAAATTATTTTTAAAATTACTAAAATCACCAAAGGACTTATCTTTTCAATTTAACAAACTAATGCTTGACTTGCGCAACCGGTTGCGTTTATTATGGAATTAAGAAAACATAAGGAGGATTTATTATGAAAACAGTTCAGCGTCTCTTTGAAATTGATCCTTGGAGAATTAGAACAACTCAGTTAGATAAAGAAAACCGTCGCCTGCAAGAATCATTAACTAGTATAGGAAACGGATATATGGGAATGCGAGGAAATTTTGAAGAAACATATAGTGGTGACCATCATCAAGGTACCTATCTTGCTGGTATCTGGTATCCGGATAAAACCCGTGTCGGGTGGTGGAAGAACGGCTATCCTGAATATTTCGGCAAAGTAATTAACGCGTTGGATTTCATTCAAATGAAGTTATTCGTAAATGATCGAGAGATTGATTTGGCAGTGATGGACATTGAAGAGTTCGATTTGGAACTGAACATGCAAAATGGTGTTCTTATCCGTACCTTCACTGTAACCGTTGATCATGCAAAAATTCGTTTCACCTTCGAGCGCTTTTTAAGTGTCGTCAAAAAAGAACTTGCGGTGATTCGGCTTACTGCAGAGTGTTTAACTGGCGAAGCAGAGCTAAAGATTGTATCTAAATTAGACAGCAATGTACAAAATGAAGACAGTAACTACGAAGAAATGTTTTGGCTGGAAAAAGGGCGCGGACATCAAGAAGATATCAGCTTTCTGACAACGCAGACAGTACCAAACAATTTTGGCATCGAACAGTTCTCTGTGACTGGTGCAATGCAGCATATTAGTTCTTCAATCGGACTTCAACAAGATGATACGCTAGAAGTTGCGGAAACCTTCACCTATGCTTTGAAAGCAAATCAAACCATTCAACTTGAAAAACGAGTTGTAGTTTTAACTAGCCGTGATGTACCAGAAACAGAACAAAGCGAAAAAGCCATAGCATTATTAACAGACTACGCTGCTACTTATGAAGACTTATTGGCAGAGCAAAATGAGGCTTGGGCAAATCGTTGGGCTTTGGCAGATGTATTGATCGGTGGAGATGATGAGGCACAGCAAGGAATTCGTTTCAATATTTTCCAACTATTCTCTACCTACTACGGTGAAGATGAACGATTAAATATTGGACCAAAGGGCTTCACTGGTGAAAAATATGGCGGTGCAACCTATTGGGATACTGAGGCTTACGCTGTTCCGATGTATCTAGGAATTTCAGATCCAAATGTAACGAAAAACTTGTTAAAATATCGTCACAATCAATTGCCGCAGGCACAGCACAATGCTCGTCAGCAAGGCCTGAATGGCGCTTTATATCCAATGGTTACCTTTACTGGGGTTGAATGTCACAATGAATGGGAAATCACCTTTGAAGAAATCCATCGAAACGGTGCTATCGCTCACGCAATTTATAACTACACAACTTATACAGGTGACGAAAGCTATATTCAAAAAGAAGGTCTTGAAGTATTAACAGAGATTGCTCGTTTCTGGGCGGATCGGGTACATTATTCGAAACGTCAGCAAAAATATATGATTCATGGTGTGACAGGACCAAATGAATACGAAAATAATATTAACAACAACTGGTACACTAATTACTTAGCAAGTTGGGTGCTATCTTATACACTGGAAAATTATCAAAAATATCAAGCACAAACGACCGTATCGATCTCTGCTGAAGAACAAGCCAAGTGGCAAGATATCATCGATCATATGTACTTCCCAACAGATGAAGAATTAGGTATTTTCGTCCAGCATGATACCTTCTTAGACAAGGATTTGATGCCTGTTTCTGACTTGTCTCCAGAAGATCGACCGTTGAACCAAAACTGGTCTTGGGATAAGATTTTACGTTCTTGTTTCATTAAGCAAGCGGATGTCTTACAAGGAATCTATTTCTTTGGCGATCAATTTACTCTTGAAGAAAAACGAAAAAACTTCGAGTTTTATGAACCAATGACTGTCCATGAATCATCCCTATCGGCTTCTATTCATGCAATTCTAGCTGCCGAACTTGGATTAACGGATAAATCGATGGAAATGTATCAAAGAACGGCTCGTTTGGATTTAGATAATTACAACAACGATACAGATGACGGGCTGCATATCACTTCTATGACCGGCAGCTGGTTAGCTATAGTCCAAGGCTTCGCGCAGATGAAAACCAACACTGGTACATTAAGCTTTGCACCACTATTGCCAAAAAATTGGGATCACTATTCGTTCCATATTAATTACCGCGGCCGTCTGTTAGCTGTCAGTGTAAATCAAAAAGAAGTACAAATTGACTTGAAAGATGGAGCTGCCTTAGCTATGATGCTTTATGAGAAAGAAATTATCTTGAGCGATACAATGACGGTTCCGTTAGAACAGGAGGAATCAAATGTTTAAAGGTGTACTATTTGATTTAGATGGTGTGATTACGGATACCGCTGAGTATCATTACCTTGCATGGAAAAAATTAGCTGATGAGCTAGGCATTACGATTGACCGTGAATTCAACGAAAAACTCAAAGGTGTCAGCCGTGAAGATTCTTTACGGTTGATCCTTGAGCATGGTAAACGTGCAAGTGATTTTTCTGAAACAGAATTCCAACAATTGGCAAAAAGCAAAAACGACAATTATGTTGAAATGATTCAGGCTGTTTCACCTAAAGACGTTTATCCCGGAATTTTAGAGCTGTTAAAAGAATTAAAGAATGCCGGAATCAAGATTTCTTTGGCATCGGCTAGTAAAAACGGCCCTTTTTTATTAAAACAAATGGCATTGACCGACTATTTTGACGGAATTGCCGATCCGGCGAAAGTTGCGGCTGGAAAACCTGCCCCGGATATTTTTATTTTAGCAGCACAAGTGGTAGGCTTAGATCCAGATGAATGTATTGGAATTGAGGATGCTCAGGCTGGTATAGCTGCCATCAAAGCCTGCGGAGCCCTTCCCGTTGGTGTCGGACAAGCAGAACAATTAGGTGATGATATTGCCTTGGTAGAAACAACTTCCGAATTAACACTAGCATTTCTGGAAAAACAATGGGATAAATAAGTACTCACTAGTAATGAGATTGTATCCCCTCTGCTTTTACCAATTTATTTGGTACTCGCAAAAATAAAACTATTCATTATGTGGCTGAATTGTATATGATTTGAAAATAATTAATGAGAAAGGAGAGCGAAATATGACATCTACAGTAAAAGACGTGGCAAAAAAAGCAAATGTCTCTCCTTCTACGGTTTCACGCGTCATTAATGATCACCCTAGTATTTCAGCTGAGACGAAGCAACGAGTTCGTAAGATTATGGATGAAATGGGTTATTTTCCAAATGTAACAGCACGAAATCTTGGAAAACAGCGAGCAAACTCATTAGGCGTGATTTTGCCTCCGCTTAATTCCCGTGAACGCTTGGGTAACCCGTTTTATTTAGAATTACTGAATGCCGTTAATGAAACAGCGGCTAATTTCCAAGTAACGACCGCTGTAGCTTCATCGGATAATAGTGAAACACTGCTAGAAAACGTCACCCGGATGCATCGACAAAAACAAGTTGACGGCTTCATTTTAGCCTATTCAGAAAAGGACGATCCAATTGCTGAATATCTCTATCAGAATAAAATACCATTTACTTTGATTGGGCGTCCCCCAAAAAGAGAAGCAGATATCCTGTATGTCGATAATGACAATCAGTTACTTGGCAAGCAAGCAACAGAGCACTTGATCGAAAAAGGCCACAAAAACATTTTATTCGTTTCGAACGTCAATCAAGAAGTGATTTTCTTCGAACGCTACTTCGGCTACCAAGAAGCGATGATGCTGCAAAGTTTGCCCACGCATCCACCGTTAACGATGTTGCAGCCTGAAGATTATACGAGGTTCCCTGAAGTAATTGAAGAAACTGGTGCAACAGCGTTGGTCGTGATCGATGATATTTTTGCGCTGCGAATGATCCAACTGGCAACCTTGCATGGTTATAAAGTGCCTGATGACCTGTCAGTTATCAGCTTCAATAATTCGATTTTTGCAACATTAGTTCATCCTTACTTGACGACAATTGATATCGATATTTCAGATCTCGGTCGATTAGGGACACAAAAACTGATGGAACAAATTGACCAAAAGCAATCTACGGGTGTCCAATTAGTCGTACCACATCATTTAATTCAACGTGAAACAGTCCGTACGATTTAAATAATCATTAAATAAGACCTGTCAAACTTGTGACAGGTCTTTCTTTTGGATATACTGACGAAAAATCAGAAAGAAAGTGGTATAGATGATTCTTTTCCTAATTGTGCTCGCAGTACTCTTTCTGATCTATTGCCGATATTCCACCTATCAATTGGTCGAAAAGCATTTTAAGATCACAAAGCACACAACACTAGATATCAAGGAAGGAAAAAAGACAGGATTGACGATTGCGCAAATCAGCGACAGTCACTTCTCCCCTTTTTACTCCCCAAAACGTTTTGACAAAATCGTCGAAAAACTTAACGCCGCAAAACCAGATATCGTATTATTCACTGGCGACTTAATTGAAAATTATCGCTATTGGGAAACACGAGATTGTGAAATAATCAGTCAACAATTGGCTAAAATCAACGCCCCAAAAGGGAAATTTGCGATTTTAGGCAACCATGATTATCGTTCCAACGGACAAGATGCTGTCAGTGACATACTGGCTGCCGGCGGCTTCGTTTTGTTAAACAACCAAAGTACGCTGGTAGAGCAAATAAGTTTGACTGGCATCGATGATGGTCAGGAAGGACAACCTGACTACAATACGCAACCCAAAGATGCGCGTTTTTCAATCCTTATGGTACATGAGCCTGATCAAGTCCAGCAGTTGTCAGACCTTGATCGTTTTGATTTGATCTTATCTGGACACAGTCACGGTGGACAAATTCGTTTTCCGATCTTGCCGTATAAAAATTTTGGGTCAAAGCTCTATGATCAAGGCATTTATGCTTTAACGTCCCAAACAAGCTTGGTTGTTAATACAGGTTTGGGAACAACAGGTCCTCCTCTACGCTTCAGAGTAATACCCGAAATTTTATATTTCCATTTGTAGAAAAAAGAGTTTGAACGCCTCCTGTATCGGAGAACCTTCAAACTCTTTTTTATGCACGGATTTTTTGTTTGATATACGGAATCATAATTGGCACCAATGAAATAAAAACAATCATTAGCATGATCAATGAAAAATGCTCACTGACAATTGGAATATTCCCTAAGAAATAACCTGCCAAAGTGACCACTGTCCCCCAGACGATAGCTCCAAAAACATTAAAGCTTGAAAAAATGCCCCAATTCATTTTACTTGAACCGGCAATGAACGGGATAAACGTGCGGACAAATGGCATAAAACGTCCTAAGAAGATCGTCCATTTCCCACGCTCGTTAAAGAAGTTCTCCGCCTCTTTTACTTTATCCTCTTTGATGAAGCGGGAAATCGGGCTATGATACAAAGCTCTGACGCCAATCGTATGGCCAATCCAATAATTAATTGTGTCTCCCAAAATCGCAGCAATCACACAGATCGCAATCACGTATGGGAGATGCAGCACATTTCCACCTAACGCAGTTAAGGCGCCTGCTGCAAATAAAAATGAATCCCCAGGCAAGAATGGAAAGATCACGACACCTGTTTCAATAAAGACAATCGCAAATAAAATTGGATAAATTCCAACACCATATTGCTGAACCAACGACACCATGTGGGCATCGATATGCAAAATAAAATCAACCAAAGCCATCTAGTAAACTCCTTTAGAAAAGATTCATTTATTATCATACGACTTTTCAAGAAAAAAGAAAGACGGATCTGTCGTTCTATAGAAAAAATAAATTTATTTGGAAAATGGTATAATAGAAAAAAAGTTTAAAAGGAGTCCATTATGAGCGTTCTTTCTCATATGAAAAGCATGCAGAAGGAAATGTCTGCAGCTGAAAAAAAAATCTATCAATTCATTCGTGACAATAGTGAAAAAGCTTCAGGTATGACCGCCAACGAAATTGCGGAAGCCTCTGGAGCAAGCGCACCAACGGTTGTTCGTTTTTCAAAAAAGATGGGCTACAATAGCCTAACGGATTTTAAAATAGAGCTTTCTGCCGAAACAATGCAGGAGCGCAGCAATAATACCTACAGTGATGTCGGTCACGACGAATCATTTCACAGTTTAAAAAACAAATTAGCCAGCAACGCTCGCTTCACCATTGACGAGACAACAGCTTTGTTCAACGAAGAGGTTTTTCTCGAGGCCTGCAAACTATTGGAAGAAAAAGAATTTTGTTATGTTTTAGGAATTGGCGCCTCTAGTTTAGCAGCAACTGACATTGTTCAAAAATGGAGCCGTTTAGGGAAGAATGTTATTAGCGAACAAGATTACAACACCATTTTGCCGCAGCTAGTCCTGCATCAAAAAGAAGCGGTCATTTGGCTAGTCTCAAATTCTGGATTGACCTCCGAACTGATCGCTTTAGCGGAAACAGCCAAAGACTTAGGTATCCCAATCATTACCCTGACCCAGTTCGGACAAAATCCATTGGCCAAGCTTTCAAACGTTTGTCTTCAAACTTCACGTCCGACCGAAGCAACTTACCGTAGCGCCGCAACAGATTCGATCTTGGCTCAGTTCATTACGATCGATTTATTGTTCTATGTCTATATCAGCCGCAACAAAGAAAATGCTGAAAAAATTTATTCGACACGAGCGGTCGTCCAAGAATATCGAAAAAAATATTTTTAGCCGCAGGAAGTCATTATAAAATAGAAAAGCCGAGTAAAATGTCTAGAAATCATCCATTTTACTCGGCTGTTTTATTTTTTGTCTTGGAAGAATTCTTGCGCAATCGTGACACTATTTAAAGCATCTTTAGCGTAATAATCTGCACCAACAAATTCTCGGTATTCTTCATTTAGCACCGCTCCGCCCACCATGAATTTTGTATCTAAACCTGCTTCTCTAGCGGCTTGAATCGTGCTCTTCATGTTTTGGACCGTCGTTGTCATCAAAGCACTTAAGCCAGCCAACTGAATCTTTTCTTCTTTGAGTGTCTCAACCACCATAGAAATCGGTACATCTTTTCCTAAATCAATTACCTCAAAGCCATAATTTTCCAACACCATCTTCACAATATTTTTACCAATATCATGAATATCCCCCTGTACAGTCGCTAACAGAATTCTTCCTTTATATTCTGTTTCCTGTCCGTTAGCCTCAAAATACTGCTTTAATACTTCTTGTGACCGCTGAACCGCTTCAGCTGATTGCATCAGTTGAGGCAAAAACAGGAGACCTTTTTCAAATTTTGAACCTACCTCATCTAACGCAGGAATGAAATAATCATTAACGATTTCCAGAGGGGTTTTCGTTTCTAATAAGCGTTTTGTTAAAGTTGGCGTTTCATCCTTTTGCCCTTTTAGAATCAACGTTTTCAAGTCATCAGTATTTTTTTGATCGCTCGTAACCAGAGAAGCTGTCTGATCTATTACTTGTTGGTTATTAGCAATATACTCCATCGCATCCTGATCTTGGTTATTAATGACTTTTAATGCCTGCACCACTTGCATCAGAATATCTGAGAGGGGATTAACAATCGGCGCATTAAGTCCAGCCCCCACGGCTGCCGCCAAAAACACCCCATTCAGACTTTCCCGATTCGGCAGACCAAAAGAAACATTGCTTAACCCAGCAACAGTCAATACACCCAATTTTTCCCGAACCAGCTTGATTGTATCTAAGGTCACCTGTACCTGTTCTTGTTGAGCGGATGCCGTTAGCACTAACGGATCAATCATGACATCTTCTTTGGCAATCCCATAACTAGCAGCAGTTTCAACAATTTTTTCAGCTACTGCCAACCGTTTTTCAGCCGTATCAGGAATCCCCGTTTCGTCTAACGCTAACCCTAAAACCACTGCTCCATATTTTTTAGCAATCGGGAATATTTCCCGCATACTTTCTTCTTTTCCGTTTACTGAATTGATCAATGGTCTACCATTATAGTAACGAGCTCCGGCCTCAATCGCTGTGATACTGGAGCTGTCAATTTGTAAAGGAGCTGTGACAATTCCTTGCAGCTCTTGAACAACTTTTTGCATCATCTCAGCTTCATCAATTTCCGGCAAACCGACATTGATATCCAAAATATCCGCTCCAGCCTCAATTTGCTTCAAGCCTTCCTTCAAAATATAGCTTATATCTTTTTTCCTCAGCGCTTCTTTCAGACGTTTTTTCCCAGTAGGATTGATTCGTTCGCCAATTAAATGCAATCCTTCATTTAAAACAATCGTTTGACTCCCAGAGGTAACGGCCGTAACTTTTTGCGGAGTCAAAGCAACCGGAGGGATCTCATCAATCAGTTGGCGAATTTTCTGAATAAACTCCGGATTTGTTCCGCAGCAACCGCCTACGATGCGAACACCGCTTTTGAGCATTTTCTCAATAGCTAAACCATAATCGTCCACCGTCAACGGATAAAAGGTTTGACCATCTTTCATTTCTGGCAAGCCAGCATTTGCTTGAACCATCACTGGTATGTTGGCATAGGTTAAGATTTCATCCACGATTGGCAATAGTTCATTTGGACCTAAAGAACAGTTTACTCCAACCGCATCAATCCCTAATGACTGCAAGGTCAAAACCGCTGTTAAGGGGTCTGTACCGACAAAAGTTCGACCATCTTCCTGAAATGTCATCGTGCAAAAAATCGGCAATGAGGTATTTTCTTTGATTGCTAAAATTGCCGCCTTTGTCTCCAATAAATCCGACATTGTCTCAATTACTACTAGATCAGCTCCGGCCTTTTCTGCCAACACAGCCTGTTCTCGAAACATTTCATACGCTTGGTCAAAACTTAAAGTTCCCATGGGTGCCATCAATTGGCCTATGGGGCCCATATCATAAGCAACGTATTTCGGCTGAGCCGCTCTTGCTAGGTTGATCGCCGCTTCGATGATCTCTGGCAACTCTGTTTGTTTCAATTTTACTTGATTCGCTTGAAATGTATTGGCGGTAATAACATCCGCTCCGGCTGCCACGTATTCTTGGTGAATCTGCGTAATCGTTTCAGGATGGCTCAAATTGAAATATTCAGGCTCCATTCCCACTGGCAGACCCATTTTTTGCAGCATGGTTCCCATCGCACCATCAAAAAGCAATCTGTTTTCAGTCAAATCTTCGATAATTGTCATTTTTTCACCTTCGATATTCACAATTTTTATTCATTGAACAATCGCCGCAAGCAATTTTTTTTCGTCGCGGACGAGCTAATTTTCCATCAGTAAACAGACCAATGATTGCAGTAACTGATTTGCGAGGAATCATCAAGAAGCTGTCGCTCAAATTGATGCCTACACGTTTTGTCGCATCTGTAACCGCTAAAAATTTCGCTTGTGTCTCGATTGATAGATCTCCATAGCCGGGACTAAACCGACGATTTAAAACTAAGTGCTCATTAATCACTTCTTTTTCAATTTCACACTCTGCTAAATCACAAATTTTTTCAATGTATTCCACACAACAGGCATCTAAAATTAAGGCCTTGCTCATATCTGTCAATTCATATTTACGAATTTGCCGTTCCACTTCAATTCCTAAAGTTGCCGCCAATAAGGCCACCTTATTAGCATTCTTCAGATGATTGTATATGGCTTTACCTTCTAAAATCAAGTCCGTTCCCACTACTTGAATGCTTTTTTCTGTTTCATTGCTACGACAAGGAAAAATTAGAAACGTATAGCGAGGAACAGCAACATGTTTGATTTCCTCCATTAATTGTAGAATTTGAACATCCATTTCAGTGGTTAATTCTTGCTTGCTTCGATAACCGAGATAACGCAATATTTCTTTTTTATCCAAAACTATCTCCATCGTATAAATACTCCTTGTTTTACTACAATTCCACCGAACATCGCTTCAAGTTAAGATGAGTCCTAGCTGAGCTATTTTTCTCACTTTCTCTTAACCAGCTGTTCACATTTCTTTAAAATTCTTATTCTAGAGAATAGCACAAAAAACACCGAATGAGTATCACTAATTGTGAAAAAATTCATAATATCCTAAAAGTATGTTGTTTAAAATTCATGTGACTACTTAAGGATAAAAATAAAGAGGAAGAAATCATATTCTTCCTCGCTTTTGTTTAGATATTTATCATAATCACAATATTTACGACCTGATCTTTTACGATCTGTTCTTTTTTTCTGATCTCTGCCTTGATTGGAAGTAAATAAGTTCCTTGTTTGGTATCAAACCAGATAGCCGTTCGCCATTCACTTTTTCCGATTTGAGCTATCACTTTCATGCGTCCCCAGCCCTCCTCTAACTCCTTGAACAGCTTTCTAATCTCAAAGGAAAGTTTCTTTGGGAGTAAAACTAGCATCCAGCCAGGCATCTCTGGTGAAGAAGAATGATGACAGACCTTTGCTGAAAATTGATAGTTAATCCCTGGTTCCTTCATAGGCGAAACACCCCTTCTTCGTCTTTGAGAAAAGTGTAGCATAACTAATGCGACAACCGGTGTCAGTTTTCTACAAAAAAGCGATGCCGAAACAGCATCGCTTTTTTATGACTATATTGTTGTTGCTTTAAAAACTTCTTCTGAGGCATGGACAGCACCAGTTTTTTCTAAGACATGGGTTGCAACATCATTCATATTTGTAATCAATACCATCATTGATGTACCTTTTCCAGCTTGTTTGATTTCGGCCAAATCAACAGAAGCGATCTGTGTTTCAGGCGTAACTGTTTGCCCCTCTTTTGTCAACACTTCAAATGGTTTTCCATCTAATTCAACCGTATTGATGCCCATGTGTAGCAAGACCTCTAATCCGCTGTCTGTCGTGATACCGATTGCGTGTTTTGTTGGGAAAATTGTTGAAACTTTTCCGGCAACAGGCGAGAAGATCGCACCATCCGTTGGCTCAACAAAATAGCCTTCTCCCATCATTTTTTGAGCAAAAACAGGATCTGCCGCCTCTTCTAATGGATGTACCGAACCTTGTGCTACTGCTGTAAAAATGTTTGTAGTATGAGCAACTACAGGTGTATCAGCTAATTCATTTGCTTCAACAACTGTTGTTTCTGCTAGCTTTTGCTCAGCCAGCTTATCTTTAGGAATACCGAAGAAATAAGTTGCTACGAAACCACCAGCATAAGCCGCTAACAAACCTAGAACATACCCCCACCAGCGACCATTCGCGATCAATGGGATCAACGCGACACCCGAAGGTCCGATTGCAATTGCACCGATTCCTCCAAGCGCCCCTAAGACACCACCACCAATTCCTCCACCGATACAAGCAGTAATGAAGGGACGCCCTAACGGCAACGTTACCCCATAAATTAATGGTTCTCCAATACCTAAAATCCCAACGGGTAAAGCACCCTTGATCATTTCAGTTAATTCTTTGTCCTTGCGTAGTTTCATCCACAGAGCAAAAGCTGCACCGACTTGTCCTGCCCCAGCCATAGCTAAGATCGGTAACAATAATGTTTTACCAGTTTCACCGATCATTTGAATATGGATCGGCGTAAGAATCTGATGCAAGCCAAACATAACCATTGGCAAGAACAATGCACCTAAGACAAAACCAGAAAATGCTCCAC
This sequence comes from Enterococcus raffinosus, assembly GCF_018917525.1. Lineage (GTDB taxonomy): Bacteria > Bacillota > Bacilli > Lactobacillales > Enterococcaceae > Enterococcus_A > Enterococcus_A raffinosus_A. The sequence goes on along the minus strand of NZ_JAHLOS010000001.1, from coordinate 349,456 downwards.
CGACTGATAGCACCCAGTTGATTCCGCCTACCATACCATTAGAAATGAATCCTGCTAAAGGCATGATCAAGAAAATTTCTAATAGACCGATCACGAGTAAGGAAAGCATTGGCGTTATGATAATATCCACCGCATCAGGAATAATTTTGTGCAATTGCTTCTCAACAATCGATAACAACCAAACGGCAAAGATTACACCGATAATTCCACCTTGTCCAGCGGCTAAAGCATCACCTGTAAACAAGTTCTTGATCGGCGCTTCAGGATTCATCCCTGTTAACAATACGACAGCTCCGATAACTCCACCCAGTGTTGGGTTCGCACCGAAGACTTGTGCAGAATTTACACCTGTGAAAATAACTAGATAAGTAAACATTCCGTTTTTCAGTATGTTCATGACATCAATAATTTGTTGCCAATTCGCTGCATCAATAGTTCCGGCAGTTACTAAGTTCGTCAAAATCGCTGCAATCCCTGCAACTAAACCTGACCCCACAAACGCTGGAATCATCGGAACGAAAATGTTAGAAATATCTTTTAAAACTGCTTTGAAGGGAGAGTTCTTTTGCTTGGCTTTTTGTGCCGCCTTCATTTCTGCTGCCTTTGCATTGACTTTATCTTTACCAGAGCCTTGAGGGATTTCCTCACCAAGTCCGACACCGGCCATATCGACCATTTCTTTTGCGACCTTATTGACTTTTCCTGGACCGATGATGACTTGTAACTGCTCATCATCAACCACACCTAAGACACCTGGAATATTCTTCAATTTAGCCTGATCGACCTTACTATCATCACGAACGCTCATCCGCACGCGAGTCATGCAATGAACGACACTTTGGACATTCTCCATTCCGCCTGCACCAGCATATATTTTTTTAGCAATTTGGTTCAAGGTTAATTCATCTTTCGCCATTGTTCTTCCCTCCTAAATTGTCTTTTTAACAAATCCGTCAGCTCGGATTAGTTTCTCAGCGGCTTCTTCTTTAGAACTATCTGTCAAAATCATCACGATCGCTAATTTTACATTTTGTTCGGCTTCTGCAAAATAATGTGCTGCCGTTTCATAGTCAGCCTCCGTTGCTTGCATGATAATCCGTTTTGAACGTTCGACTAATTTTTCATTAGTTGGCTTCACGTCTACCATTAAGTTGTTATAGACCTTACCAATTCCAATCATGCTAATGGTTGAAATCATGTTCAAGATTAATTTTTGTGCTGTTCCTGATTTCAAACGAGTAGAGCCTGTTAAGAACTCTGGTCCGCAATCGACCTCAATTGGCAGATCCGCATGTTTACTGATCTCAGCACCTTTATTACAGGAAATTGTTCCAGTGGCAGCTCCGATTGAACGAGCATAATCTAATCCGCCGATGACATAAGGTGTCCGGCCGCTGGCAGCGATTCCGATAACCATGTCATTTTCAGTCAAATGCAAATCTTTTAAATCCTGTGCACCTAAGTCTGCGTCGTCTTCTGCTCCTTCAACAGCTACTGTCATAGCCTGTTCCCCACCTGCGATCAAGCCAACGACCATTTCTGCCTCAACACCGAAAGTTGGTACACATTCTGCCGCATCCAAAACGCCTAAACGTCCGCTGGTTCCTGCGCCCATGTAAATTAAACGGCCATCCTTTTTGAAGGCGGTGATTGTTGCTTCAATTACTTTTTCAATTTGTGGTAATTGTTCTGCTACTGCATCTGGTACATTATGATCTTCCTGATTCATCAATTGCACGGCTTCTGCCACACTCATTTCATCTAAACCAAAAGTTGTTTCATTACGTCGTTCTGTTGTTAAGTTTTCTAAATTAATCATTCTTTTCCACACTCTCTATATAAAATTTCTGTCCTGCTTTAATATGATTGATTAAAGCCTGATCCTCAGCGATCACCTGTCCTACAACGTTTACTTTCTCATCGGCAGGCAGTGCTCGCTTCACAATTTGAATTTCCCCCATGTAGCGCAAATACTTAGCATTATCAATCGTTACAGCACCAACATCCCGTTTCCTAACCGATAGCGGCTCGACATTCGGGATTTTTTTGAATCGAGCTTCAGCACTGCGAATGACATCTCGTGCTTCATCTTGACGATTGATGTGTGCACCTAAAACATACTTAATTTGGTTATCAAATGCTTTCACTCTTAGTTTTAGCGTTTCTTCTTTTATATAGAAAGAAAATTGACTTAAGACTGCTCTTGATAAACCACTGTCACCGATATAAACCTTATCAGTATCGTTGGACAAATCTAAAGCTGCCGCTATAGGATGCATTCCGCGATGCTCTTCCAGAGTTGGGAGTCCTCGATATAATGGACCGCGCAGCCTTTCATCACCTGGAACAAACCCTTGAATTGTAAATCCATGAGCCTTCAACCATTGGTTTTTCTCGTGATACCAATCCTTATCTAAAGCGGTTTCAGGTCTTGGATAATAGTTGTGCCAAGCTTCTAGATGATCAAAGTCCGCATTTGCTTCACGTAATTCTTGGATATCTATCTCAGTAATCGTCGAAGCATTCAATGCAATGGTCATTTCTTGAGACAATTCAGCAATCTGTTGATTACTAATGTGATAATCCATTCGTAATCCTGTCACACCAATTTCTTTAAGCTCTCTCAAATGCTTAAAGGAAAAACCTGCGCGATCCAACGCTTCACCAGAGATATCAACCATCAACTCTAATTGATAGGTTTTGGCGATAGATCCTAAATCAGTCAAGCGCTTACGGTATTGCGATGCATCATCTTCCGGGATATGCAAGGACGTGAAAATACCAGAAAAACCGTATTCTGCCATTTCCTTTATATACTGTGTTGTATCCCTTGTTAATCCTTCATTTAAGAAAATTGAAAATCCAAACATCAGCTTCCTCCTTTTGGCTAGGAAAATATCTGTTTCTTAAGTTGTCTTACAGTCTTGTTTTACAGGAGATTCTAAAATCATCACTCCCTGTGAAAACCATTTCAACTTTATGAAGTGATTATAAACGCTAACAATATAAAATGCAACACTATTTCACAATTAATTTTATATTGATGAAATATCATTTCGTAATTGAGCGCCTAATCCGTCTTTTTACGACTTTTTATGTATACTAGTCAATGGAACTTGAAAGGGGAATTATAGATATGAAAATCGCAATTGCTGGAGCAGGTGCTATGGGGAGTCGCATCGGATTGATGCTTCATCAAGCTGGCAATGAGGTCATTTTAATTGATCGCTGGCCGGATCATATTAACGCTATACGTGAAAAAGGATTGATCGGAGAATTTGAAGATCATGAGGTAATTGCTCATCTGCCGATTTATTCACCCGAAGAAATCGTAGAGGATCATGCCAATGTTGATTTAGTCGTTGCTTTAACCAAATCGATGCAGCTTGAAGCAATGTTTCAGGATATACAGCCAATCATCGGTAAAAGCACGTTCGTCTTTTGCCTATTAAATGGTTTGGGACATGAAGAAACTCTGTCAAAATTCGTGCCAAAAGAAAATATTATTTTCGGTACAACCACTTGGACAGCTGGTCTAGCCGGTCCTGGTCATGCAAAACTTGTCGGAACAGGTAGTATCGAAATGGAAAATTTAGATCCAAAAGGAAAAGCTTTTACTTTGAAGGTCTTGGAAGTTTTTCAAAAAGCAAAACTAAATCCTATCTATAGTAATAATGTGCGCTACTCCATTTGGAAAAAGGCCTGTATCAATGGTACCCTGAATGGATTATGTACAATTTTAGATTGTAATATCGCTGAGTTTGGTTCACTAAGTGTAGCTAGAAATTTCATTGAAACAATTGTCGGTGAGTTTGCTGCAGTCGCTAAAGCTGAAGGAATTGAACTAAATCAAGCACAAGTCATTCAAGCGATCGAAGCCACTTATGATGTCAAAACACAAGGATTGCATTTTCCATCAATGTATCAGGACTTGATTCGCAATCATCGTAAAACAGAGATTGACTATATCAATGGTGCCGTTTGGCAAAAAGGCAAGAACTATCAAATCGATACGCCCTATTGTGCCTTTTTGACTCAACTGATCCATGGTAAAGAGGAATTGTTGAATGCAAAATAAAAAAGCGCCAAAGCGCTTTTTTATTTTGCATTCATGTTACTATTTTCTTCCAATAAAGAATGAAACCACTGCAACAACAATCACAGCACCAATAATAGAAGGAACCAGTGCCATACCTGCTAAGCTAGGGCCCCATGAGCCAAGTAAGGCTTGACCAATTGCAGAACCTACTAAACCAGCAACGATATTAGCGATCCATCCCATTGAACCACCTTTTTTAGTAATTGCTCCAGCGATCACACCGATCAATGCACCAATAATTAATGTCCATAACCAACTCATTCTTCTCTCCCTCTTTCTATATAAAATAATTACTCTATTATGTTACAAATAAGATTCCCTTTTTCCTATTAGCTTGCTTGAAAATCAATAGTCTACTTTTGTTAAACACTATAAAAACACTATAAAGTCAGCATTTGTGGTTATTTTACTTCTGATTTCATAAATTTCCTAAGCTGAGAAAAAATTGAAAGAAAAAACAGTAAAGTATTAGAAAATGAAGATTTTTATCTGATTTAATTAACGAAAAAATTTAAACCGCTTATTTGATCAAAATTCGTTTGATTTGACTTATAAAATAACTAACAATAGCAGTTTATAGAGTCTAGATGAAAATGAAATGAAATATTTTTCATGAAAGTAGAATTGTCAGAATATTTTGGTATTATAGTCAAATAATTATCAGAATATTTCAAATCTACAAACTATTCTATCTATTATTGAAACGAGGCATTCTAATGGAAAATAAATTACAAAAACAAATGACCTCTCGTCACATCATGATGTTGGCGTTAGGCGGCGCGATTGGCGCAGGATTATTCAAAGGCAGCGGAGAGGCGATCGGAATTGCTGGTCCTTCCGTAATCCTGGCCTTTCTACTAGGCGGTTTGGTTCTCTTTATCGTTATGAATGGACTGGGACGTTTAGTCTTGGACAGTGACAATGTTCAAGGTTTGTCAGGAATCATCAAACCTTTCCTTGGCGAAAGAACGGCTGATTTTATTGATTGGTTGTACTGGTCCTTATGGATGGTCAATATTATCGCTGAAGCAGTTGCCGCAGCAAGCTTTATGCAGCTATGGTTTCCTCACGTTCCCTCTTGGGTATTCGTTTTGATTCTGGCTCTGCTGACTACGTTAATCAACTTATACTCTGTTCGACTATTTGCGGAAACTGAGTATTGGTTAGCTTTCATCAAAATCGCTGTTATTATTATTTTGATCGTTTTTAGTGCTTATTTAGTCGGCCATGAGATTTTTAACATTGGCTTTATCGATACGATTTCTCGCATGAACAGTCATGGTGGATTTACTCCTCATGGATTAAATGGTTTAGTTAATTCTCTTCTCGTCGTGATTTATTCTTATGGTGGTTCTGAATTGATCGCGATTACTGTTAGCGAAACAGAGAATCCTAAAACAGCAATCCCTAAAGCCATCAAGGGTGTAATGGGAAGAATTATTTCTTTTTATATTGTGCCAATGGTCTTGCTTTTGATTATCTATCGATGGGATACCTTAGCGTCAACTACTGCTAGTCCGTTCGTGATGGTCTTTCAAAAAATGCATATTCCGTTTGCTACTGATATTGTAAACTTCGTAATTGTGTTAGCTCTATTTTCTTCGATCAACTCAGGTGTCTACGCTTCTTCTAGAACGCTATACTTCCGAGTAAAAGAAAATACCGGCTTTACTTCAAAGTTGGCTGTTTTGAATAAGCATCAAGTACCACAACGTGCCGTTTTGTTCTGTACAGGTACCCTTTACCTTGGAGTTATTTTGTCCTATTTTCTAGGAAATAAGCTCTTTAATTATTTAGTGGGTTCACTATCGTATTCCGTTTTACTAACTTGGTTACTAATCAGCCTGGCAGCCTTTGTATTGGCCGTAAAAAAAGGGACAAAAGTCGAGAAATTCTTTAGCGGATTAGTAATCCTAGTTCTGGGATTAATCTTCGTTGGCATTCTGATGAATAATCCAATTGGAGTCACACTTTTTACCGCATGTATCTACTTAGTCATTCTTTTCAGCTATCGAAAAAAACAGTCAGCTACAGTTTCTGAACACATCTAAAACTTGTCGTATCGATCTATTCTGGATCGATACGACTTTTATTTTACACGTTATGGAAAGCACGCTTTACATAAACACCATTATGCTTTATACTATAAATGTAAAGTAAACTTTCCTTAATCAAATACTTTATAGATTGTTCCTTTAGAGGAGGAAAAATAATGAAAAAGACAAAAGAACTATTGATCACTCTAGCAGGCGTGGCGTTGATCGGTGTAGGTTTCTATTTAATAAAAGCAGTTGATGATTCTCAAGGCATTATGAAAACTTTGCCTTATCTTTGCATCGGATTAGGATGCGGTTTATTTGGAAATGGAATCGGAGACTTCGTCAGTAAAAAAACAATTGAAAAAAATCCCAAACTAGCTAAACAAGTTGAAATCGACACTAAGGATGAACGAAACGTAATGATCGGTAATATGGCCAAAGCAAAAGGTTTCGATATCATGCTGTATATTTACTCTGCGTTGTTATTAACCTTCGCTTTAATGGGCATTTCCTTTAACGTCATAATTCCAATGGTGATTGCCTACCTTTTCGTTATTGGTTACTATCTGTATCATCTCTCAAAAATTCAAAAAGCACTTTGATTCACTTCAATAGACAAAACGAGCAGGACATTGAGTTCTGCTCGTTTTGTCTATTGGATTGGAATTTCTTCTTTATTGATTTACAAATACAAAAAAAGACGACCATCACGATCGTCTTCAGTAGAAAAACTATTTTTCTTCGCTACCCATGAATTTCGCAACAAAGGCAGCTATCACTGCTCCTAATGTTGGTGCCAGTAAGTACACCCAGTAGTGTGATAAAGCACTGCCGCCAGCAAAAATAGCTGGTCCTAAACTACGAGCAGCATTCAATGACCCACCAGTTAAATTCAAAGCAACGATAATCAAAAATGCTAACGTAATACCGATGGCTAAAGGAGCCATTTGAGCATTGCCGTATTTCTCACTCGTTACCATTAAGATTACGAATACGAATAGGAAAGTGATTAATGTTTCTACACCAAATGCTTGAGCAGCACTGATGTTAGGAAAGTCCGTTTGACCAAAGCCGTCGCTAGGTAATTTTAGCGCATGAACATAAATAGATAAAATTGCTGAAGCTACAATCGAACCTAATGCTTGGGCGATGATATAAAAAATCCCATCCTTCACTTCTAGACGTTTGTTGATCATCATTGCGATAGATACACCAGGATTGAAGTTCCCGCCTGAAATACCACCTACGGCATACGCCATGATCGTGATTGCCAAGCCAAAAGCTAAACCAATCGTCAGCGTGCCACCTTTAGCAACAACGACTGTACCAGTTCCTAGAAAAACTAGCATAAAGGTACCTAGAAATTCTGCTAAATATTTTTTCATTTTCATAACACATCCTTTACAAAATCATTGAGATTCAAGTTTATTTAATTCCCAATTTTTTGTAAAGCGATAAGCATAACCTCTTATTTTTCTCTTTTTTTTACTAATTAACTGAAAAATTCTTTAGATAAAAAATGTTATTTCATATAATTTACACAGTAAAATGAAAATATATGAAAATAAAAAATCCCTCGAAAATTCGAGGGAAAGAATTGCTAGACCAATTCAACTTCTACATCAATGTTTCCACGTGTTGCTTTTGAATAGGGGCAAAACTCATGTGCTTCTTCAACAATTTTTTGAGCTTCTTCTTTTTCTACTCCAGGTAATGAAGTTTCCAAAATCACTCCGATTTGATATCCGCCGTCATCTAATTGATACAAAGATACACGTGCCTTAACTTCTGCATCTGACTCAAGATTGTGTTCCTTCAATATATGATGAACTGCACCGTTGAAACATGAAGCGTATCCCGCCGCAAAAAGTTGCTCAGGGTTTGTTCCTTCCGCGTGAATAGAAGGTGGCTCAATCTTCATTTTCATACTGCCGTTTGGCGCTTGAACATCACCAGTACGTCCGCCATGGTTAATCATTGCCGTTTCATACATTTTTTTCAAAAAACATCAGTCCTTTTCTTCTTCTTGATTAATAGTCTACGCGTTATTAATTGATCAGACAAAGATATTGCTCAAGATCTAAATGTTTTCATCAAATAAAGATGCTTTTTTTAGTAAAAATGACAAACTTTGTGCAAACGATTACAATAAAATTGATTAGTGCTATAATCTATTACGAAGGGGGGATTGTCTTTGAAAAAAATTTTCGCGGTCTGTCTCGTTACATCTTTCCTGCTTGTTGGGTGTAATCGTGGGCCATCACAGGAATCAACTAAAAGTTCTACCAGTGAAGCAAGTACAGCAGAAAGCTCAGCGCGTAGTAAAGATTCATCGAGCCTCACGCATTCAACAGCAGCATCCTTGTCCGATAGTTCAAGTAGCCAGTCGTTTTCTTCTGACACTGCATCTTCCAAACAGCCAGAGATTGATACCGTCTCTGCTGATGAGTTTGGTGGATATGCGACTTTCTACTTTAGTGGTATGAATGTACCCGATTCGATAAATATTAACACAAATACAAACCAAATCACTTTCAATGCAGATACGAATAGTGAGGCCGTTTATAATTTTACGATGCAAGATGTCCCAGAAAAATCAATCCGAGTATTTTCAGCAGATACAAATGAAATTCGAACAGTCAAGGTAAGTACCATGCTTTCGATTGGTGTTCAGATATCTGGAGTAACAAACACAAATAATCAATCTGGAGATCTTTATTTATTCCATAACAAACGTGGGGGACTTTCTTTAGCCACACCAAATTATGCAGGAAACGTCTCATCCGATCAATCAGATGTTATGATAGAAGTTCTTCAATAGAATAAATTTAAGCTTATTATCAGCCGAGTCTTTCAAAAGCTCGGTTTTTTTATGGTAATCTCGTTAAAAAGCTTCATTTGACTAGCGCTTTTTGTATATAGAAGAATGATTGAAAATAGGCACAAAGACTTAATAACGTATCCTCTATCTGGAATACTCGTATACAAAATCCTCCTGTTTAAAACTCAATCCTTCCATTTCATGATAGGACCACAACCATATATCAAGCCCACTATTGTCTTCAAATCCCCGTCAACTATAAGCATCTCTTATCAAGCAACAAAAAAAGAGAGACCTGAAATCAGATCCCCCTTTGAACAATCAAAAGTGATTATTTTAATGTTACAGATGCGCCAACTTCTTCTAAAGCAGCTTTAAGTGCTTCAGCGTCTTCTTTAGATACATCTTCTTTAACTGGTGCAGGAGCGCCATCAACTACAGCTTTAGCTTCTTTCAAGCCAAGACCAGTTGCTTCACGAACTGCTTTGATAACTTTAACTTTTTGATCGCCAACAGCTGTTAATTCAACAGTAAATTCTGTTTGTTCTTCAGCAGCAGGACCTGCAACAGCGCCAGCAGCAGCTACAGGAGCAGCAGCAGTTACGCCAAATTCGTCTTCGATAGCTTTAACTAAGTCGTTTAATTCTAAGATTGTCGCGCCTTTAAGTTCTTCGACAATGTTTTCAATGTTCAATGCCATTTTAAATTTCCTCCGTTTAGGTAAGTTTTTTTAGTTTATATTTTATGCAGCGATTAAGCTACTTCTTCTTCTTTTTCTGCGACTGCTTTCACAGCGTAAGCCACGTTGCGGACTGGCGCTTGAAGGACAGATAATAGCATAGAAAGAAGTCCATCGCGGTTCGGTAGTTTTGCAAGAGCAGTAATTTCTTCGATAGAAGCTACTTTTCCTTCAATGATACCGCCTTTGATTTCTAGTTTGTCAGCTTTACTAGCGAACTCGTCGATAATTTTAGCTGGAGCAACTACATCCTCATTACTAAATGCCACTGCAGTAGGTCCTGAGAATACTTCTTCTAATCCGTTCAAGCCAGCTTTTTCAGCGGCACGAACCAAGATAGAATTTTTGATAACTTTCATTTCAACGTTAGCGTCGCGTAGTTGTTTACGTAATTCAGTCACTTGTTCTACTGTTAAACCACGGTAATCAACGATAACGGCTGAAGCTGCTGCGCTGAATTTTTCAGTGACTTCATCAACGATAGCGGCTTTTTTAGCGATTGCTACTTCACTCATTATATATTTCACCTCCTGATTTTGATGGAAGAGTTTTTGAGCTACGGAAGAACTTCAGGCAGGTTGTCTCTTTTATAAGGAAACTCCTCTCCCTGCGGTCGACCAGTGCTGTTCAACATCGGCTCAGTCGGGAAAAACGCCCGCCAATCACCGTGTTAAACATGCAAAAAAACTCCATGCCACCGTAGACATAGAGGGACTATTGAATGTTCTCAATAAACGTCCTCGGTAGGAAATTAAGACTTGCGTCACCTACTGTCTTCGGTACAGTTAATATTTAACCTCGACTAACTTACCATAGATAAGCTAGCCGAGTCAAGCACTTTTCTAAAATTAATTAGATAGCAGTTTGTTCAACATGGATACCAGGTCCAAATGTTGTTGTCATTGAAATGTTTTTGATGTATTGACCTTTAGCTGTAGCAGGTTTTGCTTTTACTAAAGTTTCGTTGATTGTGTTAAAGTTTTCAACCAATTTCGCATCGTCGAATGATACTTTACCGATTGGTACATGAACGTTACCAGCTTTATCAACACGGTAAGTTACTTTACCAGCTTTAACTTCTTCAACCGCTTTTGTAACATCCATTGTTACAGTACCAGTTTTAGGGTTAGGCATTAAACCTTTTGGTCCAAGCACACGACCTAATTTACCAACTGTAGCCATCATATCAGGTGTCGCTACAACAACGTCAAAGTCGAACCATCCACCTTGGATTTTTGCAACCATGTCGTCGTCGCCAACGAAATCAGCGCCAGCAGCTTCAGCTTCTTTTGCTTTTTCGCCTTTCGCGAATACTAAAACAGTTTGAGTTTTACCAGTTCCGTTAGGAAGCACAACTGCTCCACGGATTTGTTGGTCTGCTTTTTTAGGGTCAACGTTCAATTTGTAAGCAACTTCAACCGTTGCGTCAAATTTCGCGAAGTTAATTTCTTTTGCCAATGCTACAGCTTCCGCAACAGGGTAAGCTTTAGTAGCGTCGATTTTTTTCAATGCATCTTGCATTTTTTTGCTCTTTTTAGCCATTTTGTTTCCTCCTTGATGTGGTTATAACGGTAGAACCTCCCACGTGTTCCATATCTTTAGATAGGGAGCCAACTGAGAAGCTACTTTCTTGGGTTTGTCGATAATTATTCGACAGTGATCCCCATGCTTCGTGCAGTTCCTTCAACCATGCGCATTGCTGACTCAACGTTAGCAGCGTTTAGGTCTTGCATTTTCAACTCAGCGATTTCTTTTACTTGATCGCTAGTAACTTTTGCAACTTTGTTTTTGTTTGGTTCGCCTGATCCTTTTTCGATCTTCGCTGCTTTTTTCAATAATACTGCAGCTGGCGGTGTTTTTGTGATGAATGTAAATGAACGGTCTTCATATACAGAGATCACAACTGGAATGATCAAACCTGCTTGATCAGCTGTACGAGCATTGAATTCTTTTGTGAATCCCATGATGTTGATACCCGCTTGACCTAGTGCAGGACCTACTGGGGGAGCTGGTGTTGCTTTCCCTGCAGGAATTTGCAATTTAACTAATTTTTCTACTTTTTTTGCCACGAGACATACCTCCTTGAGTCCGTGATGTGGTTAATTGGAGATCAAAATTTCTCCTCCCACTTTAAAACCGTGTGCGCAAAGACACACTTTGGTATCATAGCAGATTATTTCTGTTAATGCAAGATTGATTTTTTGTTGTTGCAATTTTTTGACAATAATAAAACGCTTCACAAACCCTTTAACTATTATGAGAATAACAAAATAAATTATTAATCTAGCTATTTTCTGAAAGCGTATATGTTACACTATGGTCGACTTGATGAGGATTTTCATCGGATAATTTAGGGAGGCTTAAAATAATGGAAGTTTTAAAATATCGAAGTGTTTTTGACATTATTGGTCCAGTAATGGTCGGACCAAGTAGCTCACATACTGCTGGTGCTGCACGAATTGGAAAAGTTTGCCGAATGATTTTCGGTGAGCGTCCGGACTCTGTAGAATTTGATTTATATGAATCTTTCGCTAAAACTTATCGTGGACATGGAACTGATATTGCTTTAGTAGGTGGAATTTTGGGAATGGAACCTGACGATCCTCGCTTATCCGATTCATTGAAAATTGCTCACGAACAAGGGATGGAAGTGCTATTTGTTCCCAAAAAAGAAATTGCCGACCATCCAAACACTGTTACCTTGCGCATGATTAAAGGTGACCTGGAGATGTCAATTACCGGTGTCTCGATCGGCGGCGGAAATATTCAAATCACTGAAATGAATGGCTACAGTATCTCCCTTGGTATGGGTAATCCAACCTATATTATTATCAATAAAGATGTGCCTGGTCTTCTTTCACGTGTATCTACCATTTTTATGAAACACGGCTTGAATATCGGAAAAGTTACAATGACTCGCAAAACACGAGGCGAAAATGGCATTGTTTTGTTAGAAATTGATGATACACCTGATGATCCAGAAGGGTTAAGACAAGAGATTAAACGTGAAGACGATGTGCTGAGCGTTACTTATTTCAAATAGTATAGGAGGAATTGTCATGTTTTATTCAATCCAAGAGCTTGTAGAGCAAGCACAGGATTATCCGACTGTCGGCGAATTGATGATCGCGACTGAGATGGAATTAACTGATCGAACGCGTGACGAAATCATTGCGTTAATGGAACGCAATTTAGAAGTAATGGAAAGTTCAATCGAAGAAGGCATTCAAGGAGTAACCTCCGTAACACGGATTACTGGCGGCGATGCCAAACGCATGAACGATTATATCGAAAGCGGCAAATTCATGAGCGGTGATACGATTTTAAAAGCCGTTCGTAACGGAATCGCAGTCAACGAAGTCAATGCAAAAATGGGCTTAGTTTGTGCCACACCTACTGCTGGTAGCGCCGGCGTACTCCCTGGTGTTTTAATGGCGGCACGAGAAAAACTAGATTTGACTCATGATGAACAGATTGATTTCCTATTTACCGCTGGTGCGTTTGGTTTAGTAATGGCAAATAATGCCTCAATCTCTGGTGCTGAAGGCGGCTGTCAAGCCGAGGTCGGTTCTGCCAGTGCCATGTCAGCTGCGGCTTTAGTTACTGCCAATGGCGGCACACCTGAAATGGCCGCAAATGCACTTGCTATTACCTTAAAAAATGTGATGGGACTCATTTGTGATCCTGTTGCTGGTTTAGTTGAAGTTCCTTGTGTAAAACGAAATGCGATGGGGGCTTCTCAAGCATTTATCTCCGCAGATATGGCGTTAGCCGGCATCCGTAGCGTCATTCCACCGGATGAAGTGGTAGAGGCAATGTATAAGGTTGGGCGTGCAATGCCGCAAATCTTCAAAGAAACCGCAGAAGGTGGCGTAGCAACTACACCAACTGGGTTGCGTCTACAAAAACAAGTCTTTGGCGAACCAGAAAAAGCGACCGTTTAAACAGATTAAAAGCAGCTGATTGCTAGTCAGCTGCTTTTGCTATTTCATCAATCCTTCGTGAATTTTATCTAAGTTCCACTTCATCATGCTATAGTAGCTATCCCCTGTCTTTCCTTTTTTAGCTAATGAATCAGTGAATAAATCGCTATAGATCGGCAGATCAACTTCTTTTGACAGTCGTTCCATACTGCGTCTATCAACACTCGTCTCAACAAATAATGATGGGACTTCCGATGCACGAACCTTTTCGACGATTTGTGTCATTTGTTCTGGTGTTCCCTGACTTTCCGTATTGATTTCCCATATATAAGCTGCCGTTAAATCATAAGCTTCTGAAAAATACTTAAAGGCTCCTTCACTGGTTACTAACAACTTTTTCTCACTGGGAATATCGGCAAATTTTTCTTTCGCTGAAGCATCTAGTTCTTTAAGCTTTTTAATGTAAGCTTCCGCATTTCTCTCGTAATTCAATCGATTATCAGGATCTTGATCGCTCAAAACTGATTGAATCTGTTTCACATATAAAATACCATTAGAGATATCCAGCCAAGCATGAGGGTCCTCTTGCTTACTGTTACCTGTGAGGTGAATTGGTTCAACTTCTTTACTGACTGCAAAATAATCTCTATTCTCTTTTTTCTTAGCCGTGTCCATTAATTTGTCAAACCAGCCATTACCTGTTTCTAAGTTTAGACCATTATAGAAAACAACATCTGCTTCGCTGGTTTTTTTTATGTCTTCTGGTAACGGCTCGTACTCGTGTGGATCTGTCCCAACCGGTACGATACTGTGGACATTCACCTCATCTTTTCCGACCTCTTTGATCATATCTGCTATGATCGAATTTGTCGCGACTACAGATAGCTTCTTTGAGGTATTCCCTTCAACGCGTTCACTACTCCGTGCCCCGCAACCTGTGAGTAAAAATAAACCAATCAGTCCTGCAAAGAATATTTTTTTATGCATCATACACCCGTTCCTTTCTTACTTGTTGAATCAAGCCTTTACTTGGTGAAAATAAAAATGCTGCGATGAAAAAGACTGCCGCTGTCATCACAATCGTTGCGCCTGAAGGAAGATTGTAACTATAGCTGAAATACAAACCGATGATTGCACTCAAAACACCAAATGCTGTTGATAAACCAACCATGATAGAAAGCTTATTGGTTAACTGATAGGCTGTAGCCGCTGGTGTGATCAACATTGCAATGACTAAGATCGTACCAACTGTCTGCAATGACGTTACAGCAACTAATGTCAGCAGAAACATCAAGCCATAGTTAATCAAGCTGATGTTCCAGCCATAGGATTGTGCCATCGTTGGAGCAAAGGAAGTTAATTTTAATTGCTTATAAAATAGCAATACCGCTAAAACAACGATTACCATAACAAGCGCAGTCAGATACATATCTGAATCACGAACTGCTAAAACATTGCCGAAAAGAATATGATAAAGATCCGTCGCACTCTGAGCAAATGAGATCAGAATGATTCCTAAGGCAAAAAAGGAACTAAAAACAATTCCGATCGCGGTATCATTTTTTAAACGACTATGTTTTCCGACAAAGCCGATCAATGCAGCTGAGAAGATTCCGAAAAAAGTCGCGCCAATGACATAACTGCTCCCTAACATATAGGAGATCGCTACCCCTGGTAAAACCGCATGAGAAATCGCATCTCCCATTAATGACATGCCTCTGAGAATAATAAAAGAGCCAATCACACCCGCGGATATGCCCACCATAATCGAGGTAATCAATGCGTTTTGCAAAAATTGGTATTCCATTAGACCTTGAAAAAAATCATGAAGCAAAGTCTGCACCTCCCACTCTTAACATTTGTGTAATTTCACTGCCGTAAGTTTTCTCCATATTCCTTGCCGTATAGGTTTGAGCAACTGGTCCAGACGCAATCAAGCCTTTGTTCAATAAGATCACTTCGTCAAAATAATCGGTTACCTTATGGAGATCATGATGAACGATCACGATCGATTTTCCTTCATCCCGCAACTCCTTAAGTAACTCGATAATAATCTTCTCACTAGTTGCATCAATCCCGGCAAAAGGTTCATCTAACAAAATCCATTCCGCCTTTTGTGCCAGTGCTCGTGCAATAAAGACTCGTTGCAACTGTCCACCAGATAAATCACTAATTTGCCGGTCAGCATATTCAGACAAGCCAACTTTCGACAAACACTCTAAGGCAAATGTCTTTTCTTTTTTTCCAGGGCGTTGAAACATTTTTAAATGAGGATAGGTTCCGAACAGGACCACCCCAAAAACATTAATGGGAAAACTCAAGTCAATATCTTGCCGCTGCTCTACATAGGCAATTTTTTTCCGCTGTTTACTAAGTGGCTCAGCACCATAATAAATTCTGCCTGATTGTACTTTAATCAATTGCAGTATCCCTTTCATTAAGGTAGATTTCCCGGCACCATTGGGTCCGACGATCCCTGTTAATTTTCCAGCAGATAATTCCAAATTCACATGCTTAAGTGCGAGCTTCCCACGATAGGCAACCGAAAGATTTTCGATACGAATCGTTTCCATTTTATCCCTCTTTTCTATTTTAGGCATACCTAATATTTTAGTTAATGATAAACTAATCTGTAGTGTGATGCAAGAAAAATGCAAAAAAGCTTCACCAAGAAAATCAACTTTTCTTGGTGAAGCTTTTATACTAATTATTTTGCATCATGTAGTCTTGTGTTTTTTACTTCATCAATCGTTTTGGTTCCAGCGAGCTGCATTGTGATAGAAAGCTCTTTGTTCAAATGATCAAAAACTGATTTCACACCTTCAGCGCCACCTAAATTTAATCCATAAATGACTGGTCGTCCGATCGCTACTAAGTCAGCCCCGCTGGCTAAAGCCTTGAAGACATGTTCGCCGCGACGAACACCGCTATCAAATACGATCGGTACACGTTTGTTTACAACACCAGCAATCAACGGTAATACATCAAATGAGGCTGGTCCGCCATCTAGTTGACGACCTCCATGATTTGAAACCCAAATCCCGTCAGCTCCAGCTGCGATGGCAACTTCGGCATCTTCTGGTGATTGAATACCCTTAACAAATACAGGAAGACTTGTTAATTCTTTGATTTTCTGAATATCTTCCGGAACTAAGCCTTGCTTAGCTGCCGCATAGATTTCCGCGATTCCTTTTCCTTCGCCATCTCCGCTAGCACTTTTAGCGCTATAAGCAGCTAAGTTAGGCATTGGAAGCGGAAATTGGAATTTGTTAACGATGTCTTCTTCGCGGTAGCCACCAAGTGTTGAATCTGCTGTTAGAATAATGGCTTTTGCTCCAGCTTTAACAGCTTTTTCTAAGATGAACGCATTAAAGCCATCATCTTTACTCATATACAATTGGAAAAATTGAGGAGCGTTGGGTGCTGCGGCCGCTGCATCTTCAATCGTTGTATTAGCATAGGTACTAATCGAAAAGATCGATCCGGCAGCAGCCACCCCTTTGGCAGTATCCGCTTCACCTTTTTCATGAGCTAATCCTTGTGCAGCTGATGGCGCTTGGATAATTGGAGTTGCCAAGTCCATGTCCCAAAGTTTGGTACTTAAGTCAGCATGATCAATTCCTCGCAAAACCCGAGGCATAATTGTTTTATTATTAAATGAAGAGGTGTTTTCTTTCATTGTCCATTCATCTTCAGAACCGCCGCGAATATAACCAAACGCACCTTTTTCCATGCGTTCTTTCACCCGTCCTTCGAGTGAAGCGATATTCACAATTTCAATTGGATGTTCTTCGTTACTTGCTTGATAAGTCATGATAAATCCTTCTTTCTTTTTAATACATGAATTATCATAATACTCTTACAAAAAGTAAGCAAGAAACTTGTCTTCTGTTTCAGCCTTACTCAGATAAACCGGAATGACCAACACAGACTGCTTAATTCCACAAAAAATCCGCGACAGTTTTATCAACGTTAAGATTCTCATGTAATTGACTATGCTGAGCATTTGGGCCAGTAAAAATTTGATATTTGATAGGATTTCCATGATCTTTCAATAAAGAAAATGTTGCTAATGCACTATTGAGAGGAACGGTCCCATCAGTAACTGTCTCTTTATTTAATTTCCCCGCTACTAATAATATCGGCAATTTACTAGGTACATTAGCCACACCATTTTGATAGTCTGTATATCTGCTGGCTTGTACACTTGGACCGTTTTTTAACACATCATCAATCGATTCAGATGATTCTGTAAAATCATTAAACGGGGCCCCAATTGAAATAAACTTATTTATCGTTGGAGTATCGTTTGGTTGACCATAAGTCGTCAAATAGCGTAGCGAACTAACACCGCCCATCGAATGTCCAACAAGATTTACTTGATCTACCCCCTGTTGCTTCAAATATTTCAAAACAGTATAGATCCATTCAGTCTGATTCCATTCAGTATCTTTATTGGCGGTAAACAAGACTTGGATACTCGGATTATCCTTTTTCTTACTTAGTTCACCATCAACCTTTAAAGAACCATCTGATTGAACCGTAATCAGCATCTCTTTCTTAGTTTTTCTTTCGTTTGAAAGTCGCTGGATCATCCCACCGAAGGAATTAATAGTACCCCCATAGCCATGAATAAAAACGGTTGGCACCGCGCTTTTCTTAAAATTTTTTTCAACCTTTTTTTGGGTTAATGCTGATGCTTGTGTTTTTTCCACTTCTTTTGTTTGCTTGCTTCCACAACCAACGAGCAATAAAACGGTTAGTCCTGCAATAATGCTCAGGAACACTTTTTTCATTCTTTCAACTCCACTTCACTATGACATATTTATGGCGTGTTTCACTCTACTATAGATTTAAAGGCCGTATAACTCAAACATACGCTGAGAAGTTAGCGGAAATTTAGCAATTTCACCGCTTGTATCTAAAAAATCTATGAAAAAAGCCAAGGCAGCGGCCTCGGCTCGTAGATCTAAATTTTATCAACTTGATCGAAATCTAACTCAGTACTTGTTTCACGTCCGAACATGTCAATGTTCGCTTTGATTTTATCACGTTCTTCATCAATTTCAGTGATCACACCTTCAAGACCGGCAAAAGCACCTTCGATGATTTTCACTGTTTCGCCAACTTCTACTTCAAGATCGTGTTGACGAGTACTCATACCTAATGATCGTAAGATATGATTTATTTCCTCTGGCATCAATGGCGCTGGTTTACTTCCGGCACCGTGGGAACCAACGAACCCTGTTACACCTGGTGTATTACGTACAACATACCAAGAATCATCAGTCATGACCATTTCTACTAACACATACCCAGGAAATGTTTTATGAACGATTTCTTTTTCTTTACCGCCCTTAACTTCTGTTTCCTTTTCTTCTGGGACAACTACACGGAAAATATAGTCTTCCATCCGCATACTTTGCGCACGTGATTCTAAGTTTGCCTTTACTTTGTTTTCATAGCCGGAATAAGTATGCAGCACATACCATTGTTTTTCAAAAGATTCCATTTTCGCCATCGGCTCCTCGTTCTAAAATAAAAAAACCTCAGCAGTCCCAAGGTTTTTTCTCTCAAATAGTATAACATGCTTTTTTTGAATTGGCTACTAGCGAATGATCAAATTGATCAGTGCTTGAATCGCTGTATCCATGATGAAAAACATCAAAGCAAAAATGATCGCTGTCTCAATAACGACCAATGAATCATGGCGTAATTGTTTTTTTGAAGGCCATGAAACAAGCTTCATCTCTTCTCTTACACTACGTAAAAAATTCAATTAATTCTCCCCCTATTTCGTTTCTTTATGTATCGTATACTGATTACAATGTTTGCAAAACTTATTAATCTCTAAACGCTCTCCGCGCTTGCCTTCGCTCACTGATTTCGTGTAGTTCCTTGAACCACAAACAGTGCAGGCTAGAGCCGCTTTTTTTGTTGCCATAGCGATCTACTCCTAATTCCTATTAATGTATTCATTTTTCTGCTGAAACAAGAATGATAACCTCATAAAGTCACAGACTAACATTATCATCTATCCCTTTTGCTGTCAATATTTCCTAAAGACCGGAGTCTTTTTTTAGTATCTAGACAATCAATTGGAATTGTTTCCAAAATAAATTTCTTTATCCGATAGAATATGATAATATGATGAAAGAATGAATAGCTTTATTGGAGGGTTATTGGATGTTATTAAAAAGTCTCGTTTATCCCAAAGAGAATTTGACAACGATCAATGAATCAACAACATTGCAAGAGGCATTGGACATATTAGAAGGTACTGGCTTTCGTTGTGTTCCGATCCTTGATGAAAGTGATCAAATTTTCCGAGGCAATATCTACAAAATGCACATTTACCGGCACAAAGCAAATGGCGGCGACATGGATCTCCCAGTCACTCATCTGCTAAAAAATGCAACAAAATTTATTTCACTAGATACTTCCTTTTTTAAAATCTTTTTTACGATTAAAGAATTACCATATATTACCGTATTGGATGAAGATCATCATTTTTATGGGATCTTAACTCACAGTACCTTATTAAATATGCTCTCGCAATCTTGGAATATCCAAACTGGCAGTTATGTAATCACCGTTGTTTCTACTGGCAAACGCGGAGACCTGGCAGCCATGTCAAAAATCATCTCAAAATTTACAACGATCGCAAGCTGTATTACTTTAGATGTCGGTCAGGACTTTAAAAGTCGTCGTACCTTATTCACCTTGCCTGCTGGTGTAGATGAAAACAAAATGAATCAAATCATTGATCATCTTGAACGTAAGCATTTTGAAATCCAAGAAGTTGAAGCATTATCTATGAAAGATTAATTTATTAAATAGAAATGGCGGTCCTATAAATTTAGGACCGCCATTTTTTATAGTTGATTTGCGAAATGCAAACGTTCATTTAAATAATACATAATTGGAGCTGAGATCGTCATGATAATCGCTTCACTCAATGCCGTCCAACCGTACGTTGGCCAAAAAGGTAGTTGAGCTGTCAAGTTCAGCATCAATGCGATCAAAAACATACTTGCACTGAAGAACACGACATTTAAAGCTAATCGAACTTTCGTACTTTTAACAATATTCTGTAAGATTGCCGTTAAGCTTAAAGCCAACAGCGTTTGTCCGCCACCAAAGACTACATCAAGCCAACCCATGCCAAAAAATGCGTTATAGACAACAACTCCGCCAAAGATTCCCCATAGATATTTTCGATTAAATACAACTAAATGATTTAAACTTTCAGAGATACGAAACTGAATTGCTCCTGATGCCACCGGCGACACTAAAATCGTCAGCGCTAAATAAAGCGCCATTATGATCCCATTGGTCACTACAACAGTGACTCGTTTTCTTTCCACCATATTCATAATTATCCTTCTTTCTCCGAGTTTTTTTAAAGCGGGATGGTTGATGAACCGCTGTAAACCTTTTACAGCATACGTTTTTTATTCAAAGAAGTCAACATAAGTAAAACCTGCAGAACATCCTATTTGATGCTTATTACGTAACATGACTATTTAAAAAGCAGCCAAAATCTTTGGCTGCAAATTTAATTTATTATAATTTGAATAGATATACTTTTGAATAGGGTGTTGCTGAATAAATGTTAGACATTTTATTGGCTGGAAATGTTTGATGCCAAAAACGATCTTGAGAAGGAGAACTTCCCCAGAAAAATCCTAGATGACAGTCAGGATTTGGTCGGGAAAAATCTGCTTCAAAATAAATCAGGTCCCCTTTTTCTGCTTTACCTCCCCTTAGTAAATCGCTAACCGTTCGATAACTATGGTATTGAACAGTTGGTACTAGCGCATCTCGCCAATTGTACCCATTACATGGGCCGCCATATCGATTAGATTTTCGTGTAATATTCGAAAGATTCCCCCCACCATTTCTTGTCACAGTAGCAATAAAACCTGTACAGTTCATTCCAGGTCCATAACTTGTTGGATTACCTCTTGGACTCATGACTGAAGCATTGTTGCCCAACGTTCCTACGAAAGGTGTCGTAAGGTAATACCAATCATTTTGATGCCTTAATAATTCGTTTAGGACTCTACTTTTTGTCGTTCCAAGAAAACTTGAAAGAGTAGGCTTTGATGGCTTTTTCTTGTACGTATTTGAGGTTGGTGACGGTGGGGTGCCCCATTTAGGCACTAGTTTGATCTGAATCGCTTCTAAACGATAAGCATAAGCCTCCGTCCCTGCATTCATACCATTTTTCGCCCAACCAAGCCAACCAAAATTTTGAGCATGTACTCGATAATAGACATCAAAATACTTGGCAACTTCGCCATTAAGCTGTATTTGAATCGCTTCAAGTCGTTTGGCCTGGCCTGTTGTCCCAGACACAGCATTATTATATTTTGAAGAAGATTCCCAACCAATATTTTGAATATGAGTCCGATATTGAATACCACCGGTTAAAGTACTATTTTCAGTTCTAATTTGGAGGGCCTCTACCCTTCTCTTTTGACCGCTAGTACCTGATGTTTGACCGTTTTTTACATAATTCTGCCAACCGATTCCTTGTACGTGTGTGCGATATGAAACGGTCGGTGCTCGGACAAAAGCTTTAGGGTTACTCGTTAATTGATTAGACCCTTTTGGTACTAATCTGATTTCTAAGGCTTCCATTCTACAAGCCATGCCTTCTGTTCCTGCGCTCTCACCATTCTTCGCCCAACTTAACCAACCAAGTGACTGTGTGTGAGCACGATAATAAATATCGAAATATTTTGCGATATCTCCTGTAAGTTTTATTTGAATCGCTTCTAATCTTTTTTTCTTACCTGTTGTTCCAGAAATCCCATTATTGGATTTATAGGAAGTCTCCCAACCGATACCTTGAATATGCGTTCGATATTGAACACTACCAGCCAAACCGCTATTTTCAATACGTACTTGAATTGCTTCTAACCGTTTCTTTTGTCCATTAGTTCCTGTCTTCTGCCCATCTTTAACATAATTTTGCCAGCCGATTGATTCTACGTGAGAGCGATATGATAATATTGGCCGTTTTACAAAAGCTTTAGGACTACTGACAAGCTCATTCGAACCTTTTTTTATCAGTCTGATTTGTAACGACTCTAAACGATAAGCCAGTCCTTCTGTCCCAGCACTCTCCCCATTTTTTGCCCAATCAAGCCAACCAAATCCTTGAGCATGTACTCGATAATAAACATCGAAATATTTTGCGATATCTCCAGTGAGCTTTATTTGAATTGCTTCGAGCCTTTTAGCCTTACCACTTGTCCCAGATACTGCATCATTAGATCTGAATGCTGACTCCCAACCAATATCTTGAATATGCGTTCGATACTGGATACCTCCATCTAAACTGGTATTCTCTATCCGAACCTGAACAGCCTCTAATCTTTTCTTTTGACCACTGGTTCCTGATTGTTGTCCATCCTTTACATAACTTTGCCAACCGATTGATTCCACATGTGAACGATACGAAACTGACGGTAATCTAACAAAGGCTTTAGGGCTACTTTTTAGCTCATCACTGTCTTTTTCGACTAATTTGATTTCGATTGCTTCTAGTCCATAGTCTAAACTTTCCGTTCCTGCACTCTCTCCATTTTTTGCCCAACCTAATTTTCCGAGAGTTTCGGAAGTTGCTCGATAGTACACATCATAAGTATCAGTAATTTCTCCCTTAAGTCGAATCTGAATTGCCTCGATCTTTTTTCCACTTTTTGGTGTTCCAGAAATATTTTCGCCAGTTACGAACTGTTTTTCCCAACCTGATTCTTTCGTAGCTGTTCGATATTCAATTTCACTGTTTTCATCGATGTCTTCTAGTTTAATTTCAACTGCTTCTAAACTGTTCTTTTGGTCAATGGCTCCTGATACTTCTCCATTTTTTACAAAACTCTGCCAACCTGAGGATTGAACATATGATCTGTAAAGTACGTTCGGCGTCTCAATGGCTCTTTTAGCATGAGAAGCGAGTTTTTTATAATAAAAAATAATAGTTTGATCTGTCTCTCGGTATGTTCCTCTTGTTTCTGGCAACCGAGTTTCATCCAATAAATAGCCATCAATTTTTAATTGATAGTCATCGTTTCCAATATCGTAATTTGTTCCAATTACACCAGATATTTTTTTTGCCTCATGGATTTCTTTGTCGTTCTCATCTAAATATTTTATAGAGATTTCAGACTGTTGTGGAGCAGGTTCTCTGAAATAGACATCAGCATTCCTTTCATTTTTATTTAACAACTCAGGAATACTATTAAACGTTTTCTCCTGATGCTGGGCCCGCCAAATATATGAAGGTTGATCTGGTATTTGTAGCGTATCTTCTTCATAAGCTTGAAATATCGAGTTAACACCTAAAGCGATTACTTCTAGCTCTACACAATTATTTAAAAAGCCATCATTTTCAATTACATTTTTTGTATCCCATTTTGAAAAATCTACTTTTTTTAGAGACTTACAGTCTTCAAAAAAATGATTCATTTTTGTAGGTTTTGTGACTTTCAAATTTTCGATTGAATCGACTTCAACCAGTTCTGTTAAGTCCTGAAATAAATGACTTGACTCATTTCCTAAAATTACTTCTCCTTCAATCTGAATTTTCTGAATTTTATCTTTATTTAGTATCCAAGGAGATTCCCCTTCCGTGTCAGCAAATTTTCCAGCCTGAATAACTAAAGTAAAATCATTCGTAATATACCAAGGACTGCTACCAAATTTTCCATTGACCAACTGATCTTTCGGCTGTTCTCTATCTTCTGATAAATCGTTTGAGGAATCTGAGGACTGCGATTCTTCTGTTGTACGGGAGTTCTCGGGAACTGTTTGTAAGTAGCTATCCATCGAAGAAGCTGTTGATTCTAATGAATTATTATTCTCTGATAATGTTTTTAAACCGTTTTCCGTTACTGCATAAACAACCGTTCCTAAGAACTGCGACAGCGCTAAACAAATAACTAAAATTACTATTAAAGATCGTCTTTTTTTCATACTAATTCACCCCACATATTTTTCATTTATAACCTATCCGTGCTTAGTCTTCAAATCATAATACAAAAACATAAATTGCTATTTAGTAAAATGATATCATCAAAAATTTTCTTAAGCAAATTTAAAAAATCGTTTACATAACATTTATCGTTTTTATTTCTCGCGCAAATTAATTACTTTTTTCACAATTTATGAATATTTTCAATCTTTGAACAGTAGATAAGTGTTATTGTTTTTTTAATCTACTTAATACTCCTTTAAAACATCACTGAGTAATTAATAAACTAGTGGAAAAACTCTGCTTAAATAGCAGAGTACGGAGAATACTTATGCTTTTTGAACTTTTTGAACAAACCAGTCAATAATCTTTTTATCGTAATTAGTGGCTTTATAATCAGCGTTTACTATCGTTTTATGGTTTTCAGTAGTTACTTCTACCACCTGCGTGCCCCAAAGATAAAGTGAAATTTTAGTTTCAGTATTTTCTATCCTGTATTTTTCTATTAATGGCGCACGAGTACTACAACACCCGTAGTTTCCAGAAGTCCAACGATCTTTGATAACAGCTTTGCCATTTTGCTGTGCCTTTTTATACAACTGCTCTAATTCATTGTCAATCCCTAGCATGCTAGTCCTCTTTTCTCAATAAGAATGCTTTCACAGTATAATAATAATATCATCTACAACCTTTAAACTTCAATTTTGACAAACGGTCTATAAGATGGCTCATATTATGAAAAAACATCCGTTACCAATACTTTAACAATAGTCTGTCTATACAAGAATATTAATACTCAATTTTCCTGAGAAAAAAATTCAATTTTCTACAGTTCCTTTCGTTACTCTGTTATAATCAGTCTTTGAAAGGATCGAGGACATGAATTTTCATTATCATATTTTAATCAATCCCGCAGCCGGGAGTGGCAATGCGGAAAAAACAGCAGAAAAAATCATCCAATTACTCGATGATGGAGACTATACATACACACCTTATTATACGGAAGAGCCTGGCGATGAAAAAGAGATTGTTGACCGGCTAGCGGATTTGCTAAGCCCTTGGTCAGAGACTTGCGAGAAGGATCACATCGACAATTCGTTTCACCTGTTAGTGGTGATTGGCGGTGACGGCACGCTCCATCAAGTGGTCAATGAATTCTTTGCGTTAGGTCTGCAACTTCCTGTCAGCTATATTCCTGCTGGTTCAGGAAATGATTTTGCTCGAGGAATTGGCTTATCACGTGAGCCAGAAAAAGCCTTTGAACAGATTACCTCCGCACTAAAGCCACAACCGATTAATGTTTTCCATTACGAAGAAAAAATTCGCGAAGAGCAAGGAGTCATTTTAAACAATGTCGGGATCGGTCTAGATGCATTAATCGTTGCGACAACGAATGCCTCTACGTCAAAAAAAGTATTGAACAAGTATCATTTGGGCTCAGCCTCTTATGCCTTGTATCTAGTAAAAGCGATTTTCACTCAAAAGACGTTTCCAATTCTCGTTGAGTTGAATGGCCAAACATTGAGCTTTGAACGTACTTTTTTATGTACGACCACGAACATCCCCTATTTTGGTGGTGGAATAGCAATCGCGCCAATGGCCGATCCAAAAAAAGAGACGATTGATTTAGTCGTCGTAGAAAAACCGAATCTCCCAGCTATTCTGCGTTTCTTAATTCAGCTAGTACGGAAAAAACATACAGAAAACAAACACTACAAGCATTTTACTAGTAGTAAAATCCGAATTGTTTCGGTCGTACCGCAGCACGGTCAAGCTGATGGCGAAGATATGGGAGAACGCTCCTTTGACATGAACTTCTCGACCGCCACACAATATATTTGGTACGCAGACAAAAGGACTGAAAAATAAAGCCGCGGCTTTATTTTTCAGTCCTTTTTACATAAACATCGCAGGCGTAACATCTGCCATTCCGATCATCGGATCAATCGTTTGAGCGGCAATCAATTTTGGTGTCAAAATTGTCGGCTCGTCTGCTGCTAACTTTTGCTTTTCTTCTACTGCTTTAAACGGCTCAGCTTTTGGTTTTGACGGTGCAATTTCGGTTCCCTTTAAGATTCGTTCAATCAAGGTAGTTTTTCGTACCGCTGATTCTCTTACAACACAGGCTTGGAAAGCTTCTTCCTCTCCTAACAGGATCAATAAATCCTTACTTCTGGTAACTGCGGTATATAAAAGATTCCTCTGCAACATTCGTGAATATTGCTTCACCATCGGCAAGAGTACCATTTTGAATTCGCTCCCCTGTGATTTGTGAATCGAACAACAATATGAAAGTTTGATCTTATTCCATTCAGAACGTTTATAGCTGACCTCGTTACTATCAAACTGGATTACTAGTTCATCCACTTTATCTTCCGATTCTTTCGCCGGAATGATCCCCACTATAATCCCCATATCACCGTTAAACACATTCAATTCTGGATTATTGACCAGCTGCAAAACTTTATCACCAATCCGATAAACGACATCATTCCATTGTACTTCTTTTTTTCGGCCATCATTTGGATTAAAAATTTCCTGCATCATCTTATTGATCGCATCGATTCCAGCAGGTCCGCGATACATCGGAGCTAAAACCTGCACATCTTGTGCAGTGAAGCCCTTTTTCTTCGCCCGTTCTACCACCTGCTTGATAACTTCCTCCATCTGAAAGGCATGACAAGCAATAAATGAACGATCCTGTTGATTTTTCCGAAAGTCTTGCGGCAATTTTCCATCTTTGATCTCATGTGCTAACGGAATGATCGATGAACCATCGCCTTGCCGATAAATATCCGTTAATTCCATCTTTGGAATGTCTTCAATCTGTAGCAAATCATGAAAAACCTGACCGGGACCTACGGATGGCAACTGATCCTTATCTCCTACAAAAATCACCTGCATATTATTAGGAATTGCCTTTAACAGGGTATTCGCCAACCAAGTGTCCACCATCGACATCTCATCGACAATCAACAAGCCGCCATCTAGTTCTTTCGCATCAATATCCGGTGTTTCATCATTGGCGTTCAATCCTAACAAGCGATGGATCGTACTTGCTGGTAATCCGGTCGTCTCATTCATCCGTTTTGCAGCACGTCCTGTCGGTGCCGCCAATAGAATCGGAAAAACCGCTTGTGTGTAATCTTTCGGATCTAAAGACAGATCATTCAATTCCGCGAACAATTTGACAATGCCATTAATCACTGTCGTTTTCCCTGTTCCGGGACCACCTGTCAGAATGAATAATGGCGAGCGAATCGCCTCTTTAATCGCTTGATCCTGTGAATCGCCATACGTGATTTTCAACTGCTTTTCAATGATTCTTAAATTCTTGTCGATTGCTTTTTGCGAATAATTGATTTCCTTTTTTCGTGCCAATAAACGTTCAATCGATGAGGCTATTCCCCACTCGCTATAAAACAACGTATTCTCATAGATCTTTGTCGCTTCTTGTTGAATTTTTTCCTCTTCGACTAGCTGAATGATCATATTGGCAATTTGATCCGGAGCGATTTCTACTGGGCGCGTGGTCTCTAATAGTTGCAAAACCTCCGTCAATAGTTGCTGAGCTTCAACATATGTATCACCGCTTTGATTCGCATCCTCATTGACTTGATGAAAAATCGCTGCACGGATTCGTTGTGGACTATCCGCCGCGATGCCCAATTGCTCAGCTAAACTATCCGCTTTTTTAAAACCGATCCCCTCAATATCCTCTACCAATTGATAGGGATTTTCAGCAATGATTTCTAAAGCCTCATTTCGGTAGGTTTGGAAAATCGCAAACGAAAGCTGGCTGCCGAAACCATAACGACTTAACCCAACAATTATCTGCTCCATGCCGTGATTCTGCCGAATTGTCTCCACGATGACTTTTTGTTTCTTCACGTTCAAATTCGGAACTTTTGCCAAAACAGCAGGATTTTCCATAATTTGATCAATGGCTTCTTCACCTAAAACTTCGATGATTTTCTCCGCGGTCTTCTTACCGATCCCTGGAAATTTCTCACTAGAGAGATAATTAATTAGTCCATTAGCAGAAGTTGGATGGGCCTGCTCGTAGCTTTCAACTAGAAATTGCTTCCCGTATCGAGGATGATCAACAAAATGTCCGAAAAAGCGATAGTCTTCATCTTCCTGCATATCGCCAAAACTTCCTGTAACAACAATTTCCTGTTCAAGATAATCACTGTTGGTCTCACTCACTTTAATCAATAGAACCTTATAAAAATTACTAGGATTTTGAAAAAAGATCGCCTTTAATGTTCCTACAATATAGAGCTGTTCTTCCGACATTTTGCGCCTCCTTTCTACCTTCTATAGCAACGAATCTGGTTTCGAGCCTGTACCTTCTAAAAAACTAACATCATTCCATTGGATCATTTGATAAGGCGGTTTAGCATTTTCCGCTTCTAAAATCGTCAGGCTGTTGTTAAATAAGCCACCCATCTCTCGTAGTTCACTCATTGGTTTTCCTGTTAGCGCTTGGATTGCTGCGGTTAATGCGGCCCCGTGACCGACAAAAAGCAATGGACCTTCTTGGGCTTCAGCAACTGCTTTTTCCACTAAATCATTGATGCGTTTCAACATATCTTCAATTTTCTCTCCATCAAAAGGAGTTGGATCGTAAAGCTCCAAATGATGACGTAAATTTACCATATCTTTAGGATAGCGTTCTTCAATAACAGGAATTAATTGACCTTCCAAGCTGCCTAAACCCAGCTCACGTAAATCTTCAGAACGAACGATTTCAGTTGGCTGTGCCAATTGCTTGTTAATTCCCTCAGCAGTCAGATAAGCCCGTTTCAATGTACTTGTATAAATTTTTTCAAACGGTATATCCCTTAATTCTTTGCCTAACGCTTTGATCGCTTCCAAACTTTCTGGTAACAACGGCGAATCGCCCATCATTCCTTGAAAACGTTTTTCTTGATTCCAACGAGTTTTCCCGTGTCGAGTAAAATAAAGTTTCATAAAAATCCCTTTCCAAGTCCTTATTATCTAGTCTAACTTATCGTTTTCATAATGATGCGTCAATTCCAAATTTGGAAAATTTTGTTGACGCAACGCTTCATAGACGACTAAAGCAACTGTGTTAGAAAGGTTCAAAGAACGTACATGTTCATCATTCATTGGAATACGTAAACATTTATCCTCGTTTTCTCGCATAAATTCTTCTGGTAATCCGGTGGTTTCCTTCCCAAACATGAAAAAGTGGTCGGCGTCATCAGTGTAATCAATTTCTGAATAAGTCGCATTAGCAAATTTGGTAATCAAATGAAGCGGTTGATCTTCAAGATACTCTAGAAATGCTGATAAGCTCTTATGATAAGTAATATTTACGTCATTCCAGTAATCTAAACCAGCTCGTTTTAAATGTTTGTCATCCGTAGAAAAACCTAGTGGTTCTATCAAATGCAGCGGTGAATTCGTTGCTGCGCATGTTCGTGCAATGTTTCCTGTGTTTGCAGGAATCTGTGGTTCAAATAATACAATATGATTTGTCATGTTTGTTCCCTCAATCTTATAAATAGTTTATTTCAAGTATGAATTTTCGCTATATATTCTATTTGAAGCATTTATCTTGGTTAAACTTCCAGTACTTACGACTAACTCTCAAGTTACGATTCAACTAAACGTCTCGACTAACTGTGAAAAGTTGAACTCGCAGCTAGCTCACAAGCAAAGAAATCATTTTCCCAAAGACCGGAAAAATGAAGCGATTTTCGTACGCCTATCATTCTGCTAAGCTGCTCGTTAAAAGGTAAGATATTCACACCTTGTATCCTTCTCGAATTCAGCAAAACTGTAAAAAGTAGAACTGACAGCTATCTCAATTTCGTAATGGTGTATTTTTCAAAAAGCCGAAAAATATTTCCATCTTCGTTTCGCATACGATTCCACTAATCGCGCTAAAGACGTAAAGTGGAACTCGCAAAAAAAAAACGTACCAACTCGGTGTCTAGCACGGCGAGTCGCTACGTTAGTGAAGCACTTTTCACTAACTTTTATCAGAACAGGAACCTGATAAAAACCAATGAAAAACAACTTGTTAGTACTATAACATCACGAAGTCACAAATGCAACCTTCTATTTTCAGGAATTTGAATGAAAGCGTATTCTCTAATATCCTTTTAATATTTCGATATCAATCGTAATTCGTTTCAAAGGATCTTCCGCCAAATGCGCTTTTATTTCAGGTGAAACCTGCCATTCCAGTGGTGACATTTCCAGAAGATCTAGCCGGTTTTCTTGCGGTATTTCAAATTCATAAGTCACACGTTCACGGTGGTCGATTTTAAGTTCTTCTGTGAAACGCTGAATAACCGCTTCATTGGAATACTCTTCCCCATTCGGATGATAAACTGCACGAAGTTCTTTTAGGTAACCAGCTTGAGGAATCACTTTGATTACACAACCATCTGACTTCATCACTCGCTTAAATTCACTATAGTGTGAAGGAGAAAAAATATTCAAAATCGTATCAAAGGAGTGATCTGCAAATGGCAAATTGGTCAGATCAGCCACACACCAAAAAGCATCGAGTGGTTGATTACTTGCTAGATAAATTCCTTCCTTAGCAATATCAAAACCAATATTTACTGGATTAGCCTTTATTTGATTGATTTCTTGCAAAAAGCTTCCTTCACCACAGCCGACATCCAGAAGATTCCCCGGGTTTATCAACTGTGCAAGTTTCTCTATCACAGGTTGATACATGCCTGATCGAATCATACGTCCTCGCGGCGCGAACATCTCGTTGTCATACTCCGTTTTGATTTGGTGATCCAAAAAGTAAAGCGTACCCTTTTTAGCTAAATCAAAGCGATGCCCGTTTAAGCAGATTAAGCTTTTTTCTATTTGATTCATTTCTCGGTGACACTTTGGACAGCGAAATAGTGCCTGCTGCTTCGCTAAAAACAGCGCACCCCGATCAATTTTTTTAAGCATCTTTTCACTCCCTTTTCGCTATCCTATCATAGCATAGTTCATCTATTCCTACTATCGTCAAGATATGCTAAACTATACGTCGTAAGTATCATCTTTTAAAAAAATAAATTAGCTAAATTTGGAGGATACAATCATGATTAAAGAATTTTGCGCTGAAAATTATACCGACATTCCTAAAGCTATCCAAGCTGGGGCCGGACGTATCGAGCTATGTGATAACTTAGCAGTCGGCGGGACGACTCCAAGTATGGGAGTAATCGAAGAAGTCTTGGCTTATGCTGGGGAAAAGCATGTACCTGTCATGACTATGATTCGTCCTCGCGGCGGGAATTTTGTCTATAATGATATTGAATTGAAAATCATGGAAAACGATTTGATTCATGCAAAGAATGCTGGGACTGATGGCGTTGTTTTCGGCTGTCTTACAGACGATAATGAAGTGGATGAGGAAGCATTGGAAATGCTGTTAGGCAATAGTGAAGGGGTATTAACGACTTTCCATATGGCTTTTGATGAGCTTTCAAAAGATGAACAGTTTAAGACCATCGATTGGTTTTCACGCTTGGGTATTGATCGTATTCTGACCCACGGCGGTCCATTAACGTCTTCCATTGAAGAAAATCTGCCACATCTAAAAGAATTAGTTGATTACGCGGCTGGACGAATTATTATTTTACCTGGCGGTGGTATCAACGCAGAAAATGCAGAAAGAATTGCTAAAACGCTAGGAGTAAATGAACTTCACGGGACTAAAATCGTATCAATTTAAAAGAGAAGCGGCTCATTTTTGAGTCACTTCTCTTTTTTTCGTTCCTTAATAAATTTTTCAATTCGAATAAGCCAGCGATTTTCTTTAAAACGCAAGCGTACTGGATAGCGCCCCGTCTTATAATCTTTGATCTGGCGATGGCGATCCGGGAAAATGTTTAGTGGCAAATTTTGAAGATCAAAGAAATTGAAGGCCACATAATCCTGTGATTCCATTTTACTTTGCGAAACTTTTTCTTGTACTTTATAAACGTAAATAATTTCATCATGATATTCTTTTGTATAAATTCCAATTAAATCGTCAATAGTACTATCAAAAGAAAGCTGCTCTTTAACTAAGCGCTGGATTCCTTCCCGTTCATTCTCATTGGGCAGAAGTTCGCCTCCTGGCAGATCCCAAACAGGCATACCCTGTCGGCGGACTAACAAAATCAATCCATTCCGGATAACAATGGCATAAGCTTTTTTCAAAATTTTCTCACTACTTTCAGCATATGTCTTTTACTAATCAATCAATGTCCAATAAATCGCTCCATAAAGAGACTGGCTATATTAAAATAAATCAACACACTAGTCAAATCACTCAAGGTGGTAATAAACGGACCACTGGCAACGGCTGGATCAAAGCCTAATTTTTCCATTATCATTGGAATCCAGCTGCCGGCTAAGGTCGCCACTGTTATAGCGGCCATCATCGCAGTTCCAATTACGAAACCTAAAATAAAATTGTGCTTCCAAATCCCGACAATAATAAAGATCGTCACACCGGTTACTAATCCCGTTACTAATCCCGTAAGAATTTCACCCACTACTAATTTTCCGAAATTCTTCTCGTTATCATCAGATATCGCCAAACGCCGGACTGCAACCGCCAGTGATTGCGTCCCAGCATTTCCCGCTGTCCCAGTAATCAGGGAAATGAATACCGCCAAAATACTTGCTTTACTAACCAGCGCTTCATAGTGATTAATTAGTGTCGCCGTCGTCATTCCGAGAAATAGCAGGGTAATCAGCCATGGCAACCTTCTAGAAGCTGCCTTAACAGGATTTTCATCCACTTCTTCAACATTGACCCCGGCCAAACCAGAGTAATCACTGGCTGCCTCGTCATCGATTACATCAATGATATCATCAACCGTCACGATTCCCAATAAATGATCCTCGTAGTCCGTTACCGGTAAAGCAAGAAAGTCGTAGTCACGAAATGTTTGAGCGACATCTTCTTGGTCATCCCCGACATGAACAGAAATTACCCGCTCGCTCATAACATCCGAAACCATCGTATCATCTTCGTTTACAATCAAATCACGCAACGAAATTACACCAACCAGTTGATTATCATCGTTTACTACATAAGTATAATAGATTGTCTCAGCAATTTGGGCTTCTTTTTTCAAAACATACATTGCTGATCGCATCGTCTGATTTGCAACAATTGAGACAAATTCAGTCGTCATCAATGATCCGGCTGTATCATCTTCATAGTGGAGAAGATCGCGAATCTCATTCGCATGCTCAGAATCCATTAAGCTTAAATACTTCGCTACTGTTTTCTTATCTAACTCATTCAGCAAATCCACCGCGTTATCGGTATACATTTCAGATAGCATATCTGCGGCATATTGGGGACGCATCTCATTTAGATATTCATCCACATGCTCATCGTCTTCTTCAATGACATCAAACATATCCGCTAATTCTTTTGGTGACAAATAAGAATAAACGAGCTGACGTTCTTCTTCACTTAGAGATTGATAAAATTGCCCCTGATCATAAAAATGCATTTCCAGAAAATGATCCCGAAAAGCCTGCAGATTATTCTGATCCAGCTCCTCCCGTAATTGTTGGAAATGCACTTCTAATTCTTCTTGGTTTTCATCCATCAATCTCACCTCGCTCATATTTAGGAATTAATTTTTCCACAGAAAAATTAGTTCTATTTTCGTCCCGGATACCATTCTACTAGACTGCTTGTATTGTATTACTACTTTTACTTTTTGTTTTTTTACTCATACGTTAATTACTGCTTAAAGTAGAACTGGCAACCTCGCTCATATTTAGGAATTATTTTTTCCATCGAAAAATTAGTTCCATTTTCGTCCCGGATACCATTCTGCTAAACTGCTTGTACTTTAATATTACTTTTATTCTTGTTTTTTACTCATAGGCTAATTACTGCTTAAAGCAGAACTGGCAACCTACCTCGTTTTTAATGAATTATTTTTATTATAGAAAATAATAGTTCAATTCTCGTTTCGGATACCATTCTACTAGACTGCTTGTACTATATTACTACTTTTTTTCACGCATACATAACCTATCTTGTTTTAATAGTTGCTTCTATACTAAATCGTTTTGGCTATTTTCGCCATGTCCTCGGTTAATGGCAGCGCAAAAGAAAGCTGTTCTCTTTTGAAAGGGTGAGGAAACGTTAAAGAGTAGCAATGGAGGGCTTGACGATCAATTCCTTGATCCATCGCACCGTCATATAACTCATCCCCCAACAAAGGACAACCAATCGCTGAAAAATGTACCCGAATTTGATGCGTACGTCCTGTATGTAATTGAACATCCACTAGTGCACACTGCCGATTTCTTTTTTTCAGCCAGTATTCTGTTTCCGCTTTTTGTCCAGTTTCGATCACTTGTCTCTTCAATAAAGAAGATAAATCACGACCGATTGGCAAAGAAATATTTCCATGTTTTTCTAGAGCATCTACGTCACCTGAGACCAACGCTTGATATTTTTTGACAAATTCCTTTTGCTGCAGGCTTTGGTCTAGCTTAGCATGTGCAAATCCATGCTTGGCGAAAAGCATCAAGCCGGATGTATCACGATCTAAGCGGGTAACGACATGCACTACTTGATCAGCGTAGCCTTGAGCCACATAATAAGCTTTGACTCGGTTGGCCATTGTCCCTCGAGGATGATACTGCGCTGGAATCGATGCAATTCCTGCTGGTTTATTTACAACTAGCAAATGCTCATCTTCAAAAATAATTTCTATTGGCACATCGTCTGCCAATAATGTTTCATGCGCTTCCTCGTCTGGAATCACAACAGTTACAATATCATGGGTTTTTAAAGAAAACAAGACGTTTTGTTCTGTCTCATTTACTAAAATTTTTCCACCCTGAAACTTAATTTTGGCTAATAATTTTTTTGAGATCCCTTGACGTTTTAAGAAGCTGCGCACAAGCGATTCAGTCGGTTCTTGATAAGTCCATTTGAATTCCACAAAATTAATCCTCTCGAATAAAGGCATCCTTCACTCGATGCCAAAAATGCATATGCCGATAGGAAGCAAAATGAATCCGTTCTTCGGCGATTTTATATTTGATTGATGCAATACCTTTACGATTGATATCTAGCTGATCGATTGTGATCAAATGCTGTTCATTACCTTTCAGGCGGACATCGATCCATTCATGCGAGCCAATGATGCTTGGTGAGCCTAATGTTCGGAAAACACGATTATTCAATGAAGCAATTTCTGCTAGCTGCATCGCATTGATACTAGGATGAACTACCGCACCACCGACACTTTTATTATAGGCCGTTGAACCAGTCGGTGTGGAAATTGCTAATCCATCGCCTCGAAAACGCTCGAATAATTCTTCTTTTATATAAACATCTGCCACCATCGTGCGACTTCCTTTACGAATAGTCGATTCATTTAGCGCCAAAAAATGTTTTTGTTCCCCTTCTGTTGTCGTTAAAAGAACGTCCAGTAGTGGATAACTGACACTCTTTCCTTGTTCGCAACTCAAACTATTAACTAACTCAGGCAGCTCATAATCTCGCCAATCCGTATAAAATCCTAAATGCCCTGTATGAACTCCTAAAAAGCGGACTTCATCCAAACGATGATTGTATCGATGAAAAGCCGACAACAGGGTGCCATCACCGCCAATCGTTATCACCAATTCTGGATCACGATCCACGATCTCTAAATCATCCTTATCTGCCAACAAGCCGCGTAGGCGCTGCAACACTCGAATCGATTTTTCTTCTTGATTATGGATGATTCCGATCTTTAACCCCATGCTTTCCCACTTCCTTCTTCTGTTCCTTACGATTAAATACATGCTGCGCTTCTTGAATCTCGCCTCGAATACTAGACATTTCTTCGTCTAATTGATAAGCCGCTTCCGCCGCACGAAATAATCGTTTCTGAATATCTTCTGGTATTTGTCCCTTGTATTTATAATTCATTGAATGTTCAATGGTTGCCCAAAAGTTCATTGATAGGGTTCTGATTTGAATCTCAGCAAGTAACTTCTTTTCGCCTTCCAACATCTGAACCGGATACTCGATTACCAAATGATAAGAACGATATCCGCTAGCTTTCCGATTCGTGATATAATCCCGCTCTTGGATAATCTTCATGTCATTTCGACGTCGTAAAATATCTACTACTAATGGGATATCCTCCACAAACTGGCACATGATGCGCATCCCCGCCATGTCAGACATCTCTTCTTCCAAACGATTTAGCGGAATTCCTCGCAACTCCGCCTTGTTAAGAATACTTTCTACCGGCTTCACTCGCCCCGTCACAAATTCGATCGGTACATGATCCCCGCTCGTACGATATTGTTTGCGTAATCCGCGTAATTTTATTTTTAATTCAGCTACTGCCAATTCATAGGGCGCAAGAAATGTCTCCCAATCTCTTTCCATCGCAAATCCCCCGCTTCTTTTTCCGTTCCTACTTATCTTATCATAAACCTTCAATAGAAAAAATTGTCACATTTTTCTCCGTTGCTGAATATTACAAAATACTAACATTTTCATGGAATTAGTTCTAATTGTTTGACTATTCAGGTTATTCTATGTGAGGATGAATTATAATAGGAATTTTTTAAGATCAGAGGTAAAATAAAAGTGAGCAAAGAAATTGAAATCGAATTCAAGAGTATGTTGACACAAGGTGACTATGAAAAATTGTTACGTTACTATGATGTTACGGATGAACAATTTGTCATGCAAACGAATCTCTATTTTGATACTGCTGATTTTCAATTAAAACAGCACGGCATGGGTTTGAGAATTCGACGCTTCGCTGATAAAGCTGAAGCCACTTTGAAAGTTCCACAAACAATCGGATTACTAGAAATTACCGACGTTTTATCGCTGGAAGAAGTTGATCAAGCCGTCAATAAAGAGCAGTTTGTCCCACAAGCAACCGAGATTTTGGATCGATTGCAAACATTTACTATCTCATTAAAAAACTTGCACCTAATTGGGAAACTAATCACAAGGCGAGCGGAGTTCACGATTCCTGAAGGAAAACTGGCATTAGATGAAAGTTGGTATAGTGACCATCATGATTTTGAATTAGAATTAGAAGTGCCTGATTCTAGTTTTAATGAGGCTGATTTTAAACAGCTGCTTAACAAATTTGAACTTCCTTATCGCAAAACACAAAATAAAATTGCTCGAGCTGTGAATGCTCAGCAAGAAAAAAATTTAGAAACGGAGGGGATCTAGTGATCGAGATTTATTTATTTGTTAATCCAATTGGGAAGAAATGCTTATCGATCGAACGGCGGATTATCAGCTTAATTAACGAATATGATATGAAAATTCAATTACGTTTGATTCCTATCATGAATTTAAAAACGGTCTCAGAATTCATGCAGCGCATCGGCGCCTCTGAAAAAGACATCCAATTGCGAACCGAACTTTCTCAAGAGATCCACTCTGCTGCGCTGGACGTTAAAGCTGCCCACCTTCAAGGTAAAAAGCGTGGACGCGACTTTTTAGTTGAGCTACAAAAAACGGTTGGCGAACAAAAACAACCTTATTCTAAAAAAATGGCGATCCAACTGTTCACTAAAGTTGGCGGTGATCTAGAAATGTTTTTAGAAGATCGTCATTCGGCTTTTGTCCAAGAAGCCTTTTTGACAGACCAGCAAATTGCCCATGAAATGCAGATCACTTGTCATCCGTCAGCGGTCATTTATAATTACGGCAGCGATAGCGACGCAGGTATCAGGATCGAAGGCTGTGATACGATCCACCATATTTTAGATACATATAACACGAAGGAATCATTAATCGCGTTCTTAGAGTCACAAAGTAAAGATAGACCAATCAGACAGTCAGATATTGACAATCATTTATCGCTAATTTAATAGAAAAGGTCATTGCCGCTTGGCAATGACCTTATTTTTTGATCTGAACCGCATTATTTTTAGTGAAAATATAGTCCTTCTGCTGCTTGGTTAGGTAAAGATTGATTTTCTCTTGCCGCAGCTTTTTGATTCCAACATTGAAGCCAACACCCTCATTGTCTTTGATGCAGTAGACACCGCCTGGAATATTTTCAAAACGAGCACGACCTGCTTCATCTGTCACTGTTACTAGCGGGATTCCTTGTCTTTGGACCGGTCGTTTTCCATTTTTCGTGTACATCGCAAATTCTCGTCCAGCTAACACATTTCCTGACGCATCTGTACGAAGAAGATTCAAATTGAATCGTCGTTTTCTCAAAAGATAGACATGGATTGCACGATAAATACCAAAAAGCAACATCAAAATGGTAAGTCCGACACCGACCAAAATCAGTATTTGTTTCAAATTCCGCGAGTCATCTGCCTTTTCGATCGCCTTTGCCATTTTTTCTGTATAAGGCACGCGATGGCCCGTTACTAACAATCGATGACTGTTGATCATATAGGGTGTACATGTCAATAACGTCACAATATCGCGTCCAGGTTCAATGTTGATCACAGATGTATCCTTTGGTTCAACGATATCGATTTTATCCACTTCATAAGCCAGTTTTTCCTCGAACAACGTGATAACGAAAACCTCACCTATTTTCACATCCTCTAAATCAGTGAATAATTTTTTCTCAGGCAATCCACTATGTGCAGAAATCACTGAGTGCGTATTAATCCCACCAGTCGGAAATGAGGTTCCCTGCAAAACAGTTGCTCCTTCTTGCAACAGCTTTTCATTGGTCGTATCGAATAGAGGCAAAGTGATTTCGATCGCAGGGATACTAACGGCTCCTATCAAATGTTCACGGATATATTCATCACTAACGATTTTTCGTTCATTATTATTTGTGAATTTTGGAGCTTTAGGCACGAGGCCATTTTTTTTCAACTCTTCATTACGTTTTTTCATCCGCTCTTTGGCCTTGCGCACTTGTTCCTTGTTCTGCTCTTTGTTTTGACGTTGAACCTCTTCCATTCGTTTTTGGTCAATAAAGTCATTGACTGCGTTGATATAAAATGGATACATCATCACAAGTACCCCGACCAAAAAGACTAAAATCATGAAAATCTTGCTAATCATCTGCCGTCTGGCACTTTTTGGCTTAGGTGATCTCTTCACACTAGCTCACCTTCTTACTTTCGATAATAAAATGCTTGATTTTTTGTTTAATATTTTTGTATCCGCGACGTTTAAGAATCTTGAACTTACGATCTTTTAATCGCCAAATCTTCCCTTTTACACTCAGTCCATTTTCCGTTTCTACACGATAGACGCCACCTGGAATGTTTTTGAACTCTATTTTTCCAAATGCATCACTAATGGTATGAACAAGCTTGCCGTCTATTCGTACAACGTCTCGTTTTTGTGTAAGCAACGCACGGACTCCCGGCAAAGGCTCACCATTCTCATATAGATAGAAAACAAAGGTGTAATTGCGTTTCTTCGATTGATAAAGGATAATTTTGCGCCAAACAAAGTATCCGAAAAGCAGTGAGAAGAAGGCACAGCCTGCAATCAAATAGTAAACGCGTCGACGATGATATTTTTCAGTTTCCTTGATTTTTTTCGCTGCCTCAACCGGATAAGCAATTCGATGCCCCGTAACTAATAAACGATGACTGTTTACTCCATAAGGGGTACATGTCAACAACGTCACCAAATCTCGATCCAATTCAATTTTAAGCGCATCAAACTTATCAGGTTTTACGATTTTAATACGATCAACCTGATAAGCTAATTTTTTTCCTTCTATATGTAAGAAAAACTTGTCCTTCTTTTTCAGTAACTCTAGGTCAGTAAAAAGCTTCTTTTCAGGCAAACCAGTATGCCCTGTGATTACCGAATGCGTACCCTTTCCTCCAACTGGGAAGGAGGTTCCCTGTAGAACCGTTGCTCCCTTATCCAGCAAAAAATCATTCGTTTCATCATAAACTGGCAGACTTACATTTATTTTGGGAATGTACACTGCACCAATCATATGTTTTTCGTAATATTCCTTTTTCGGACTCTTGGTTCCTTCCAAAGAAGATTCAAAAGGATCATCAAAGCTGCCTGCTCCTGGAATAATCGTCTTTAATTTTTTATTTTCTTTTTCAAGCTTTGCCAGCCGTTTTTTCTTTTCAGCCTCCGAACGTGCCTCCATTTTATCCTGAACTTCTTCAAGCCGTTGTTGGTCCACATAATTATTGATCGAATCAACGACGAAGGGATACATAAAAATTAGAAAACCAACTATAAACATGACCGCAATTGATAACTTTAAAAGCAAATCAATCTTGTCTCTTTTATTCGGTTTACTCATTATGGCTCCACCCCCTCTACTTATGCTAATTCTCGCATAATAATTATCAAAAGAGAAATTCCATTTGTAAAATTTCTTTCAAATATTTGAATAAAACAGCCTATTTATTAAGATTCCCTCTATGAAACCTTGTTCTATTCACTTTTTTTCGAGCCTATTTTTCTATTATTTAGTGTTTATAAAAATGTTACGGAGTATCAACCTTTAATAAAAATAAATATTTTTTAACTTTTTATAGTGGAGGAGGCATAACCAAATCCAACAAAAAAAGCAGGAGCTCTAATCCACTCCTGCTTTGTCTTTCATTAATTTTTCAATACTTCAACAAGCTCTTCCAGCTCATCTAGCCGTTGAGCAAAGATTTCCATCGCGTCTTCGATATAGGTTGGCTGGGTCATATCAACACCGGCTTTTTTCATTACCTCAATCGGATAATCACTGCTACCTGATTTTAAGTAGGTCAAATATTTCTCTAACGCATCTGGTTCCGCCTCAACAATACGTTTTGCTAAAGCACTCGCTGCCGAGAAGCCAGTCGCATACTGATAGACATAATAATTATAGTAGAAATGTGGAATCCTTGACCATTCATCCTTGATTTCTTCGTCGTTGACAACGATTGGTCCATAGTATTTCGTATTCAATTCACCATAGAATTTGCTTAAATGTTCACTGGTCAATGGATTGCCAGCCGCATCTTCAGTATGAATAAAGTGTTCAAATTCCGCAAATTGTGTCTGACGGAAAATGGTTCCTTTAAACCCATCCAAATAATGGTTGATGATATAGGCACGAATTTTGGGATCTTTTTCTGTTTCTAATAGATAGCTAGTCAAAAGATTTTCGTTCGTTGTCGAAGCAATCTCTGCTAAAAAGATTGAGTAATCGCCGTAAACATAAGGCTGCGTATGACGAGTGAAATAACTATGAACACTATGTCCCATCTCATGAACTAACGTATAAAGCTCATCTAACCGATCATGCCAGTTCAAAAGAATATACGGTTGTGTATCATAAGCACCAGACGAATACGCACCACTGCGTTTGCCTTGGTTTTCAACCACATCGATCCAGCGTTCAGCAAAAGCCTTCTTCACAACCTCTAGATATTCCTCACCTAATGGCTTCAAGGCCTCAAGTGCCTTAGCCTGTGCTTCTTCGTAACTAAACTTAACTGGCGCTTCTGCTAAAAGCGGTGTATATAAATCATACATATGCAGCTCATCTAATCCTAGTAGCTCTTTCCTTAATTCAACATATCGGTGCAATAGCGGTAAATATTGATTAACCACCAAAGTCAATGTTTCATATACATCTTCCGGAATATGATTTCCGCTCAAAGCCGCTTCGCGAGCAGAACTATATCCACGAACCTTGGCCTTGTAGTTATGCCCTTTGATATGCGTGCTCAAAGTCGAAGCGAAGGTGTTGCGAAATTGGTGATAAACAGAATATAAGGATTTAAACGCTTGTTCACGCACTTTTCGATCTGTACTTTCTAATAATTGACCATAGACACCATGTGTTAATTGGACATCTTCGCCCTCTTCGTTCTTCACAACTGGGAATTTCAGATCCGCATTGTTCATAACAGAAAATGTATCCGCAGAACTACCAAAAATCTCACTAGCACCAGCTAACAACGCCTCTTGCTCAGCTGGTAAAATGTGTGCTCGCTCAGAAATGATCTGTTCAACAAAATGGCGATACAGCTCCAATTGGGATTCCTTTTCAAAAAAAGCCCATATTTCTTGGTCTGACAGCTCCAGCATTTCTGGCTCAAACCAGCTAACCGCTTCGCTAACCTGCGCAATTAAACTGGAAGCCCGTGCGTATAAAGCTTGATTTGTTGTATTTGCAGTATCTTCATCGTTTTTCAGATGAGCATACACATAAATAACTTCCGCTTTGCGATAAATATCTAAAACATATTCGATCGCTGTTAAAAATTCGGTTGCTCCTTGAGCCAACGTCCCCTTAATCTTATCAACTTCGGTTAACTCCTCTGATAAGGCTTGGAACTTCTCCTCAAAAGCAGCATCATCTGCAAAAATTTTCGTTAAGTCCCAAGTCAGCTCAACAGGAACTTCTTGGCGTTTGGGCAATTGTTTTGCTTCACTCATAAAAACACTCCTAACTGGTTAAGCTACTTTTTTCACTTAGAAAAGTGATAGAATAACTATTTATCACCATCAATAGTACCACAATTTAGAAAAAAGTAATTTTTAAAAGTAGTTAAGCCGATGAAACTTTAGCCTTTCTTTGACAAAAGATTGCCTCAAGATAGAGTCGTTCTAATATCTCCCGCTGATCAATTCGGTAAAATTCCCACTCTCTATGATTTTCCTGACGATACTCCAAAAATTTCTCAAATATTAAAGAAGC
This sequence comes from Enterococcus raffinosus, assembly GCF_018917525.1. GTDB lineage: Bacteria > Bacillota > Bacilli > Lactobacillales > Enterococcaceae > Enterococcus_A > Enterococcus_A raffinosus_A. The sequence continues at coordinate 306,210 of NZ_JAHLOS010000001.1, read as the reverse complement.
ATTTTTCGCTTCTTTTTGGAATAAATACCGAAATACTAGAAGATCCTCTTGATAAAAAAAGAAATAACGACTAGGAAAATAGAGCCACTCCGGCAAATACAAAAGATGTCTCCGTTCCTGATAAAAATAATGCTGCAGGCCTCGAATTCGCGGGTTGCTTTGAACCAATTTAAGGCTTAGTGCTTTTTTCTGCTCATTCACACTTTCTATGGTAGGAACAAGCTGCGGTGGCCGCTTGTTGACCGATGAAAGAAAAATTTCTTTTAAAGCTTTAGAATTAGCAGGCCAATCTTCTTCACAATACACGAAACCGTCAATCTCATGGATATGGTAAAGCAATCGAATCCCCTGTTCCTCAATCAACCATAAATGCAGCCCCTTGTCTTTGTCAAAGGAACAAAATTGTTTTTGCAGATGTGTAAATTTTTCTTTGGGCCACAGCGGTTTGCCAAGCAGCCACCAGTCTTGGTAGCTTTTTTGAGCATAGCCCTCAATCCGTTCTTGCAGACGAGCACTTTTCAATGAGGAGCATTGGATTTCTACTGCTACATGTTCATGCAATAAGTCAGGTCGCTGCGGTAAATCACACAATGGTTGTTCCATTTTCCAAGCCTCTTCAAAATGATTTCCCCATGTATAAAATAGCTGCTTCAAGCGTAGATGCTCCGGTGTTTCCCCTTCACTCAACCCATGGCATTCTGTATTATGACTATGCGCAAAGTGGGGAATTTTAATTTTTCCTGCTTTACGAATTAATTCCTCACCGCAGTCTGGACAAAAAAAACGCTGCTGATTATCGCTTTCAGATGCACTGATCATTTCTTTTTCTTTAGTGTAAGCAAACAACATTCTTCTCACCTCAAAAAAAGATACGCAATTAGAAATAGAAAGATTTTCAAATTTCAGTAAGTTAAAAAAAATACCACTGTTCAGATGAACAGTGGTACTTGAACTATTTAATTAAAATGAGCACGAGTAATCTCGATCGCATCACGCTGCATCAAAAGCTTTCCGTACTCTTCCAACATTTCTGTTGAAACAGAGGAGTTTTGAGCGTATTCTAGGATTTCAGCAATCACGTCTGAAAGACCGAATTCACCAAAAATCTCAGGATCAAAATAAACCTGCAAATAATACTTCTCATTCAATAGATATAAATCACACCAGGCTTCATCTAAAAAGTGATAGCTTGCTAATTCAATCATATCCTCAAAACTATTCAATTGAAAAACCCGTAAGCGGCTGGTTTTATCGTCTTCTTCAAGACTTTCAGAGTTCGCTAAAATTTGTTGACGAATCAATTGATCAAAATCACTTGATTCAAACTCTGTCGAATTGTTCATTTTGTTGATGTCTTCTGGCGTCAGGTTTTTACTGATAAATAGTTCCAATCCGTCATTTTTCGGAAGGACTTGGAAAGTGACCGCTTCACTACTTTTGAACTCATCCTCGATATCGACTTCCTCTAAAATACTATAGAAGAAAGATTCGATCTCCCGATGATTTCCTAATAAATCTAGAAAAGTAATTCCTCGTTCGGCTAAATCCTCATTCTCAATAATGACTCGGATCGTATTCTCATTGATGTGTTCCATCTCCATCTTGGCACACCTCACTTTAAAGATAGATTATATGTTCATTGTAACTGATTCCGCTTAAAAGTAAAGAAAGCCGTCGAATTTTATTAAAATCCTATAAACAAAAGGAATGGTGTAATTTTGTAGTTGTATTAATTTCTGTTCACAAACAGCATCAGAACAGCGAAAAATCGGTTTTACTCTTTGAACGATATCCGATCATTTGCGAAAAAAATACCCCGCTTTCGCAGGGCAATTCATCTATAATCCAGCCATTAATTGGGCTTGACGTAATTCATATTGGCGAACATCACGAGGCAAGAAGCGACGAATTTCATCTTCGTTAAAACCAACTTGTAAACGTTTCTCGTCAATCATGATCGGACGACGTAACAATCCAGGATTTTCTTTAACCAAATCCAACAATTCTTTTAGGGACAATTCATCTAAATCCATGTTCAACTTTTGGAAAACTTTCGAACGGGTCGAAATGATTTCTTCCGTTCCATCCTCAGTCATTTGTAAAATAGCCTTCAACTCATCAATGTTCAATGGCTCAGAAAAGATATTTCGTTCAACATAAGGAATCTCATGTTCCTGTAGCCAAGCACGTGCTTTCCGACATGATGTACAACTAGGGGAAGTATATAGTGTTAACATGCATATCACTCCTTTTCTTGACTCTCAATTTTTGTAACAGGTAATAGTGACTTCCTGCTATCTGTTTCTATTATACAGAAAAAAGGTAACAAAAAAAAGAGTTGGCTGTCTTTTTTTTTACAAATATTAACGTTATTTAATTTAATTCTCTGCTATAACAACTGTCACGACAGTTTTAATTTGTCAAGATGAGAAAATAGTGGCGCAACTCTCATTTGAAGCCGTGCTATAACAGTTGTGAAATCTGTATTATCGATAATACAGATTATGCAAAATTATTATATCAAATAAAAAAAAGGAATTTTTTTATCTTTTGAATTTTGATAATCAATTCAACAAAAAAATATAGTTATATTCATAAAACTTTTGTATATCAAGCCTTTATTAGAACGATTTTAAAATAGAAAACACATTCAAGGGTGTAGGTTATTATTTTATAGTTATTTTATTTTAATACTAAAAACGGACATCTGTATCAAGTTTTTCATCAGTTTTACCCTCCAAAAATAGATACAGCTTTCAAATATTCAAAAAAAATCAAAATTTTTATAGAGTTTCCAAAAATTGGTAGAACTTAATTTTACGCGCTTATTCGTCTGCTCAATCATTATTTTTTTTCAGAAGAATATTTTTGATTGATTCCAGTCCATGTTTTTTTCATTACTTTGTCGCTTGAATAACATAACAAGAATTATATAATCATGCTACTTTTTTGCTCAGCCTAATAAAAAAATTATTTTTTTGCTATAATAAGTCTATTGAAATCTTAGGAGTGAGCAAATGATTCAAGGAATAGTATTTGATTTAGATGACACCTTATACAAGCAACAAGCACCCTTTGCTGCAGCTATCAAAGAGCTGTTTCCGACATTTCCAGAAAGTGAAATGAACACGTTGTTTATTCGGTTTCGCTATTATAGTGACCTCCACTATATGAAGTCCATTACAGGAGAATGGTCTTTAGCAAAAATGCGTCATGAGCGAATCCGTCTGGCATTAGCTGATTTTGAATTTATTGCAGCTAAACCTGAATTGGAGGCCTTTCAAGCAGCCTACGATCACGCATTAAAAACGATCACATTACCTTCTGAGATCAGCGATTCACTAACATTCTTGAATCAACAGGATGTTCCTTTGGGTCTGATCACAAATGGACCTGTATTGCGACAGAAAGAGAAAATCAGCGCGTTGCAATTGACTCATTGGATCGCTCCTGAAAAAATGATTATTTCAGATGCGGTTGGCATTCAAAAACCAAATCCTGAAATATTCCATTTAATGGAAACACGATTGAATTTGGCAGCTGAATCACTTTTATATATTGGTGATAGTTTTGAAAATGATGTCATTGGTGCTAAAGCCGCTGGCTGGTCTGTTTGGTGGTTCAATCACCAAAATCGTAAAATACCAGATGGACAAACAGCTATTTTTGAAAAAGAAATCAAAAACTTTGAGGATTTGAAGTCTCTTCTGACGAACCAAAAAAGTATGCCGCGTTGAACGTGGCATACTTTTCTTTTTCTAATTCTATTCACCTAGACTCAAAATCATGCGAATATCTTCTTCTGTAAGTTTGTTAGTTTGTTCTTCGTTGCCTTGGATAACTTTCTGGAACAGCTCGCGTTTTTCTTGCTGCAGCTGATTCATTCGTTCCTCAATCGTTCCTTCAGCGATCATGCGCCATACCTCGACGACCTTCTTCTGACCGATCCGGTGAGCACGTCCTGCCGCCTGCTCCTCGACTGCCGGATTCCACCATAGATCGTAGAGAATAACTGTATCCGCCCCAGTCAGGTTCAGACCGGTTCCTCCAGCTTTTAGCGAAATCAAGAAGACGTCTTTTTCTCCTGCATTGAAGGCATCCACCATTTTCAGGCGATCAGAAACTTTTGTGCTGCCTCGCAGGTAAAAGCTAGTAATTCCTTCCTCCGCAAACTCTTCTTCAATGATTGACAGCATGCTAGTAAATTGTGAGAACAATAAAACTCGTCGTCCATTTTCTTTCGCTGCTTGAATCAGATCTTTGACTTGATCCAGCTTACCAGATCCACCTTCATACCCTTCCATAAACAAACGTGGATCGTCACAGATCTGGCGCAAGCGAGTTAAACCAGCTAAGATACTTACACGCTGTTTGCGGAATGTCGCCGAATCCATTTGGTCGACCTCTTGCTTCATTCGTTTTAAATAAGCGAGATAGACCGTCTTCTGCTCTTCTGTCAAACTGCTCAAGACATTTGATTCGATCCGCTCAGGCAATTCCTGCAAGACAGTATCTTTATCTCGTCGCAGAACAAACGGTTGAATCATCTTAGCAATCTCGGGAACAGCCATTTGACGGAAACGTCCGATCGCTGGGAAGAAGCCTGGCATGACCGTTTGGAATAATGACCACAGCTCTTCCAGATTGTTCTCGATTGGTGTACCACTCAACGCGAAACGATGCGGTATCGATAAGTTTCGCAAAGCGCTGGAAGTTTTCGTCGAGGCATTTTTCACCATCTGCGCTTCATCAAGAATCATAAATTGATAGCCCATCTTTTCATGCAAATCAATATCCTGACGCAGACTTGCATAAGACGTGATAACAATCTCGTCAGCCTCTTCAAGCAGCTGCTCGCGTTCACTGCGATTGCCTGAAATGACTGATGAACTTAAACTTGGCGCAAATTTCTTGATTTCCGCCTGCCAGTTATAAACGAGACTTGCTGGCGTGACAATTACTACTTTGATTGGTTGTTGCGCTTTTTCAGCCAATAGGAAAGTAATTACTTGGATCGTTTTCCCCAGACCCATTTCATCGGCTAAAATTCCGCCAAAGCCATAATCGCTCAGCATTTTCAACCAGCGGAAACCAGACTCCTGATAAGGCCGCAACGTGGCATTAAGATTCTCTGGCAAAGCCACTTGATAATCTTCTGGATGAGTCAAATCCTGCACCATCGCGGTAAAGCTTTCACTGAACTGCGCCTGCGGATTATCCTTCAACCGCTGTTCTAGCATAATCCCTTGGCTCTTCGGCAAGCGGATTAGTCCATCCTTCGCACTAATTCTTTCCCGCAGCTGACCGATCATTTCACTGGTCTGCTGGAAGGCTTCTGAGTCAAAGGAGAGCACCTCGCCATTGTCCAACGTGTAAAAGCGATCCTTCCGCAACAAGCTGTTCAAGACCTGATCAATTTCATTATCATTGATTCCCGTCACATCAAACTTGATATCGAGCCATGATCCTTCCTGATCAACCTCAATCGTTGGTTGGAATTCTTCTCCGTCTAGGAAGAGCTGACGCAACTTCTTACCCATACGCACTTCTGCATATCGTCTAAACTCTTCCACTTCGACTTTAAAGAAGTAATAAAGATTGTCTTTAATTGGCAATTTCTTTTCAAAGCCCGTATCGATTTTTTGATAGCGATACGTAGCAAAGAGATCCAGGATTTGTTTTTCCTTTTTTCGATCTCTTAAAATCTCGACATTATTAGGCAGCTTGGGCTGATGCGCCTCATTGGTAGAGAAATAAGCGTTGCCATAATGAAACTCAGCTTCTGCCTTTACCATCCCTTTGATCTTTCGAAAGATGACGACCGCCCGCAACGGCTCCTCCTTCATGATCTCTGCCACATCATCGGTAACAATTACGCGCCCAATTTTTCGTAAATATGGAAAAACATCCGTGAATAATTGTGAAAGCTGCCGTTGCTCATAAGCGATAATTGGTTCCTTCAGCCGCTTCATTAACTGCTTCAGTGTAATATAAGTATCCTGCTGCTCGTGAGTCATCAAATAATAGGAATTTTCAACGAAGCCTAAGAAATAATTACTATAATAATTGGTAAAGCCATCCTCGATAGTTAGACCAAAGTCATTCTCTCCACGTTTTTCCAACGTGAATGAAAGTGGCAATTCTTGCCCTTCATGCACTTCAGAATAGGTTTTCTCACCTAGTTTGATACTTAAGTTTCCAGTCTTCTCCATCGCTTCCAATAGTTCTTGAATCCGATGAACCGGCAATAAAAGATAACGCTTGTCTAACTTGCCCTTGACTTGCAAGCCGGCTTTTCCTAATAGCTGATACGTTTCACTGACTCCAACTAAATCTTCGATCAGATCCCGACATTTTGGATCAAAGGCACCCGCCTCGATCTGGAATTTATACTGTTTATTGACAGTATAGGCTGAATCAGTCTGATACGCGTGTAAAAAGTCATACAGGTTCTTCACGATATAGCTGCGTTTATTCAAATGACTGCCGATACGGAGCGACACAGCCAATACATCCAATTCCGGGTGATAAGGATTCGTTGGAACGGCCTCCACCACAAATTCAACAAATAAGGACTGCAAGGGCTCTGCTTCTTTTTCCAATCTTGAAAAGCCTTGGTTCAACAAATCAGCAAAAGAAATGCTGCTCTCCATTTTTTTCGGCAAGACAGTCTCTGGCTTGATTACCCGTGAGAGACCCTTTTCACGCAAATATAATTCCACCGCTACTGTATGCTTGCAATAACCATGCTCTTCCCAATACGGGCAGGCACAAATATCATTTTCTTTTCCACTGCCATCTAAATCAACCAGATAAAGTTCACTGCCTAATACTTCACCATGCCAAACACGCCGAGCCGGATCTGCCTCAACGGATAAGACCCGTCCCTCTTTTAAATACGTTCTGCCGCGTTCGATCACTTTTTCTGGAATACTCCATCTCATTTACGTTTCACTCCATCCTTCTAGCTGGTAACGAATACTGCTGCGTCCCGTTCCGCTAGTTTCCACAATAATTTGTTGTGGGATACGTTCTTTCAATTCTCGTACGTGACTGATAATGCCGATCATCCGTCCCGCATTTTCAATGCCTTCCAAGGCTTCCATCGCCATCTCCAACGCCTCTTCGTCCAATGATCCAAAGCCTTCATCAATGAACAAGGCTTCGATCGCAACCCCGCCAGCCTGACTCTGGATCACTTCCGCAAGTCCCAAAGCCAATGATAACGCTGCGATAAAGCTTTCGCCGCCAGATAAGGTATGAGAGCTGCGCGTTGCTCCGGCATTGTCATCATAAACATTGATCTCAAGCCCAGTATTTCCTTTCGATCGACCGGTTTCCTGCTTCAACTCAAAACGATAGCGCCCCTTGGTTAGCTGATTCAGCTGCTGATTGGCACATTGCAGAACCTCGGCCAAATACCATTGCAGGACATACCGTTCTAAGCTGATTTTTTGCGGATTATCTCCGTTCATCGTTTGATAAAGCTGCATCATCTGGCTTAATTCGTCCAATTGCTCCTTGCTTTGTGCCTGTAAATCCTCAATCTTCTCAATCAAAGTTCGTTGTTGCTGCAGCTGACTTTCTTTGGCATAATGCTGCTGTTGGAATTGAGTAACTTCCGCTTCACAGGTTGTCACTAAGGTTTGCACCTCATCCAGCTCTGGTTCTTCTTGATCCTTGATTGTTTCTATTAACCGAGCATGGCGATCTTTTAGTAGTAAAAGCTGTTGATCGAAATCTGTAATCTCTTGTTCTAACCTTGACAGATCAACAGGCATTGCTGCTAATTGTTCAATCGCTAAATCTGCATCTACCAATTGCTGTTGCAGCGACGTTTGAAATTTTTCTAGGTTCTCCACCGTCTCTTGCTGTTGCTTAGCTAATAGCTTTTGATTTTCCTGCAGACGGATTCGCTGCTGCTCAAGTTCCTTCACTAAGACTTGGTGTGCTTGCAGGCGAGTGTGATACTCGTCTATCTTGCCCTGCATATCAGCAATATGTGCCTCCAATGTCGGCAACTGCCACTCTTTGGTTTGTTCCTCGATACTGGTCAATCTGCCCTCTAAGGTTTGCAATTCACCCTTCACAGCATTTAAGCTGGTCTCGCTCTCAAGTTTTTTAGCTTGAGCATTGCTAAGCTCTGCCTTCAGGTCAAGCAAGGTTTGTTTCGATTCGTTAATCTCAGCTAAACGTTCATCCGTTTCTTTTTGACGCTCCTTGAGAAATGCAGCAATCTCTATTAAATCAGCTTCAACTTCTAGCTGGTAATAGGCTTCAAAAGCGGACTGAAGAGAATTGATTTGCTCTTCTTGCGCCTTTTGTGCCGCCAACCGATCCTCTTGTAATTGATCAAAGGTTTTTATCGCAACCTCATACTGAGCCTCTGCCTGTTCCCGAATCAACTCTAACTGCTTAATGCGCGCTTCCTGAGTTTCTAGCGCCACCTGTAATTGTCCCAAATTATCGGTGGTCAACTCGGCGTGCTGGGCTGGATTCGGATGCTCCTTTGAACCGCAAACAGGACAAGGTTCTCCCGGAAGCAAATCCATACTTAAGCGGGCAATTTCCGCAGAAGCCCACTGACTTTTCAGCTTCTTATAATCCGCCACTTCACTCGTTAATTGATTGCTTGTACGACTGGCCTTTTCAACCAATTGAGCCAGCTTGATCTGCTGGTCCTCTTCTTCTTCCTGTTGATCGAAAATCTCTTTGGCTGATTGCTGTAAGTGAGTCACCGTCTGTTGAAACTGTAGTTCCTCATAGCGACGATCCTGCCACGTTTTTTCCGTATTTTGTTTGGCTTCCAGCAGTTTCATTTTTTCTTCGTGAGCCTTTATTTGTTGAATAATTTCTGATAATTGCTCCTGCTGTTTCGCCTGTTTATCTGTCAGTTCGGTTTTTTGTTTGATCAGCTGCTCTTTTTGCTTGACCAAAGGCAACAACGCATTCAGGCTTTGCAGCTGCTGCTCTTTTGTTTGCCACTCGGCACTCTGCTGCTCAAAATCAGTCGTTTGCTTTTCGCACTCACTATATTGCTGCTCAAGCTCAGCTGCACGCTGTTGATTCGTATTTGCTTCATGGCTATGCTGAACCTGCTGCTGTTCTAACTCTTGAATGCGATCATAGGTTGGACGTACTTTCTCGAGTTTTCTTCCACGTGTCAATTGCTGTTTCTTTTCTTCCTGCTCTGGCAGATGTACTTCGATTTCTTGAAGCTCGCGCCGAGTTTCTTGCTCCTGCTTGAAGCTTTCAGACAGCTCCTGTGCTCTTTGAAGCTGCTGTTGAAGGGCCTTTTGTTTAGCCTGTTTTTCTGCTAACTCCGTCTGACTTTTCAAAAGCTCTTGTTCTTCCAGTAGTAAATACTCGCGAGCAAGATTTAGCGACTCCTCATAAGTCACACCTTTTTCAGCAACGACTTGTTGAAATAATTGATCAATACGAGTAGTCATTTCACTGACTGATTTCTCCAGCTCACTCTTTTGAAGCTTCAAATTTTCTGTGAACTGGCGATAAAAGCTAGTGCCGAACAAACTCCGCAGAACTGTTTCCTTCTCAGTACTATTTGCATTGAGGAACGTTCGAAACTCTCCTTGGGGCAGCATCACGATTTGACGAAATTGATCCTTTTGCAGATTTAAAATCTGATAGATGACCTCGTTCACTGCATCCACCTTGGTATAGGCCTCAGCCTCTTTACCCTTATCATTAAAAATGCTCAATTGAACCTTTTGATTTTTGGTCGTCTCGCCTTTGCCGTTTTTCTTGGCTATGGTCTGCTTCGGCCAACGTTCAATGGAATATTTTCTTCCTTGATGCTCAAAAATAAATTGCACCCTAGTTTCTTCAGTTGGCTCCGCAAAGGAGGATCGAATTTCGTTTGACGACCGAACACCGCCCGATGCATCGCCATATAAAGCAAAGGTGATCGCGTCAAAAATTGTAGTCTTACCAGCACCGGTTTTTCCGCTGATCAAAAATAATGGCGCCTCCGTCATTTCATCAAAATCGACTTCTTCGTGAACAAACGGACCAAAGTTTTCCATAATGATTTTCTTTGGAAGCATTATTCCTCGCCTCCTTTTTTCAGGATCGTATGTAAGCCTTCTTCGATCCATTTTTTCTGTTTAGCTGTCAGTTCATTCTGGGAAACCTCTGTAAAGAAATCCTTTGTTAGATTAACTGGAGATTTCTCTTTAATATTTTCCTTTTTCAGTCGGTTCTCAACAGTTGTCTCAAAGCCATTCGCACGTTCTACCTGAATGATCCGAGGGTAGACCTGGCGCAGCTGGTTCATGAGATTCGGAATCACCGCTCGATCCTCTAATAGAATCGACAGATAGTCCTCCCGATTAATCGTGGTGTAAAAAGCTGGGTCTAATAATTCAGCAAAGCTGGCCTGCAGCTCTTGGATTTCATGAAGCGGTGTCAATGTCCGGAAGGAAAAATCCAAAGTATCTGTATCAACGATCCAAACACCTTTTGTTTGGTCCTTTTCCGACAATGAGTATTTCAAAGGCGAGCCGCTGTAGCGAGCATTCGCCATTTTTAGCGCGTCCTTCCCATGGAGATGGCCCAACGCGACGTAATCAAAGCATTCGAGTAAATTTCCATTGATTCCATCAAGTCCGCCAACTTCGATCTTCGTTTCAGAGTCCGTTTTGCTACTGCCGGCAACAAAAAAATGACTTACTAAAATGTGTTTTTTAGCCGGATCAAAGCTTTCCTGCATTTTTTCGATTACTTTCGGCATTGCCTGTTGAATCGTGCGAAGCTCTGAATCTTCAAAGTAGATGCGCGCATCCACCGGTTCAAAATAAGGCAATAGATAAAATTGGCTATTTCCCATTTCCACTGGAGTAAAAGCTTCTTCTAAGCGAGTATGCAAATGAAACTGTGCTTGGTTGAACCATGGTGTTCCCGTTGCTAAGCGAGTCGCACTATCATGATTGCCCGAAATCGCCAGTAACGGGAACTGCTGCGTTAAATTCCAATCAGCGATCGTTTGATTTAATAACCGAACACTCGCCTCAGAAGGAACCGAACGATCATATAAATCTCCCGCGATTACGATGGCCTCTACGGCCTCTTCTTTTGCGATTTTTAGTATTTGATCAAGAATATATGCTTGATCTGGCAACAAGTCATAGCCGTGCAGCTTTTTCCCGATATGCCAGTCAGCAGTATGTAAAACTTTCATTGATCCACCCTTTTCCTAATTAAGTCCTTCCCAAAAGTATAACACGATTCGCCATTTTTTTCCGCAAAGCAAGTGGATGTTACTACAGGAACGGTTTATTTCTCAACTTTTATAAAATAAAGAAAGATCCATGCGTTTTTTACAAAATTTGAAATCAAACCAACAAAAAAAGATCCCAAGCTCGAAAATTGAGCTTGGAACCTTACTTTGTCGATAATCTGTAACTACTCGGCGTTTTTTTCTTTGGCAACATATTTGAAATTCGGATCAATCTCCCGATCCAGCTGATCAAAGGCTCCTTGAACACGACGCTCAACCTCCGCTAATCCAGCTTTATCCATTTTTTTGATGTCAGAAAGATCAATCGGATCACCAAAACGAATAATGACTGGGGTCCGTTTAAACAGTTGAGAAAATTTGGTAGGGCCCTGATAAACAGAAGGGACGATCGGCTTTTTCGATAAACGAGAAATCAACGCCATTCCGCCTTTCAGCTCAGAAGAATGACGGGTTCCACTTGGAAACATGATCAAGCTCTTATCCGAGTCCTTCAGCATTTTGACTGGTCGCTTCACCACACTTGGTCCTGGTTTGTCGCGATCGACAGGAAAAGCATTTAAATGCACCAGAATGAAACGCAAAATCGGATTCTTGAACAGCTCGGCCTTTGCCAAAAAACTAAACTGTTTAGGCGATGCTCCCAGAGCCATATAAACAGGGTCCCACCAGGTTCGGTGCGGCGCCACAAGAATATAATTTCCCTCTGGTAATTTGTCTTGATTTTGGTAATGGGCATTGCCATTGACGACCGCCAAGATCGTTCGAGCAATGACGCGAATAAATTTAAAAAACATAGTTTCTTCCTTTCAGTTAACTAACTAAACGTAGTATAATACAACGGTATGATTTTTTTAAGGGGGCAAATGAAATTGTTAAGAAATGGCGAACGAATTGACCAGCTTTATGCTGAAGATATCCAAATCATTCAAAGCTCGGAAGTTTTCTCATTTTCCATCGATGCCGTTCTATTAGCGAACTTTGCTCGTGTGCCAAAACGCGGAAAAATCATTGATCTTTGTGCAGGAAATGGCGCGATTGGACTTTTTTTAAGTCGAAAAACCACTGCCCTGATTGACCAGATCGAGCTTCAACCTCGTCTTGCTGACATGGGCAAACGCAGTATTCTTTTAAATCAGCTAGAAAACCAAATGACGATGCACGAGCTGGACTTAAAAAAGACATTTGACGTTTTTAAAGCTGATTCTGCCGATTTAGTCGTCTGCAATCCGCCCTATTTCAAGGAATTGCCAACAAGTCAAAAAAATCCCAACCCGCATTTAGCGATTGCTCGTCATGAGATTCATGCGACTTTAGAGGATGTCGTCAGTGTCTCCGCAAAATTACTAAAAATGAACGGCCGCTTCGCAATGGTGCATCGACCGGATCGTTTTTTAGAAATCATGGACTGTCTTCGTTCACATCGGATTGCACCGAAGCGAATCCAATTCGTTTACCCAAAACCGGGAAAAGAAGCCAATACTTTACTAATCGAAGGAATCAAAGACGGCAAAAACGAAGGTCTGCGTTTTCTTCCACCATTATATACCTATGACCAAACGGGCAGCTACTCTGCCGACTTACAGGAGATGCTTTATGGCAACTGATCAATTTTTTTATGTGTTACTGTGCAATGACCAAAGTTTTTACGGCGGTTATACAACAGACCTGTCCCGACGCCTGTTAGAGCATAATACAGGGACTGGTGCAAAATATACCCATCCTCAAAGTCGCCGACCAGTCAAGATGATTCACGCCGAACGCTTTGAAACTCGTAGCGAGGCCACTAAAGCGGAATCAGCTTTTAAAAAATTGCCCCGCAGGCAAAAAGAAAAGTACTTGCGGGAGCATCAAGCAAAAAACGTTTTGTGAGTGACTCACAAAACGTTTTTTCTTTCTTAGGTTACTCGCCTTTTAATATTTCTTTTGCGATTAACTGGCAGTAATGGATTGATCCACCATCATTCGGGTGAACCTGGTCATCATAGAACCAATCCTGATGATCCTTACTGAAATTGTACCAGTCAATCAAGTGAACATTCTTGTAATCCTTGGCTGCGGCCTCTAGATTTGCATTCACATCATTCTGCCAACGGCGAGTCGGCACATGAGTATTGATGATAAAGACTTGATGCTTGTCTCCTAGAACATTCATGATTTGAGCAAAGTCATCGAGATTGAAAGGGCCATTTGTTCCTAAACTCAAGAGGATCGTATCATTTAGCTCGCCCTTATCCTTCAAGGCTTTCAACAGTGGCGGACTATCCTTCAATTGCCGTCCGACTTCACCATCAACGACCATTTTAGGAAATATCTCTGTCAGTCCTTTGGAACCTGCTAATAAAACAGAATCTCCAAAAGCCGTCACCTTCAAATTCTTCGCCTTCGTTATCTCACGATTACTTAGACCATATTTATCCGCTAAACTGGTTGGTGCTTCAGAACTATCTGTAGATTCTGCAGCTCCATTAGAATCGCTTGCAGCCGTCTGCCCGTCTGTTTTCTTGGAAGCCTGCTTGTTTTGTTCGATTTGCTTCTGTAACGCCTGTTGATTGGCATCGACTTTATTGGTTGGCGCGATAATCACACCCACCACCGCGATTACAGTGATTAAGCTAGAAAAAATAAATCCGATTTTCCTGCGACTTTTGATTGGTGCCCAAAAAGATTGTTTTAGTGAGGCAAACGTCTTACGGTAATTAAACCGGCGCAGCGGATTTTCGATATATCGATAAGAAAGTTCAGTGACAAAAAGAATTAAAATGACTTCCATAATCGTATGAAGAAAGGTATGATTCGCTACATTAACCTTTGCTTCATAGAAAATCATTACTGGATATTGATACAAATAGATTCCATAACTCCGTTTACCGATCCAGTCAAAGACCGGATTCGTCAACCAACGGTTCCAGCTAGCACCTGGATGGGCCGTAATAGCAACTAATATGACGCTCACAAAACTCACCAAGAACATGCCGCCATAATAGATAAAGGATAAATCATCCCGCATGAATAAGAAGGCCAGAACAAGGAGCAACAACGAGCCTAACCCAATTCCATTCAGTATTCGCTTAGCCTGAGATGGAATCTGCGGCTTCAATCGTGTACTTGGCCAAATAAAAGCCAACGCGCCTCCTAGTAAGATAGAGAACAAGCGCGTGTCCGTTCCATAATATACCCGCGTAGGATCTTGTCCCGGAACGTACAGCACAGCCATTAAAATAGCGGAAACTAATGCGGCCGCGACTATTCCAAGAAAAACTTTTCCCTTATTCTTCACCAGCTTCATCAATAAAACAAAAATGATAGGCCAAAAAATATAATTCTGTGTTTCCACTGCCAGCGACCAAATATGCGTAAATGGCGATTCACCAGAAAATCGATCAAAATAGGACATCCCATGATTGATCTGCCACCAGTTGTTCACGTAGAACAAGCTGCTGATGACGTTGCCTCGCAAATTATTCAAAAGATTTCGCTGAAACAATGTTATGTACGCCGAAGCTCCCACAAGCATCGTGACTAGCGCCGGATATAGACGCTTCATCCGTCGATAATAAAACTGCTTGATATCGATACGACCGGTTTGCTTCCATTCCTGCAGCAGTAGATCCGTGATCAAATAACCTGAGACCACAAAAAAAACAGGAACCCCTAAGTACCCACCTCGCATTTGCGTAGGCATCAAATGATATAAAATTACGCCGATTACCGCTAACGAGCGAATCCCGTCAAACCCGGTAATATAGCGACTATGCTTTAGTCTTTTTCCCATAAGTTTACTTTCCAACTTTACTTTAAAATATCAGAATATCAAATTAACTATACGTATAATTTCCGTAAACTGCAACAATTTCTCAATAAAAAAAGTATTTCCTAAATATTTGAGTTTTTTCCTTGAAATAATTGGCTTAAAATGCCTTGAATCAACCTGCTTAGTCAAATTCATTTCCCTCACAAACTCAGCAAATTGCAAAACAGAATAAAAAAAAGCTGGGTTTTGTCCCAGCTTAATCCATTGATTCTTCGTAAAA
This sequence comes from Enterococcus raffinosus, assembly GCF_018917525.1. GTDB lineage: Bacteria > Bacillota > Bacilli > Lactobacillales > Enterococcaceae > Enterococcus_A > Enterococcus_A raffinosus_A. The sequence continues at coordinate 290,919 of NZ_JAHLOS010000001.1, read as the reverse complement.
GCGCCCCATAATCCGTACGTTTTCCGAGATACTAACGAACGCATCGGGATCATTTTCCCGCATGATTGATTCTAGTAATGGCAACTCAAAGCGGGTAACTACGGTAAACAGAACGGTTTGCTTATCATGCTTATACGCACCTTCTGCTTCATTAATGATGGTGATTCCGCGACGCATCTGGTCCTGAATGGCATTAATCACGCGTTCTGGACATTTGGTAACGATCATCACCTGCATCTTCCGCTGCTTCGTGTAGAGTGCATCGGTCAACTTACCACTCATAAAAATAGCTAAAGCGGAATAAAACATGTATTGCCAACTAAATAAAATCCCCGCCATCAGCATGATCATCACATTGAAAATGATCGAGATTGATCCAACCGAAGACCCTGTGCGCTTGCGAATCACGATACTCAAAATATCCAAACCGCCAGATGACAAGCCATTTTTTAAGGCAAAGCCGATCCCAACACCCATGATAGCCCCGCCAAAAATCGCGCAAATGATGGGGTCCTTCGTCAATGTCGTCTGGGGTATGATATGAATGAAGAACGATGTTAAAAAAACAGTGATGAAGGTAAAAATCGTAAACTTATGACCAATCTTGAACCATGCCAAGAAAAATAACGGTACATTGATCAAAAATAAGGTGATCGATACGGGAACGGTAAAACCGACAACCCGATCCGACAACGTCGTTAAAATCTGGGCAAAGCCGGTGGCTCCGCTGGAATAAATATGTCCTGGCTGGTAAAAAAAGTTTACGGCAATCGCCGCCAAAAATGCATAAACAACTGCGACAGATAATCGGGTGGCATAATCGTGATGGGGCCACTCCTCTATCTTCTTTTTCATCATGTTCTGTCCGCCTCATTTCAAAATTTCAATCACATTATACGTATTTTCATGAAAAAAAGAAAGCACCTACCACAGAGGTAGGCGCTTCTCTTAGTATATTCTTAGAGTTCAGGTAAAAACTTTAGAAAAGCAGCAAATTAATGCCGGCTACTTTACTCTTCAATTTTCGTGACATCGATGCTTAGTTCGTAAAGCTGCAATGGTGACACTGTGCTTGGTGCATCAGACATTGGCTCTGCTGCTTTCCCATTCTTAGGAAAGGCAATGACTTCACGAATGTTGTCTTCGTTAGCTAACAACATCGCGAAACGATCCAAGCCAAGCGCGATCCCGCCGATTGGAGGGAAGCCATAATCTAACGCTTCTAATAGGAAACCGAATTGTTCATTGGCACTTTCACGGGTGAAGCCTAATGTTTCAAAGACTTGCTCTTGCAGTTCACGGGTATTAATACGTAGTGAGCCACCGCCCAATTCATAGCCGTTTAAGACGATATCATAGGCTTGTGCATAGACCTTCTCTGGATGATCCTTCAAGTTTGGAATATCCTTTTCCATCGGCATGGTGAATGGATGGTGAGCAGAAACGTAGCGACCTAATTCTTGATCAAACTCAAATTGTGGCCAATCAACTACCCATAGATAATCGAAACGGTCTTCATCGATCAAGCCTAATTCTTTCCCAACTTTTGAACGAACAGCACCTAAAGCTGTTACGGCTGTTAAGAATTGATCTGCCGCAAACATCAAGACATCGCCTGCTTCGGCATTTGTTGCTTTCTTCAACTCATCACTGACACCGCCCATGAATTTCGCGATCGGCCCAGTTAATTCGCCGTTCTCATCTACCTTGATCCAAGCCAAGCCTTTAGCGCCGAATTGACCAACGAATTGACCTAAGCGATCCAATTCTTTACGAGAGTATTTATCCGCTGCTCCTTTAGCATTTAACGCTTTAACGACACCACCGTTATCTGAAGCCATACGGAAGACTTTAAAATCTGTAGCAGACGCGATGTCGGTCACATCGATCAATTCCATATCAAAACGGGTATCTGGCTTGTCAGAACCATAACGTTCCATCGCTTCATCCCAAGTGATTCGTGGGAATGGCAAGGTTACTTCGACACCACGAACATCTTTCATGACTTGCGCGATCATCGCTTCTGTATATTCTTGAATTTCTTCTGCTGATAAGAAGCTTGTTTCAATATCGACCTGAGTAAATTCTGGTTGACGATCCCCACGTAAATCTTCATCACGGAAGCAACGAACGATTTGATAATAGCGATCAAAGCCAGCAGTCATCAATAATTGCTTCAAAATTTGTGGTGATTGTGGCAACGCATAAAAATGCCCTGGATGAACACGTGAAGGAACCAAATAGTCCCGAGCGCCTTCTGGTGTAGATTTAGCCAAATATGGTGTTTCGATATCCAAGAAATCATTGTTATCCAAGAAACGACGAACGGATTGCGTCAAACGATGGCGCATCATCAAGTTTTGTGTCATCTTCGGACGACGTAAATCCATATAACGATATTTCAAACGCACTTCATCACTAATATTTTGATCATCTTCAATTGAAAATGGTGGTGTTTTCGCACTATTTAAAATGGTGATTTCTTCACCCTTAACTTCAAAGTCACCGGTTGACATTTTTTTGTTCACCGCACCAGCATCCCGACGAATGACTGTACCAGTGATTTCAACCACATATTCACTACGGCATTGATCCGCAATTTCCCAAGCAGTTTTCGATTCTTCTGGGTTGAAGACCACTTGTACAACACCTTCGCGGTCACGTAGATCAATAAAGATCAAGCCGCCTAAATCACGACGTTTTTGTACCCATCCTTTTAACGTTACCTTTTGATCCAAATACTCCTCGGACACTCGTCCACAATAGACTGTACGTCTAGCCATTTTTTCATTCCTCCATTTATTTAAGTAATCTTCCTTTTGATAGGTAAGATTTATTTCGATTAATCAAGCTTCGGCATGGTCATTTCATCATAGATCGCCGCAAAATCTTCATAGATATCCGTTAAAGGAAACGCCTTTTCTTCCCGGGTTGCAGAATCCTTCACGTTGATTACACCATTGGATAATTCATCTTCACCTAAAGTCAGGACAAGCTTCGCCCCTTCTTTATCGGCCGTTTTGAATTGAGCTTTTGCTTTACGTCCCATAAAGTCACGATCAGCAGAAAAACCAAATCCGCGAATCGCTTGAACAACCTTCAAGCTTTCCATATTGGTTGCTTCACCAAGACCGACCACATACGCGTCCAGACTTGCTGCACTCGGAATCATTACGTCTTCTTGTTCCAACGTTAATAGAATTCGTTCAATCCCCATGGCAAAGCCGATCCCTGGAGTCTCCGGTCCGCCAAGTTCTTCCACCAAACCATCATAACGTCCGCCGCCGCAAATAGTTGTTTGTGCACCCATTCCAGGAGCATCGCTCATGATTTCAAAGATCGTATGATTGTAATAATCCAATCCTCGAACCATTCGGTGATCGATTTCGTAGGAAATATTCAAGTACTCTAAGGTTTTTGTAACCCCTTCGAAGTATTCCTTCGCGTAATCACTCAAATAATCCAAAATACTTGGTGCATCGGCCACGATTGGCTGATCCTTGCGGTCTTTACTATCCAACACGCGCAGTGGATTCTCATGCAGACGCCGGCGTGAATCATCGCTCAGCTCTTCCTCATGCGCTTCAAGATAGGTGATCAGAGCTTGCCGATAATTTGTCCGTGTTTCCTTGTCCCCTAAAGTATTGATCACAAGACGTAATTGATTGATTCCTAGTTGCTTGAAGAAATCCATCGCCATCGCCATTACTTCTACATCCAAGCTTGGGTTTTCACTGCCAAAGGCTTCTACGCCGATCTGGTGAAATTGACGCAAACGACCTTTTTGCGGACGTTCATAACGGAACATCGGTCCAGTGTAATAAACCTTGTAAGGCTTCTTGAATTCTGGTCCATACAATTTATTTTCGACATATGCACGCACGATCGGTGCCGTTCCTTCTGGTCGAAGCGTCACATGACGCTCCCCTTTGTCATAGAAATCATACATTTCCTTAGACACGATATCGGTCGTATCACCAACACTACGAGCGATTACTTCATAGTGTTCAAAAATAGGGGTGCGGATTTCTTGATATTGGTAGTCATTAAATACTAATCGGGCTGTTTCTTCGACAAATTGCCATTTTTCACTTTCTCCCGGTAAAATATCATTAGTCCCTTTTGGTCGTTGATAACTCATGGTATATCTCCTTTTTCATATTAATGTATTTATTTTTCTTACCAGAAAAACAAGTTCGATTTTCAAGCCGTATGGCATTCCTCTATACTTCTCCAACTTATTTTTTGTTAGATCTTTACTCTCTTCCCTAACTATAATTACTGGGAAAAGAGGAACTGAAATCCTTTTTCGTATTAATGTATTTAATTAGTTAATAAGACTGTTCTACTAATTATTCTCCATTTGATATTAAGCATGTGATCGGCAGCTAGCTCAACATCGTGGAAATCATTTTTCCAAAAAGCGGAAAAATGAACCTATCTTCGTACGCATATCATTCCGCTAAACAACACGATCAATCATTCCATTTAAAATAGTGAACGTATATCGATCTTTTACACTGCGAAAAGCAGAACTGACAACTGACAAAAAAACCCCTGTTCAACTGAACAAGGGCGAAAATATCGCGGTACCACCTATTTTTAAAAAGAGCTTTACTCTTTTTCTCTAGCAATTAACGCTTGCGTAACGGAGCGGCTTTGCACGCGCTCATCTCCAGACTGTCCTTCAATTACTTTTCACGAAATTGCTTTCAGCCAAGGCAATTTTTTCTGTACGTTTTTTTGTAATTTACTGGTTCCTTCATAGATGTTTCATTGATGTTTTTATCTCTTCTTAAGCTACTAAAAAAAAACTTGAAAGTCAAGTGATTTCCAGTGATAAAAAAGAAGTTCCCGCTTTTCCCAGGATAGTTATTAGACTGAAAAATATACACTGCTTCCCAGCTTAGTAGGAGATAAAATAGATTAGTCGCTTTTTTTAAAACTTTATCTTAAACTTGAAGAAGAAAAGCCATTGGAATTCTCCAGTGGTAAGTAAAAGGAGCGAATGCGATATGTCAGATGTACGAATCGGAAAATCACGCGTTTACGCAAGTGATCTAGGTCTAGGTCTAGGAACAAATGCTGTCGGCGGACACAATATTCATCCAAACTTAAACGACGAAACTGGAAAAGACGTACTCCGTACAGCCATCAATAATGGGATTACTGTCTTAGATACGGCTTTTGCTTATGGCTTTGGTCGTTCAGAAGAATTGATTGGTGAAGTCTTACAGGAGCCGGAATTTGACCGCTCACGCATTATTATTGCTACAAAGGCCGCACATGACCCAGAGAATAATTATCAATTCAACAACTCACCAGAATTTCTGCGAAAATCTGTAGAAGAAGCTCTCCAAAGACTTCAAACAACTTATATCGATATTTTTTACATTCATTTTCCAGATGAAGCAACACCAAAAAATGAAGCTGTAGCAGCGCTGCATCAGCTGAAAGAAGAAGGAAAAATCCGTGCGATTGGTGTTTCAAACTTCTCATTAGAACAATTAAAAGAAGCCAACCAAGACGGTTATGTCGATATTGTTGAGGAACGCTATAGCTTGATTCATCGTGAACTTGAGGAAGAGCTTTTCCCTTATCTAAAAGAAAAGAGAATCAGCTTTGTTCCATACTTCCCTCTAGCTTCCGGTCTTTTGACTGGAAAATATCAAAAAGAAGATCGTTTTGAGGAATCCGACCCAAGAAGCAAACGACCTGACTTCAACGGCGAACGCTTCACTGAAGTCATCGAAAAAGTAGATCAATTAAAACCAATCGCTAAAGCCTACGATGCGACTGTGGCACAATTGGTTCTTGCTTGGTATATGAAGCACCCACAAATCGATGTCGTCATCCCTGGCGCAAAACGTCCAGAACAAGTAGAGGCAAATGCCAAAGCGGTCGATATGCGATTATCCACGGAAGACTACGACAAAATAGATCAACTATTTAAATAGAAGAAACAGAGCATGACATTATCCGTCATGCTCTGTTATTTACCACATTTTTCTCTTTCCCAGCTAGAAAAGTAGCGAAATTATCCACCGCAATAGCCATCAGTCGTTCCCGCGTTTCTAGTGGCCGCCACGCAATATGCGAAGTGATGAAACAGTTCTTAGCGGTCAGTAATGGGTTGTCCTTCTTCATCGGCTCGCTTGAGACCACATCGACACCTGCCGCAAATATTTTTCCTTCATTTAAAGCCTCAGCAACCGCTGCTTCGTCTAGTAGTCCGCCGCGTGCTGTGTTCAACAAAATAACGCCATCCTTCATCTTCGCGATACTTTCTTGGTTAATCATTTCCTGAGTCTCTGCCGTTTGCGGTACATGCAGACTGATGATGTCTGACTGCTGATACAGTTCCTCCATAGAAACCTGCTGCGCCCATTCAGCTTGCGCCTCTTTTGGACGGTGATTCCAATAAATTACCTTCATATTAAATGCATGGGCAATTACCGCTGTCGCCTGCGCAATTTCCCCATAACCTACTAGTCCCATTGTCTTGCCTTGAAGCTCCATCAAAGGCGTTTTCTGATACGTGAAGTCGACACTCTGCTGCCATTCTCCCTGATGCACAGATGCATTATGGACACCTACTTGGTTGGCAATCTCTAATAAAAGGGCAAAAGTAAATTGCGCCACCGCATCCGTTCCATATGCCGGAATATTCGTTACAGGAATATTCCGCTTTTCAGCTGCTTCAATATCCACCACATTGTAACCAGTCGCGACTACTCCGATGTATTTCAATTGAGGAACAGCTGCCAAAATCTCCTCATCGATCGGTGTTTTATTTGTCAGTATCACTTCCGCATCACCGATTCGCTCAATAATTTCACGTTTATCCGTAAAAGAAGTACGCTCATAAACAGTCACTTCACCGAATTCTTCAAAATCTTGCCAGCTTAAATCGCCAGGATTCAACGCATAGCCATCTAGTACAACAATTTTCATAATTGGCCTCCTCTGTCTATTATTTCATTCAACAATAGCATTGATTCTAACTAGCTGCAAACAGGTTTCGGACACATTGATACTCTCCCACAAAAAAAGACTTTATCTTCGTACGCATACGATTCTGCTAAACCTTTCTATTTAACTATTCCCCAAAACCTTTATATAGTTTTCTCTTTAAAAACACTGCGAAAAGCAGAACTCGCAAAAACAAGCCTGAGTCGATCAAATGTCTTTGATCGCCTCAGGCTCTAAGAATATAACCGCACAGATCAACCTTTTTGGGAAACCAAATTCCCGACCGTCCTGCTTACTGGTGGCTGATTGATTTAACAGTAATTGCAAAAACTCATTTTATATAAAAAGTGATTCTGTTGCGGACTTCCTCAAATTAGTATGCGCGAGCGATCCAAACGGTATGCTTCGCAGGTTTTCCACTAACGATATCGACTGTTTTTTCAACAGGCGGGTTAAATGGAATGTTTCGTGTCGTGAAGCCAGTTTCTTCTTTGATCTTGGCTTCTGTTTCTTCGGTACCATCCCATCCGATCAAGACAAAGCCTGGGATTTCGCCGGCTTCTTTTGATTTTTCGATATGGGCTTTTAACTCATCAAGAGTATCAATATCCGTGTGTTCGTTTGTTTCGTAGCGTTTCTTCGCACTTTCGAATAAACGTTTTTGCATCACATCTAGTTGTTCTACAATATAATCTTCAATGCCGTCTAATGATACAGATTCTTTATCATCTAGATCACGCATTTTGATAACAGCTTGGTTGTTTTCTAAGTCACGAGGTCCGAACTCAACGCGTAAAGGTGCACCCTTCAATTCCCATTCGTTGAACTTATAACCTGGTGTATTATCAGTCGTATCAATCCGCACACGCAGTCCTTTTTCCGCTAATGACGCCTTTAATTCTTTTAGACGGTCTAAGATTTCAGGGTTCTTTTGCCAAGGACCAACTGGAATCAAGATAACTTGGGTTGGTGCAACTTTTGGCGGTAATACCAATCCTTTTTCATCCCCGTGAACCATGATCAATGAACCGATCAGACGTGTGGATGATCCCCAAGAAGTGGTGTACACATGTTCATGTTCGTTATTGCGATTCAAGAATTTGATATCGAAGGCTTTTGCGAAATTCTGACCAAGATAATGAGACGTTCCTGCTTGGACGGCTTTTCCGTCACGCATCATTGCCTCGATCGAATACGTATCTACAGCTCCTGCAAAACGTTCAGATGGTGTCTTTTGTCCTTGATAAACTGGGATCGCTAATGTATCTTCGACCATTCGAGTATAGGCTTCTAAAGCACTCATTGTACGTTCACGTGCATCTTCTTCAGATTCATGCGCCGTATGTCCTTCTTGCCACAAGAATTCAGATGTCCGTAAGAACGGCATGGTCTTTTTCTCCCAGCGGAAAACGTTCGCCCATTGGTTGATTTCATAAGGTAAATCACGATAAGAGTTGATCCAATTTGCAAATGCATCACCGATCAATGTTTCTGAAGTCGGACGTAATGCATAAGGTTCCTCTAAATCTTCATCGCCAACTCTAGTTAACCATGGCAATTCTGGCGCAAACCCTTCAACGTGTTCTTCTTCTTTTTCTAAGAAATGTTTAGGGATCAGCATTGGGAAGTAGACATTACGAATATCTTGTGTTCTCAACCATTTGTTAAAGTCTTCTTGAATATGTTCCCAAAGTTCATATCCATCGGCTTTAAAAACGATACATCCACGAACTGGTGAATAATCCATCAAATCCGCTTTTTGAATTGTTTGTAAATACCATTTTGAAAAATCTTCTTTTTGTAAGTTAGTCATCCATGCTTCCTCCTAAAATATAAATAAAAAAACCGTTCCATCCCTACATAATTGTAAGGACGAAACGGATAATTTCGCGGTACCACCTTGCTTGGCCAAACTTTGTTGACCCAACTTTCAGCTCCAATAACGCTAGAGTCGCGTGCTGCTTTCACAGCAATCAACTTTGGTAGGTTCATAAATTCCAGAGGACGTGTTGATCTTTCAGACGGTGAATCAACTCTCTGCTGCCGATAAAATTTATTACTATTCCAAATGCTTAACACCATATTAAAGACTTCTCATCAAAATTGCAAGCCCTAATTTCAAATTTTTTTCTAATCTTCTGGAACGTAGCGTTCTTCCAGACGGCTCATCCACCAGCCTAGAGCGGCACCTAAAATACATAAAACCGCGCAGCCAAGGAATCCAAGGATGCCGATTCCACTATAATCTGTCGGTACAATCATAACGGTCGAAGCAAAAACAATTCCTAAAATAAAATGATACATCGGTGCATAAAAACGACTAAACACCCAATCCATCACTTTTGATAAACTCAAAACTGTGATCAAACCGCCAATTCCGATCGGGATGATTACACCCATATCCACCGTCTTGAAGCCATCGGCCATCGCTTTATACATCCCCATATAAACTAAGAAGTTTGACGGGCTCAATCCAGGAACAATCAGACCTAATCCAATCAATGCACCCGCAATCATCCAGGTAAAGAAGTTTTGATCAACGGTTCCAAACAAGCTTGAGCCTTTCCACAAGAATAAGAAGCCAACCACAAAACTGATAGCGATAATAATGTAATCCTTAGTGTCTCGACCCTTTTTTCCAGCTTCTTTCCATAACGCTGGAACTGTTCCAATAATACAGCCAACGAAGAACCATAGCATGATCGTCTCAAATTCACCAAGTAAGAAGCTGACGGCAAAGGATAACACGAAGACCCCAGCTAATCCGCCCAATCCTACGGGAATAAAGAACAAGACGTTTTCTTTAAAGTTCTTAGTAATGTGGGCTAAAAATGAAATAATTCGTTCATAAATACCAAATACTGCTGCCAACGCCCCGCCGCTGACACCCGGTAAAATAAATCCAGAGCCGATGAACATCCCTTTGATGAAGCGTAAAAACCAGTCGCTTTTATTCGGCTGCGTAACTTTTTCGTTTTCCATAAAAAATAATCCTCATCTTTCTTTTATATCTTAGCCAGTGTAACGATAAAAAGAAACTGACGCAAGACCAACTCAGGGAGTTCGAGGGAAAACTTAAAGAAACTTTTGAGAATTTGATGAAATTCTTATAATTGGCTAATAAATCATAAAAAGACCATCACTTTTAAAAAAATGTTTTTTCTGTTTCACTTATATTCAGCCCTCTCCCTTTACAATCGTTGAAAAAAGCGGATAATCAAAAGTAAGCGTTTTAAAACGTGCAAATCAGTTTCTTAGGAGGATATCTATGTATTTAGCAAATGAACAACGCTATGAGAAAATGGATTATCGACGTTTAGGAAAATCCGGTTTGAAACTTCCCGCGATTTCTTTAGGCTTGTGGCATAATTTTGGCGATGTTGACACTTTGGACAATCAGCGGGCCATTGTTCGAGCCGCCTTCGATCATGGAATTACTCACTTCGACTTAGCAAATAATTATGGGCCACCTGCTGGTTCAGCTGAAATCAATTTTGGACGAATTTTGAAAGAAGACCTATTGCCGTATCGTGATGAACTGGTCATCTCTTCAAAGGCCGGTTATTATATGTGGCCGGGACCTTATGGCGAATGGGGCTCTCGAAAATCCATCATCGCCAGCTGCGAGCAGAGCTTGAAGCGCATGGGGCTTGATTATGTCGACATTTTCTATTCTCACCGACCAGATCCTGACACGCCTTTAGAAGAAACCGCGCTGGCATTAGATCAGCTAGTCCGTCAGGGAAAAACCTTGTATGTCGGTGTTTCAAATTATTCCGCGGAACAAACAGCTGAAATCAGCAAGATTTTCCGGGAACTAAGAACACCGTTTATCATTCATCAACCACGCTACAACATGTTTGATCGTTGGATCGAAGATGGATTGACCGATGTTTTAGCAGAGGAAGGCATAGGTGCAATCACCTTCAGTCCCTTGGCGCAAGGCCTGTTGACAAATCGCTATTTACACGGTATTCCCGAAGATTCTCGCGCGCATCGTTCAGATAGTCCTTTCTTAACAGAAGACAACGTTCAATCTACCATAGCGGTGGTTAAACAACTAAATGACATTGCTGAAAAACGTGGGCAGACATTGGCAGAAATGGCCTTGGCCTGGAACTTGCGTCAACCGACCGTTACGAGTGTCTTGATTGGTGCGTCACGCGTCAGTCAATTAGAAGACAATCTGAAAGCCCTGGATCATTTAGACTTTAGTAAAGAAGAACTAACTCAAATTGACGCTATATTAGCCAAACTAACTAAAAAATAGAAAAAACTTCGAGGCTTTTCTGACATAGAGAGAGCCTCGAAGTTTCTTTATAATTTCTCGTAAACCGAATCTAAATATTCGATTCGTTCTTCCTCGGTGGTATTCTTCACAGACCCTAGATGGTGCCAAGAAATATTGCGCATGCCGATATCTTCTAGCGTCGTCGTCAGCTGATGCTTATAACTGCGCGTACACCGTTGCTCCAAGCTGACGGTTGGTTGATCAGAGGTGGTAAAAACAACCACCGAATCAATCGACAAAAGCGGCTGAATCCCATTCCCACCATCAAAAAAAGCGAATTCATTTAGCAGCACCTTATCAAGAAAGCCCTTTAAACTTGCAGGTGAGCTATACCACCAAATCGGAAAGATCAAAACCAGCTGAGTGGTCTCCTTCAGTAGGTTCATATAATGCAAGACCAATGGATCTAAAACCGAACCGCTTTGATAAACTGCCAACTCTTCTTCCTTCATGACTGGATCAAAGCCGTCCTTATTTAAATCGATCACCTGATAGATTTTCTGATCTTGCTCCAACCCAGCGATCAGCTTATTCAAGACAGCATGATTAAAGCTTTCCTTCCAGGGATGATCAATAATCAATGTTGTTGTCATTTCGCACTCCTCTTTACCCTTTTTATCAAAAATAGCACAAAATCATTGCATTCTGATTTCAGTTTGATTTCAAACTAGCTAAGATCATGATAAAGTTAAGTTATATTTCTGAAAAGATCCTAATTTATTTGTTCAGCGACTAATTTTAGCAGGATTAGTAAAAACGAAATAATAGAAACTATTTTTTTATGCTTGTAATTAAGAAGGAGACCTATATGAAATTCATTCCAAATATTATTACCTGTTTTCGGATCATCGCCTCCCTGCTGATTCTCTTTGTACCAAATAACTGGTTCTTTCCACTTTATTTTTTTACTGGACTAACGGACATGCTTGACGGTTGGTTGGCTCGCAAAATGAACTGGACAAGCCCCTTTGGCACCTTTTTAGATAGTCTGGCCGATCTGCTTTTTTTTCTCGTCGTCATCGCAAAGGTTGTACTGACAATCACGCTTCCCGCTTTTCTTCTTTGGGGCGCGTTAACAATAGCACTCATTCGTTGCATTTCCTACCTGATCGGCTATTTTCGTTTTCATCAGTTCACAAGTCTGCATACTTACTTAAATAAGTTGATCGGTCTATTGCTCTTTTTATCACCGATTGTATTATTATTCGTTGCAATCAAGCCCTTTGGTGTCATTCTTTTGACCTGCGCCCTTTTATCATCAGTCGAAGAATTGATCATCGTCTCAACTACTCAAATATTAGATAAAAACGTCACAACTTTTTTTCAAAAAAAATAAACTGTCTCATTGCAGGGTCATCTTAAACTCGGTACACTAGAGGTAGGAATTGCGCGCGTAATGATTACCTTATTTACGAAGAAGTTAGGAGGCGAATCTCATGGCAAATGAGGATCAAAAGGATTTTAATGCCATGCTAAACGAAGATAAAGGAATGCCGAAAATGCAGATCGTAACCGATGAAGCCACGATTAAACGCTACGGTGGAACGAAGATGTACTTTGCCCCGCCATTGGATTACGATGCGATCATGAAACAAATTCCTTTTGGCAAAATTATCACAACAAGTGCCATCAGAGAGCATCTGGCAAAAGAAAATGACGGTGACTTTACCGAACCCATCACAGCCGGTGCCTTCATCTCTATCGCAGCTTGGGCTAGCGAGCAGCGCGACACGAATCCCACACCTTACTGGCGAACACTGAAGGCCAAAGGAGAAATCAACCCGAAATTTCCTGGCGGCGTGGAGGCCCAGATCGAAAAACTTGAAGCTGAAGGGCACAAAATCGTTTGCCGCGGAAGGAAAAATTTCCGTTATTACGTGGAGGATTTTGAAGAATCTATGTATGTACTCTAACCGTTTTCCTTGCGAGAACGGTTTTTTTTATTGCATTTTTTTGCTCACTTTTTTCAACGATTTCCTCTGATCCAAGCGCTCAAGGGCTTTTCGGGGAAAGCCTTTAGTGTGCATATTTTTATTATATATTTTCACTGTAAGATTCGATAGAATTATTGATAGGATAGGATTTCTGCGAACACCACTGACATGTTGGCAACGCATGAAATTCCGAGATTAATGATTGCTCGAACAGGAGGAAAACGATGGAGATTAGTGAGCACACTCTTGCCAATTATTTGCTTCAGCGAACCAAACTTTTTAATCAAACTAGTCCCCTCATCGTGTCCGTTCTTTCCAACGAAAAAGACAAATACGTTGATGGCTATTTAAATTATCTCTATGTTCTAAAACAGGGAAATAAAAAATACATTGCCAAACATTCGAAAAAGACGATTTCCAGCGGCATCTCCCTTGCTCCAATTGACCCTAAGCGGAATTATTTGGAATATATGACCTATCAATTGCGGGCAGGTTTGGCTCCCCAGATGGTTCCAGAAACCTACTATGCGGACCCATCGGCACATTTATTTATTATGGAGGATCTTTCTTACCTGACCGTTCTGCGTTTTGCCCTTTGTCGAGGTGAACAGCTGCCGCGGTTAGGAAAACAAGTCGGAGAATACCTTGCTCGAACGCATGTAGCAACCTCTAAGCTGCGGTTGTCTGACGAGTACTGGCAAGCCTTAGCATGCTATTTTAAAAATGCTGACATGCGAAAGATCATTACCGATTTTATTTTGAAGCCGCCGGTTAGAACGAATCAAGCGTTGACTTCCCATCAAGAAGGACTATTAGACATCTTGGACACTATTTTGCAGGATGCCACAGTTAAGCGGGATTGGGAAGAATTGATTGAACGCGTGTCTAGTAAAGATGAATGCTTGATCCACGGTGATTTTCATTCTTCTAATATTTTTGTTTCACAAACATCCTTTAAGGTGATTGATATGGAATACACCATGACGGGCCCCTTCTCATATGACATTGGGTACTTCTTGGCAAATATCCTGTCACAATATGCAGTATTTACTATTAGGGGTAACGAATCTATGTGTTCGAATCTGCTGCGGGTAATCGAGGATACGTACCAAACATACTTTACTTATTTTTCTGATCATATCAAAGGTGATCAACAGGAACGGTTTTTAGAAATTCTTCAAGACTCGCTTGGTTATCTGGCGATGGCTAACATCAATCGAATCGCAAATTTAGGAGAATTCCCTGATTTTGACAGTTTAATCAATCCACAAGAAAGCTTTTTAGCCAAGGGACTCTCTATGATGCTGGCACAGAAACTGTTGAAAAACAGACAGCTGCTAACCACACCTGAAGAAGCTTGCCAGCTGATCCGTACCACCCGAAACAATTTTTTAACGCAATTACTCGCAATAAATGAAAACGCTCTTATTTTAGTCTAAAGAAATGAGGAACGAAATATGCTATTGGATCAAATCACTGCGGCTGGGATTGTCGGTTGCGGCGGTGCGGGATTTCCGACTGCTGTTAAGTACAACACCAAAACGGAATATTTCATTATCAACGCAGCGGAGTGCGAACCGCTGCTTAAAACCGACCATTATGTAATGAACAACTATGCTAAGGAATGTGTTGAGGCCATCGCAGCGGTCGGTGAAATGCTGGAGGCGCAACATATCGTAATAGCGACTAAGGCCTACTATACGAAAGAAATCGCCGCCCTTGAAAAAGCCATTCAAGAATTAGGGGTTCCGGTTACGATCTTTAAAATGAAGAACTTTTATCCAGCCGGCGATGAGCAAATCATGGTCTATGAGGTAACGGGACGAACCGTCCCGCCTGGAGGAATTCCCATTGAGGTTGGCTGTGTGATCTCAAACATCGCCACCATGCTGAACATCTATCAAGCACAACAAGGAAAAAATGTCACACATAAGCTGCTGACCATCACTGGCGCTGTCAGAGAACCGAAAATTTTGGAAGTGCCCATCGGTACTTCTTTTGATGAATGCTTGGCTTTAGCTGGAGGCACGACCTTAGATGATTTCATGTTTATTAACGGCGGACCAATGATGGGGAAAACCGGAGTGAAAGAGGATTTCTCTCAACAAGTTGTCACGAAAACAACCTCCGGAATCATTATTATGGAGAAGCGGGATTTCATTTATGAACTCCATGAAAAAGAAATTCCTCAAATGATCAACAAGGCGCGGACCTCCTGTATCCAATGTCGGTTGTGTACAGAACTTTGCCCTCGTTATCAAATTGGCCATCCGATCCACCCTCACCGTGTGATGCGCCATTTGACGATCACTGATGTGCCTGACGACATCGATGATGATCCAATTTGGAAAGAGGCACTGCTTTGCTGCGAATGTGGCATTTGTGAAGCGATTGCGTGTCCGATGAATCTTTTGCCAAGACAAGTCAATAAATATGTTAAGCAACGTTTAGCAGAAAAGGGCATTCGCTATCAGAAGGATGACCGTCCACTTACACCATCCCCTATGCGAGAGTACCAGCTGGTTCCACCAGTAAAAATCTTGTTGAAGGATGGACTTAAACAATATGCCGATTTCACCATTGAGGAACTTCAAAAGCATGAATCGAAGCAGGTTAACATTCCTTTGAGAATGCACATTGGCGCTCCTTGTGAGCCAGTCGTACAGGTCGGGGATCATGTCAGGGTCGGAGAACTGATTGGCAGGAAGCCGGAAAAGGCCTTAGGTGCAGATATTCATGCCAGCATTGATGGCATTATAACAGCGGTTAGCGCTAGTATTACTATTGAAAGAAGGGACAACTAATGAAAATAATGGATACGATTGGCTTTTTAGAATTAAACAGTATCGCGAAAGGAATCGAAGTCGTTGACTACATGCTAAAAGCCGCTGATGCCACCTTAATTATGGCCCGAGCAAGTTGTCCTGGAAAATACTACATTATGATTAGCGGACAGGTCGCAGCGATTGAACGCTCCATGGAAGTCGGCGTTGAAATGGGCGGACGTTATGTCGTTGGCGAGCTGGTGATTCCTCGGATCAACCCGGCAGTGATTCATGCCATCAACATGGCCCAAGTTCCCGAAAAGGTGCATGCCGTCGGAGTCTTGGAATATTATTCAGCTGCTGGTTCAATCATTGCTGCTGATTTTGCGGTCAAAGCTGCCGATGTTGAACTCCTAGCGATTCAACTTGGGACAGGCATTGCTGGAAAATCCTTCGTTGTACTTACAGGAGATGTCGCCGCGGTTAAAGCTGCTGTCGAGGCTGGCGCAAATGGTGCCCAAGATCAAGCGATGCTCATTAATAAAATCGTCTTATCCAATCCACGTCCAGAACTGATCGACAGTTTGCTACAATAGCAAAAAACAAGAAAAACTCTGCGAGAATCATTCGATGATTTTTCGCAGAGTTTTTTTTCTTCACCTAGCTTAGTAATCGTTTTTTTACAGCGGGCAAATTTGCCTTATCTATATAAGCAGAACGACTTTTACCCTTTTTATTTTTTCCGTTCCCCGTTAATTTCACCCGCTTTTTCAGTCCTCGATGGGATTTCATCTTAGGCATTGATTGACTCCTTTTTAAGATTAAATAGAATCGTCTGTCGACTCCGCAGCTTCTCTTTAAAACATTCATTAGATAAGCCAATAATCTTCCCTCTCGAAATTAGCTGCTTCAGTTCATTATTTGATAAGTTCAATTTTTCTTTCAAAATCGTGAAGAGCTTGATGTCTAATGGATAATCCGATTGAATCGTTACAACGACTTCCTCATCTAATTCAAATAAATCACCCAACACCTCGTAGTCAATCGTTCGAATCACTACACCATTTTTCTTTAAGGTGGTTTTATCAGTCCCGTATTTTTTTGAAAGTCCGGAATCATTCTCTTGAAAGAGAGCCAACAAATCAGAGTCTAGCTTATTCGTATGAATCCTCGATAGAATGGTTGAATTCCAGCTAGTCTTACATTTTCTACAATTATAGATTAGCCAAACATCCAAATATTTACCTTGAGCATTAATCCGAAACCTTTCCGAACAGGAAAATTCAGTATCCTCATTACATTTCTTACAATGCCGAATGATTGTGGGCGTCTTTAAGCACTCCACTGTCCAAGTTACCTTTCGCACTTTACTCATCCTCTCTGGGCTAGAAAATTAGCGCCCAGTGTAAGGTGGAATCACCATTTCCATACTCTCACTCCCTTTTAAGAAAGGCTTCGCGAACTCGCTCAGCTTTTGAGCAATAAGACCAAAATGTTTCTAAATTGCTTCTCAAATTTCGAAATATTTTTGCTTATTGCCGAAAAAGCTAGTTCGTGAAGCCGGACATGGATATACCTGCTATAAAGCGATTTATTCATGTGAAAATTTTATACTTTCTTTACAAGTTCAAAAAAAGATTCTCCTCTACAGTAAAATTATCTGTTTTAGATAATCCTATTGTAGAAAAGAATCTTCTTGTCGACTTCTGAATTCTTGCTCTATTCAACCGGAATGCACATGTCCAACTGTACATAATCATTTTCCCAATCAATTTTACGATAAATCGTCAATCCATATTTTTCACGCATCTGATAGCCGCTTTCAGGAAGCCAGATCCTAAAAAAGCCCTGCATCACTCGGAAAATGCCATCAATCGCTCCGCTATACGGATAAATAGCGTACCTGCCGCCGGTTATCACCATGGTATTTTTCTCTTTGATTTCCTCATTAAGCGTAAAGCATAGATCACAAATACTGTGACCGTCGATCGCAACGGCTGGATCATTATAGAATTTTTCGATCATCACAGTCGTGTCTTCATAATAGGCATTCTCTTCGACCAACGCCGACCAGCTACTTTTCAACTCCGCATAATTGCCCAGCATTCTCTCATAGACCACATATAGATCATTTAGTTCTTTTAATTCAACCTTCTTCTGATACTCTTCAAATGTGTCTAAAACTTCTTGCTTCTGAGGATAGAAAGGATTTGAAATCGTCGACGCCTCCAATGATTTTCGGTAATCATTTGGCGAAAGCTGATAATGCTCTTTGAATAGGGAGCTGTAATTAGACGCACTATATCCGTAATCCAACCCGATATCTGTAATTCGTTTATCCTTTTGAAGTTTCAGATCTATCGCACTTTGTTCGACTTTCAAACGTTTGATAAAAGAATAAACCCCTTCTCCAGTCACCTCTTTGAACATGCGGCAAAAGTAATACTTAGAAAAGGACAAATGATTTGCGACATCTTCGATCGTGATTGGTTCTTCAAGATGAGCTAAAATATAGTCGATACTTTTATTTACAAGGGCTTTTTTATCCATCCATTTCTCTCCTTCCTCTTGCCTTATCCCTTTCATTTTACCATTCATTGCTTTCCTCTAAAAAGTCGTTTTTTTGAGTTCACTCGCGTTTGAGCACTAATAATTTCCTGTCTGCTTCAATCCAAATGAAACAACCTCCCGATTCCTTTTTAGAATGGGAGGTTGTCTTATTGTAAAATAATCATTTAAATCAAATGATACGTATCTCTGACGATCATTAATTCTTCATTTGTTTCAACCACTAGCACTTCTACTTTAGAGGCGTCGGTGCTGATTCTTCTGCTATTTTGCTGATTCATTTGTGGGTCCAGCTCAATTCCTAAGAAGGTTAAATTCTCACAAATCATTTCTCGAATAACAGAAGAATTCTCGCCGATTCCAGCGGTAAAGATCAAGACATCCACACCGTCAAGCTCTGCCGCATAGGCACCAATCGTTTGCTTCACACGACTAGCAAACATATCCAGCGCAAGCTTTGCTCTGTCATTGCCTTTTTCAGCCTCACTAATGATATCCCGCGTATCGCTGCTGAAGCCTGTGATACCCTTAAAACCAGATTCCGCATTCATCAGCTTATCCATATCATTAGCGGAAAGATTTTTCTCATTTTGTAAAAATGGAATAATCGATGGATCAATATCGCCGCATCGCGTCCCCATCATTAGCCCTGCTAAAGGTGTAAAGCCCATTGAGGTGATGACCGACTTTCCGTCCTTAATTCCACAAATACTTGCCCCATTTCCTAAATGACAGGAAATAATCTTCAATGACTCTAGTGGTTTTTCAAGACAGTTAGCTGCTTCAGACGCTACAAATTGATGACTGGTTCCATGGAAGCCGTAGCGTCGGACGCTATCCTCTTCATAGAATCGATAAGGCAATGGATAGATATAATTTTTAGCCTCCATCGTCTGATGAAAGGAGGTATCAAAAACAGCGACTTGCGGACAATCAGGCAAATCCTTTTGCAATGCCTCGATACCGACCACATTCACAGGGTTATGCAAAGGAGCTAATTTTCCTAGCGCCTTGATTTTTTGTAATGCGTCCTGATCCACCAAGCTAGATTTTTTGAAATCTTCCCCGCCATGAGCTACACGGTGACCCACGCCAGCCAGCTCCTGCAAACTGGTTAAAACATTTCTCTCCAGTAAAAACTGCAATAGAAAATCGATTGCCTCTTCATGAGTTTTTCCTTTAACGGTTGTTTTTACTTTTGTGTCTTTCAATGAATAAGAGAATCCCATTTCCTCTTCTAATCCGATACGTTCAAATAAACCTTTTACTAACAGTGTTTCCTCAGGCATTTCGAATAATTGAAATTTCAATGAGGAACTACCGGCATTGATTGACATGATTTTATTCGCCATATTTTTCCCCCTTAATAATAATGAATTCGTCTGCTACTCATGGAGTGTCAGACGAATTCATTTTGATTCTACATTAAAATTTATCCTAGACCTTTCACTAATAAGGTCGCAATACATGCACCAATGATTGGGCCAACGATTGGAATCCATGCATAACCCCAATTGGCATCGCCTTTATTTGGAATAGGCATTAACGCATACATCAACCGTGGGCCAAAATCACGGCAAGGGTTGATGGCATAACCAGTGGTCGATCCTAGTGATAGACCAATTCCGATCAAGACGAAGACAAGCATCAATGGTTGTAAACCAGGAGGAATATCAGCTGGCATTAATTGAATCGCTAATACGAAGAAACAAGTAGCAATGATTTCACTAACTAAGTTTAATGCTGTGCTTGGAATTGCTGGTCCAGTAGCAAAAATTCCAACGCTGTTTCCTTCTTCAACCGTCGTGTTTTGGAAATGCGGCCAGAAGTGGATCGCTGCAATCAACGCGCCGACAAAAGCACCGGCAACCTGAGCCAAGATAAATGGTGCTACCTGTCCCCATTCAAAGGAACCAGCAACCGCAAATCCAATCGTTACTGCCGGATTCAAGTGCCCTGGTGAACCGAAATGTCCGCTGGCTAACACACCCAGCATAACCGCAACACCCCAGCCCATTGCAATGTACAACCAACTAGCTCCGACACCCTTTGCCAAGGTACCTTTCAAATTGACAGAGCAACCAACACCTGAACCAAAAAGAATCAGAACAACCGTACCAAAAAATTCACCAAATACAGGACTATTCATAATGAGACCTCCTTATTCTTTTTTCTGACTTTCGCAACTGACTCCCGACAATTTACCTATCTTTATTATAGCGGTTTTCTACCCGTTAAAGTGATAAATTATTGTCAGGAATGATGATTATTTTATGATATTTCGATAAATCTCTTTAATCTCATCCGCTGAAAACTGAATGGGATTCGTCTTAAAGGTCGTATCATTTAATGCATTATTCGCGATAACATCCTCAGCTGACAAAGCAGCCTCTTCTTGAATCCCAAAGCTGTTCAACTTAATCGGCGCTTTACATTCAATAGCTAATTGTTGAACTGCCTGAGCAAGATTTGAAACCGCTAAATGATCTGGCAAGCTCGGTGGACAAATACCCAGCTTACGAGAAATTCGCGCATAATTTTTCCTGGTTTCTTTATCCTTGCTGTTTGCTTGAATCACGTAAGGCAACAGCATCGAATTGGCTAATCCATGAGGAACCTTGAAATTCGCTCCTACTTGATGAGCGATCGCGTGACAGACACCTAAGCCCGCAGCATCAAAGGCTAACCCAGCTAAGGTCGAGGCTTCATGCATTTGAATCCGTGCATCCAGCTCCATTCCTTGATTCACACACGTCGGCAAAAATTGGAAAACCAATTCTGTCGCTTTTTCAGCCAACGCGTTTGTATAGTTGGTGCGGTTCACTGAAGCTAGTGATTCCAGCGCATGAGTTAATACGTCGAGTCCACTAAACGCTGTAACGGATGGTGGGCTAGACATGACCAAGCTTGCGTCCAAGATCGCCTCATGAGGAATGATCGCTTCGTGGAAAATCGGATATTTTATTTTGTTCTGTGTATCGGTGATTACCGACGCACTGGTTACTTCCGATCCTGTTCCGCTTGTGGTGGGGATAGCCACAAATCGCTTTACTTTATTGCCAGTCGTTCGTTTGTAGAAGAAAAGCATCGCTTTTGCTGTATCAATCGCCGATCCCCCGCCAACTGCGATCACTACAGTTGGCTGGTGTTTGGTCATTTTCTCGATTCCATCTACGACCGTTTCGATCGGAGGATCGGGGATAATATCAGAATAAATCTCGACGGTATTGGTTCGTTTTACATACCCTAAAATTCGTTTTAAACTGGCAGATTCAGCTAAATAAGGATCACAAACAAAGCAGAGGTTTTCTTTTTCAAATTGCTGCAGTCGTTCCAGACTGGCAAAGCCAGAATAAATTTCTGGTTTCATTGACCATTTTTTCAAAAAGAATCCCTCCTTTATCGAATTGAGAACCCATCAGTTAACACACAACGACGTTTGCGAGCAAAATCGCGAGCGGAGGTAGTACATTCTCCAGTCGGTGTTGCGATCGTAAAGGTCGTTGGTCCTTCACCACCAAAGCCTAAACCGGCAAATGATGAACCATTCTTAACAAAAATCGATGTTTGAAATTTCTTCGCTGCAATATTCATTCGACCAACATTTTGAGAATGCATTGTCGCTGTATGATGGCGTCGATTCTCAATTTGCAGTGCCGTCGCTAATCCCTCGTCAAAATCGCTGACGGTAACGACTGGCAGAATCGGCATCAGCATTTCCTTCACTACAAACGGATGAATTTTATCCGCTCGCAAAATGATGACCCGAACGTCAAAATCTACCTTGATACCAGCTTCAGCTAAAATGTAATTGGCATCTTTTCCGATAAATTTCCGGCTAGGTGCCCCATTTTCCATAATGGTCATATCCATCATTTTTTGAATAACCGCTTCATCTTGAACCAGATAGGCACCATTTTTTTCCATTTGCAGGATCAAATAGTCCGCTACCTGTTCCACAACAACTACGCTTTTCTCAGCTGTACACAAAATGTTGTTATCAAACGATGCGCCAATAACAATGTCTTTTGCGGCTTTCTCGATATTCGCTGTTTCATCAACCAGCGATGGTGGATTTCCTTCGCCTGCTGCAATAACTTTTTTTCCACTTCTTAATGCTTGCCGTACTACCCCTGGTCCCCCTGTAATCGCCAGCAATGGAACATCTGGATGCTCCATCATTTCCTGTGCTGCTTCAATTGAAGGCTCAGTAATCGACACGATTAAATTTTGAATCCCACAGGCATCATAAATCAGCTCATTCATCTTGCTTACAACCCAGCGAGAAATCTTTTTAGCTCCCGGATGGACACTGAAATAGATCGCGTTTCCTGCTGCCAGCATACCAATCGCGTTACAGATTAACGTTTCAGCTGGATTCGTACTAGGAGTCACAGCCCCAACCACGCCATAAGGCGATAATTCGTACAAAGTCATTCCGTTATCACCAGTCAACGCTTCCGTTCGCAAATCCTCCACGCCTGGAGTCTTATTGATCGCTAGCTGCAGTTTTTGTATCTTATCTTCATATCGCCCCATTCCCGTTTCATCTAAAGTATCGCGGGCAATCTTTTCAACATGCGGACGCATGCCGCAACGAATTGCCTCAATTACTTTCCTTCTGGTTTCAAGGGTTTGATTTTCATAACATTCTTGGGCAAATTTTGCCGCATGAATCGCTTCTTCAACGGTCTCAAAAACACCAAATTCCTTCGTTGGAGATGTTGTTGCTTGAGCTTCCTGAAGAATTTTTTTGATGACTTCTTTTATCTCTTCTTCACGCATGTCAAATCTCCTTCAACTTCTCTAAACCTTTTTGAGCAATCGTCCTATCTTCTTCAACCGAGCCGCCGCTGATTCCTAAACCGCCAATCACTTCACCCGCTGCGTTCCTAATTACAAGTCCGCCGCCAAATGTGACGATTTGTCCATCAGTCAATGTTTCCAGCTGATAGAGATCGGCTGCTGGTTGAACCAGCTCACTCAGTTCGTGAGTATCGGTCTTCATCGCTACAGCTGAGTACGCCTTTTTCTGAGCTAACTCCTCGCTAACGAGCAATGCGCCAGCCATTCGATAAAAGCTGAACAGATTGCCTGCCTTATCGACTAACGCCATTGAGACTGGGACACCCATTTTTAATGCTTGTGCTTCGCAAGCTTGAAAGATCGCATGATTTTTATCCAAATTACTCGCTTTTATTTGCGATCCGCTTTGTTCAAGGTAACGACGCAGGATCTCATTAATCAGCTGTTTTTCAGTCTCACATTGATCTTCCATGCGAGCAAAAATATACAGGCAATCCGATAGGCGATTAACAAATTTTCGTACCTCTTCCCGGATGTTAACAGACTTGGACAGCTCTGTCAGTAACCGTTCGCCCCGCCGACAAACAGCTCGAGCAACATGTAGCTGAGCAGCTGGCAGTGTCTGACCCGGTAAAATAAAACTATGCAATTCTGGTAAACGCTTAGTGTACTGATCAATCCACGCTTCCATTTGATGGATGTCGTTTTCTCCAACCAATGTACTCTTCGCTTCCAGCTTTGCCATGTCTTGTTTTGTTGCAATTTCTGCGTTTAATTGGAATAGTTTATGCTGGACCCATTCTAAGTGTTCAATTGTTTCTGAATCCTTCGCCAATTTCTGAGCGACACTGACTTGAGCACAGCATTCATCAAACGTTCCATAAGTATCCACGCGCAAATCTGATTTTTCTACTCGTGTTCCATCAAAAAGGCTCGTTGTTCCTTTATCTCCCGTTTTTGTATAAATCGCCATATACTTTCCTCAGCTCCCTAAAAATCAAACGTGTCAATAATTCCAACGATTGCATAATCAACAGCATCTGAAGGAGTCGAAAACAGTTTTCTAGCAGAAGATCCGCTGGTCAATAAGACATAATCGCCAATGCCAGCCCCTACTGTATCCGCCGCCACCTGTTGGAAACGAATATTCTGTTGCTCAGCATTAATCGGTTGAATGATCATCAATTTCTTTCCAACCAATGATTCATCTTTTTGAGTCGAAACTACACTCCCAACTACTTTTGCCATCAGCATAGGGTGAACTCCTTTCTACAACAATGACTTTCTTTTCCTGCAATCGCTCCCTCGCCAAATCTGTAATGAGTTGATTGGATGCCAAAAGCAGAATATCTTCCTGCGTAAGCATCGCCACTTGTTGGTAGGTAATCACTTTTTTGGGAAATTGAAAATATTGTTTGCCTTGATTGTTAAGCAATGTCACACTGCATTCGTTGAATAATTCATTTGGAATCAGCTCCGTGTTTGAAAAAGCCAGTTCAAACGTCAGGTGACAATCATAGTTATAGCTTTGATACAGCCAACTCACTAGAGGATCAGCACTGTCTTTTTGAATGAACCGCTCTAAAAATAGAACATCTACGTCACTCAAATGAATCTGCTTATTGTATAAAAAGCCTCTAATTCCTTGATTTATCTGGGAAGGGGTACGACAAGAAAGAAATAAGGTATTGTGTTCTCGCTGATTGATGATTGAAATAATACGCTCAACTAACTCGTCCATATTCTTACTCCCAATTCTTAGTGCAGATATCGTTTCTATTCAATTGGCTACTGCTATCGCTTCTTGTTTAATCAACGATTGGTGTAGAAGACATCGCAATTCCAATTGGTGTTACAAATTGAGGATATTTTGGTTTAAATACTGTTTGATTTAAATAATTTGAAAATTCCTTTTCAAATTCAGATAGGTAAGAAGCACCACCGACTACATAGATAGGTTCCGTTGGATGTTTTCGTAAAACATTTGCGGTAATGTTCGCCATTCGCTGAATGACTGGACGGCAAATAATGAAATTCTCTCGATCACGAGCAGGATCACGTTTGATCTTCTCTGCCTCCTTGATCGAAATTCGATTATTTCCAGCAATCACCAAGGTCATATGCGTCCCACCAGTCGGTTCATCTTCTACAATGATCGGCTGACCATTTTCAAAGATACTGATTCCGGTCGTTCCGCCACCAACGTCCACTACAGCACCATCGTCTACACCTAAGACTAAAGCCGCCGCTGTTGGCTCATCGACTAGCTGATCGGCCAGCATATTCGCACTTTCGATGACATTTGCCACCACACGTTTATTGTTTCCAACCGTTCCCGGTGGAATCGCTCCAGACGCTGCTTTCAAGGCAAAACCTAGTGTTTCTTCGGCTTGCTCCCGCAAACGATTCACTATTTGAACAGACTTTTGATAATCAACGACCAGACCGTCGCGAATAACATCGGCATATTCGAAAGCTCCAAAAACTGGTCGGTTCTTCCCATCTAAAACAACCAACACAATAGAGGAAGTACCCAAATCAACTCCAACTTTATAGCCATCTTCAGGATCAAACTCCTGGGCTTGCTTTGTATTCACAAGTTCATGAAAAGATGTTAATAATTGATTGGCTTTTTCGATAGATTCCATACTTCCTCCTTTGGATTATTCTTTAATAATCCGTCCTCGTGTATTTGGCTGAATATCTGCTGCATTTGCTTCATCTGTATCTACGTGCATTTCTAACACAAAATTCTTTCCTGGCCGCAATTCCACATCATTGAAAATCGTTTTTCGCGGTCCTTCAAAAATTTCGACTGAAACCACTTGGCCCTTCTTTAAGCCCATTCGTTCCATATCCTGATCATTCAAATGGATATGGCGTTTTGCCACGATTGCCGCTGGAATAGTTACTTCTGCCGACTCACTGCGCAACGTAATCTCCACCGCATCATCCAAATTCCCAGATAAGCGAATCGGTGGTTGAACCCCTAAATTTCGTGCATCTGTTTTAGAAATTTCAACCTGCGATCGTTTTCTCAATGGTCCTAAAATCCGAACTTTCCGAATTTCCCCCTTCGGTCCAACCAAAGTCACAGTTTGCTTTGCGGCAAATTCCCCCGGTTGTTTCAAAGGCTTCAAAGGCTCGATTGTTTCATTAGGAAATAGAATACTGAAATGTTCTTCCGTTAAATGTATGTGTCGGTTAGAGATGCCAATTGGAAATGTTTCTGCTTGCATCTCCAATAACACTTCACGAACAATTTTTCTAATTTCCTCAATGCTGTAATTATTCATTGCCTACTTTAGGTACTAAAATGTCATCAACATCGCGATGCGGTCTTGGGATTACGTGAACGGAAACCACTTCCCCAACCTTTTCTGCTGCTGCACAGCCAGCATCAACTGCTGCTTTGACTGCTCCAACATCTCCGCGAACCATTACGGTAACTAATCCAGAACCGATTTTCTCTGTTCCTACTAAAGTTACATTCGCAGCCTTAACCATGGCATCCGCTGCCTCAACAGCGCCAACAAGGCCTTTCGTTTCGATCATTCCTAATGCATCATTCATGTCTATTCCTCCTAAATTCGTCTATCATCCAACTAAACTAGTGAAAACTTTTTATCATTTATGCTAAATGATTTCAGCATCTTCTATAAATCTGTGCGTAGTTGGACCAGTATCACATTAACGTCTGTAATTACTTTTTCTTTTTCGGTTCTGAAGCTTTTTTCGATCCTTTAGGTGGATTCTTTTTCTTCTTGGGCTGATCCTTGATCGGTTCTTTTTTAACCGGTTTCTCGTCAGGCAGATCCTTTTTAGCAGGTTCTTCCTTAACTGGTGCTTCCTTGATCGGTTCTTCTTTAATCGGTTCTACCAGTTCCGGTTTTTCCATCGGTTCTGGTTTTTCTTCCACCTTATCCGGCTCTGGAACAGCTTCGATCACTGCTTCTGGCTGTTCAATCGTCTCAGCAGGAACATCAACTTTCTCCTCTTCCTTTTTAAAGAAGAAGTCTTCTAAGTTGTTTGCTGGACGAGGGATAACCAGTGAAGAAAGATACACATTATTTTGAACCGCTTTGGCTTTACCAGCATCAACCGCTGCCTTAACAGCTCCAACATCTCCAGCCACTTTAACGGTCATCCAACCGAAACCTTTCGCTTTTTCAACACCCAAGAGCTCTACATTTGCCACCTTGACCATTGTATCTGATACTTCGATTGCACTGGCTAGGCCTTTTACTTCAACTAAGCCAATTGCTTGTTTCATGCTTTCACCTCCATAGGATCAATTGATTTGAATGGCACACCCTTTACTAAACGTGCCGCATTCCCACCAAAGCTTTTTAAAATCAATGGTGGACAAGTTACAACTCGTTGAATCGATTGATAAGGAGTTTCTGGTGCCAAATTTTTATAATGAAGAGCGACTTCATTGTTCACATAGCCGATTCCAACATTTAGCGATGAGGTATTTGCTGCAATATAAGCAGCCTCTGTCGCGGTTGAAAAATTCCTTTGTTCTAAGCTGTAAGGGATTTTTTCTTCTTCCAAGCCATAAAAGATATATTGAATATCCTCAGCCGATGCCCTTTTATCAAGATAGATTAAGACTACAGGGCGGACATTTAAATCAAGCTCCATCAAATCCCTCCCTCAAATATGAAAGAATCAATCCGGTTGCCACAGCGTTTCGCGGTCCCTCGATTTGACGAATGTTTCCGCGACCTGCGACTAAGCCGTAATGAGAGAGTGCATTGGTTACGATCTGTGGTACTTCAAAATCTAAAGCCGATCCACCGACAATGACTACAAATGGAATATCGCGAATACTTCCCGTTGGACTAACTCTTCGCAAAGCTCGTAACGCATTCGTTACAAAGACTCGTTCTTTTGCTGTCTGTCGAACCAAGCGGATTTTTTCAATGGAATCATCGCCTGGAATCGGAACATAACCATCAGGTGTTACCACGACGACCTTAGCAAATAAGGAAGGATCTAATGGTTGATCAAAGAATTGAACGGAGCCATCCTCATGACGAATGTAGAAAATATTCTCAACCTTTGCCAAAGGGTATTTTTTGATATCCTCAGCTAGATAAACATCTTCTAAACCTAGTTCTGATTGAATCAGCATGGTCACCATATCGCCGGCGCCAGCCAAATGAGTAGCTACGATTCTCTCATCTTTTTTAATAATAGAAGCGTCGGTCGATCCGGCACCTAAATCCAAAATGGCTAGCGGAGCAGATGTTCCCGGTGTCGTTAATGCACCTAAAATCGCTGCTTCCGCCTCCGCGCCGCCGATCTCAACCTTGATCCCTAAATCCTGCTGGATCGCATCAGCGATTTTTGACATCTGCAAATGATCCGATTTGACCATTGAAGCAATTCCTACCGCCTGCTCCATCGAAAATTCCCCAGCTAATCCGCCTTTAACACTAATTGGAACAAAGGTATCGACAGCCAGTAGATCTTGAATAAAGATTTGATTCACTGGTCGATCGGTTAACTCAGCCATAGTTAAACGAACTTTCTCTAGCATACCGCCAACATTTGTGCCTGATTCACCAGTTACGTTATCGATCACTTCAAACGCTGATACGGTTTCCATGATTTTTTCAGCTCCAGCTGAAATTCCAACAGTATTTCGTCGATTCCCACCAGTAATTTCGATTTTCCCAGCAGGAATAGTCCGAGCTTTGACATCGCCTTTTGGTGTTTTTATGACAACTGCCGAACGATTTCCGATTAAGGCCCGGGCAACTGGGACGATATTTTTAGTCGCCTCTGAATCAAGATCAAAGACAGTGGCAATTCCATATGGATTTGACAATTGAGAAACACCCCGACCTGTCTCAGCCACCTCAACTGCTGCCAGCATATTGACAGGAACTTTATCGATATACGAAACTTCATCGACAATTGGTATCTTTTTATCCAAGCGATTGTTCACTAAAACGCCGTCATCTGATTGCATAATTGCAGCAGTAATCAGAAACCCACTTGCCACAAATTGATTAATTTGACGTGCTACATCATCAAAGTCAAAGGTCTTTTCAATAATCAAAATGTAGGGCGTGTCACGTTTTCCGCTTTTTTCAAGTTCTTCAAAGCGAAGCGTTGTCCCAACCCCTAGTCCTAAACCACCAGGCGTTTTGGGATTATGGCCGATCATGGTTGATTCTGTAATGATTGTTTCTGTGATTGTTTCCATTGCCACATCACCAATAACCGGTGTCGCCTCATTGATTCGAATCAAATCGATTTCTTCGATCTTTAAATGATTTTTAGCGCAAGCCTCATTGATCGCCTTATAGATACCAAATAAATTTTTCTTTGTTCCTTTTATTCCAGTCGTCTCCGCAATTGCTGATTCTAGGAATCGGACTTGTTGATGGTTATCAATTTCAACTAAAGCAACTTCAGTTGAGGAATTTCCAATATCAATCCCAATTACACGTTTCATCATTCATTGCTCCTCTTCCTGAAATTCCGAACTAGAAATTAGTTATCACCTTTTAGTTTTTTCCGTTTTTCATAGTGCTCTGCTGCTTCACGAACATAGGCAGCGCTGATTTTTGCACTGTATTTCGTTTCCAACTCATTCGCGATATCTAACAATTCTTGTTTACTTGAACGATAAGGTCGTAACGCGTTATACATTTCCAATACGCGGGCATCAGGAACAGCCGTCAATTCAGACGCACGATCAAAGTTATTTGAGATCGTTTTTCTTCCTGCACTTGTAGCAATTTCTCCTTGAGCCTTTAAAATGCGAGGAGTAATTTTCAAATCGTCAGGAGTTAATGATCCGTTCAAAACATTTTCCAACGTAATATCGTCTAATGTTTTACCCGTTTTTGTTTTGATCCAATCCGGATGATTTTTTGCGATTGGATAATCAGCCACAGTTGCTGATCCAGAACTTACTGATGTTTCAGGTGCCGCACTTCCCGCACCATTGTTCATATCTTTTAAGATCCCTCGAACCAAACTTTCGATAGATTGCTCATTCATTCTAGTCACCTCACTATAAAGTTACAGAAATTTCTTCTGCTGGTTTTCCGATTACAACGTGCTTCGTTTCTTTAATGTGGAGCAAAGCTGACAATGCTTGATATTTTGGACGAGCCATTTGGTCATTCATCATCGGTACTGGATTTGGCGATTCACCCTTAGCATACTTTGCAGCATTTTTTCCCATTGCTCGATACGTTTCTAAAGTAATCAGTGGCGCTTGCGGGAAGAGCTCTAGATTTGATAACGGCTGCAAATCTTTTTGGTGAATGATGGACGTTCCCTTTGATTGAATCGCCACACAAACGCCTGAACCAGATAATTTGTCACCTTCAACACCAGCAAAGGCCACATCTGACGTACGATATACCTTAACGACCCGTGCCTTTAATCCTTCTTCTTCAATACCGGCAATTACTTGCTTCAAAATTTCTTTGTGAGGGACACCAAGAATATTGGTTGTTTGTGATTCTGCAAATGCTGGTGCCACTGCAATAACTACTTCATCCTGAGAGTTTCCTGGCTGGGCAACACCGACAGATTTAAACCAATCGGATGATGCTGCAGGCTCTGATTTTGCTTGTTGTTCAAAAGCAACTGGTTGATCTCCTGTGTTCGCTTCCATTTCAGTTAGAACTTCTTTGATGATGGAGCGTAAAAGATTTTCATTTAGTTCTGTCATTTTTACTCCTCCTTAAATATCTTTCGGATTGATTGCTTTAGGGATTGCTTTAACTTTTTCCCATTCTGAACCGTCAAGTCGATACCCTGTACCTGGTCCAGCATAATCATTCTTGTCATTGACAGCAGAGATTACATTCCAATCCGCATCAAATATTGAAGAAGTTTGTAAGAAATCTCCAGCTACACGTTGTTTCAATAGATTAAGCAAGCTGGTCGCTACATCTTCGAAGCCACTTTCTGATAATCCTTTTACCAGATCCAAACCAGTTGCACCTTGCGTTAATAATTCTTGCGCCGCTTTAATGTCTTGAACCATGTCACGTTCCGGCATGTCTTGTGATCCGCGAGCATACGTTGCTGCTTCCACTTCCTCATCCGTAATTGTTGGCAAGCCCAACTTATCAAACAAGCCCTGCAACGCTCTTGCTGCTTTATTACGAACAGCAACCACGTCTTCTTCGCTAACTGGTCGTAATCCGCCATCCACTCTCAAGTCACGTTGAATGATATTGTAATCATCGAAATCATCTGCATCGAAGTTTGAACCAGCGAACATATTGTCATAGTTTGGTGTTGCGGAATAACCAGATGAAATGAAGTCTGTTCCTGGTAAGAACTGCATTAGCAAACGAGCGGTTCTACGAATATCCGAATGTGAGAAGGTTTGGTCATTTCCTGAAGCCACTTCTAAGTCAAGCAACATAGCAATCAAGTTTTCTGCTAAAATTGCCCGAATTCCTGAAGGAACCGCTCCCGGAACACCAATACAACTAATTGAACCATTTTGCAAACCTTGTACCCCTGCTGCTTTCGTTAAGAAGATACAGCGTGTTTCAAGATACAGCATTGATTTTCCTTCGGCATAACCCATCTGTACTTCTGATCCTGTTCCCGAAGTAAAGCGCATTTTCAATCCGCGAGATGCGTAACAAGAAGCCAAGAAGCCTTTCGACCATGGCGTATCATCACCATCGGTAAATACTTGCTCCGTACCATAGACAGAGATTGTTTCTGCATAAGCTGTAAAGCCGCGCATTCCTAAGTCAAGCTCTGTTGCTTCTTCTAATGAACATTGCGTTAATACACCTGGACGTCCAGTTTGTGAACCAACCATGATTGCCACTGCATTAAATGGTGCATAACGAGCTACTGCAACGGTTGTTTCTTGTTCATCAAATCCGCGCAATGCGCCTTCAGCGGCATCAGCGGCAATTTGAACTGGATTGTCTCGAACGTTGGTTACGTGAGATTGCGTCGTAGGACGACGACGGGCACGCATTTTTTGAACGGCCATCATCATTTCAACAACATTCATATAGCCGACAACTTCATTCAATTTACCTGGAGTCGCTGCTGTGGTTAATTGAACGATTTCTTCACGTGAAATGTTTGGATCGACGATTTTATTTGCTAACTCTTTAGAAGGAATAGTCATTACTTCTTCTGCGCGAGTTAAATCAATCCCATATTGTGCAATGTAGGAATCAATCAAATCAAAGTCCGCTTTGTCTTTTCCATCAAGCTCGACCACTTCGCCATTGACGATCTTTATGCTTGGCTTAGGGTCGTTCGGACTTTGCATCGCAATTAAGCCTTCTTCTACCCATTCATCTACGAAACCATCTTGATTGACCGGTCTTTTTTCTAGTTCTTCAAATCGTTTTGATTTCATCTATTTTTCACTCCCACTCTTAAATGTATGATGGTTGATCATTTTTAGGCGTACTACCCATTGTTCCCAATAATTGGCAACCGATATCACGTGCTGAAATAATCGCTTGACGAACAGCACCAGAATCACCAGTGATTGTCATCGTTACCTCATTTGAGAAACTTTGTCCATTTTGCGGTGTTGCGTAAGAAACTACGTCAACATTTGCAGATTTTAACGCCGTATCAGCCATAACAACACCAATTGCGGCAGGAGCACCAACTAAAATACCAAAGGCTTTTCCAACTGGAGCGCCAAATACTTTATTGCAGGCATAACTAGCACGTGCTGTATATTGACACTCAATATGTCCAGCTTCGTTGCCATATACATCACCAAACGTGCGTGTATCAACTTCCTTCAGAGTAACCTCTACCGCACGCTTCACATCAGATACATCGTCACCGCCAAAGATTACGATCGATCCATGACCAGCTCCGCCTTTTGTATCTCGAGGCATTTCAATTAGGATTACTTCTGTATTTGTTGCTTTCACTGCTTCATCAGCAGCCATAATATGAGGTCCGGCACCAGTACGGGCACCAACAATTCCGATTGAACGATATTTTTTCTCTAATTTCATTGTTTCTAATAAAGATGAATCGACGTTAGCAATTACTAACCCAATTGTGTCTCCAAACTCTGTTGCTCCTACAAATTCAGTTAACGCACATTGCTTTTCAATCATTTTTCGATCTCCTCCGTTAGTGTTTTTCATCTCATTTCCTGTTTCCATTTTTGCGAGCACGCGTTTCATGATCTCTTCGATCTTTTGATCTGTGTTTGCCATCAGCTATCCCACCCTTTCTATTCTGACTTAGGGAGCAAGCCTTCAACTTCAGTATGTGGCCGTGGAATAACATAATTAGAAACAACTTCTCCTACCGCGTTCGCCGCAGAAACACCTGCATCAACTGCTGCTTTAACCGCACCTACATCTCCTCGTACCATCACAGTGACTAATCCAGAACCAATTTTTTCCGTTCCAACTAAGGAAACATTCGCAGCTTTTACCATTGCATCAGCTGCTTCAATCGCACCGATCAACCCCCTAGTTTCAATCATTCCTAGCGCTTCTTGTGGCATAAAACATTCCTCCTAATTATTTTGATAGCACTTACATTTATAATGATAAACAAAAAAGATAGAACAAATTTGTCCTATCTTTTTGTCGGATTAATTCGAATGTTAATATTTTGTTGCAGATTAGTGTCAAGACATTACTAAATAAACCTTAATCGGCGGTCAATTAAGTTCAAAAAATAGCAATATTTTGTCTTCTGCTGGTCAAAATAATGTTATTGGTATAAACAAGATTTAAATTAAAATTGTGTTCTGGTAAAATGGTAGATGACTAGGAGGCGCTTACATGGAAAATATTAGTACATTGAATTCGCACAGTTCCTTGCAACTTTCCAAAACAATTCAGGATTTCGCACTTGCGGCAGATTTTGGTTCCGTCCTTGTTGATATACATGGAAAGGAAACTTCTGATCTTTATAATTTTTCGCCCTTTTGCCAATTGATGCGTTCTAATCCAGAGTTCAAATCCCTTTGTCAAAAATGTGATGCGTTTGGCGGTTTAGAGGCTTCCAAAAATGGTGACCCCTGTATCTATCGTTGTCATGCTGGTCTCACAGACATTTCATTACCTATCATCAGCAATAATCAATTAATTGGATTTGCCCTTTTTGGTCAAGTAGAGATTACTGATGACGACAAAAACCCATATACTCGTATCCATCCAATCGTCACCCATTGGGAAACTTCTCCAGAGCTGCGTCAAGCTAGAAAAAAAGTGAAGACAGTCAGTACAACTCAAATTGAATCAGCTGCCGCTTTACTCAAAACGATTGGCGACTATCACTTTAATGATTCTGAACCTCGTGAACAAATTAAATTTAACTTTCATCCAAGTAAGAAAGAAACCAAAGACTCCATAAATTCAAAAAATGATGAGATTCGTAAAGCTATTTCATACATTGATACGAATTTAACAACAAATCTGACGCTTGAAGATGTTGCTAACCATGTGTATCTTAGCCAGTTCTATTTCAGTCGTTTATTCAAAAAAGAGATCGGAGTCAGTTTTATTACCTATTTGAATCAACAGAGAATTGAACAAGCAAAAGTTCTTTTGACGCAATCCAATTTAAGTATCAAGTCTATTTCACAAAATATCGGCTATTCACAAACTAGCTATTTCTGCAAAATATTCAAAGAGCTTGTTGGTATGACGCCTGTCAATTACCGAAAAATAAAATAAGTCATTTTAAACAGTCGGATTACGGCTGTTTTTTTTTATTTGTCTATACTTCCCCCTTAAAGGAAGATCATTTTCACCATACCAACTGCAAAAAGTGAAAGACAAAAAAGGTGAGGTATCTATGGAAGACACCTCACCAAATAAACGTCAATCGACTATTTTAATGGTGAAATAATTCTCCCAATACAATTATCTCAGCAAAAGGACAGGTATCCTGACTTCGCGTCATCCTCCATCTCGCCTTCCCGAAAGTGGCTATTTGAGATTTCGTCTGCGTATACAGTAGAAAGGGTCTGTCAAGGATTCACACCTTGTTCCCTATTCCAAATGCTCTTATTCAATTATTCACACACATGATAACTTAAAATGTATCCGCTGTCAAAATTCTTTTGTCAACAGAAAATCTTTTAAAGCAGAAATGCCTTCTTGATTCACACTGGACAAAGAAAATACTTTCTTCGCACCTGCCAATCGTAGACGTTTTTCCGCTAAATCTAGATCTGCTTGCCCGTGATTCAAATCTGTTTTCGTAATGATTCCGATCATCGGTTTCGTAAATCGCGATGAAAAGCAAGGTGGAAAATAATTCTGGCGATTCGTAATACTCTGAACAAGCGCGACACAATCCGCACCAACCGCAGAACTGACTAACGCATTATAATAGAAACGATTTTCCATAAACTCACCTGGTGTATCAATCACATTATCTGTAAAGTATACTTGCTGCGTCTTATGATACTTGATCTCCCATTCATTCAAAAGCTGCATCAGGGTTGTTTTACCTGATCCAGTTTCCCCAATTAAAATGACTCGTTTCATCATTAAGTCCTGGTAATTTCTGCAACATCAAAATCTAAGATTGCTGCAAGTGAATTGGTTACTTGTTTTAAAGCAAATTCGACCGATGAGACTTCACCGATAATCACAACGGCTCCACTGAAGCGATCCATAAAACCAATAGAGACATTTCCCGATTTTTTGGCGATATCTGCACCGATAATCGATGCCTCACTCGGTGTAATCGTCAAAATTCCAATGGCGTCACCCGTGTGCTCCAGTCCTAATTTTTCAAAAACTTCTTGATTCGCATGGGGGATTAAATGAGCAAGCGTGACCTGTTTCCCAGGGACATATTCTTGAATCGAACGCTCGATATTTCTCTTTTCACTCATAAAAAGTCACTCTCACTTTCATAAAAAGTTTAGCACAAAAAAATAGCATAGTTTTGTTCTAATACAACAAAATTATGCCTTCAGATTTTTTTGAGTACCAATTGCGGACCAGTAACGCGAACTCCACACGCAAGAAACGGTGTTAAAAAGCCTTTACCAAAAATGGTAAAGGCTTCGTTGTCTATTTGCTTAAGCGCTCAACGTCACGAGCGATCATTACTTCTTCGTCAGTTGGAATCACGTATACTTTTACGCGAGAATTTTCAGTTGAAAGCTCCGCTTCTTTTCCATGAATGCTCTTGTTGATTTCTTCGTCAATCTCAATTCCGAACCAAGTCATGTTTTCTAAGACCATACGACGTACAGGATCAGCATTTTCACCAACACCCGCAGTAAAGACGATCGCATCAACACCATTCATTACTGAAATGTATTGAGCAATATACTTACGGATACGGTCGCAATAAATATCCAAAGCCAAGATAGCTTCTTCATTGCCTTCGTCAGCACCATTTTCGATGTCGCGCATATCACTTGAAATACCTGTAAGACCTAAAACACCTGATTTTTTGTTCAACACATCAATCATCTCGTTGATATCTTTGATTCCTGCTTTTTCCATTAAGTATGGAAGCAATGAAGCATCGATGTCCCCAGCGCGTGTTCCCATCGTCAATCCAGCTAATGGCGTGAAGCCCATAGATGTGTCCACTGATTTTCCGCCTTCAACAGCAGTAACAGAACCGCCATTACCAATGTGGGCAGTAATAATCTTCGTTTCTTCGATTGGTTTGCCAAGTAGCTCAGCCGCACGTTCTGAAACATAGCGATGGCTTGTTCCGTGGAAACCATATTTACGAGCAGAATATTTATCATAATACTCTTTAGGAATACTGTATAAATAATTCGTTGCCGGCATTGTTGAATGGAAAGAAGTGTCAAAAACAGCCACACTTGTCACATCTGGTAAAATATGACGGAACGCCTTGATTCCCATTGCATTTGCTGGATTGTGCAACGGTGCAAATTCGCTTAGTTCTTCGATTTTTTCCAAGACATCATCATCAATCAAAACAGAATCTTTGAAATATTCACCGCCAGCTACTACGCGGTGACCGACACCAGTAATCTCATCAAATGATGCGATAATTTTTAGTTCGATCAATTGATCTAATAACATTTGAACCGCAACTTCATGATCTTTGATATCTAAAATTTGTTCAAATTTTTGTCCATCGCCATATTTGATGGTAAAGATTGAATCATTCAAGCCGATTCGTTCAACGATTCCTTTAGCGATTACTGATTCCTCAGGCATTTGATAAAGTTGCCATTTTAGACTTGAACTACCTGCATTGATTGCAATTGTTTTTGACATTTTAACTCTCCTTTGTAATTGAAATGCTTTTAGCTCGTTTGAGCAGTTTATAAATTAGAAGACTTCCAGTCCTCGAATTTTTTGAAGAACTCGGTTACTTGTTTTGGATCTTTTAATGATGGGAGATGAACGAGCAATACTTTTTCTGCTTGTTCAGCCGTTTCACCTTTTTTCTGTAACAGTAGAATACTCTTCCGTGAATGCTCAGACTTAAATAATTCATCTGGCAATTGGATGATCCCTTGCAATAATACTTCATCTTTCAACCATTTTTGCAATAATGGGCCTTGCTCAGTTTCTAAAAAATTACTTGGTACTAAGAAAAGACCAAATCCATCGGGCTTCACGTAGTTCATGGCTTGTTCCATCAATAAATGATGTGCATAGCTGTGTTCTTTTTCAGAATGCGTCGCAAACTTCTCTGCTTGCTGATCATTTGGATAATAACCTACGGGAAGATCTCCAATCACATAATCAACTGGATCAACTAACAAATCCTGTAAACTATCTTGATGGAATAATTTGATTTCTTCCTTCATCAATAAGCTATTTGAAGCGGCTATGGCAAGTAATGTCTCATCATTATCCACACCGATTCCCTTAACAGAATAATCTGCTGCCTGCAAATTGATCAACACCGTCAGTAATAGATTTCCCATACCAACAGTAATATCTAAAATTTCTAATGGTTGATTCTTTTTTAACGTTAATTGTTCAATTAGAAAAACAAATAAAAAGCCGATACTATCTGGCGTCAATTGATGGTTTGGCTGTAAGCTTTCCGTTTTTGAACCCTTAAGCAAAATCAATTGTGTTAACTTGCGCCAATCTTCTTGCTCAAGTTCTAGTTCTATTAATTTTTGATACAATGCTTCTACTTTTTCGACAGTAGCTGCATCAGGTTGTTGATCAAGCACGCGTACTTTTGCATTGTCAACTAAGTTCTCCGTATTTTCGATGTAAGCGTCAAAAAAAGAAGTTCCTAGTGAATGCTGCAATGCGATGATCGCTTCTTCCATCAGAGAAAAAGCTGTTTCAATTTTTTCTGGATTCATCTTGCACCTCACAAACTAATATAACACTCACGATACCTGTTCTATTTTAGCGGACATATTGTAATTAATCAATCGCTTTCTTTCTTTTATTATTGATTTTCTAATTCAACCTAATGTATCTTTTACAAGATATTCCCCCTCATCAACGGGATACCACAAACTATATCAGTCAGATGAATTAGATGTGCTAATTTTTTCACAAAATTGATATGTTTTCTTTTTAATTTTCACATCGATTTTCACATAATCTTCCTCAGTTTCGTATGACAACTCCCCTTTATTAAACTTCCATACACCATCTTTTTCTTTTAATTTGGGATAGTTAGCCAAAAATAGTTCCTTCGCAATTTTAGCCTGATACAAGTGTTCGGTACGATCTACTAGATCAGCGGTTTGATGATAACTTGTTGTTAAATTTAACAGCAAAAAACTGAATAAAAAAATAGCCAATAAGACGGACAGTAATACTCCGCCTCGGCTATTTAAAGATCCAAGTACCCTCTTTCTGTTTTCCATCGGTAAAGGTGACGATGAAATCCACACCATGATTATTTTCTTGGCAGACAAATTGATTCACTCCTGTCAATAAAGGTTGATAGCCATTTGATTGGCTTTTTACGATACGATGTTTATTTTTCTTAATTACTATAGGAACCAATTGTCCTTCTGCGTTCTCAACTTCTCCATTGATTTCATATGTCGTGCTGGATAAATAATTAACATCTTCCAACTCGTTATCTAATTGAAGCAAAAATATTTCCCATTCTAACTGATGGTAGCCGCTGAGGGCTTGTTCCATTTTATGAGCATGCTTGATTAGGCCTGAGAGTAGTAATAAAATACCGCTAAGCATCAAAAGTGCCACTAAACTTTCTAACAAGGTGAAGCCGCTACTTTTTGACAATCACGATTCCTCCTTGCTGATGTATAGCTCTCCCTTGTTCTAGGGATATCTCCATTTGTGAACTGTGCAATTCCAGAGAATGTAAACGGCAACGTCTTGTCTCAGTATATAAATCACGGTAATTTTCAAGACTGGCTAATCGTTGGCGACTTTCTTTTTGCATTTGAACGGTAACACCGACATAACTGGCTACAATAATCAATAAAATGGTTAAACTGACTAGACTCTCTAATAGAATATATCCTTTACTTCCTTTCAAAACGACCACTTCCCATTTGAAACTGATAGGTGATGACTTTTCCTTCATCGGTAAAAACAACCTTTGGAATATTTCCATTTCCAGGCTGATCAGTAGAAATATTACCGCTGCCAGCTTTAAAATAAATCGAATACTTGCTACCTAATGTTATTGATTTTGGAACGAATAATTTTCTCCACGGCAATTCGGTATGATTTGTATAAAAATCAATTAATTGTGAACTGCTATAAAGATCAATTCGCGTTTTTTGATGGTCTGCAATAGCTACTTGCTGCAAATGCAACGTAGATTTTTCAAATTGATAATAGAAAAAAGTCTTCTCTAATTGATGCTGCCAGTTCTTGATAGTGATCGTCGGCAATAGCACAAAAGCGCAAACTAAAGCTAAGACGAGTAAGGTTTCAATTAAGGTGAAGGCAGCATTATTTTTTTTCTTTAGCCCGTTCATATGCTTCATATTGCTCCTTACTCACATACTCTCCATCAATTAATTGCTGCTTAGTTGGTGTTGAGCCAGGATGATCGAGTTCATAAACTTCGATCTGAGTTTCAACAACTTTTGCAATGGCAGCATCACTCTTAC
The DNA here is from genome assembly GCF_018917525.1 of Enterococcus raffinosus. Lineage (GTDB taxonomy): Bacteria > Bacillota > Bacilli > Lactobacillales > Enterococcaceae > Enterococcus_A > Enterococcus_A raffinosus_A. Next base: position 250,548 of record NZ_JAHLOS010000001.1, on the reverse strand, counting down.
TACTTGCACTATCTTTTTGATTCATTAGTTTTGGCACAAATAACAGTAAAAGCAGACTAATAATAAATAAAACAACTAACATTTCCAATAAAGTAAATCCCGAAAGCTTCTTCTTCACAGTATTCCCTCCAAATTTGTTAAAGGCAGTAGCATTGTTAAATACAGGCTGACGATCAAAAGTGCAACAATTAAAAAGACAAGTGGTTGCAACCATGAAACCAAAAATTCTAACTGATTAAAAAAGCGACGCCAAACTAATTGGCTATAAGTTAATAATTCCTTTGCTAAATTTCCTCGCGCTTCTCCTTGAAAGACAATTCGACTGAATTCTTTAGTCAAAAAAGGATAGCGTCCTAATTCTTCTGCTAAAGTATTGCCCTGTGCTAAGCGGATTTTTAAATCAGCAGCAAGCTCTTGCATCAATGATTTTCCATCAATTACCAACAAACATTCAATAATTTGATTCAGTTCTAAACCTTGTTGAAAAAGCTTGCCCCATTCCAATGCGAAATAAGCTGAATAGTAATTGCTGAACAATGTTCCTACAAGTGGAATTTTCGCTAAGAAGCGAAAGCGAACTATATAATTATGCCGCTTTCCCCAATTCCTCCAGCTGAGCATCAGTAAGAGCAAAAAAAGAATTATTCCTAATCCAATCATAGGAACTGCTTTTATTAACTGTACAGAAAAGTCTTCTGCACGGATCATTCCGCTGGTCAATAGCTGGGGAAGTAAGAAAAAACGCATACCTAAAAGAATTACGATTAAGAAAACGAGTAAAAGCAGCGGATAGGATACAGCTTTTAGAAAATTTTCTCGCTGACGTTGAACTAAGCGCATTTGTTCAGCGATTCCTAATAGCGTTTGGGCCAAATCCCCATGAGTCTCCGCTAATTCGATTTGTAAGAGCTGGTCATTCGAATACCGCAGTTGAGTAAAGCTTAGTGCCAAACTTTTTCCCTGATGTAAATCTTGTTGAACGGCTTCCAAAATAGACGGTGTAAAAAGATTGGCATTGACAAAAAAGGCAAACGCCTGCTGCAAACTAAAGCCATTTTGCAAGAGATCACCTAATAAATGAACAAAGTCAACTCGTTGTTTTCTCGTCATTTTCTTTTTGCGCCACACGATTTAACCCTTCTTCCCAAGCAAACTGTACTTCCTCTTTGTAGAAGCGATAACTAGTCAATAATCCTACTGTTTCATTTACTGATAACAGTTCCTGATAAATAATTCCTTGTAAACATTCTTTAAGTAGCGAAGCTTCTCCACCCAATTCAAAAATTCTCGCATGTGCAGACTCTAGGCTGGCTGCATGAATTGTTGCGTAAACACAATGACCGGTCAAAGCAGCTCTGATCGCGCCTTGAATCGTTTTCGTATCACGAATCTCTCCGATTATTAAAACATCGGGATGATGTCGTAAAGACAACTTAATCAATTCATCGTAACTCTGATAAATTTTTTCATTTACTTGTAACTGTAAAAAATCAGCTTCTTCAATCTCTACAGGATCTTCAATCGTAATCACTTGACCATCCATTTCTCGTGCCAATTTATACATTAAGGTGGTTTTTCCTGAACCTACCGGACCACAAAACAGGTATAAACCACGTTTTTTTGTGTGTTGCTGGAGAATTTCAATCTGCTCCGGCAAATGGTACACTTCGGGACTGCGACCAAATTGATGCAGAAAACGAATAACTAAACTTTCTTGTTGTAAATAATTTCCAACAGTCGAAAGACGTAACCGTTGTTCACCATGAGGCAAGGGGTAGGAGATCGCACCAAGCTGAGCTTTTCGTTTTTCACTGACATCCATTTGACCCAAATATTTGAAACGATTGATCAACTGCAGGGCAGAAACCACACACATTTCATTATTAACATAGGATAGAGTCGAGTTTTTATGTTCATAGAAGGGACCTCTCCGAAAAAAGTAGCGGTACTTTTCACCTTGAGGTAATAAATATAAATCCTGCATTTGATGATCGAAACCATATTGGATCAATTCGTCTGAAAACTGTTCAATCTCCATTCCTTTCACCTCGAAAATAATATACGCAGAACATTTTCAATTCTTCAAAAAAAAAGAAGATAAACCAAAAAAAGTTCATCTTCTTGTAGCAATTATTTTGTTTTGTCTTTAAAACGGGCTTCCACTCGATAAATTCGCTGTCCTTTGCTTGAAAATTTTTCTTCATATTCAGTCATAATATTTCCTTCATAATTACTTTCATGCAAGTCTAACCAAACTTGTTCCAGTGTCATACCGTATTTTGAAAAACTACTCAGTGAGTATTCGAACAATCCTTGATTGTCAGTTTTAAAATGAATCTCACCAGCAGGTCGTAAAATTTCCTCATCTACTGCTAAGAAGCTTGGTGAAGTTAAACGTCGTTTCTCATGTTTTTTCTTTGGCCATGGATCAGAGAAGTTCAAATATATTTGATCCACTTCACTATCAGCAAAATAATTCGTTAGCTCCGACCCATCAACATGCAATAATTGTAAATTTGGCAATTCTGCTTCAACTAATTTATCTAGTGCGATAGAAATCACACTCACTTGCATCTCAATTCCAATATAATTGATTTCAGGATGTGCAGCAGCCATTCCAGTGATGAATTGACCTTTCCCCATACCGATTTCAATATGGATCGGATGATCATTACCGAAACGTTCAGACCAGCGGCCTTTCCACGCTTCTGGTTCTTGTACAACATATTCAGGACGGGCAGCCAGCATTTCTGTAGCCCCCGGACGGTTTCTAACGCGCATTGTTTTCCTCCAAAAAGTTCTTTTAAAATAAAATCAATAACAGTATTTCCATGAACAAACCTATTTTATTCATCCGTTAATTAAACTTACAAAAAGCTGAACAAGACGTTCAGCTTCCAGCAAAAATTCGTTTTAATTGTAAGATTGATTGATTCATATGATGATATTCTTCTCGTTTATACTGTCGAGCGATCTCTAGCAGCAAGCTCATTAAGCCATACCAGTATACTCGTTCCATATTTTCATCCGTCGGGCGAATCCCATAGCGGACGAGCCATTTACTCCAGCTGGATAATGGTACATAGTTTCCTAAAATCGTACCAATATCTAATGCTGGATCAGCGAACATCACCGAATCCCAGTCAACTAGATATAAATAGTTAGAACAAACCAACCAGTTCCGATGATTTACATCCCCATGAACAACGGTGTAATTCTTTTTAGCGTAGGTTGGGATGTTTTTTTTCAAATAATCATACACTAATTCAATAAAACCATTTTGCTCGATCATTGTCGGCAAATTCGCCTCATAATCAGCTAATAGTTGTTGTGGTGACACTTGACGTCCACCCATTTTTTTTAACATCACTTTCAATGATGGCGAGTGATGTAGATGATATAATACATCAACCACGTCATTTCGACGCGGAATTTCTTCTGGCTCAAGAATTCGACCATCCAACCATTCTTGAGCAGTCAGTGTATCACCATTACCTGTTCGTTTGATCCAAACAAGTTTTGGTGCGATTCCTTCACGAGATAAAGCCGCCAACATTGGGGTGGTATTTCGTTTAATGAAGACGCGATCTTCGTCACGATAGCCGATATACGTTTTTCCCGTATCACCTTTGATCGGCTGCACACGCCAGTCACTATCCAACTGAAACTCCATTCCCAAGGCCCTCCCCTAGCATTTTAAACGTATTTCCTATTTTAGTCGGGGAAAGTCGCTTCGTCAAGGGCATGTATGTTCTTCTTTGATTATTTTTCATCACGATGCGCCTGAACCGCTAAATTCACTGACTCGATATACGCGTTAAGAAGCTTTTTCGTCACTTTCCCTGGCGTCCCATCACCAATTGTTTGATTATCGATTTCAATGATTGGCATGATTTCGGCTACTGAACTCGTTTTAAAACATTCGTCTGCCGCAAGTAGCTCTTTTTCAGTGAATGCTTCTTCTTTCAATTCGATACCTAAAGCTTTTACCAATTCCCGAATTTTAATTTTTGCGATTCCTGGTAAAACAAGATTCCCGTCTGGATGGGTATAAAGCACTTCGTCTTTCACCATCCACAAATTCGAAGCTGAGGCTTCTGTTACAATGCCGTCACGCACCAAAACTGCCTCGTCATAACCTTTTTGCTGTGCTTCATCTAAGGCCATGATATTGCCTAATAAGCTGATGGATTTGATGTCGCAATGCAGCCAGCGTTTGTCTTGAACAAAACCAGCACGAATACCGATATTCTGCTTCGCACTTGGACGAGATGCAGGTTGAATATCAGCCATCAAGACTGGCTGAACTTCTTTCGGATCAGGAAAATCGTGCAATCGCGGTTTTGCGGTACCACGAGTAACTTGGAAATAAACTCGGGCATTTTCAAGGCCAACCTCTCGTGCTAAACGATGCAGTCGCTGACTCAATTCTTCTCTTGTAAAAGGAAGTGTCATACGAATTTTTTCGGCACTGACCCAAAGGCGGTCCAAATGTTCCTTTTCCATATACATATAGCCATCGTAAATCCGAATCACTTCGTAAATACCATCACCAAATTGATAACCGCGATCTTCTATATCAATCTTCACTTCTGATTCATCAACAATTTTTTCATTCCATAATACTTTCATTCACTAATCCTCCATTTTCTTTATTCTGGTTGGGAGATAGAACCAAGCAAACAAGCCAATTTCGCCTAAAAGTAACACAAGTAAAGCGAAACTTCCGACAATAGACAAATGTACCATACTACAAAGGGTAAAAATAATTGCCGCAGCAAACAATAACGTCACCATTAACCGCTGCAAGGCCGTCTTTTTGAACTTCTTCGAAACTGGGTAAAGCTGAGTCGCACTAATGTAATCAAACTGACTATATAAAGGAATCATTTGAAAACCAATTAAGTAAATAAACAGCAGACTGACACCCACAATAAAGCGAAAATCATTCAACGATAGTAGCAATACACCGCCTACGATCAATAAACGAAAGAATAGTCCGCCAAATTCTGCTCCTCGCAGAGCTCTGCGGGCAAATAAGTAAAGATACGTGTTTTCTTGCTTAAAGCGAATTCTTGCTAATAAACCGTCTAAATACTTTCTGCGTCGCACTTTTGCTTCAACTTCTGGAACATCAGTAAATAAGTTGATAAATTGATAAATCCGATGCAAGCGAGCATTTTCCTGATCTATCATCTTACTCCAATCCAACAGGCGATCTTTTTCCTGCGTGATTGAGTTAAATCCAAAGGCTGCGGCGATAGCTAGAATCGTACCAAGCCAAGCTGTTCCATAGAGACTAGCAAAAATAATCACACCACTCACACAGAACCACAATACAGTTAAGCGTTGCGTTTGTTCCCGTGTTTCCTGGTAGCATGCCAAGCGTTGTATTCTTAGATTTCCTAATTTTAAGCCCCAAAGCATCAATAAGTAAAAGAAAAAGCTTACAAAACTTACTTGTTTGGCTAAAACCACTAATGGCAATAACACGCCACAAATCAGCAGTTCGACTACGAATGGAAAAGCGAGTGAATGACGTAAGCCACGAGAGAGATAGCTTCCCATCTCCTTTTCTTTAGGTAATAAAAAGGTCATATCCGCAGGTTCCACTAAGGTCGCCAATTTACCAAATGGCAAGATCACCCACCAAATAACTCCTACAATCGGCAAACTCCATGGGAAATCTGGCGGTAATTGTTTTAAAAGATTCGAATAATAAAAGGCTAGTCCGCCGACTAAAAACAAGCACACCAAAACAAAATGATCATTCAATACGTAGCGCATATATTTCATCATTTTTTTCTGATGGCGTTGCCGCCTCAATAGAAAAAAATCATGCATGTTCTTTCTCCTTCGTCAACGCGATATAGATTTCATCCAAAGAAGAACCGGGTAAATTGAACTCCACCTGCAACTCTTGCAAAGTCCCTTGTGCTCGTACTTCACCCTCATGTAATACAACGAAACGATCACAATACTTCTCTGCCGTTGCTAAAATGTGAGTAGACATCAAAATCGCGGCTCCTTGCTTTTTCATTGTTACCATCAGCTCTAATAGCGCATTGATTGCCAATGGGTCTAATCCTAAAAAGGGTTCATCGATGATATACAAACTGGGTTGAATCAAAAAAGCGCATAAAACCATCACTTTCTGTTTCATTCCCTTAGAAAAATTCACAGGAAACCAATCTAGACGGTTTTCCAAACGAAAGGTCTTCAGTAATGACTCTGCCCGTTTCATCGCCTCATCCTTCGGAATTCCATAAGCCATTGCAGTAACCTCGATATGTTCTCGCAGCGTTAATTCTTCATATAAAGAAGGTGTCTCAGGTATATAACCAATCTTTTTGCGATAGTTCTCTGGATCCTGCTGCAACGTCAGGTCATCAACCGTGATCGTTCCCTTCTGCGGTGTCAATAAACCAATGATATTTTTGATCGTTGTGGATTTTCCTGCACCATTCAAACCGATCAAACCGATCATTTCTCCATTATGGACTTCAAAATTAATATCCTTCAAAACAGGCAAGTGACCGTAGCCGCCTGTAACATGCTGAATCGCTAAGCTCATGCTTATCCTCCTAGTTCGTTTCACTCTATTTTTTCGAAAAACTAAAGGCCGCTCATTCCTCAGCAGAAATAGCCATAATGAGGCGGCACTCAATTTCATAGTTAACATTATAGCAGAATCCCGTAAATAATTAATCTTCTCCCAACCTTTTACAGCACAAGTATTACAAGTTATGGTAAAGTAAAAGAAGTATTTACGATCGCTTATCTGCTTTTTCGCAGCAGCGGCACAATATAAGACAATATGAATGAGAAAGGATGTTTACAATGGAAAATTGTATTTTTTGTAAAATCATCGATCAAGAAATCCCTAGCTACAAAATTTATGAGGACGAAAAAGTCTATGCATTTCTAGACATCTCACAAGCCACAAAGGGTCACACACTAGTTGTGCCAAAACAACATGTAAATGATATTTTTGAATATGATGAAGATTTAGCCGCTGATGTCTTTGCACGTATTCCTAAAATTGCCCGTGCACTTGAAAAAGCTTTTCCCGAAATGGAAGGCTTAAACATCATAAATAATAATAAAGAGTTGGCGTATCAATCTGTTTTCCACTCACACGTTCATTTGATCCCTCGTTACAGCAAAAAGGATGATTTTTCGATTCATTTTGGGAATCATGCGGATCAACAGTCACCAGAGGAATTGCAAGCGATCGCTGATAAGATCAAGGAGCAGGTGAAATAAATGAGTTTTTTTAAAGGAATTCTATTTGGTGCCGGTCTTGGGACACTAGGCGGACTCCTATTAGCACCGCGCAAAGGGGAAGAAACCCGGGAAAAGTTAATCACGAATACACGTGAACTCGTGGTATTAACGGATGAATTAAATGATAACCTGGCAGATTTTCGTGAATCTGTATCGAACTTAAAGGAAACCTTTGATACATTAGTTCCCGCATTTAAAACAGGTGTCGAAAAAGATATCGAGGAGTTTCGTTTTCAAGCGGAGCCGCGGATTCAACAGATCCAAGCACAAATAGACAAAATCAATCAGGCGTTACCTGAGGTTGATGAAAAGAAAGTAATTAAAAAAGGCCGCTATTCTTTAGAACGTCCTGCTGAATAGCAATAATCAATTTGTTTCATTAAAATAATTATGCCTTTATTGTGAATTTTCTCGGAAACTATTTTTAACCCCCTTTCCTTTACATTTTTAGGTGTGTTATAGTTGAACAGGAATAACAAACGGATGTACATTATAATTTTTTAGGAGTTGTAGCATAGAAATGAAGAAAAAGATTCTTTTAGCCACTACTGGCTTACTTAGTGTAATTGTTTTAGGGGCTTGTTCAGGCAGTTCTAATCAAGACATCGCAACAATGAAAGGCGGAAAAATCACCGTCGAAGATTTTTATAATGAAGCGAAAAAAGAACAAACGAACCAAAGTTTAGTACGTAATATGATCATCTATAAGGTTTTTGAGAACGCCTATGGTGATAAAGTAACAGACAAGCAAATTGACAATGAATACAAGAAACAAGAGAAACAATTAGGTGACAGCTTTGAAAGTCAACTGCAATCAGCTGGCTATACGAAAAAATCGTATAAAGAATACTTGAAACAGTCTTTATCTTTCCAAGAAGGTTTGAAATCTCATGTGAAGATTACGGATAAAGATACAAAAGCTGCTTGGGATTCATTCCATCCAGAAGTAACTGCACGCATTATTTTAGCTAGCAGTGAAGATGAAGCCAAAGAAATCAAGAAACAATTGGATGACAAAGGTGATTTCGCGAAGATCGCTAAAGAAAAATCACAAGATTCAACAACGAAAAAAGATGGTGGCGAAATCAAATTTGATTCACAATCATCAACTGTTCCTGCTGAAGTTAAGGAAGCAGCCTTCAAATTGAAGGACGGAGAAGTTTCTGATGTGATTACAACAATGGATTCATCGACTTACCAATCAAGCTACTACATTGTTAAGATGGAGAAAAATTCATCTAAAGGCAATGACATGGATAAATACAAAAAAGAATTAAAACAAATCGCTGAAGATACTAAAATGGCTGATCAAACCTTCTCTTCTGAAGTAATTTCAAAAGAATTGAAGAAAGCCAACGTGAAGATCAAAGATGATTCATTTGAAAATATCTTATCTGACTTCTTAACAACAAACAGTTCAAGTAAAAAAGCAACGGACTCATCAAAATAATTATGAGTACTCAAGGGGAATTCCAAGCGGAGTTCCCCTTTTTTTATTATTCATGCTACAATAAGGTAGCGAATACTTATAAGAAATAGGTGAACTGTAGATGAAAAAATTTGCCTCTAAAGAAGCAGAAAAAGATTATTATGAGCACGAAGCAGATGAAGCGGAATTCATTGCTTGGTATAAAGAACAAGACCACCCTGAGTACGACAAACCTTCTGTCACTGTTGATATTGTTATTATGGGCTATAACAAAGAAGAGGATCAATTAAAAATCTTGTTGATTCAACGACGTGGCAATCCATATCGCAATTCATGGGCACTCCCTGGCGGATTCGTTGAGCGTAATGAATCCACTAATGACAGCGTACGTCGGGAAACCGCTGAAGAAACCGGCTTAACTATCGGCCGAAAAAGTGTTGAACAACTTCATACCTTCAGTACACCAAACCGTGACCCGCGTGGCTGGGTAATTACTGTCAGCTACCTTGCATTTATTGGTCAAGTCCCTCCCACTGCTGGTGACGATACCCAAGATGCCCGCTGGTTTAATCTTGAACGTCATGGCGATACGATTTGCTTAACCAGTGATGATATCTCAATTGAAATTGAGCTGGAAGCTGGAAAATCAATTGGGAAAGATACGTTAGCCTTTGACCACAACGAGATCATTCGTAAAGCCTTCAATCGTGTTCTAAATAAAATGGATCATGAGCCATTGATCTTGCAGGTGTTAGGTGAGGAATTTACAATCACTGAAGCGCGTAAAGTCTTTGCGAAATTCTTAGGGGTCGATTTTAAAACCGTTGATCACTCAAATTTTAAAAAAGCGATGCTGCAATATTTCGATGAAATTGGGGAACGTCCTGTCGGAATCGGCCGCCCTTCCAAGATTTATCGCTTAAAAGATGAGATTGGTGAAAAAAAATAAAAATTTTACTTACATGAATCATAGAAATCTGTATATAATGGAAAAAGCAAAAAAAGAGCTTTCCATAACGCAGTGAAGATCCCAAGTGGCAATCGTAGCGAGTTATACGATTGCCACTTTTTTTGCGTCTGGGAATTCATATCCAATTTATGAATTAGCCATATTTAATTTTAGGAGGATTTTTATGCCAAGTAATAAAAGAGAAAGTTTTGTTTATACGATTATGATGTGTTTTGTGATGGTGTTCTGGATGAGTTTGTACAACATTTATTTACATTCGGGAACGCTCACTTTAGAGGTGCTAAAATCTGCCTGGCTTGGATTACCATTAGGTTATTGCTGTGCTTTAATTTTAGACTGGTTTGTCGTTTCGACTACAGCAAAGAAAGTCGCATTCAAAATCATGCCTACATTTGCTAGTTCTTTACGCAAAGTGATTACCGTTTCTTGTTGTATGGTTTTACCGATGGTCTTTTTCATGTCACTTTATGGTTCTATTGAAGTTTTAAGCCATACACATGAATGGAACAAATTGTTCATTATTTGGGGTACAAATATCTTGAAAAATTTGGTGATGGCATTGCCATTCCAAATAATCATCGCCGGACCTCTTGTTCGAAAAGTGTTCAGAAGACTTTTTCCAGTCGGCACAATTTTAGCGTAATACAAAAATAACCGAGAGCACATTAGTTGTGCTCTCGGTTATTTTGATTTACGTAAATGGCTAATTGTCCCGTTAAGATCGCTAGCTGGTTCTCAAGAATTTCTACACGTTTTTCTAATTCTCTACTAGACTGCCTTTTTCGTTCTCTTTGTCCACGAGTTGAATATAGTTTTGACAAACCCGAGGATTCATATCGTTCGAGAAGCTGGGGAATGTTTTGATTATCAATACCGACTTGAGTACTAACCAAGATTTCACCGTCCTCAGTAATGCGTCTATCCGTAATGGTCTTCATACCATCTAGCGCGTTGGGTCCAATAACGTATCCTGTCAGCTCCTTGATAATTATTTTACTTTCCCTTAGCCATCTGTAAAACGTATTTTGATTAAGCTCATACACTCTCTTTACTTCAATTAATTTCATGACGTACCTCCTCTGCCTTTGTTAAGAAAGATACGCACAAAAATATAAAGAGCTTTTATTCAGCCATATTCGCCAAAATTTCTTGATACCGGTCAGTTGCTAATAGGCTAACCTGATCTTTTTTGCAGAAGTTCAATTTCCGTAATTTAGGTACAACCCGTTCCACTACAATTTGGTCATCCACTGTTTTTTCCTGCAATGCCCTAAAGGCTTCTTTGAAACGAGAATCATCTCGGGCTTTTTTGTAAAAAGACAAAACATACAGATAATAAAATAAATCGTACCCGCGAAATGGATATTCTACTTGCATAAACAACGTCCCAATTCCGTAGTGACACGGGCCCAGAGGAAGTTTCGTTTCCCAATGGCTTAATAAAAATTCCACCGCATCATCTAACTCAGTTTCCTCAACAACATCTATCCGACGAAATAGTTCTAATGCATTTAATGTGGGCAATGGATTCGAAAATTCTGTTTCTGGCCCTTTGCCAAAATAAAATTTCTTGCACCACCAACCGCCATCTTTGTAGCGTGTTGTCAGGAGATGTTCTAGCGTTTGCTTTATTCGGGGATCTTCTCCATGACCTAAACGCACTAACAGTGTCGCCGCCGGAATGGTTTGACAAGAAAAAACTGCCCCTTTTGGATAAAGTTTAAATTCTCCTGGTTCACGCCAGCTTTCCCATAAAAGCTCCGCTACTTTTTGCAAAATTTCCGTTTGCGGGTCCATCCCCAACTCCAATAAATACTCCGCCGACTCTATACACGAAAAGGGTGCACCTTTACTCAAGCGCCTATCCTCTGTCGTCCAATAGTCCCAGCCCTGATCATGACGATGCCCTAAAATCGTTTGGATGTCTGTCTCGTTCATTTTTCTCACCTTTTTCCTATTTCAGTTTCCTTTAAGTTTATCACAATCAACTGATGTTAATGGATAATTGTCTGATTCAATGAGCAGAAAAAACTCCCTCAAAATTTGAGAGAGTCGGAATGCTTATTTGGCTGTGGCCTTTTTCATTTGTTTGCTGCGTAATTGCCCACACGCGGCATCAATGTCTGTTCCATGTTCTTTACGAATTACACAATTGATCCCATTCTTTTTCAACACATCATAGAAACGTAAAACATCCGCTTTACTGCTGCGAGAATACTGATCGTGTTCGCTTACTGGGTTATACGGAATCAAATTCACATAAACCAGCTTCTTCTTGTTCTTCATCAAGTCAGCTAATTGCTGCGCATGGTCCGGTCGATCATTCACGCCTGAGAGCATGATGTACTCGAAGGTCACCCGACGATTGGTTTCTTCGATATAATAATCTACTGCTTCCATTAATTTTTCGATTGGGAAGCTGCGATTGATTCGCATAATCGATGAACGAACTTCGTTATTGGGCGCGTGCAATGAAATCGCTAAGTTCACCTGTAAGCCATTTTCTGCGAATTTTTTGATCTTCGGTACCAATCCACTAGTTGAAACAGTGATGTGTCGAGCCCCGATCGCCATCCCTTTATCGTCATTGATAACGTGAAGAAAGTCCATAACATTCGTGTAATTATCAAATGGCTCACCAATTCCCATAACAACCACGTGAGAGACACGTTCGTCTTCCCCGCGTTCATCAAAATAGTGTTGAACCAGCATGATTTGAGCCACGATCTCACCAGCAGTTAAATCCCGCTGCTTTTTCAACAAGCCTGATGCGCAAAACGTACAGCCGATATTGCAGCCAACTTGCGTCGTCACACAAACGGACAAGCCATATTCCTGACGCATTAGGACCGTCTCGATCATTAAATGATCTGGCAGTTCAAATAAATATTTGACTGTCCCATCACTTGCTTCTTGTACAACTAATTGCTTTAAAGGATTAATAATGAAATTTTCTTCCAGCAGTGCAATCGTCTGTTTAGATAAATTGCTCATTTCTGAAAATTCGCTGACACGACTGCGATAAAGCCACTCCCAAACTTGGGTAGCACGGAATTTCTTCTCGCCATGTTCTAAAAACCATTCTACTAATTCTTCTCTTCTTAAACCATAAATTGAGGGTTTTTCCAAGGTGTTTCCTCCTAATTCATTTAAACGAAATCATTTTCTCAATGATTAATTTATCACTAAGTTTGCTTGGCTGTGGATGAAAAGCCAGCAGACATTCGCTACATACTATAACCGATTCACAAAGAGAAAACAATCGACTTTGGAAAAAAGAAAAGAATGAGCGACTTTAACCGCTCATTCTAATCCATCAATATTGGCTACGATTTTTACCGCTTCAAACTTTTCCTGAATCTCGGATATCTCATTTTGACTTAAAGTCTTCACATCTCGCATTGTGTATTCCCAGCCCAAATAGTCATATTTGCTGCTGCCATATTGATGAAAGGGAAGCAAATGGACTTCCTTTATTTGACGAACAGTCAAAAATTCAATCATACGTTGAATATTTGCTTCACTAGTCGTATATCCGGGAATCAACGGAATGCGGGGAATAACTTGAAGCTGCTTCTGTTTTAAAAGGTAATCAAAGTTTTTGCGAACCCGCTCAAGATCGATCCCGATTATTCTTTGTGCTTCAGACTGCTCCATTATTTTCAAATCGAATAGTACTTGATCAATATAGGGTGTAATTTCTTTCAATCGTTCAACTGGAAAACAACCGGTTGTTTCAATCGCCGTATGAATTCCCAATTTCTTTAGTTCCTTTAAACATTCTCTCGCGAATTCTGACTGTAGTAAAACTTCTCCTCCTGATAACGTTACGCCACCACCAGATGTCCGATAAAAAATTTCATCTTTCAGTACTTCGTCTAGTATCTCGTCTACTGATCGCCAGTCTCCGATTTTTTCGGTTCTTCCATTTTTTATCCAAGTCGTTGGTTCAACTTTTTTTCGTGATTCAGGGTTAGAACACCAAGGACAACGTAAAGGACAGCCCTTCAAAAAGATCAATGTGCGAATTCCTCCACCATCATGAACAGAATAACGTTGTATGTTAAAAATTAGTCCTTGCTTCATTTCGTATCCCCTCGTTCTACAATTGATGCTCCACACGCGCAATAATATCATCTTGAATTTGTTTATTTAGATCAACAAAGAAGGCACTATATCCAGCAACGCGAACCAATAGGCCAGAGTATTTTTCTGGATGCTTCTGAGCTGCTACCAATGTTTCCTTTGATTGAACATTGAATTGAACGTGTTGAATTTTTAGTTTCGTGAAAGCCATTAAGAAGTCCGCAAATTTATTTAATCCTTGCTGCCCCTTCAACGTGTTTGGTTGAAATTTCAAATTCAAGAGACTGCCATTTACGGTTAAGTAGTTGTCTAATTTACTGACGGATTTCAAAACAGCGGTTGGACCTAAATGATCACGCCCAACCATCGGGGATAAACCGCCGTCTGCTAATTGCTCTTGCGCCTTTCGACCATCTGGTGTTGCCCCCACTGCTTCACCCAATGGGATATGCGCCGAGACAGTATAAGCGCCGGGGATAAACTGTCCGCCTCGGACATTTTCGTATTTTTCTAACTCTTTCGCATAGTGTCGAAAGATTTTTGCTGCTATACTATCCAGTTCTTCATCGTCATTTCCAAATTTTTCAAAATCTTGAATTACATGATTTTGCAGCTTTGAATATTCTCCTGAATAGTTTTTCTCTAACGCATCAACTAGCTCACTAAACGTCATTTCCTTATTTTCAAAAACCATCTTTTTCACAATATAAAGAGAATCACTCAGGTTCGCTTCACCGATCCCCTGTACCCCAGAAAAGTTATACCGGGCACCACCTTCTGTGACATCCTTCCCTTTTACTAAACAATCATCAATTAGAACGGATAAGAAAGGCGTTGGCGCATAATGACGATGCCCTAAATCTACAATATTTGATCCCTTGACCACTAATGCCACATAATAATCGATCTTCTCCTCGATCTTTTCAACTAAACGATCATAGGTCAAGTCCTTGTCATACCTTAACTCGTACATTGTTAATTCCATGATTCGCAATAAATTAAAGAGCGCGATATCATGCAGGCCATATGTTTTACCAGGGATGGAAGTCTCTACACACCCAACTGTCGCATAATCCCGTGCGTCATCAAGGGATACACCTTTACTTAAAAAAGCCGGAACACAAACTTCATCATTGAATAACTGGGGAATGCCTGTCCCTAATCGAATTGTCTCTACTGTCTTCAATAAAAAACGACGCGGGATCAATTCGTTCATACGGACTGATAAATTTGGTTGAGGAAGCAAAATTTCATGATAAAGCTCCAGCATCATGAACGACAATGGATTAACTGCCGCATGTCCCAGTTCATCTAGACCGCCTAGAACAACTGTGTAGCCAGTAGGGAAACCGGCAAAACATTTCGCACTGCTTTCAGAACGTAAAAGTACTACGTCATTTGTCTTAATATAAAAATCACCTAATACCTCATATAAGAACTCTTTACTAACACCCAATTGCAACGAGGTCTCGTAAAACGGATATAGATACTGATCCATTCGTCCTAGCGAAAGGGACGAGGCATTCGATTCGTATTGGCCAACAATGCTGGTCATCCATAATAATTGCAATGCTTCATAAAAAGAAGTCGGTTTTTCGCTGCTCAGTTTGCGACACATTGACGAAATGGTTAATAACTCTTCTTGGCGTTGAGCATTTTTTTCTTGGCTGCTCATCACTTCTGCTAAATCTGCATAGCGTAAAAAATGATCCTGCATCGCGCTAAAAATAATTTTACCTGCTTGATAAAAATGATTTTCAGGCTCTTGATTGATTTTTCGATCTAATAAATCAAGATAGCCTCCTAGTCCTCGTGACAAAATACCAGGAAAATCCATGATAATGTGCCCTTGCCCCTTATCCGTTTGATTCAATTTGAATACATCGTCTTTTAAGGCATTTGTAACCTCTTCAGTCAGCTCTCCATTGATAAAATCCTTCATAGAACGCTTTTTCCAATAAGGATATAAATCTTCTCGATAAATCTTTTTGTCTGCTTCTGTAAATTCAAACTGATCCTGCGGACGTGTGGCAATCGTATCAATTTCCTCCATGATCCAATACGGGTCCATCTCTGGTGAAAGAATTCCCGAACGTGGGCGAACGGTTCGATTGCCCACCAATAATTCGCCTGTTCGAATACTGATTTCTACGTTTGCTAAAATATGTGCTACAGCTTTTGCCCGTCGCAAAATTGTTTCTTCACCTTCTGTCTGACGATAGCTTTCTGTGTAAAACAATGCACGCTCTAATGAAATCTGCCGTTTTTCTTTAAACAAATGCTCCTTCATCAGTTGAATCCGCGGATTCCCCTTAACCACGATATTTGCGATATTTTTTTCTTGATCAATGACTCCTGCTCCCATTTCTAACTCCTCCTCGTTCTCTTTTATTCGCTTTTAGTATAGAAATATTTTTCGTTTGAAACTATAGGATTCTTTGTAATCCTAAGAAAAAGTTGGGTTTACTCAGTTTTTCCCAAGTTTTTGATTGTTTTTATTGGATTCTCATGCTACGTTTGTCAAAAAGGAGAAAAGTCCATGAAGGCCGTTGAAATTGCTCAGCGACGTAAAGAGATTACTGACCTTTTGTATCAGCAAAATGAACTAAGGGTACATGAATTAGTGAAAAAATTTCATGTCTCCGACGAAACGATTCGTAAAGATTTAACCTATCTTGCTCAAGAAGGTATTTTAGAAAAACATCATGGCAAAGCCGTTCTAATTAAAGAAAAAGAATTGGCTCCTGTCTTTCAACGAACCACTCAACTTTCAGAAAAGGAGCGTATTACAAACGCCGCTTTAGCATTTATTTCTGAGAAAGATTTTACGCTTGGTTTGGATCAAGGCAGTACCGTAGCGCTTTTAGCAAAAAAAATGATGTCGTTAGAAAAGAAGCAAATTTTTACCAGCTCATTAGCAGCCGTCCTCCAATTGGCAAACGGACCTCATCAGCTTTTTTGTTTTGGTGGTGAATACTCACCCGCGGATATGGCCTTTCGCAATAGCGGGAACGAGAGTTATCCTGACATTCAATTCGATCTCTGCTTCTTTGGGTCTAGCGGTGTTAAAAATCGCAAGGGCTTTTGTACTTCTTCTTTGATTGATGCTGAAACCAAACGACAAATGTTGAGAAAATCAACCAAAAAAATCGTTTTACTTGATCATACAAAATTTGAAAAAACCTCTTTGGTACAAGTAGCTCCTTGGTCCGAAATCGATGTAGTCATTGCCAGCAAAGGTCTGCCTTTAGATTATGAACGCATGATCAGCGCCTACGCAAAATTATTATTGGTGTAAAAAAATGTGCCGAAAAATCCGGCACATTTCCTTACATAATCTCAATATCTAAATCGAAATCATCATCCTGTCCAATACTTTGCAAGTCTTCCTCAACGACTGGTTTTTTCAAAATGATCACGATACCTGCGGTGATGATCGAGCCAATCAAGGTACCCAGAATATAAACTAATGGATTCTGTGCTACTGGAGCAACAATCCAACCACCCCAAGGAGCTGGATTTCCTGCGCCTAAAAACATCGCAATAGCAGCACCAATCGCACTACCGATCATATTTGCCGGGATGCAACGAAGAGGATCAGCCGCAGCAAACGGAATCGCCCCTTCTGATATTCCTACCAATCCCATCACGATCGCGGCCTTACCAGAATTTCTTTCCTCCACCGAAAACTTTTTCGGAGCAACAATCGTCGCTAAGCCCATCGCAAGCGGCGGGATACAGATTGCCGCACCAATTCCAGCCATGATCGTCAAGGCTGTATCACTGGGTAAACCTGTCGCCGGGTTAATCGTTCCTACCATGGCCGAACCGAAACTAAAGGCTACTTTATTGATCGGACCACCCATATCAGAAGCGATCATCGCACCTAGAATAAGTCCCAAGACAACTAAGTTCCCTGTTCCCATCGACTCTAACCATTTGGTTAAAGCGGTCATTAGTGAAGCGATTGGCTGACCAATCACCCAGTACATCAATACGCCGACAATCAATGTCCCAAATAAAGGAATAATAAAAATTGGTCCAAGCGAACGTAAGCTTGAAGGCAGCTTAATTTTCTTTAAATAAAAGACTACGACGCCTGCCACGATCCCTGATAAAATCCCACCTAAAAAACCTGCGCCAATATTACTCGCAATCAGGCCACCAATTATTCCTGGGGCAAGTCCTGGTCGATCCACCATGGAAAATGCGATATAGCCAGATAAAATAGGTACCATCATTCCCAGTCCTGTGATCCCAATATTGGCAATATCGGCTAACCAGCCTTTATCAGGTACTGACGCATTTCCTGAAAGCAAGACGCTCAGCGCTAATAAAATACCGCCTGCAACAACAAATGGAATCATATATGAAACACCCGTCATCATGTTTTTTCTAGTATCTTTTAATAGTTCAATCATTCCGGTTCCTCCTAGTTCACCTAAAAATTTTCAATCTTCCAAAGAAAAATGAGCCTCTATTCAACACCTCTACTACTCCGCTAAAGTATTATCTTTTCCCAAAAAACGGAAGCAACGCCCTATTTTGCTAATTTTTGTTGAATTTTTTTGACGATTGCTTCTCCTTTATTGATGCAGTCGCCAGCACTCACTCGAATAACTGGTTTTCCTTTGAAGCGTTCTTCATTTTTAATACCAATATTATTGGTCAAGATTACCGCTTCTGCTTCGTTAATCTGTTCCGGCGTTAATTCATTCTCAATCCCGATCGAACCTTGTGTCTCTACATTGATTTCGACATTATTCTTCTTAGCTGCGACTTCTAAGCT
The DNA here is from genome assembly GCF_018917525.1 of Enterococcus raffinosus. Lineage (GTDB taxonomy): Bacteria > Bacillota > Bacilli > Lactobacillales > Enterococcaceae > Enterococcus_A > Enterococcus_A raffinosus_A. The sequence goes on along the minus strand of NZ_JAHLOS010000001.1, from coordinate 231,987 downwards.
TTCTGCAGCTAAGTACGTATGCGCAACTCCTGATGGACAAGCTGTTACAGCGATTAATTTCATAATTTCTCTCTCCTTTTTTTTTAGGCAACAACGCCAGTTAGGCTATCGTTTAATAAGTTGACGATTTCTTGATCACTTGCGGCATGTTGCAAGGTATCGCGAAATTCCTGATGAACCAGTTTTCTTGATAGTCCCGCAATGATCTTCAAATGCTGATCTCCTTGACATTCTTCTGGTACGGCTAGTAAAAAGACCAATCCGACGTTTTCCCCATCCAAACTCTGCCAATCGACTTTGTCCGTTAGGCGACCAAATGCTACTGTTGTTTCTTTCACATAAGGACTTTTCCCATGAGGAATCGCAATGCCAAACCCGATTCCAGTAGTTGTTAAATTCTCACGTTCTATTACGCTTTCGACGTAACCCACATAGTCGTGCAAACGTCCTTCCTGATTGATTCGTTCCGCTAAGACATTGATAGCTGTCATTTTTGAATCAGCCTCTATCGCTAAATCGACTAACTTTTCATTGATGATTTGCATATTTCTACCTCCTAATAATATCGTGATAAATTTCTAGCGCTTCTCTTTCAGCAAAAAAGCGACTCAGCTGTTTTTCCGATTGCACAATTTTATGAATATCCGTGATGACACCACGAACAAGTTTTCGATCACTTTTGGCGATACACATCAATAGGACGTATTGAACTTTCCTTTGATCCCAAATAATCGGCTGCTTCAGTGTGACGATCGCAATTTTTGACTGTAAGACATTTTGCGGCGCGGCATGTGGAATAGCTACTCCTGTTGCTAGCGCGGTCTCACCAATTGCCTCACGATCAAAAACTTCTTTACGAAACTCCGCTGTGACTATTTTTTGTTTCTCTAATTGATCAATCATCCAGTGCAAACAAGTCTGCTTGTCGGAGAAACACTTTTGGGTGTGAATAAATGCCTGATCGATTACTTCTTTCAAAAATGGGAACTCTATAATTTCGGTTTCATCCGGTTCCTCTGAATAAAATAAATTTGAGTAAAGTGAAGTAATATTGATGATATCCTCTTGCGTAACCAGCGTTGACACTTGTATAACTGGCTTATTCAGTTCCTTGAGCTTGATTGATGTAATGATCAAATCTACGTTATCTAGATTTTTCTTATAGAGCTTATCAACTGTGGTGACTTCTGCAATGTCCTGCGCTGGTAAAATGCGTTTAATTTTATTAAAGATCAATTCGGAAGTTCCTATACCGTTTGGACAAACAATCAAAATCTTTTTTCCGTTTTGACTCTTTTCTAGTGAAACTTGAAAATACATTGCCACCAGAGCCACTTCTTCATCATTAAATTGCACACCTAATTTTTCTTCCACATTCGCTAGCGCATACCAAGTAGCACTGAATGTAATTGCGTACTGATTCCTGATTTCCTCTACTAAGGGATTTGTAATCACGATACCCATTTTCAAGCGATAGATCATGGGGATAAAATGACTCGTAAAGCGTTCTGCTAATTGATGATCCGCTAAAAAATCAACCTGCATGATCTCACTCATACTTTTTAAAATTTTATGGATCGTCACAGCATACTTTTCGTAGCTTTCTGGTTCTTTTGTGGTAGGCTTCACCCCATAACCGACTAGTTGACGATTTATGTAAGAAATATCGTCTTCGTTATAATCAAGTGCCGTTTTCTTCGCAATATTAACCAATAACTCATTCGCAATCAAATACGTATCGATCATTTTGATTTGATCAAATAGAAATTCTTTTTCTTCGATATGCTTTTGCTTACTTAAGCGGAAACAGAATACCAACAAACGAATGAGTAACGATTTCAGATAATGAGCCGAGAAATAAAATTCTGTTTGATTCTTCATAATTTCTAACTGAGCAAATACTGCCTTAACTATTTTTTGGGGAAATACTTGAAACAAAATCTCCTGCGTTGCTTTATAAAACAAATCCTCAGTATCGACTCCATGGGAATCCAGGTAATCTTCGCAAAAACGAAAAATACCGTTTTGAATCTCTTCTTCGCTGCCGGTAACGTTCGTTCCGCGCTTTGAAGCGATAAGGTTGATACAATACCGCTCAATCGTTTTCTCTAAATCACTTGCAATCGAGCTTGGACTCACATGAAATTGTTGAGCAAGCTTCTGTTGGGTCACTGTTTCATCATCGATCAAAAGACGCTTAGCGATTTGCCATTGCCGCTCCTGTGTTTCAACAGTTCCTTCGTTTGCCTTGTCTTTGATTTTTTCCAAAAGCTGCATTTTGTTCGAAATGGTTCCTTGTAATTGAATCCCCACTCGCGGCTTTTTTTCTAAAATCAGTGGTTCCTTTGTTAAAAAGACCTGAATCTTTTCCAAATCAGAATAAATGGTTCGACTTGATTTTCCTAATTTCTCGGAATAAAAAGCCACTGGCAAATAGTTTTCATTCTGTACAAGCAAATGGATTAATTTTTTCTGTCGTTGATTCAATCCCTTCATTTTTATTCCTCCAATTGTAAGCGCTTATCAATCTAACAAAAAGATAGCACAGGGTTTTTCTATTGTATAACACATACACGTTACACATTAATGTTGAAATCGATTCGTTTACTCCCTTACAATTAAAAGAACGAATACCATTTTTATGAAAAAGCTAGCAATGACGCACTTCTATGCACGTAGAAAAAAGGTTGTAACTTAAGAATGGAAAATTTAGGACAGGTGAAATCTTAAATCAATCTGCACATATGTGCAAAGAAAAAAAGCTTTGCCAAAATCATTTGGCAAAGCTTTTGCTATTCATCTAAAGGATTTTCCGGTTCCTCTTCTGCTTTTTGTAAGAGGACCTCTCGTGGTTTACTACCAGTTGAAGGACCGATAACTCCACGTTCTTCTAGTTCATCTACAATACGAGCCGCTCGATTATACCCAATACGAAAACGTCGTTGCAGCAAGGAAATGCTGGCTGTCTGCATCTCGACTACTAATGCTTTGGCCTCTTCATATAAATCGTCCTGCGGTGTATCTGACGGTGACGAAGAGGTTTCTTCTGTTGGCATCATTTTTTCTTCATAATGGGCTTCCTGTTGATCAGAAACGAACTCTACTACTCGTTCTACTTCGTGATCAGAGATGAACGCTCCTTGGACACGGATCGGTTTATTTTCACCCATTGGGAGGAATAGCATATCTCCGCGACCGAGAAGTTTTTCAGCTCCGTTACTATCAATAATCGTCCGAGAGTCTGTACCACTAGATACAGCAAAGGCGATTCGTGATGGCACATTGGCTTTAATGATCCCGGTAATAACGTCAACACTTGGACGTTGGGTGGCAAGAATCATATGGATTCCTGCCGCACGAGCCATTTGAGCTAAACGAGTGATGGCATCTTCGACTTCATTACTTGCCACCATCATTAAGTCAGCCAACTCATCCACGATAACTACGATGAAAGGTAAGATTGGACGATTTTGTCCATCTTCCAAATTTTTCTGGATCACTAATTCATTGAAGCCGGAAATATTCCGTACGCCCGTTGCCGCAAATTTTTCGTATCGTTCTTCCATTTCCTGAACAACCTTTTGTAAGGCTTGTGCCGCTTTTCGTGGGTTGGTTACCACAGGGGTCAGTAAATGTGGAATACCATTATAGACATTCAGCTCCACCATTTTCGGGTCGATCATCATTAATTTGACTTCATTCGGTTTTGCCCGCATCAGGATACTGGTGATGATCCCATTGATAGAAACGGACTTCCCACTACCAGTTGATCCTGCTACTAATAAGTGAGGCATTTTAGACAAGTCGGCGGTTTGAACCATCCCTGAAATATCTCGACCTAACGGTACTTCCAGTAGTTTATCGGGATGATTTGGTTGGGCTTCAATAATGTCTCGGAAGGAAACCATACTGATCGTGCTATTTGGTACTTCGATACCGATCAATGATTTCCCTGGAATCGGTGCTTCCATCCGTACATCCTTCGCCGCCAATGCCAAAGCAATATCATCGGTTAGATTAACGATTTTGCTGACCTTCACACCAACAGCAGGCTGTACTTCAAATTTCGTAACGGATGGGCCTAAGCTGGCTTTGACAACTTTTGCATCCACACCAAAGCTGTTGAAGGTTTTTTCCAGCACTTTGATATTTTGTTCGATTTTCTTGTATTCATCACTTTGGTCTGCCGCTGGAATTGAATCGAGCAGTGTTGAAGGTGGTAATTGATAATCATGATCTTCAGGTTCTGCGCTGATCTCGAATTCTAAATCACCGGGATCATCCAGCTCTTCTTCCTCAAACTCTGTTCTTTTAGTTGAAGCTGATGGAGCGGTTGATGCCAGAGGCTCCAAATTCTCTTGGAAGCCTTCGATTGGCACCAAAGTCATTTGCTCAGGCTCTTTCTCCAGACGCTCTTGGCTTTCTTTCGCCAGCTGTTCACCTGGTGTCAAAGAGCGGACTTTATTTTTTTCACGCTCGGCTTGTTCTGCTTCCTTCTTAGCCTTTTCGGCAGCTTGTTTTTCCGCTTTCGCTTGTGCTCTCTGAGCTTGCCGTTCTTCCTTTTTAGCCGCTTTTTGGGCTTTTTTCTCGTCTGATTCAGAGAATTTCTCCCGCACAGTATCAACAAGGTGAGCCAAATAATCGGTTACTTGGTTAAATTCTAAGAGACTGAATAAGAAAACACCAAGAATCAATAGTAAAACAGCGATCAAATAACTACCGACTTGCGACACTAAAAAGTGCGTCAAATTATAAAGTGCCGCTCCAAGCATCCCGCCGCCAACATTTTGGGTGATTTGATTTCCTAAAAAGTCGACCATCAAAAGATCCCAAGTCGTCTTCAAAATATTAGGATCTTGGCTCTCCACTTTCATAAACAAACGGGCATGGAGAATCAATAAAATCCCTAAATAGAAAACACCAATACCGATCCAACGTCGTGGTTTGGTTATCCGCAGCTTGGTGTTCTTCGCTACAAGCAACGCTCCGTAAAAGCCTAATAGCAATGCTAGAAACTGATAGGTATTGCCGCCAATCAAGCGTAATACATTCGCGATTAAATTTCCTAAGAACCCTAATTTAAATATGGCAAAGACTGTGAATAAAATAAATAAAAGCCCAAGTCCAATGATCAGGCGCTGTTCTTGTAGTTGTTTTTGCTTTTTCGTTTTTCTTTTTTTCTTTGTACGCTTTTTTTGCGCCATGTTATCCCTCTTTCCATTCTGTACCATTATACAAAAAAAAGAAGGCGAACAAAAGTTTTGCTCGCCTTTTCTTTTTGGTTAATTAAAATTTAAGGGGACGTTCTGATTACTCTTTTGGTAAAGACCATTCTTCACCAAACCACTTCTTAGAGATTTCAGCATATTTGCCGTTGTCTTGCAGTTCTTTGAAGGCACTGTTGATTTTGCTTACTAATTCCTTATCGCCTTTACGTGCGCCAACTGCAAAGTTTTCATTCTTGAAACCAACGCTGAAGATGTTGTAGTCATCTAATTTATTCGCCTTCTTCAAGTAGTAATCCGCATAAACCTTATCAATCAACACTCCGTCGATCCGGCCATTTTCCAAATCAATCATTGCTTCATTGAAGCTAGCATACAAGGTTGCATCGTTTTCCTTAACGATGTCCTTCAAGGTTTTTGTCTCATTGTTAAAGGCTTCATAGCCAGAAGAACCTTCTTGAGCACCTAAGACTTTGTCTTTCATATCTGCAGCTTTAGTGATCCCGCTGTCTTTTTTTGTAACCAAGACTTGTTCGTTTTGCGCATAAGGATCAGAGAAAAGCACTTTCTTTTCTCGCGATTTCGTAACAGTATAGCCATTCCAGATTAAATCAATCGTACCGTTGTCCAATTCATTTTCCTTCATTGACCAATCAATTGGTTGAAAATCCGCTTTGATATCATATTGATCAAAAACCGCTTTGGCTAAATCAATATCAAAACCAACGATTTTTCCATCTTCATCCTTGAAGCCCATTGGTACAAACGTATCATCTAAACCAATCGTTACCTTTTTATCCTTCTCAATGGTTTTCCAGCTGTCGTCACCGCTGGCTTCTTTCTTTCCACACGCGGCTAAACTTACTAAAGTCAAGACAGCTACCATTCCCAAAACCAATTTTTTCAATTTCATATTAACTCCTCCTAATGTCGTTTTTTATTTGATAGGTTCTACCTTCAATACCTTGTCACCAATTTCCTCAGCAAAATCTAAATCATGGGTTACAACGATCTGAGTCACACCGTCTGCTTTTAATTCTAAAATCAAGCTCGCTACTTGCTGGCGCAACGCAGGATCTAATGCACTTGTTGGTTCATCGTATGCCAATACCTTAGGGTTCATCGCCATCGCCCGAGCAATCGCCAAACGTTGCTTCTGTCCGCCAGACAACTGGTAAGGATAATTGTTTAATAATTCTTCGATATCCAATAATTTCGCTAAGTGGTTCGCCTTATCGGTATACGTTTCTTTGTCCTGTTTTAAAACTAACCGAGGACCGATCGTGATATTATCCATCACACTCAAATGCGGAAATAATTGGAAATCTTGGAAAACCACGCCAACGACCTGCTCCTGTTGTTTCGAAGAAGTTGGATCAAAGGGATCTCCATCTAATAAAAACGTCCCGCTGTCAGCCGTTTCTAATCCAGCCAAGGTTCTTAGTAGCGTTGTTTTACCTCCCCCAGATGGACCAACGATCGCTAAAATTTGTCCATCCGGAATGACTAAGTCCAAATTATTGATCACTTTTTTACTGCCAAAGGATTTGTTTACATTTTTCAATTCAATCATTTTTTTCCACCTGCCTAACGATAATAATTCAAACGATTTTCTAGCTGTTTCAAGATAACTGAGGTCACACCGGTCAGCGCTAAGTAAATGATTGCTACACCGAATAACGGAAGTAAGGTAGTGTCACGCTCCATCGCAATTTTCCCGGCACGCATCACGTCTGATAAGCCTAGAATATACACAAGTGAAGTATCCTTAACCAGATTGATCACTTCATTCCCTACAGAAGGTAAAACAATTTTTACGACCTGAGGAATAATGATTCGCGTGATCGTTTGAACCGACGTTAACCCGATCACCTTTGATGCTTCATATTGTCCAACAGGAATTGATTGAATCCCACCGCGGAAGATTTCTGCGTAATATGCGGCATAGTTCAATACGAAGGCGAACAGTGCCGCGTCAAAACGATCAAAAATAATTCCAACTAACGGCAATCCATAAAAGACAAAAATCAATTGTAATAGCAAAGGAGTTCCTCGCATGATCCAAACATAAAAACGTAAGATCCATTGTAGTGGTTTAAACTTGCTTGCTAGCCCGAAGGATAATAAAATCCCCAGCGGCAATGAGCCCAGTATCGTAAAAGCAAATAATTTCAGTGTTGTCGTTGCCCCTTGTAATAATTGCGGCATGACGTCGATCAAATAATTCATCCCAATATCCCTCCATTTTTTCGAAAGTTGCACGGCCTTTCGAATCTTTCTCAAAAAACAACTAACGCCCTCTGGTATCTCTACCAGAGGGCGTTGAATACGCGGTTCCACCTCATCTTTGTTCCTTTCTCGCAAAAAGAACCTCTACAGGTCAGCATTCTCAGCAGGTGAAAATAAAAAAAGTCCTTTAGTCGCTAGGACTAAAGGACGTAATTACGTGGTTCCACCTTTTTTCATCGCCGTCTCACAACAAGCGATCTCAACTGGTCAATCTGACCTCTGCTATAACGGGCGCTCCCGGACCAGCCTACTAGATTCAACTGATCGACTCAAAGATGTGGTTCACAAAACATTGCTGTCTCTTCTCACCTACCAGAGACTCTCTGAGAACAAATGAACTGCTACTCTTCTTTTCATTGTCGTTTGATTAAGTTGAGTCATACTTTACACGCCTTTTCAGGGTTTGTCAATAACGAACCTTCATCTTTTTATCATCCGTCTCAAATTTAGTTTTTAGGAACAAACTGAAACTTCGCCCACGGCTTCAAGAAATCCAGCATAATCAGTTCTTCATGCGGAATCCTGCCGACTAAATTTTTTCGTGAATCGCTATGAGGTTCTAGGACGATCTGCAATTCATTTTTGTATTTGCCGAATTCATCATTACCAACTACGACATCACCCACCTGAAATTCTTGGGTATTATCATGAACTGGATTTGCGACATCTGCGTATTTCACCCGAACCATGGTTGAACGAACAGCGGTAGAAGTAATATCCCCACGACGGAAATGTTTTGGATCAGCGACGATCTTACGCTCGATCTCCGTTGCTTCTGGTACAAATTCGATCCCTAAGCTTACTTTGTAACGATCCACAGCCGCTACTTTTTCTAGTTCCTCATCTGATGCATAGGCATTTCCAATAATCACGGTATCAATCAGCCCTGTCGCGAACATATGACGCGCCTGCAAATCAATTGGTAAATGGCGATGCATCTCCAAAGTTGGCAACCCATCATTCACATCCCACGGACCATATTCTGCCTCATGGCTGGTAACAAATGCCGCTGTTTTAATGCCATGACCCTTGAAGCGCTCACTGCAGCTAATGAAGAAATCATATGGCAATGCCGAACCCTCTTGAGGATAAAAATTGTGACAGCCATAAATAAATGGTTCATTGGCTTCGTAAGACAAAATATTATCAAGATAAGCCACATTGTTACTCATGTTCAATTCGATTGCCAAGCCTTCAGGATTGAAGCTCAACATCGCTTCTTTGTTGCCATCAAAGCCTTCATCTAAACGAATCCCTTCAGCACCAAGCTCCGCGAAGAAGCTTAAATCATCGTATGAAATGCCTAAATCATCGAAAATTGATGGGGCAATATCCAAGACTGTTTCAAAGCCAAGATCCTTCGCGTAATGAATGATGCTGCCGAATTTCTCGCTGACCTTTTCTTTGCCTTCAGTCACTTCCAGCATGCTCATAAAAATCCGCGTATAGCCAAGCTCAGCTGCTTTCTTGATATAATCACGATCCGCCTGAGGATCACTATGATCGGGATAGACTGAAATACCTAGTTCACGTTTCACTAATTTTTCCCTCCTCGGTTAATCTTCTAAACCATTTCTTTCGGTTACTTCTTTGAACCAATAACCGGATTTCTTAACTGTTTTAATTTGTGTATGAATATTGTTTGAAATGAAACCATAGCGGTTCTTGTATGAGTTCAACCAAGACCAGCAATCAATTGGCGTCCACATATGGTAACCAAAGCAATTGGAACCTTCTTCGATCCCTTTATGCAGCCATTCCAAATGTTCCTGCACAAAATCAATCCGATAATCATCTTCGATCATGCCATCAGCATTTTTGAAGCGCTCCTCGTTCGAAACACCCATACCATTTTCAGATACGTACCACGGAATGTTTTTATAATTTTCTTTGATGTTCACTGCGATATCATAAAGCGCTTTTGGATAAATTTCCCACCCGCGATCTAGGTTCACACGGCGACCTGGCATATCATACGCATCATAATAACGGTCTGGCATCCATTCACCCACCGAATTCGGCGCCACATCAGGAGCCTTCACGCGATTTGGATGGTAGAAGTTCACACCCAAGAAATCGACCGTATTGTTTTTCAAAATTTCTTTTTCTTCTTCGGTAGTTTCCCATAGAACTTTATCGTTCGTTAATAGCTCTTCCAATTCAGCTGGAAAATGTCCATAAATCGCTGGTTCTAGGAACATTTTGTTGTTCCACAGTTCAGCAATCCGCGCTGCTTCCTGATCTTCCGGTGCATCAGAGGCCGCATACGTAGGCGTAAGATTTAAAATTGTTCCGATCTGCGCTCCATCGATGTTCAGTTTGCGAAATGCTTGAATGGCTTTGGCAGAGGCCAAATTTAAATTGTAAGCAACTTGCACCGCTTTTTTTCCATCAACGATATTAGGATAATGAAATTGGAATAAGTATTCACCCTCCACTACCACCATCGGTTCATTATGAGTGGTCCAGAATTTTACCCGATCGCCAAACAGTTCAAAACATTTTTCTGCAAAACCAACATATAGATCGACCACTTTTTTCGATTCCCAGCCGCCATATTTATCAAACAATTCTACTGGTAAATCAAAATGGTGCAGATTCATGACTGGAGTCATTCCTTCAGCAAGCATCGCATCAATCACATTATTGTAAAAGTCCACAGCATCCTGATTGACTGTATTCGTTTCTAGATCATCAATCAGACGACTCCATTGAATACTTGTCCGTAAACTATTCATACCGATAGAACGCATCATTTGGATATCTTCTTTGTAGCTGTTATAAAAGTTGGAAGCGACGTCTGGTCCAACATGATTGTGGAATTTTTCGGGTTCGATCTCGAAGTGATAATCGAAGACATTGGCATGTTTTTTGTTAAAGCGTCCTTCACTTTGTGGGCCAGATGTTGCAGCCCCCCACCAAAAATTCTTTGGGAAAGTTTTCATTGTAGATCTACCTCATTCTAAAAATTAGTTGTTTTGCAATATTAAAAGGGGTGGAATCCAGTGATCCGCACCCCCTTTGAATAAATTATTGTGCTTCTGCTACTTTTTTAAGCTCTTGTCTTGTTGCTAATGATACAAATGGTACGTACATAACGATAGAGATAACTAAGTTAACAGCAGCTAAAATTGCACCTGAGAAGCTTTGAGTTGCCAAGAATCCGCCAATGATTGGTGGTGTTACCCATGGTGGCATAACTGTTGCTGCCGGTACCCAGCCAAAGCTGGTTGCAAAGTACGCTGTTGACACACAAACCATTGGTGTCAAAATGAATGGAATAAACATAATTGGGTTCAATACCAATGGTAGACCGAACATCAATGGTTCATTAATGTTGAAAATACCAGGAGCAGCAGCCAAATTGTTTACAACCATAAATGGTTTGTTCTTACGTCCAACTAAATAGATAGCAATGATTAGACCAATCGTTACCCCAGTACCACCCATGTTTACGAATGAATCGATGAATGGTTTATTAACGATATAAGGAGCAGCTTTTCCAGCTGAAAGAGCAGCATTGTTTGCTTCAATTGCAGGTGCGTTGATTGCTTGCATGAATGGGTCAATCATGTTGGCACCATGTAGTCCAAAGAACCATAAGAATGGTGTGATGAAGGCAATCAATAATGCTGAACCGTATGAGTTAGCCAAGCCCATGAATGGTTCTTGAACCAATGCATAGAATTCAGCGAACATATCTTCCACACCAAATCCGGCAATAATCGCTGCGATCAAACCAAAGATTGAAACAGTGATCATGGCTGGGAATAAAGATGCGAATGAACGAGCAACTGCTGGTGGCACGCCTTCTGGCATTTTAACGACTAATTTTTCATTACCAACTAAACGAGTGAAGATTTCTGCAACTACGATACCGACGATCAATGCTACGAACAAACCAGAAGAGTTCATTCCGCTAGTTGCCGCTCCTAAAGTGAAGAAAGAAGCAACGGATACTACACCAGTACCGATTGGATCTTTACCATAGTGATGAGCTAAGTTATAAGCTACTAGAAAAGCGATGAAAACTGATAGAACACCAAAAGTTCCGTTCCAAACAGCTCCACCAAAGCCTGTCCAAGAATCTCCGCCGAAAATACCGCTCATGAAGTTTTGGAAGGCTGGAATTGGCAAGTTGTTCAACATTACCGCTAAAGCCCCTAAAATCATTAACGGCATGGTTACTGTAAAGGCATCCCGAATTGCGATCAAATGACGTTGATTACCGATCTTTGATGCATGTGGGATAAAGTGTTTCTCCATAAAATTGATAAATTTATCCATTTTTGTATTTCCCCCTATTTAAAAATAATCATAAAAACTTTGTCGACCTTTTGGAAAAATTTCAGCCGTGAACCCTTTCGCAGCTGTGACTTTACCAAGAAAGATCCCTTCAGCTAAAGTCAATTCTCCCAGTAATAATTCGCTCCACCCATGAATGGACGCTTTGATGTCGCCTGCTTCTTGTACTTTTTGACAAGTCCCCTGGCTGACTAGCCAGCTACCAACATTCCAAGGACATTCCTTATCTTCAGTTACTTCTAAAATAATTTCTTTTTGGTTTATTGGAAGTTTCGGTAATAATTGCTTAATGTCGATAATTCGACTCATCATATAAGGTTCTAGAGTAATTTTAAGCTGCTCTTGTTCACGAAAACATTTTTCAATCAGTTCATGGACAGGTGCATAATAAAGAAATTCTTCAAATGATGAGACATGGGATTTTAAGTACGTTAATAATTTTCGCAGTGCGAGTTCGTTTTCATAAGCAAGCTCGTCTACTACCAGTGTGCTGCCTTGCATTCGATAAATAATGTACCCCTTCGCTTCACCAGCATCATCGTAAGCAACGGCATAAAAACGGTGTGGATAATAATGATCTAGTCGTTCCCACCACCAGTCTTCACGTACCACTGTTCCGACTTGTTGTTGCATCAATAAGCGCTGATAAATCGATTGGATCACCAGCTTCATCTGCTGCCAGGTTCCGCGTTTAACATTCCCCCTTCGTTCACTTGGCAAATAATTAAAGGCTAGTGCTGGAATGCGATAGATTTTTCTACGGCTAGTCGGCTCGTATCCAAATTGACGATAAAAACCTTCAGAAAATGGAGCAAGCTGAGAAACCGCCACACCTTGTTCATAAAGATCCGCCAAGAGTTCGGGCATGATATTGCTGACGCCACCTTGACCTCGATATTCTGGATAACTGCCGACATAACCAACACCGGCCATTTTAACTCTTTCATCAAAAAGTTGGATTTCAAAATGATTCGCCATGACTAAACTTGTCAATTCACCTTCGTGATACATGCCATAACTATCAGCATGTTCATAACGTGATAAGAAAAGCGGATCATCGATGATTGGTTGTTGTTTCCTAAAAGCGTATTCAATTAAACCTGTGATCGCTTTCAACGATTCATGATCACGAGCTAATTTCACGGGATCACTTCCTATTCGTTACCCAAACGTTTGTATAAATCTACGACTTCTTTTGCCATGTCGTTAAAAGTAATACTAGTCATTAAATGATCTTGACTATGAACAGCCAAAAGTGTCACGGTCATTGGATTTCCACTAGCTTCTTCAGTCAACAGCCCTGTTTGAGAATGATGTGCTTCTACTAAGGCTTGATCGGCTGCCTCAAGCTTTTCCTGTGCCAAAGCAAAGTTCCCCTCTTTAGCTGCTTGAATCGCTTCCATTGCATCGCTTTTCGCGTTGCCGGCGTTGATGATCAAGCCCATTACTGCTTCTAATTGTTCCTGACTCATTGTTTCGCTCATTTGCTTAGCTCCCCTTTAATTTCTTACTTCATTAGGCTCAATGCAGTACCTAAAACAGCCTCGCCATTCATCATGCCGTAATCCTTCATATCAATAACGTCAACTGGGATACCTTTATCGGCTAATTTTGTTTCAAATTGGCTCTTCATAAAACGAACTTGTGGGCCTAATAGTAAAACATCTACTGGTTTGCTGGCATCTTCTAATTTTGCATCCGCTTCCGAAGCTGAAACTGCGAAAATATCTGATTCTAATCCTTGAGCTTCAGCGGCTTTTTCCATTTTTGTAACTAATAAACTAGTGCTCATTCCTGCTGCACAAACTAACATAATTCTTTTCATATCTGACACTCCCTAATTTTTTTATTGTACACTTTATATAAAGCAATTCGCGTGCCAACTTTTTCGCTGCACAGAAGGCGTGGTGATAAGGTTTTCATCTTACACACAAAAAAACTAGGATTACACACTGTGCAATCCTAGTTCGATTCGGTTATCTTCAAGCGTCTTAACGATGTAAGCGATGTCGTCTTCTGTAAAACGGACACCGAATTGTTTTTCAATCAATGATAGGTTAGCAGCCGTTTGATTAAACCGCAAACGATGCTGCTGATGGAAATATTTTACATTCTCAAATAGCGGACGTTCCTCGCCTTTTTTGATCTTATCTACTAAAAAGGCAATATGAACACTTAAAGCCTGCATCGCTGTGTTCTCAATAATCAATTCCTGATCTTTACGGATCAGCTGCAATACATCATCGATTAATAAGAACAAAGTTTTGACATCTAACTCTGGCGAAAAGTTCTTAGTTAATGAATCGACCATTTCTGGCAGTGTGATTGTACTTCCCAATAAATCTTGAAACTCCAAGATCTTATCGCGTTTGAAGAGATTCATTGCTGGAATAAATGGAATCTTTTGGTAATGGATCTCCATCGTACCAACGATCGCTACGATATCCTTATGTGTAATCAATTGATCGATTCGATGCTTGAAGCTTTCTCGTTCTAAGGATTGCATTTGAATGATCTCAAATTCCTCCAGATTGACGATTTGCGAAACGACCTCATTTAACCGCTTAGAGACACCTTCACCAGTAAAGCAGGCGACGATAATCACTTTCTTTTCATCCTTTTGGGTAGGTTCTTCCAGGCGAACCATTGTCTGGAACATGGAGATAACACTTGTATAAATTTCTTCTAACGAACGACCGAGTGTCGCTAACCGCAAACTTTCCAGTACCAGCATCGTGCTTGCCATTGAAATTACCCGTGTGCGAATCCCCATTTCATGGAAAATCAGATTTCCGAAGTTATTCGGCGAACCCATATCCGTCAGTAAAATGATTCCTTCTGAAAATTCCTCTTGTTTGCCTTGAATATAATTTTTAATCTGACCATACATGGCTTCTGTTCGTAAAGTCAGCGGCATATTGAAGGCAATACCATTAGTGGTTCCCAACAGCTCCTGCACCGTCTCCAGCATGCTGGAAGCTGTTGATTTTCCATGCATGACCACCAATACAGCTACTTGCCGTTCGTCGACCTTCTGAACCTCTTGATTATCCATGGTCAAGAACATCGTGATAAAACCGATCTCATCCAATGGAATCATAATATTGTAGGCTTCCTCGATACGATTTGAAATTTCAATCGCCAGCTGGAACTCTTTCGAATAATTGCGGCGGATGCCATTCAAATTTGGATGTGAAATAAATTGATTGCCGCGAATCCGCTCGATCGTTGAATTGATATGCAGAGCAAAAGCAAAGCGAACCTTCTCATCGTATTCCCGGTTCATCTGTACTGACGCAAAATCATAAAGATCATTTACCAGCTTCCATAGCTCATCCGAAATGATTTCCCGATAAGCGTTGCTGTGAGAAAGCTCTTCGACATAGGTTTCAAAGTATTGATCAACATCATCGGAAATCAATTCTTCCAAATCAATCTCAGATAGATTCTCACGACCAAGTTTTTCCAATTTATAAGTAATTGAATGATAAACTTCCATGTCCTTATTTGGGTCTTGTCCCCAAACAACTTCTTCAGTCCCTGGCTTCAAAGTCAAATAAAGATTTCGTTTATCCATGAAGGGCATTAACTTGTCTTGAACCTCATTCATGCGCAGCAAGCCTTTTTGTACGACCAACGGCAAGTCTTCTTCTACGATCATCAATTTTTCTGATTCGCTATTGGTTTGATGGTGAAGAAAGGCTTTGGCGCAGACTAATTTTAAGTCACGTTTTAGCTGACCGATATTTCCCTCTGCATTATATAGAAGAAACGCTAACAGACTACGCTTATCAATCGCAATCTCCTGCATCAGACGATTCGCTTCCTGCTGAAGAAACTCTTTGATGATTGCTAAGCGTTCATCTAAAGAGCGCTCTGCTAAAGAGGGCAACTCAATCTGCATTGGGATACGTCGGTTAAACGTTGACAAGAACATTGAACTCGTTTCTGTGGTTGCTCCAATAATCTGTACTGAGGCTTGTTTTTCTTCTCCGTCTCCCAATGAACGGAAAGTACCCTTATCAATAAAAGTAAAAAGCATCTCTTGTCCTTCTGGAGGCAAGCGATGAATTTCATCCAGGAATAAAATACCCCCATCCGCTTGTTCCATCAGCCCTACTCTCGTTTCTTCTGCGCCAGTGAAGGCTCCTCGCTTCACACCAAAAATGTGACCGTAAAGCAGCTGCGGATTTTGCGCATAATCAGCACAGTTAAAGGTAATGAATGGCGCACTTTCATCTAGTACCTTAGCTGAAACAGCAAAACGATACATACATTCCGCAAACATGGTCTTCCCCGTCCCAGTCTCGCCAAAAATAATCGTATGCAATCCCCGGGGCGGGTATAAAATAGCCGCTTTTGATTTTTGAATCTGACTCTTTAAGGAATCCTCGCGACCTATTAAATTATCAAAATTAATATGTTTCTCTGTAGAGACTGTAGCAATTTGGAATTTCACTGGGCGTCCGTCGATTTTTTTGACTGTTCCGTCTTTAGTTAGTTCATTTAAATAGCGGCTGACATTTGTCCGGTCGACCCCCATTTGATCTGCCAATTCTTGTGCCGTCTGTTCGTTAGGATTTGCTCTCAATGCTTCTAGTACTTCATCTTTTCTTGATTTCAAAAAAATCCCTCCCGAAAGTGGTATAAACCATTTATATTGTAAACCTTTTCTTTTTGAATATCTACTAATTATTTTTGAAAAAAAATAGTTCTCTCTAACGAAATGAATCGGTAATTTTATCTAATTCCTGTGCGATTTCCTTTTCAGAAATATCATTCATTAAGTAATGCTCCATCAAACCAACAATTCCATGAGCAAAGAAAACACTCGTCAACTGAGATTGATCGGTCAGCTGCTCCATTAAATAATTGATTTGAAACTGAGCGAAGAACCCTTGCTTATCGGCACTGAAAAGTCGCTGCAGATGATCACGATGTTTTGTGACATACTCAAAGGTCTTCTCCAATTTCTGTTGATTGCTTGCCGCTTCATTTCGATCACAATAATTGAATAATTCCTGCATCTCATCAGCAATACTTTTCTCTAGCAGGTCATCCTTATCAATAAAATGAAGGTAGAAGGTGCCACGATTAATATCAGCCTCCTGGCAAATCTGGCTGACTGATATTTCTTCATAGCTTTTTTTCATTAAAAGCTGATAGAAAACTGCTGTGATTGCGTTTTGGGTCTTGCGTTTTCGTCGATCCATCATTATACTCCAATCATTTATTGTTTTCTGTTCAATTATCAACACATAGGACTCTTTGTTGATTGAAACTTCTGTATAGCCATCTTATTATAGTGTACACAAGTTGATTAATCAACACCTGTTGATTTTGGAAGGAATGAAGATATGAAAATACTCGTTTACGGTGCAGGCATTCAAGGAAGCTATCTCGCCCACTCGCTTATTAAAGGAAACAATCAGGTCACACTCTTAGCACGAGGCAAAAGAAAAAAGGAGTTACTAACCAATGGATTAATATTGCACCATTCCCTTCAACGTAAGCAAACGAAGGACACAGTGCAGGTAATCGAAACGCTTCAGCCGCTGGATCATTATGATTTGATTTTTGTTACGATGAAGTATAGCGATTTTCCGACAATCATTGAACCGTTGGCCAAAAATTGCAGCTCAACGATTCTTTTCATTGGCAATCAGATTGACGCCGCAGGATTAGAAAAAGAGTTACAGCAAAAAAGCAAACAACCAAAAAACATTTACTTCGGCTTTCAGCTGACTGGCGGAATGAATACTGACAATGGAATCACCGTGCTGCGTTTTGGAAAAGGGCAAATGAAAGTCGGCTCGTTACACACTGATTTCAAACTTACACAAACTTTGGATGAAGCCTTTAATGGAACAAATTATGCTTGGAGCTATGAAGCAAAGATGGATGATTGGCTAAAAAGCCATGCGACGATGGTCATGGTCCAAAATTCGTTTGAGTACCTTTACGATTTTTCCGCTGCAACTATTCGAAAGAAAGCGGATCTATCAACACTTGCCCATGCGTTAAAAGAAAGCGTGGAACTTTTAGCAGCAAATGGCAGGGAAATCCTACCTAAAGCACAAAATAATTTGTTTCAACGTCCTGCTCTTGCCAAACTTTTTTACTCACTCTATTACCGTCTGCCGATCAGCAAAATGGTGCAGGGAAATTTCAAAGAAGTTTATGAATTGATAGCCGCTTTTGAACATTATCAGATTAGGACTAGTCCGCAGCTTGACTCGGTACTGCAGGCAGCAAAAGATAAATACGAAAAAAGCCAAGGACAAATATCCTCAGCTTCATAAATGAGTAAAGCCGCCAAGATCATTAACTTGGCGGCTTGCATTTAGTCTTGGTCTTTCATTGCTGCTTTTAGTGCCGCAGCTAATGGACTTTCTTGCGGTTCTTCCTGATCATTGATCTTCTTCAACAAACGACGTTCTTCGTGCTTCGTCATTTTCTTTGAGCGTTCCTTCTTATCTAGCATCTTCTCTGTCGTGCCGTCATATTTACAACGGAAGTAAGAGCCGTTCTTCCCATCAATAATCTCCATTTTACGATGACATTGCGGGCAGCGATGATTGGAGACTTTTGGATCTTTACGGCGACGATAATTACACTCTGGATTAGTACAAATGTAAATTTTTCCATCGCGGGTATTCTTTTCTCGTAATGGTGAACCACATTCTGGGCACTTCTTCGCCGTAATGGAGAAATCCTGATACTTTTTATCACTGTGTTTGACTTCACTGACTAGCTTCTTCGTATCCGCTTCGATTTCTTGCAGGAATTGCTTACTGCTGTATTTCCCGTTGGCGATCGCTTCTAGTTGAGTTTCCCATTTCTCCGTCAGCTCTGGAGTTACTAGAGATGGATTCACTAACTCAAGCAATTGCTTTCCTTTTGGTGAAACCACTAATCCCGTGTTGGTTCGTTCCATCAACTCTGATTTGATCAACTTTTCGATGATCTCTGCTCGAGTCGCTGGTGTTCCCAAGCTGTGCTTTTCCATCTGACCCAATAGCGTGCCTTCATTCAAAGGTTTCGGCGGTGTTGTCAAGGCTTTTTCAATCGTAAAGTTCGGCACGACCTTCATGCCTTCTGTCCATTGAATGGCTTTTTTTGCTTCTTCTGCCGGTTTCCAGCCAGCCACTAAAACCTTGCTTTGACGGAAGGTGAAGGTTTCTTTTTGGAAAGTTACCGTTACCTTTTGCTGGGTCTCCTTATGGGCATCCGCAAATAATCCTAAGAATCGCGTCACGATCATATTGTAGATTCGTTGTTCGTCAGTAGATAGTTTTTCAAAACGTGGACGCTGTTCCGTTGGGATCAAGGCATGATGATCTGTCACTTTGCTATCTTGGAAGACACGTTTTTGCTTCACTTGTGCCCCATTTTTAATGTAGGTTTTAACCTCGGGCGCAAAATCACTAACTGCTTGCAACCGTTCCTTCATCGTCGCCTTCATATCATTGGTTAGATATTTGCTGTCCGTCCGCGGATAGGTCACGATCTTATGCGTCTCATATAAACTTTGAACCAGAGATAAAGTTTTCTTCGCTGAAAATTGATAGCGGGCATTGGCTTCCCGCTGAATTTCAGTTAGATCATAAGGTAATGGTGCGGGTTCTGTTTTTTCTTTTTCCGTAATGTCAGTCACTGTTCCTTTTTGCTGTGACAGCTCTTTGACTAGTTTTTCCGCAGCTTCACGTTCCGTGATGCCATAGGGATTCTTTTGATTGAGTTTCGCTTTCTGACCGTCGACTTCTAACGAAATGACAAAATAGTTTTGCGGACGGAATTTTTCAATTTTCTTTTCTTGTGTACGAACCATGGCAAGCGTTGGCGTTTGTACCCGACCGGCGGATAAACTATCTTCGTATTTAACCGTTAGTGCGCGAGTAACATTTAACCCTACGAGCCAGTCTGCCTTGGCGCGAGCCAAAGCAGAGTAGTACAAGTTGTCATACTCTTTAGCTGGTTTTAGATTTTTGAAGCCATCCTTGATCGCTTTAGTCGTTTGCGAGGAAATCCATAGCCGCTTAACAGGCTTCTCGAATCTTACATACTCTAAGATCCAACGAGCAACCAGCTCACCTTCACGGCCAGCATCTGTAGCTATGACCGCCTCTGAGATATCTTTTCGTTTCGCCAGCTGTTGAATCGACTTCAGTTGTCCACGCGTCTTTGGCAGTGGTTTGATCCCAATATATTTAGGAATCATCGGCAGTGTTTCCATCTGCCAGCTTTGCCATTCCTTATTCAAATCCTCGGGCATTTTTAAGCTCAATAAATGACCAAGGGCCCAAGTCACAATAACGTTGGGTCCTTCAAAATAATTTTTATTCTTTTGATTAGCGTTAAGCACCTTGCTCAAGTCTCTTGCAACGCTTGGCTTTTCCGCTATAATTAGCTGTTTCATAAAATTCCTTTCTGCTGTCAACCGTCAACGGCTGCTCGTCTTTTAATAACGCAAGACCCCAATACTGCTGCAAATAATCATCACACTCTTCACACCAGCGTTCGTCTTGGTCTTTCCAAAATGCACTTAAAAAATTATGTTTCGCATTACTATATGTATTGGTTTTTTGGAGCTCACTCCAACGATGTTCATAATATGCTACAGCCGCGTCAAAATCTTCAAAAGTCGCGGTCTCTTGAATATCATCTTGCCATTCTTCAAAGAACCACCAAGGTTCATTATCTCCATACATTGTTATTACTTGATACATCCCGCTACCCTTCTTTCCATCTCAATCATAAGTATCATGAAATAAAAATTCAAGAAAAATGTTTCCAACCGATACAGGATCTTAAAAAAGTCCACTCTCTACGCTTCCTTTTCAGAAAAATATTGCTTTTTTCTTAATTCTATCGTAACACAAAGCGGTAGGATTTTACATGGTCCCTAAGAGAGTTATAATGAAAAACGGTTTCGTCTGTTCAGTTTTTCGCTGTTGTCAGTTTATTTTCTATTTTAAATGGAACAGATTGATAAACTGGACAACTTGTGAAAATCTTTTGAATTTTTACATCAGAAAAATTCATACTATAATTCTTAGTAAACAACACGTTTCATAAAATTGAAAGAAGGCATTTTTAGTTTGAGTAAAATCAAAAATTCATTATTTCAACCCCGACCCACTTGGCAAAAGAATTTGATTGTTTTATGGTTTGGCACATTTATGGCTGGCATCGGTTTTAGCTTGGTCATGCCGTTTATGTCCTTGTACATAGACTCATTAGGAAGCTACAGTAACCAGCAATTAAACTTTTGGAGCGGGATTACTTTTTCTTCAACGTTTTTGGTCACTGCGATTGTTTCACCTTTATGGGGGCGTTTGGCTGACCAAAAAGGACGCAAGTTGATGCTGCTGCGTGCTTCTCTTGGAATGGCAATCGTCATTAGTTTGATGGGACTGGTTGGAAATGTTTATCAGCTGATTGGTTTGCGCTTACTTCAAGGGGTCTTTTCTGGTTATATCAGTAACGCAACTGCCTTAGTCGCAACTGGAACTCCACGAGAAAAAAGTGGACAAGTACTCGGCACTTTAGCAACTGGTGCTGTTACCGGAAACTTACTCGGTCCATTAGTTGGCGGTGTCACTGCCTCAATTTTCGGTTATCGTTTAACCTTCTTTATCACCGGCAGTATTCTATTTTTAGTCTTCTTGCTTAGTCTCTTTTTTGTTCATGAAGAATTTACTCCCGTTGAGAAAAAGGACATGCTTCCTGCAAAAGAAATCTTTCATAGTTTGAAATATCCGCATGTCGTGATCGGTATGTTCATTACCACCCTGATCATTCAAGCGTCAAATAATTCGATCAGTCCAATTATTAGTCTTTATATTAGACAATTGATGCATAATCATGGCAATGTTACGCTAGTCAGCGGGATTATCGCTTCAATTCCAGGGATCGCAACCTTGATCGCAGCCCCTCGCTTTGGTCGACTAGGTGATAAAATCGGAAGTGAAAAGATTCTAGGGATCGGTTTGATTTTTGCGATGCTGGTCTTCTTACCTATGTCAATCGTTACAAATGTCTGGCAGTTAGCTTTTCTGCGCTTCTTAGTCGGGATTTCTGATGCCTGTCTATTACCCGCGGTCCAAGCTCTAATTACAAAATATTCACCACAGGAAGCTGCTGGAAGAATTTTCAGTTACAATCAATCCTTTCAAGCAGCCGGGAATGTCGTTGGGCCAATGATCGGCTCCAGTGTTTCTTCAATCTTTGGTTATCGCGGGGTCTTTATTTCGACCTCAGCACTTGTGTTGACCAACTTTCTATTGGTACATCGTAATACAAAAGAAATCAGCGATAAGCTGCGTCAAAGTCAGCAAACGCATTAATTTCCAAGACTTATTGATGGCAACTTTTTAAGTAGTTTTCTATACTAAGAAAGAATATGAATGAAAGAAGTGAACAACATGCTTGAGGGACAATTAAAATTTCTCGATTTTTTCCTTAACAACACAATTGAAGGTAAAGAAGAGGAAGCAAAGGAAATCTTGGTCAAAAGCTTTGCGGATCAAGAGACTAATGCACTAAGCTTGGAAGAATTTAAACAGCTCCAAGAAAAACTTTTTCCTTTGATCAAACCTGAAAAACTGAATGAAGTCAAAGTTGCAA
Source organism: Enterococcus raffinosus (assembly GCF_018917525.1). Taxonomy (GTDB): domain Bacteria; phylum Bacillota; class Bacilli; order Lactobacillales; family Enterococcaceae; genus Enterococcus_A; species Enterococcus_A raffinosus_A. The sequence continues at coordinate 209,539 of NZ_JAHLOS010000001.1, read as the reverse complement.
TGGCACATTTCGCTCAAAGCCTTGCTTAATAAAAAGCAGTCACCGTCAAAATATCGACGATGACTGCTTTTTATTAAGCTTCAAGTTCTGAATAGACCTGCAAATTAGGAAAGAACAAGTCCTTGTTCTTCACAACGATCAACCCGGCAATGCTAATGATAATGACTGTCTGAATACAGCTTGTCCACTCGGTCATTTGCGTGGATGTTTGCATGAAATTTAAAAAGATATGAAAAACGATCAATGCCATTGTACTGCGATTGCTTTTTACATAGAGCCAATTCAAAATGATCCCCAATGGAATGATACTTGCAAAATAATTCAACGCAAACCAAACATTTTCTTGCAGTAATAGATTCATTGAATAGTTTTTTACAAACATCAAAGGCAAATGCCAGAACGACCATAAGCAACCAAATATTAAAGAACCTGTCAGTAAGCTGAACCGATTTAATAACGCATCAACCCCATAGCCGCGCCAACCGATTTCTTCCAAAATCGGCGCAATCACCATCACCAACAATACCGGAATCGAACCTGCAGAGAATTTGAAGTCTTCAGAGAGCTGCAATTGATCAAGCGAGCCGCCAAATAAGATCGAAATGAAGATGGCTAATACTACTGATGAACCCATGATCAAGCATATCTTAACCAATGGTGCCAGATTAACTTTCTTCACATCAAACAACCGTTGGAAAAAGTCCTTTCTGATTTGACGATTCTTCGGCATAGCGATAAAAGCGGTGGTAACCAAAACGGGTGCGAATAATCCTGGGATCAAAAAGATCGAATAGAAATCCGGATCTGGATGGTTATAGCTTAGATAAGCTGCAATCAACCAACTCCCCCACGTAATCAAAAACACCCAACCAAAAAATTTCCCCGGGTTATAGCCATCTACTTTATTATTCATCATTTTTACTTCCTCCTATTTTCGTGTCATCTATTAACTGACTTTAGTATAGAAGGAAAAATGAGCTCTTTTGACAAATTGTAACGTTTGACCCTTTTTCTTGTAACAACTGGTTCTTAGCTAGACTCCCAGATCGATAATTCCAATCGAAAAGACTTCTCTTTGGCTTCATAGAGCATATCTCCATGATATTTATCGGTAATCGTCTGAATACTTTTTACTCCAAAGCCATGTTCTAAGGCTTTTTTCTTTTGCGTTTTAAAATCCGTAACTTGTTCAGCTGTGGCATTTTCAATCTCTAGTACCAACATATGGTTAAAGTAGATTAACTTCAAATCAATCCAGCGATCAGCTGGGCATCGTTGACATGCCTCAATCGCATTATCCACTGCGTTACCAATTAGCGCACCCAAATCACGCAGCTCAAAATTCATTTCAGTCGGTACCTTTACTTCAACAGTCATTTGGATGTCACTTTCGATAGCGCGTTGGTATTTGTTACTAAGTAACTGGTTAATTCCACTATTTTGAGTAAACTGATAGGCTTCCTCTTTGATCACTTCTTCCAATAACTGTTCAATCTCTGATTCCGAATGCGCAGCATCCGTCACTAAGGTCAGCAACTGATTTTTTAAATCATGACGAAGCGCACGAATTTTTGTTTGATGATTCTCCATCTGCTGATAGTATTCTTCCCGGTGAGCGAACTCCTGAACTAAGAAAAGATTCTCGTAATTTTCTTTTTCCAACTTCTGATGGATTTCAAGAATAATAAAGTGAACCAAATTGATCACTGCAAATAGTAAAACGACTAGAAAAAAGCGAGCATCATCATCCTGTGTTTTTTGTTCAACAAAGACCGGATAAATAATAAAAAAGAGACTAGTCATAAAGGGAATTATAACCTGTAACAAGTAAAAACTATTTTTTCCTTGAAGAGCTAATGGAGCTTTGCGCTTTGCTCGTAATAGAAAAACCGCGATCAATTGGAAAAATTGACTGGCAAACGTCCCACCATAGGCATAGGACAATTGTTTTGAATCGAAATAATTTACACCAAACAATCCGTCAATGATCAAATAGACTAGAAAATCAAATAGCAGGAGAATCATCATTGAAAGAAAAATCAGCAAAAACTTCGTTGCCGGTCTTCCTTCAAAAAAGAAATAACCAATACTATACATCAAGAACACATAGGTAAGGACATTAACCAGCATGTAAAATGAGCCAAATGACAGATACATCGGACTGATATTTCTGATTAAGTAAGCTATTATCACCGTAAATATTGCCAAACTCCCTCTTAATTTATTCTGTTTCCAGTATTCCAGAGAACGAGCAGTTAAATAGCAGGAAAAGAAGACACTAACGATAAAAATGTCATTGACTGATTTGATAAGTTCGAACAGTCCGGAAAGATTCATATTTTGGTCCTCATCATCACATAATTACGATAGGCGCTTTGAAAGGATTTGTGAAACTTTTTCGTGATCGCGATCTCTCGTCCGGATTGCATGACGATTGTTTCACCGCTTTTCGTTTGCACATAATCCATGTTGATCACAAAGGAGTGATGTATTTGAGTGAAAAGTTGCGGTGATACTTTATCAATAACCTCCTTCATCGTTCCATAGTATTCATGCTCATCTCCATTTTTCAAATGAAGGATTATTTTCCGCTTCATGCTCTCAAAGTATTCTACATTCCCTAAATAAACTGTATGAACTTTCTTCTGAATCGTAAATTGAAGAATCATTTTTCGCAAAGAAAGCTGTTCCATCGCTTTTGTCAAAACCTGTTTGACCTTTAATTCATCGATCGGCTTAATTAAATAATGAAAGGCGTTGACCTCAAACGCCTCCGGCATCCATTCCACATGACTTGTAATAAAAATAATAATCGCTTCTTGATCCTTTTCTCGAATAAAGCGCGCCACCTCAAAACCATCCAACACTTCCATTTCTACATCAAGTAAATAGATTTGAAAAACATCTGCTTCTTTCTTTAAATGGTCTAGCAAGGATTCACCGGATAAAAATGCTTCGTAGTTGAACTGGTTTGGATCATTTTCAAAAAAAGCAAACAGCAGTTTTTCGATCTGACCAACTATTTTTGGATTATCATCACAGACAGCTATATTCATGACTCCCTCCATCTTACCTTGATTAAAAGCCTTTTATTAAGTATCATGCATCTATTTCCAATAAACAAGAACTATAACAAAAAAAACTGCCGCCACCTTTATAAAAAGTGGTTGCAGTTTTACTGATTAAATATATTGTAATTCTTTTGTTTCTTGATAAGCATGATCGATCAATCCGCCACCGAGACATTCCATGCCGTCGTAGAATACGACCGCTTGTCCTGGAGTGATTGCACGAACAGGATCATCAAAGATTACTTCTGCACGATCGTCATCCAATAAACGAACCGTTACTGGTACGTCTTGCTGACGGTAACGGAATTTCGCTGTGCATTTGAATTCCTTTGGTCGATCTTCATTCGTTGTGAAGTGAATTTCACTGGCATCCAAGCTTGTCGCATATAGAGCTTCATGATGGAAGCCTTGACCAACATATAATGTATTGGTAGATAAATCTTTACCAACAACAAACCACGGATCGTTGGTTTTTCCGCCGCCGCCGATACCTAAACCTTGACGTTGGCCGATTGTGTAGTACATCAATCCATCGTGTGTGCCTTTTTCTTCTCCATCTAGCGTGACCATCTTGCCTTTTTTCGCTGGCAAGTAATTGCTTAAGAATTGTTTGAAATTCTTTTCACCGATAAAGCAAACACCGGTTGAATCTTTTTTCTTGGCAGTGGCTAGGCCAGCCCGTTCAGCGATTGCGCGAACTTCTGGTTTTTGCATACCGCCTAAAGGAAACATAGTCTTTGCTAGTTGTTCTTGCGAAAGTTGACTCAAGAAATAGGTTTGATCCTTGTTGTTGTCCACACCACGCAGCATATGAACCACACCGTTTTCGTCTTTTTCGACTTGAGCGTAATGTCCGGTTGCCACATAATCCGCACCTAGTTCCATCGCGTAATCCAAGAAAGCTTTGAATTTGATTTCCTTGTTACACATGACATCTGGGTTTGGCGTGCGGCCTGCACGGTATTCCGCTAAGAAATATTCAAAGACTCGATCCCAATATTCCTTCTCAAAGTTGACAGAATAATAAGGAATCCCGATTTGGGCAGCGACTTTCGCCACGTCCTTATAATCTTCTGTCGCGGTACAAACACCATTTTCATCGGTGTCGTCCCAATTTTTCATAAAAATGCCGACTACATCATAGCCTTGCTCCTTTAACAACAAAGCAGTTACAGATGAATCGACGCCGCCGCTCATTCCCACGACGACTCTTGTGTTGCTGTTAGACACAGTATCACCATCATTTCAAAATAGATTTCCGAAAACTCTACGATTTGAAGGTCGCAACTTTTCAGTATGACGAATTATACAACATAAATCTTAAATTTTCGATAGATAATTCTTTAGAAAAATAATTATTTGCCCTTTTGTATTGTTTGTATTAATATAGATAATACAAAGGAGGGCGAGTAAATGATTCTAGAAATTGATCCTCATTCGGAAGAACCTATTTATTTGCAACTACGTAAACAAATCATTATTGGTATCGCTCGGGGAGAGTTACAGCCTAACGAACAATTGCCGACAGTTCGGCAATTCGCGGATGAACTAGGGGTAAATACAATGACTGTTTCAAAAGGCTACCAGCTACTCCGGGAAGAAGGCTACTTGATTACCGATCGTCGTAAAGGAACGTTGGTAGCGCCACTGCCTGTTACTACAAAAAAGACTAACGAAGAAAATTTAACGTTACTATTGGCAGAACTTTATTTGGCTGAAGCCGATGAAAAAGCGGTCCGGGAAAAAGTTCAACAGATTTTGACGAGTTTTGGAAAGGATGAACGCTAATGTTATCTCCTATCATTTTGATCATATTAATTTCTTGTAACTTTATCATGGCGTTTACAAATTCTTTAGCCGCTAAGCCCCACAATTATGTCATCGTGGAAAACACCTTTCCCGCTGATAAAATCAATGATCCGCTAGTACTAGCTTTCAGACGAAATTATCGAAAGCGTCAATTTCAACTGGCGTTTCTATTGACTATCTTAGACTTAAGCTTGTTGATCCCTATGAAGGATTCCATTTTTATGCTGCTCTTTTTCATTCTTCTTTATATCACGATCGGTGCGGGCTACTTATTGCAAATCCGCTATATCCGTAAAGGTCATCAATTGATCGTAGAGAATGACTGGCAATTAACCCAGCAGCCGATCCAAGTTGATGCTAAGCTTGTACTTGAGAAAAACCAAAAGCTTGTTTCTCCTTGGTGGTTTGTTCTTTCATTTGTACTCCTGATTTTATTGACAGTACTTCTTCACCAGCGAGAAATGGGAAGTCTGACTTGGATTCTATTCGTCACAAACGTATTTGTCTTACTTTTGTTTCTGGCAGGTTGGTGGGCAATCAGCCGACTGCCTGTTAGAGCTTTGACCAATGATTCAATTATCAATCGTCAATACAATGATTTGACAAAATTTTACTGGTCAGCATTTATTACAGGTACGAGTTTCATTGTTCTGTTGATTATTTATCTGCCTTTGATTACTTTGGAATCTAGTCCGCGCCTCTTTAACCTATTAACGTTTATTGAGTTTCTGGCGATTTTCCTTTTCTGCGGCTTTACCCTGTGGTGGCTGATCCGTTTGCGTAACAAACAGGATCAGTTATTGACTCAAACGCCCAGCTTTCGCTATGCAGGCGATGACTATTATTGGCGTTATGGAATTTATTACAACCCTGATGATCGTCGCCTAATGGTTCCTGACCGTATTGGTTTAAATATCACAGTGAATTTAGCACGAATTGGTGGAAAAATATTTATCGGCCTACTGCCTATAGTATTGATAGGCGCTATGGTAATCACAGTTGTTCCTTTATACATTTTAGACTATCATCCAGATCCGTTAACCTATGAAGTAAAGCAAGAAAGTCTCATTCTGGATGGTCCCATCTACCGGGAACGAAAAATTCCCTACAAGGATATGGAAAAGGTAACTCTGATTGAACGCTTACCACGTGTTGGTATGAAAGTGAACGGATTGGCAACAGAGAATTACGCCATCGGCAGCTTCAAGGTTGCTGGAAAATCCGCTTCTCTTTTCGTAGATCATCAATCAAAGCCAATTTTACAAATTCAGACAAAAAATCGAGATTACTATTATACCAACACAGATCCTACTGCTACCCAACAGCTCTATCTGAAGGTAAAGAACCATCAATAAACAAAAACTGATCCCACTCCAATAACAGGAAGTGGGATCAGTTTTTTTATTCAACGACGCCGATTCGATTGATTGGCCAGAAAACAAATTTTACATTAGTCAAAATATCCTTTTGATCGATCATTCCGATGATTCGTCCATCTTTTGAGATACGTCGATTATCTCCTAAAACAAATAATTGACCATCAGGAACCTTCTCGTAACCAAATAAACTTTGCAGATCAAAATCAAAGGTCAATGGCTGTCCATCCGTCAGTTTACCTTTATACTCTTCTAAATATGGCTCATCATATTTCTTTCCATTAATGTAAAGCTGATCGTCTTTGTAAGCGACTGTATCTCCAGGTAAGCCAATCACTCGTTTAACATAATCAGCACCCGGGTCATCCGGTGCTGGAAAAGTTACCACATCAAATCGATTGATCTCCGCGTGTTTCAATCCAAACATCCGCTCACCATCATTTAGGTTAGGCTTCATTGAATCTCCAATCGCCTCCACAGGCGTAAACACGTAATGCCGCAACGCGATTACTGCACCAATCATCACAACATATAAAAGAATCGTTTTCACAATTTCCTTCGCCTTCATTTCTTGCCCCCTTATTAAATATCTCATGTCATCTTATATTTAATTTACCATAGCAGCTCCGTCATGGAAACAGCCCATTGACTTTTTAAGCATTTATTGACTATCAGGATAGGCGTAGAAAAAAAGACATCGATTTCTCGATGCCTAGGCCTATTTTAATTTTTTTATCTCTGCTTCTTTGTAATCCGCGATCTCATCAATCAGATTCTCTGAGATTGGTGTCCCGAAAGGCAATGGATTTTTCAAAAAGCCGCGCTCCGGTGCATCGACTCCAACATTAATATCTTCAGCAATCGGCATACTATAGTTATGAATGTGACCATGAAGGTTGCGGATGTTTAAAGTCTTTCCAAGAAGCATCGGATAATGGGTCAAATAATATTGATGATGATTAAATTTAACGATCGCCCCAACATCATGAAACTCAAATTTGTTCTCGCCGTTCTCAAGCTTTGGATCATGGGCTGCTAAATATCTAAAAAAAGTCCGTGAGTCATGGTTCCCTTTGATAAATACAATTTTTCCTTTTAACTGCACTAATTGCTCCAAAATATCTGTAAAGCCCTTTTCATATAATGGATGCATCGCGACATCGCCTAAATGATAAACTGTATCCTTCTCATTTACAACATCGTTCCAAGCAGTAATCATTTGCTGATTCATTTCCTCGACAGAATCAAATAAGCGCGGCGCAAAGTCATTATCGCCTAAAAGATTTTCATGAAAATAATGGGTATCTGATATAAAATATTTCATTCTAATCACCTACAAAACGAATTCTGATACATATCTTTATTTTACCACCTCTACCAAAAAAATGCGCTGATTGCGAAAAAGGTGACTGACTAAGCAAACTGCAAAAAGTTGGACTCGTAGCTAACTCGAATAATGGGATTAACTTTTTCAAAAAGCAAAAAAGTTAGTTCTATTCTCATCACGCCTATCATTGCACTAAACATCTGGTGAAATAATTTATTCTAAATCCATTATTTTACTCTCCAACTAATACAAACTACAAAAAGTGTAACTGACAGCTAACTCCTTCTAAAGAATAATTTTTCCAAAAAGCAGAAAAATTACTTCATTATCGCTTCGCATACGATCCAACTAAAGTTCGCGTAACTTACCTTATCAAATAATCTTTATTTTCCTCGAACAAAGTAAACTGTGAAAAGTTGGACTCGCAAAAACAAGACCGCCAGTTTATACCTGGTAGCCTTGTTTTTGTAAAAGTGATCGATATTTCATTTTGATGATCGTAATAACCGCCTCTAATTGTGTTAGATCTTCTACTTTAGTTGGATCGAACTCCTTTGTTCGCTTAAAGGATTTTCCGGTATCAATCAAATGAAAGATCTGATTCCAACGTTCAAATTCGGACAAATTGTTGAGATTCGCAATCGGAAATGCTGCCCCGTCACAAATCTCCCATAAACGGAAGATCAAAAAAGCTGTATCAATGACTTCCATTTTCCTTTTTTTCTTTTTACATTGAATGATAACCTTTTCAGGATTGTATTTCAGATACCAATCTAACAGAATAAAAAAAGCTTCCCAGCGATAGTTATCGCGGAACATCTTTTGTGTGTCGGGCATGTCACGAAAAATCAAAGGAATCAAGTAATGTTTCTTATATTTCAAGCAAGGAATTCCATCAATAAAGTAGTCAACATAACGCGTTAGATAACTATTTCCTTCATAATCACTAATATAGTAATCCTCTACACCATATTTTTTTAACTCTTTTGTCAGGTTGGCGCAGTCTTCTATTGAGACGGTCAGCCCCGACAAGAGACGGAAATCAGAAATAATCTTGTGATGCTCGATCGTTTGTATCTTGTGAACCAACTTCTCACCTTCATTTCCAACAATATTCTTACTATCAGTGTACCATAATCTTCTTAATTTGAAGCTTCTTAGCGTTAAAAAGATTCAGAAAAAAAGGTAAATATACTAAAAAAGAAGTTGGATTATAATCGATAACCTTTTGAATTAAGCCTTGATCAAAAATAATACCATTATTTTTAACGATTAAATAACAAGCGTTTCTATTTCTTTGTTCAGTCCAACTAGGAACCAAAAATTTTTTCTCAGCTGCTCAAACTGAAAAAATCGACAAAAAAACAGGTCCTATCTTGTCCGATAAGACCCGCTCTATGATTAAATTTCTTCTTTAACAAACAATCCGCGATCAATCATTCCATCCATCAGGAAGTAGAATTTTTCTTGGACCATTTCTTGTTTTGCATCTTTGAAAATATCCACAGATTTTAGTCCATTCGCTGTTGTTACTGACATCTTCATGGTACTAATATCCTTCGCCACTGTAATTTTCAGCTTGAAGCCCTCTTTACTTTGGGGAGTTGCTTGTAATGGACGAATTAATTGAAAATTGCCTGAACTCGTTTCAGTAAAGCCGTTGTCACGCAGTGTATACTTTTTAGCAGTAGGCGCTAATGCATATTGATATTTTGATCCCTTAATTGTCGCTGTCTTTGTAAATGCCATATACTCACCTCATCTTTTTCTTTCACTTTCAATTATAAAGATAAGTATCACGCATTTCAATCCAGATTATTTCTTCTTAGTCAGTTCCTGCAAACTAGTCACAAGCTGCTCTGCGAAATACTCGACTTGCTCCATTGTATTACCATACCCAAAGCTGACGCGGACGGATTCTCTTATTTCCGGAGCGTTTTTCCCATACATCGCTTCTAAGACATGGGAGGGATCGATCGTTCCTGCTGTACAAGCTGAGCCAGTGGAGACCGCAATGCCTCGCAGGTCTAACTTCATCAGCAAGAGATCATTATTGATTCCAGTAAATCGCAGATTCAAGACATGCGGCAATTTATTGTCTAAATCGCCATTCACATGATAGTCGACGCCTGCTTCATCTAATGTCGTCAAGACTTTTTGGGTGAACTGCTCATACAATTCACGACGTTTTTCCCGTTCATCTTCTGTTAATAGTTCAACCGCCTTTGCCATTCCGCAAATACCTGCTAAATTTTCCGTTCCCGCACGACGTTTTTCTTCTTGCTCGCCACCACGCAATAGGGGAGCTAATTGGGCATTATCGCTTTTGAACAAGAAACCGACGCCCTTTGGTCCATTGATCTTGTGAGCAGAGATGCTTAGAAAATCAATGCCTAATTCATGAGGACGAATAAATTGATTGCCATACGCTTGAACCGCATCGGTATGGAAATACGCTGGATGATCCTTCAAGCGTTCACCAATTTCCTTGATAGGCATTAAATTACCAATTTCATTATTGCCGTACATAATCGAAACTAAGATTGTATCTGCACGCAGGCTGGCATCTAAATCCTCCAAAGAAATATTTCCTTTGCGATCAACTGGTAAATACGTTACTTCAAAGCCTTGTGTTTCCAAATATTTCATCGTGTTGATTACTGCCGGATGTTCGATCTGCGTTGTAATTAAATGACGACCTTCATTTTGACGACCGAAGGCAGTTTCCAAAATTGCGGTATTATCGCCTTCTGTTCCACCACTATTAAAGATGATCTCATGATATTTCACGCCGAGACTTTTACCGATGACTTCTCTGGCCATTTCTAATTTCCCGGCAGCCTGCCGACCAAACAAATGGACGCTTGATGGATTACCAAATGTTTCTGACATAATCTCTGTCATCGTTGCAACTACTTCTGGATGCATCGGGCTCGTTGCCGCATGATCTAAATATATATTTTCCACAAACTTTCGAACCTTTCCCTCTGTAAACTCTATTTTTATCTAAAAAAAGAAAAGGGCAGCGCTGCCCTTTTACTCAAAGTCTTTTTGTTCCATCGTAAATAACGGGCTGACCGATTCATTTTCATGAATTCGTTTCACTGCTTCACCCATCAAATCTGAACAACTGATGATCGACAATTTTTTAGGATGGCGCTCAGGCCCAGTTAGTACAGAATCTGTAATACAAATATCTTTGATGTCAGCAGCATCTAAATTTTCTTTTGCTGGAGGTGATAACAAACCATGGGAGGCACAAGCAACAACTTCCTTCGCGCCTGCCTTCTTCAAAGTCTTTGAAGCGTTGGAGAAAACTTCTCCAGTATTCAAAATGTCATCTACCATAATGCAGCAGCGACCTTCCACATCTCCAATCACATATCCAGAATCTGGATTGCCTTCTTCGGCAACATCCACGATCGCGATTGCTGTATCTAAATATTCTGCCAAGCTGCGGGCTCTTTGAACACCGCTATTTTTTGGAGAAACCACGACATAATCATCCCCTACCATTCCACGGCGGCGATAGTAATGCGCAAATAACGGCATCGTGAATAAATTATCAACTGGAATATCGAAGAAGCCTTGGACTTGCACAGTGTGTAGATCAAGGGTCAAAACTCTTGTTGCACCTGCGTCTGAAAGTAAATTCGCAATCAATTTCGCTGTGATCGGTTCATGCGGTTTAGCTGTACGATCCTGTCTAGCATAGCCATAATATGGCAATACAACATTGATCGTTTTCGCGCTCGCTCGCTTCAATGCATCGATCATGATCAATAACTCTAAATAATAATCATTTACCGGTTCGTTGGTGGATTGGATTAAATAGACATCGAATCCCCGAACGGTCTCTTCTAAATTGATCGAGATTTCTCCATCACTGAACTGCTTGACCGTACTTTTTCCCAACGGTACGCCACAGACATCGGCGATTTTTTCAGCCAACGGGCGGTTCCCATTAAGACTAAAAATTTTAAACTTATCCTTACTTTCTTCTGACATGGTGTCCCTCCAAGTATTTTTGTACCACCAGTTTAACATATTTTGAGTTATTTGCTGTAGATTTTACTTTTTCATTACGAAGGGAACAACTGATTGTTCGGATTTTGAGCAGTACCCCATCGCTATTTTTTCTGAGCTACTAGTGAAATCGTGCCGTTTCCCCACTCCGCCGGAATCACAGCGTCACTCTTTCCCCAATTATCATGAATCTTATAAAATTTTTGTCCTTCCGAATTCTCCATAAAGCCATGAACCACGACCCAATGATTTTTATAGCTGCTGCCGAGCAGCTGTAAAAGACCAATCATGACCGGCTCTCCAGCTAAGATTCGTTTAGTCACCCGCTGCCAAGACCCCGCGACGGTGCCTCTTGCTCGATAAGGAATCCGATAACGGCGAAAGAAACGATTCAAGCCCAAAGAAATCTGTAGTGGAACTGTCGGAAAATCGATCGGTTGTAATAAAGGCTGTAGCGCATGAACGAGCTCTTCGTTCTGAGTACTGTTCTTTTCTCGTAGGCCATTTGGCAAACAGTCTGCATCGAGCTGATCCTGCCAATAAGCCAGCAATACACTACTAGCATAGGTACCGCACAAAAATCCTCGCGGTGTCTTCCAGTCACGATAGGTTTCAAAGCTCTCTAACTCGATCCACTGATTGATTGGATAACTCATTTTTTCACCACCAAATCATTTTCTTTTGTGTATCTTCTCAAGATATATCATAATGGATTATAACGGAAAGAACTAGAAAAAAGATGGAGGACACTATTTTGGACAAAACAAAAATCAAAGAAGATTTATATGAAGCAGTCAATGGTGAATGGATCGAAGAAGCAACAATCCCCGCAGATAAACCGGCGACAGGCGGCTTTCAGGATCTTGTGGATGGCATCGATGATCTATTAATCACCGATACAAAGAAAATGAGCGAGGATTCTTCCTTGATTCCAAATGATTTAATGAAGGAATACATCGCCTACTTCAATCTAGCGAATGATTATCAAAAACGCGATCAGGACGGTGCGGAACCTATGCTTCCCCTACTTCATCAAGTAGAAGCATTAAAAGATTTGAATACTTTGTCAGAGCAATTGACTAGCTGGGTTCTTGATGGGCTGCCTTTACCCTTTGGCGTAGATGTAGACGCGGATATGAAGAATACCAAGATCAATGCTTTATTTGCTGGTGCACCTAGCTTGATCCTACCAGATAAAACCTATTACGAAGTAGATCATCCGCAAGCGCCGCAGCTTTTGACGATCTTTAAGGAAATGACGCTGAAATTATTCGACTTGGCTGGTTATGATGCTGCAACAGCCGAAAAAATCACAGATGAAGCACTTCAATACGATAAATTGTTGGCGCCTCACGTAAAAAGTGCCGAAGAAAATGCCGACTACAGCAAAATGTATAACCCTGAAAGCGGCGAAGAATTTATCCAGCATAGCCAATACCTTGATTTGAAAAACTTATTAATCGGCTTAATCGGCGAAGTTCCAGAAAAGATTATTGTGACCGAGCCGGCATTTTTCGAAAAACTTGATGAGTTAGTCAATCCGGAAACCTTCCAACAAATGAAAAGCTGGATGCTGGTCATGACGCTGAATGCCTTGAGCGGTTACCTTAGTGAAGAATTTCGTCAAGTTGGCGGAACTTACAGTCGGGCACTTTCCGGTGCACCTGAAGCTCGTCCACAGGAAAAAGCGGCCTTCTATCTAGCATCAGGCCGCTTTGATCAAATTGTTGGCGATTATTATGGAAAGAAATACTTCGGTGAACAAGCCAAGAAAGATGTTGAACAAATGGTCCAACGCATGGTAAGTATCTATCAAGAACGCTTAAGCAGCAACACCTGGCTTAGTGAAGCCACACGTGAAAAAGCCATCGTTAAATTGAAGGCCTTAGGGATTCATGTAGGGTATCCTGAAAAAATCCCAGCAATTTATACCCAATTCAAAGTGACAACAGCAAAAGAAGGCGGGACACTTCTAAGTAATGCCTTGCACTTCAGTCATTTGAAACGCAAAGAAGATTACAAAAAATGGAATCAGCCTGTTGAGCGTGATGAATGGGAAATGAGCGCTGATACGGTCAACGCTTATTATCATCCATTCCGTAATATCATTGTTTTTCCAGCTGCGATCCTTCAAGCACCATTCTACAGCTTGGAACAATCTAGCAGTGAGAACTTTGGCGGTATCGGGGCTGTAATCGCTCATGAAATTTCTCATGCCTTTGACAACAATGGTTCACTTTTTGACGAATATGGAAATCTAAATAATTGGTGGACAGAAGAAGATCAAAAACATTTCCAAGAATTGGCAGATCAAATGGTCGCGGAGTTCGATGGCTTAGAAATTGCTGGCGGAAAGGTCAACGGCAAGCTGACAGTCTCGGAAAACATTGCTGACGCCGGTGGTCTGAGCTGTGCTTTAGAGGCCGCAAAAAAAGACAGCGACGTGGATCTTGAAGGCTTCTTCATCAACTGGGCGACAATTTGGCGGATGAAGGCGCGTCAGGAATATACTCAACTGCTCCTATCAATTGATGTCCATGCACCAAATAAACTACGGGCCAATGTCCAAGTAAAAAATCTGGCAGACTTCTACCAAACCTTTGACATTCAACCAAACGATCCGATGTACTTAGCTCCTGAAAAACGGGTAAGTATTTGGTAATATTACTTTTTATAGCCAACGAAACGGTCGAAGAAATTCTTCGACCGTTTTTTCTACACTATGCCGTTCGCAGCTTTTTCCACTTACGAACCTTCGTCCGAAATGACTTGAATGGTGCAACGGTATTGATATGCACCCACTTCCAGACTGGCCAATTAGAAGCGGTTGATTGTGCCCACTTTCTACCGCCAGGCTTGAACAGCACATCGTCATCCAAACTAGCGAGCCATTGGTTATTCTTCTCTACCGCTTGCCGGAAAAGCTGGATCAGTTCAGCCAGACTTTTTCCTTGATAATCCGCATAAAACTGTTCATGTAAAGGACCCATCTGATTCCATTTGATTCCTGGCGCTGGCATTGCTACTGTTTGCCCGGCGCTTTCGGTTTCTTCCCAATCTTGAATCAAGGCTAACCAACCAAGTTGATAGGCAAGAATTTCATAAGGTGTACGCTCCGCTTCATCAAACCGCACATCCTTGTCCTCTTCTTTAATATCCGCGTATTCTTTGATAAACAATTCCGCTCTTTTTTCAATTTCTGCAATAAAGGCTTCTTTACTAGTATATTCTTGCATGGTTTACACGCTCCCTTTCTTTATGTTAACTATCTGCTATACTCATAATTTAGCATCTCAAGGGAGCCATTTTCGGTAACTCGTCATGTTTGCTTAGGTTTCTCGTTATGTTTGCTTAACTATCAAAAAAGCCCCAGCATTTCCTGCCAGAGCGTGTTGTCTTTATTCTCTTTTTTAAAACCGTTTAAAGAAGATGAAGGTTCCAATTAGACCCTTCAAAGCATTAACCATTTTATAAAGCTATTTGATCAAGCTTTTTCTTAGTTCCTGCCCCTTTTTCTGCTTCGAATGATTGATCATCTCTTTGCTAACGATCGATTCACATTCAGTCTCAACGATATCTCTAAAGCGACGAACCCCGTCTTTTTGAAAAATCGTCAGTCTTGTTAAAATTTCCAACAATGTGAATAGTTCCTCCCCAGACTTGCAGATGTCCGCATTTTTACTAAAGGTCAGCTTGTGCTTTTTGCCATTGTCATCCTCATAAACTGCTTTGAAGGAAAAATAAAAATTCTCCTTTTCCTTAAATGCCTTCACACGAGATTCCTCAGGCCAATTCTTTATCGCATAGGTCAAGACTTCGTCAAATTTATCAAAGGTAGGTGTTGAGGCTACACGAAAGTATTTCATATCTGGACGAACTAAACGCGTCAATTCAGAAAATGCCGCTCGACTCTTAAATAAACGACTTCGCACGATCTCCCACTCACTGTATTCAAAATAATCGTAAAAATATAAACAAAATTCCCGCATTCTTTCATTTGGCCCGCAGGTTAAGAAAATCTCGCGAATCAAATCCTTACACATGAGGGAATAATCCTCCATCATCATCGCGTTACGCACAAGAAGCGCCATCCCATACTCAATCACCACATCTGAATTTTGTGTATCTTCGTAATATTGACGGATTCTCGTTTCTAAAGATTCTCTTTTCATTTGAAATAACTGTCGTTCTTGTAACGGCTGCACGGTTATTCTCCTTTCTTTTTACAAAATACTACAGTGTTTCGCTCTCGCAACGCTTACGTTGAAGAAAATCAACATCATCATCTTCGTCAATATAATAAGTAGTCCTTCTTGAGCCGCGACATTCAGGAAACACAACTTCAGCAAATCTGCGAACACCATTTTTTTCAAAGATTGTCAGCTTTGTCAGTATCTCTAGCAGTTCCAATAATTTCTTTCTCGGTATACTAATATCTGCATTTTGAAATTTTAGTTTATGCTTTTTGCCATGTTCGTCTCTGAAAACTGTGTGGTACGCATAACTATATCGTTCCTTCTCAGGACGATTTTCTTCCTCAATCCAATAGTTCTCATAGAGCCAATCCTTTTTTTTATTCGTGGGAGCAGAGGCGGCTCGGACATATTTCGTTTCAGGTCGAATCATTCGTGTCCACTCTGAAAATTCGGCACGACTTTTAAACAATCGATCCCGTATGTTTTCCCATTCATTATATTCAAAGAAGTCGTAAAAATATAGACAAAAATTACGCATTTTATCTGTTGGTTCGCTTGTTAAGAAAATTTCTTTGATTAAGTCTTTGCAGACAAAGGAATAATTAGTCATCGTGATCGCATTTAAAACTAAAATCGCCATACCGTATTCGATCACCGCTTCTGAATCCCATGTCTCTGAATAATAGTGCGTGATTCTTTTCTCAAGGTTCACACGCTTCATCTGAAATAACTGACGTTCGCTTAAAGGTTTCACTGTCATTCAAGTTTCTCTCTTTCACTTAGAAATTCTTTTACTCTATAATACCTCTAAATGGGGCAGAAATTTACCCAAGATTATTTATAAAAAAAAAGATCTAGATTTCTTTTTGTGGGAAATGAAAAGATTGTTTCCTTTTCAAATCTGTGCTAGTATTTTTGCGGGGACTTCCCCAAAAATAA
The DNA here is from genome assembly GCF_018917525.1 of Enterococcus raffinosus. Taxonomy (GTDB): domain Bacteria; phylum Bacillota; class Bacilli; order Lactobacillales; family Enterococcaceae; genus Enterococcus_A; species Enterococcus_A raffinosus_A. The sequence goes on along the minus strand of NZ_JAHLOS010000001.1, from coordinate 192,795 downwards.
ATCAGAGTAGAAAATAAAGCGTTAAGTGCTGGAGGGATGGGATGTTGTCCTCTGGACGAAAGACTTGGTCTGCGGTTTTATTTTCGCATTCGCTGCATGCAGATGTAGCAGCTCTATAAGGAGATGCTAGAAATGAAAAAACACCTTGATGCTAGAAGCATCACAACTATGGCACTACTGATTGCCATGATGGTCACCCTGTCTCGGATACTAGGAATCGAGACACAATTTCTTAAAGTCAGCTTTACCTTCATCCCAGAGATTATTATGGGAATGCTCTTCGGTCCATTTTGGACTGGAATCGGCTCTGTTATCGCTGATTTTGTTGGAATGTCGCTATTTGCAAAAGCACCTTTTTTCATTGGTTTTACCATCAATGCCTTTCTTGAAGGAGCTATCTACGGATACTTTTTCTATAAGAAAGAAATTACTTGGAAAAACTCGATTCAGTCAGTGTTAGTAACAACAATCGTGATTAACCTGATTCTAACGCCATTATGGTTAGCCATGATGTATCATGTTCCACTGAATAGTTGGTTAATCTGGGCACCTCGCTTGATCAAAACAGCAATTTGGATTCCGATCCAAGCGATCATTACCTATTTCTTAGGTGGCGTATTACCCTATAAACAATGGATTGCACGATTCAATCGTGCACACTAATTATTTACAAATTATTACGTTTGTGTGAAAGTAGTTATGCACTTCACAGCATATATCCCTTTAGAGACTGTCTTATCCCATGGACGGTCTCTATTTTTGTGTTGTTTTTCTCAAGCATAAAAATCGTAAACGGTTATATAAAGCGCTATGATGAGAAAAATTTAATATGAAAGCTGGGAGAAAAATGAAAAATTCTGATGTTTTGATCGTCCCTAAAGACCGTTCACTGTACTTTTTCCCTGCCATCTCTGAAATGAGTGTTTGTTCAGGAAAAGAACTGTTAACAGCAAGCAACGACTATTTACGCCAATACTTGAAAGATTTTCAATTAATTATATTTTTAGATTTCGGCTTTAAACCTGAAATGGCAGCAAGAATACGGCCCTTCACCAAAGCAAAAATTGTCCTGTTCTTCTGGAATCACTTCAAATTAGAGCACTATCGCAAATTGAATGCTGCACAAAAGGAACCTGCGATCAATGAAATCTATCATTTCGATCCATTAGAGGCACGGGATCTAGGTTTGAAGCACAATAGTTCCTTTTACACACAGTCCGTTGGCGAGCCACTTAACGAGACCGATTACGATATCTTTTTTGGTGCCAATGACAATGGACGCAAACAGCAGGCAATGGACCTTAAGAATCGCTTCGAATCATTAGGTCTATCTACCTTCTATCATATTCTGCCTAAGCGCGGAAATGAACAGGATGGTTATTTGCCCTACAGTGATTATTTAAACTTAGTTAAGCGCAGTAATGGCATTTTGGAAATTCTGCGAGCCGGTCAATATGGCGTCACTCTTCGAACCTTTGAATCGCTTTTCCTACAGAAGAAGCTGATCACTGCAAATGAGATGCTGCCATTCTACCGACTTTACGATCCGAGAAACGTCTTTATGATTGAGACAGATCTTAGCCAATTGACCGCTTTCTTGAATATTCCCTACCAGCCTGCCGATCAAGTGCTACTTGATTTCTTTGAAGCAAAAAATTGGGTCAAACGCTTTGTAGACTACGATCCAAAACTGTTTGAAGAATTCGAATATTATCCTGAGCTGATGAGGCATGCAAGTGCGCTGTAGCACTTTGTTGCTCATTTCAAGAGGCAGGTCAATTTCAAGAATAAGAAGGAAATTCCGAAACTTGTCAAGAAAATCAGTGACATAGGAACTGATGTCGGATGGTCCTGGTCAGCGCTTCTCAAATTTTTATGGCTTATTTCCTTAGTCGCTACTAATATGCCGCCATTTACTCGTAAATAGGAGCTGATCCGAAAGACTAAAAGACTTTCAGATCAGCTCCGTGTTTATTTGCAGTATTTTTGATAGTTAACAGTAAAACCTTCTATAAGAAAAAGACTTATAAAAGGGAGCAATCTCGCTTTCTACTAGTTTACTCGCGATTTCCATCATCGATTTCTTTTATAACACTTCTAAAATCGAGCGCAGCTCATCAACAGATACCTGTCCTGGAGCTGAGGCCTTTTTCGCTGCGCCGAATGTTGCTGATGAGCCAAACGTTGCACCGGATACGCGACTGACTACACCTAAACTACCCATCGACATGGTAATTAACGGACGATCAGCATGTTTATGATACATTTCTTGTGTCGCATCCAGCAGGGTGATCACATCGGCAGTTGTTTGCGGCATCACTGCGATCTTACAGATATCTGCACCCAGCTCCTGCATTTTGCATAGACGCTCAATTATTACTTCTTTTGCTGGTGTCTTATCGAAGTCATGGTTGCACATAATGATTTTTTTATTTTTTTCATGAGCTAGTTCAATTGTTTGGCCTACACCTACCGCTGGCATGAATAATTCCACATCCAATAGGTCAAAGCTGCCTTCATTCAATAATACACGATACATCTCAAAATACTTCTCATCCGAAAGAGCCAGCTCACCGCCCTCTTGCTTTGTTCTAAATGTTACTAATAACGGCTTATTCAAAATTTTCTTAACCTGCTTTGAAAATTGAGCCGCAGCGGAAAAATCCAAGATGTCCTCATAGAAATCAATCCGCCACTCAACGATATCGCAATCGACCGTCGCAACAAATTCTGCTTCCTGAATGATTTCTTCTTTTGTTCTACCTACTAGAGGTACAATGATTTTCGGTTTTCCTTCACCTAATGTGACCGTATCAATCGTTACAGTTTTCATTCACATCTCTCCTAATCTCAACATTCATTCTATCCTACTGATAAACAGCCGTTACGGTCTGCTGTTGTAACAACGTTTGTTTTGTTCTCTTATCCTCCAGAAGTTCAATCGTCTTTAAGATATCTCTGGCTTCTCGAGTTCCTTCGATGATTCTTCGTGCGACCTTACTATCTCCTATGTTTACTAATGGAATATCCTCTGCTAGTGCATACGCCTGTAATTCTGGCAGCAACGGTGCATCAGCACGCATTCCAAGACAGATAAAGCCCAAATCAAAATTCAAATTTATCATACAACCGTTCTCATCTTCAACCAGAAAGTCAGACTTGTTAACCTGTGTTAGTTTTGTAGAAGTATAAACATTTACCTTATACTTTTCAACAATTTCCATCATTGCCAGCTTCGTGATCAGATCCAGATCTTTTCCTAATTCTCGTTGCATTTCAACGATACTGACCTTCGCGGCACCACGTTCTGCATAATATTCCACAACATCCAGTCCAACTGCCCCACCACCGATCACGACAATCTCTTTTCCTTCGAATTCTTGAAACTTCTCCATACCATTCAGGAGATCAAAAATTGAGAATACTTTGCGATCCGCTTTTGACAGCTCTTCATGTAGGCCGTTAATTGGCGGCAGCAGTGGTTTCGCTCCAGTGGCATTGACAATAATATCCGGCTTGATAGATTCCAGATCCGCTGGCTTGAATAATCGATTCTTATGAATTGTTAGATTCGGCAGCTCTTGACAGCGATTGATTTGATAGTTGATAAAATCATTGATCCTTTTTTTATCCGGTAAGCGAGAAATCTCTTGGCCTAGTCCTCCCAAGTAATCCTTTGCCTCAAACAGTTCAACGGAAACACCGACTTCAGCGGCTGTTGCAGCAGCTTCCAATCCTGCCGTTCCGCCACCAATCACCACCATTTTAGTTGGATTTTTTACTGGTCGCAGCTTGTATTGATCCTCATAATGTAAATCTGGATTGACTGTACAGCGAATAGGACGTGCTTTCGCGATGCGATGATCGGCACAGCCAATATTGCAGGAAATACATTTTCTAAGTAATTCTTCCTTACCTGCGGCTACCTTGTTGACCCAATTCGGTTCTGCAATCAATCCACGGCCCATCGCCAGTAGATCGGCTTCCCCATTTTCAAGAATTGCCGTTGCTTGTTTCGGGTCACGGATATTTCCTGAAGTCATAACCACTTTTTCTGGATAACGTTCTTTGACTTCCTTCGCCATAAAGCTTCGCCAACCGTCTGCTAGATTCATCTTATCGATTTGGTATTGCAGGCTGTCATTCAAAGCCGCTGACACATTTAAGATATCCACTTTATCTACAAAATAATCCAAAATTTCCAAGGTATCTTGAACAGAGTTGCCTCCCGGAAGCAGTTCATCCGCACTGAAACGTAAGGCGATCGGAAATTGTGGACCAACACTTTTACGCACCGCGTCCAGAACCAAACAAGTCAGACGCGCACGATTTTCAGGAGAGCCGCCAAACTCATCCGTACGTTTATTGTAAATCGGCGATAAGAATTGACTAAGTAAATAGGAATGCCCTGCATGGATTTCAACACAGTCGAAGCCTGAACGCTGTGCACGGTCTGCCGCTTCAGCATATTTATCGATAATGTCATAAATTTCTTCTGTAGTCAGTGGACGCGGCACTGGATTGCCCTTTTTACTGGGGACATCCGAAGCCGAAACTGGCTGATTCCCTTCCAGTCGCAGGCCATACGCAGAAGCTCCTGCATGATTAAGCTGCACAGAAGTTGCCGCACCATAAGCATGCATCCGTTCATTAAAGTTCCACAGGCCAGAAATATACTGATCGTTGTCCATCCGCAGCTGACGGGCGCCATTCGTTCCCATCGGATAGTCAATACAAGCATTTTCTAAGGTAATCAGTCCAACGCCGCCCTTAGCTCGTTGTTCATAATACGCTAAATGAGGAATACAGAAAGTTCCATCCATATTCGCAAAATTTGTACCCATCGGCGGCATCACGACTCTGTTTTTCACTGTCATCCGCTTGATAGTCAGCGGCTCAAAAATTTTTTTATATTTCTCGTTCATACGATCTCTCCTTAACTCTCTTTCTATTCCAAACCTGCAACTGACTTCTCCATAACAGAGCGAAACTCTTCTTCTATCGCTAACAAGCTCACGCGTGTATCCTTCACATCCCACGAGTAATCCCAATAATTCGGGAGAAAGGCGAGCTGCATTCGTTCCTTAACAAAGGCATGAGCGGCTATTTCTCGTGTCTGTCGCACAGCTGCTGTTCTTCTAAAGCCTAAAAACTGCACCGTCTCAACTCGTTCCAATTGCTCTGTCGTAGATCGAGTCTGCTCTTCCAACAGGTGAAATAATTCATGCAGCAAGACAGCCTCTTCTAGCTGCGTCAGCGATACATTGTGATCATAAGTTACCTGCCTCAATGACTGATGATAAATTCGAATGGTCTTCTTGTTTTTAACAAGCTCCAAGGTCCCGCGAATGCTTCCTGTCTTGCTAGTTGAATCCTTTATTACCGTGACACCTAAGCGGTCACACAGCTCGCTTGACTCTACAAAATCAGCCGTCACAGCCAGCTGCTTACCATATGAAAGCGCACCATCAATATAGTAGCGGATCTTTTCTGTAGGAATCTTATGAAAAAAGGGATCTTTACGCAATTCCAAGTAAGCTAAAAATCGATCATCTGCTTCTAGCTTTATGGCATCAATACTGTTGGTTGCATGCAATAATCAACAACTCCTCGTCTGTCTGAATACTCGCCATGTCCAAATCCACCAGCATCATCAGCTGTGAAAAATCCTGTGTCGCAAAATCCATCAATCTTGCACCGGCACAAATATAAAAATCCGGTCGAACGATCAAGTCTGATTTATAATTCGCCATATCTTCCCATAAGGTGCGCAAGGCTTCTAGGTAATTTTGAATAGACGTCTTGATGATTTGAGCATTCCCACGCTGCACCTTAATAAAGCCTTTATTGTCGATCACTCTGATTGCTTTTCCAGTGGCTTCCTTTTTCCCGAAAATATAGAAATGACTGTTTTCCGCTAATAGCTCAACACTTTCCTCTGTACTTCTAAAGTCATTTTCAGCAATGTCCCGCGCTTCCTCCAGAGTACACTGCTTCGATAAATCACAGGTCTGTACTTCGGTAGAGCCGGTAGCCATCGCTGTGACCTTCTGCGTTTGAGAATCAATATTGATATGCACCTCGACAGTTTCCTTAACGGCACCACTTTCGATGGCCTTGTTCAACGCTTCGTTGCGAATTTGTTGAATCTCCTGTTTCGATGGATTAGGGATAATTCGTTCAACCACGTCCTGTACCATCGAGAGCGCAACGCCAATCGAAGAGATCACCTCTGCATTTTCAGGGATGCTATAGTTCAGTTCCATCTTTTCCGCACAGTAGCTTAATAAAGAGGAGGCACCGCCGCCGACACCTACTAACGATAATTGTTCCTTCTCCAGTTTATACTTACGAGCAAGTCCCATGATTACTGGTTCGATTTTCTCAAAAGCCTTTTCGAGAATAGCCGTAGCAGTCTCCTCAATGCTTAAGTTTAAATACTCAGCCAATGGAGCCATCGCCTTGCGAGCAGCGGCTACATTTCCGTAAGAAAAATGCTCTTCCTTAACTAAACCAAGCACATTTGCCGCACAGGTATTCGTCAACGTCACGCGCTTACCGTTTTTCAGTCGAATCGCCACGTAATCTGCCGAATCACCTGTCCTTGGTGCAAAAAACTCTAACTGCGGATCAACGATTTCTTCTTCGGGGGTAAACACGGCATAGTCCATTCCTCCGATATGCGCGCTGCGTGGACCAACATCGATCAGCTTATGCTGTCCGACACGAACCATACTGCCTCCAGCAACGCCCAACACTCGCACATCCAATGAACTGATGTAGGTACTGCGTCCATTGATCTGAGAATAATCAATCACCGGACGACCATCCTTGATCACACCGATATTGGTAGAGGTTCCGCCGACTTCAAAGTAAATCCCATTCGAGGCCCTCAAATAGATCAACGCCCCCATCACACTCGCAGCCGGTCCAGAAAGCATAGTCAATACCGGACGTTTCTTCATTTCCTTAACATCCATCACACCGCCGTCACCTCGCATGATCATCAAAGGAACGTCAACGCCTGTCCCCTTCACGCCAGTTTCGGTAGAATCGGCTGTTTCCAGCATTTTCGGTAAAATGGACCCATTGATGACCGCTGTCCGTGTTCGACGAGATAATCCATAAAGCTTGGTGATTTCCGAAGCCATCGTCGCCTTCAGCCCTTTTGCATGCAGGACATTGTTGATTTGTCGTTCAGAATCCAAATCATCGACACCAAATGCGCCGCTCGTGACAAACACCTGACACCCTTCTGCACAAAGCTCATCGATTGCCTGAGCAATCCGCTCCTCACTAAGCTTCTTTTTATGAATGAAACGGCTGCTGATTTGAATCTCACGCCCAGTTCCCAATTCCAAACGATTCAAGCTAGTCTGACGTTTTGTCAAGAAGGCTTCAAAGCTGCCTCTAGCTGTCGCAATAACTCCGACCTTCGCCACATCGCCTTCCAAAAGTGCATTGGTCGCCTGTGTAGTACTGTGTGCGACAAAAACAACCTCGTCTGCTGAAATATCATGTTCTTCTAAACATTTTAGAAAAGAAGCAACGACGCCATCCGCAACCCCAGCCTGTGAATCATGTGTCGTTTTTACAGAAGATTTCCCGATGATCTGCTTTGTTTGGTTATCGATCGCCACCGCCTTGGTATGTGTACCACCAACGTCGATGCCTACTCGAATTTTTCTTTTCTCCATCTGTCTTCCTCACCTTCTTAGCCGAACCAGAAATAGGTCAGCAGCTCCAATACGATACAAATAACGATTCCCGGAACAAAAGCCATTTTCATATAGCTTTTACTTTCGATCTGAGCATACCCCAGCCCCCATGAAACCCATGAGGTCGTGATATCGAAATGTCCCATACCGATCAGAATCGAAATAAATAGCGGATAAAGAAATTCAACAGACCAGCCGGCATTTTGCTGACTGACGACAGCAAGGATCGCTGCCCCGCTCCCCACCAGATTCATCGGACCACGAAACCAGGTAAACGATGATAGGAAAATAAACAGTAGACACAATAGCAGTGTCGATTGAGGAATGACTCCACCCAACATTGATTGAAAATATGGGCCGGCAAAGGATGCCGCCGCATTAAACATGGCTAAGCATAACCAAAAACCGACTAGCGATGCCGTATCTTTAACAGCATCCGCATACTGCTTGGTCAACATTCGGCTAATGGAACGAAAATCAGCGGTCAGCTCATGACATACAACTAAAGCAAATAAACCGCTAAGAATAAAGCACAGGATCATCGGCAACCTTAAAAGAATCACTCCGATCACTGGCAAAAATGGTGTAACTAACGCAAGATTTGGCGCATTTTTAACTGTCGGAGCTGCTGCTGTCGCTTCCCAGTTGAAGAACTTCGCTTCCCGTTTCATGTAGATCAGTGAAAATATCGCTATGATCACCAGCATGACAGCAAATGCTGTAATCCCAAACGGAAAGTAATCTGAGTATGTATAAGCAGATTCCCCCGTGTTAAAAAAAGCCCGGTATTGTGTAAAGTTGATTGGATTCAAGAAAATTCCTGCGGCAACTGAGCCAGTATAGGAAAACAAGGCGATCCCCTTTGGAATACCAATAGAGAATAGTATCGGCAGAACCACTACCGCAATCGAAATAACGGGACCGGCACCGGTCAAAGAAGTAAAAATGATACCAGTGATCAGGCTTACCAGAACAAGAATAAGTGCAGAATTATCTCCTCCAAGCTCAACGGATTTTCGGATGATCGTCGAAGCAATCTCAGTATCTAAAAGTACTCGGCCAAACCAAGCACCAAAAAAGATATTGACTAAGACACCACCCCAACTCTCCGGTGCTCGTTGATAGACCGCCTGCAGCATATCGACAGCAACTGAAACACTGCTTCCCGCTGCCAGCTGATTGATGATTGGAACAATCGTCCATAACGTCGCCATCAAAATAAAGCCGATCATCAAGTTGTGGCCTTTGATCGAATACACGACCAACCCAACAAATGACAACACCAAAATCAATCCACTTACAAAAGACATCATTCTCCCCCTTACTCCTAAGCCCTGTTTCTCTCCTCAGGCTCTTACACAGTCACTTCTTAAAACTGACTGGAATTGGCACAAAATAATCGATTATTCTGCCCCAATTCCTTGTAATTCACTTATTTTTATTTAAATGCACCGTACTTAATCGATCAGAAATCGACTCTACGGCCTTCTTCTGCTGACAAGTACGCAGCATAGATTACTTTAATCGTATCATAAGCTAGATCCAAACCGGACAAAGGTTCACGATTTTCTGCAACTGCATCAACAAAATCTTGGAACTGATTCAGATAGCCTCTCAAAGTTTCTTCTGAAACAAAGACCTTGTTCCAGCCAAGCTTCTCCTGCAGCTGTTCAGAAACATAGACATCCTCTAAGCCATCCTCATCAAGGAAATAGGTCGATAAGTTGTCCGCAGGTGTGATCGTATTAACTAAGGCGCTATCATTCGTGTACACTTCTACGTAGTTTTTCACACCACCCAGTGTATTGTCGTTGGAAATAGAGATAGCTTTTGTCCCATCAGTAAACGTAATAATGATCGTCGCGAAATCTTCCGTATCGACTGACTTCGCTGGGAAATAGCGTTTGTCATGCTCGTTCAAGTTCGGCGCTAATCTTGCAGTCTCTGCTGTTACACTTTGAATCCCAATTTCTTCCCCACGTGCCTTCGCTTCCCGTTCTTTTAAGAAAAGCATGCCGCCGATTGGATGACTGCCTAGACGAATCAGAGAACCGCCGCCTGCTAATGACCAGTGAGCAGAAGCTGGAGAAGTGGATGAACGAATACTTTCTTCTCCCTTCATATACATGATCTTGCTTTTCTTCGCTTCAATGATTTCAGCTGAGCGTAAAATGTTTGGTGAGTACACATAATTCTCTGCGTACATGAACAACACATCTGAGGCTTCAAATTTTGTCCGACATTCATCGATATCCTTTAGAAGACTTTCGTACATTTTTGCTTTTGGAACAGTTAAACCAATCGGCTCTTCCTCGCCCTCTTCACCGAAATAACCAGTCAATGGTTTTTCACAAATGACATGCTTTCCAGCCTCCAACGCTTGATAGGCAAGATCCAAGTGAGTCACTGGCGGTGTGATAATATCGATTACATCAATTTCCGGATCTTCAAGGATTTCTTCATAGGTTTTAGCGACTTGTTCAATAATGTCCCATTTTTTACATAACGCGACTGCCTTTTCTTCAACCATGTCATAAACATATTTGATTTTGAAGTCCACACCACTCACTCTTGTGTAGGCATTTGTATGGAAGTTCCCCGCAAATCCTGCGCCGATAATCGCTGCTCTTACTTTTTTCATCTATTCATTCTCCTCAACTCGAATTATTTACTTGCTTCTGCTAAATTAGTGATTTCCTTCATACTGATAAAGGCTTCTGGACCAAAAACTTTTTTATATCTGACAAATACGATCAGTGCCAGAACAAATGCCAGTCCAGATACCGCCGCATTATAAACCATCGTATTCATCGTATTCGTATTAGCCAGCCAACCTGTAATAACAGGTGCTGAAAATACGGCAATCGAATTCAGACTATAAACCATGCCGGTGATCTTCCCTTTGCTTCCTGGGAAAAGCTCAGCCATTGTTGTCAATCCTAATTGCAACATACCGCTTGTGAATCCAGTCACCATAACAGTGATAAAACACAAGAGCGGTGATGGAGCAATCGTCAAGGCGATCAAGCAAACCATCGTAATCAACGGATAGATCAAGCAAATGACAATCGGACGAACACGATCTCTTACCAAATAACCAGTAACGAAGACACCAATCACGACACCCAAACTAAAATAGGTCAACATTTTGGATGCAGCCGCAACACTCATGCCTGCATACTCCTCAGCCACCTTCGCCATCCAGACCTGCACCACTGTAAAGATCGTCGTTGAGGTAAAGCCCATTAAGATAAGACAGACACCCTCGATTGCCATCTTCGGTTTTTCATAAAATGTCCGTTTGACTTCTTTTTCTGCTGCACCCGATTTGGTAGACAATGCCGGAAAGCCACGGGTAAACATAAAGACAATATTCAAAACAAGATAGCCGATCACAATATAAAAGGACAGGCTATAATTCAGATTTCTCTGGATAATAAAGCTAAATATAAACGGCATAATAAATTGCCCCGCCGCGGAAAAGAACTTGATTGCCAAATTGGCTGTTCCTGCTGATGTTGGAAAAATCTCCATCAGCGCAGGATAGGTCCCCGCATCAATGAAGGAATTACACATCCCTGCCAATACCGCAAAGAACAACGCGACTGGCACACTTGGACTGAACAAAATCCCCATGAAATAAACAATGAAACCCACCATCCCAATGAGAATGAACGGCTTTCGTCCAAACTTATCAGAAAGCACCCCTGAGATGAATAAAACAATAAATTTACCGATACCGATACCGGAAACCACCAAGCCAAAGCCGGTTCTGTCCGTTCCAAACTGCTCCATCAGGGCATCCATATTCATTGAAAGAATAATGACACTTACGCCGATCACTATATAGTTCAAATACATGCAGACAGCAGTCAAAAAATACTTATTCTTCATTTTCTACCTCCATTATTGTGTTTTACTTCACAATAAGATATAAAATTAATCGTTTACATAACAAAACTGTCAGTAATGTGTCTGGATAAAAAAGCGCTTTTCTTTCCAAAACCACTATAAAACGAATCCATGATAGAAACAATCTCAATTCTCCCCATTATTCATAACAAAAAAGTCATATATCAGCGTGTGAAAAATGATACAATTGTAAAAAGAAGTTTTGGAGGAGAACCTGTTGAATATCAAAAATCTAGAAGCCTTCTGTCGCTTGGCAGAGTTAGAGCATTATGGAAAAACAGCCGATGAGCTGGGGATTGCTCAACCGACACTCAGTCGTACGATCAAACGCTTAGAAGAAGAGCTCGGGGTTGTCTTATTCAGACACCATGGACGAAACATCCATTTAACCAAAATTGGGAAAATTTACTATGAAAGTGTCCAACAAGGACTCGAAAAAATAGCTGCCGGAACGAAGTCTGTTCGTGATTTAGTTGATCCCTATTCAGGAAGTATCGATCTAGGCTTCATTTTCACCTTAGGACCTGAGATTATTCCACAGCTCCTGCAGCAATTCCGCAGTGATAGCCATCGCCAAAATTTCAAATTTAAATTTTGGCAAGGAAATAGTCCGAGACTGCTCGAAAATGTTAAGAACGAGACCTGCGATTTTGCCTTGTGCTCCTTTTTGAAGGACGAGCCTGAAATCGAGTTCACACATATACTGGATCAGCCGTTGGTAGCAATCGTTGCCAATAGCAATCCGCTCGCATCAAAAAAGACAGTCTCATTAAAGGAGCTGTCAGCCTTCTCCATGATCTTATCCCTCGATAAAACCTATTACATGGAAAAGCTCTTTGAAAAGCATCATCTGCCGCTGAAAATCTCCTGCCGCGTAGAAGAAGATCAAGCATTGGCAGGACTCGTCTCCATCGATATCGGCGTTGCCATTTTACCCTTCAATAATTTGCTGGAATTTCATGATGTTCAAGTTTTACAATTAGAAGAACCGCAGTTCCGGTCTGTCTATCTCGCGAAAAAGAAAGATGCGCTGTTGACCTCAGCGGCATTGGAATTTGAGCGTTTTCTGATAAATAAAGAATTCCAAGAGAAGCTGCTGCCAGAGCCTAAATAGTAGGGAAAACAGCCGATCCACGAAAGGAATCGGCTGTTCTATGGCATTACTTTTTTACTCTAAAATACGCAGAAAAATGAAATGTTTTTGGTTCGAATTAATGATCACTTTTTTTTACAAATTTTTTATTATAAACCAAATAGAAAACGATTTCAAATTGAATTTTAGCACTTATTGAAATTAACAGATAATCCTTTTCGTTAAGGTTTACATGCAATTCTTGGTTGCACACCCACTTCTCGGCAGTCATTTACGAAACTAGATAATAGCCAAATGATTTGTATTGTTCTTTTATTGGGCCCTTTTTTTAATTGATTAATTAACTCTGCTTTTGAAATGAAATCAACGACCAACCAAACTCGTTTTGTTGAACTGGATGCAAAAGAAGTTGTTTTAAGCATATCGACAGCCTTAGAAGCATCTCCTCCATCTATCTTGGTCGTTATTCTGCTAATCTTGGTATTTGAATAATAACTTTCCCAAATAGCTTCCTTATTTTTCAAGTCCATTTTTTCTACATTGACAATGTTTCCTAAGTTTTTCAACGCTTGACTAACCACTACATGAAAGGCAGAAGCAGACAATTTTTTCTTATGATCGCTTTTCGCATGATAGAAATTTATCGTTTCATTTTCTGTAACAGAAATATAATCAGCCACTTCATGACCTAAATCATCACAAATCAAATAATCATCGTCACCAAAGGTGTTCTCAATAAATGAAAATAGTGTGTTCTTTTTAAACTTCTTACTTTTTTCTGAAAAGCTACCTTTTTCACTAACCGTTCTTGTTAATTCTTTATAAGGACGAAATATGGATAAAAATGATTGTGTGGCTTTTTCCAGTTGATGATCATAAAAAAGCTCATTTTGAGTATATGCATACTCTATATCTGAGAAATTAATCAGGATTTGTCTTGAATCATTTATAACATCAAAAAAACTAATAGATTCATCTTCAAAGTGAAAATATAGGTCATGTAATTTTTTTGAAATCACCTTTATACTCTTTTTGTTTTTCTTTACATAGAAATCATTTATGTAAGTATTATCTACTAAATAAAGTTTTTGATTGTTTGGGTCAACCGATAGCTCAAAGGATTGGCAGTTATCATCTTTGAATATCCTCGCCACAATGTTCTTATCGATCGTTTTCTCTTTTGAAGGATCTTTTGAGTAGGTAATACAATCGCACTCATTGATACAATCTATTACAGAAGAAAAATCAATCATGATTGTTGTTGGTGTCAGATTTTCCAGCTTTATTGTATCCACTGGAAGTGCAAAGCTTTGCATATAATTATTGCTAGGGAGATAGGCCTTCAATTTTTCTATTATGTTGATCGCCCATATACAAAATTCCGAGAACATAACTTTTTTCCCTGGTACAGCTACCCTTGATGTTCCCAAACTTATAGAATAGTCCTTTTCATCCTCATTCCTGATTTTCAATGAGCGAACTAGTTGCTTACTGGCGCTTAATGGAGTAAATGAATCCGCCAAATTATGGGCTTCCACTGTTCGTTTTCTGATTGATGTATTATAGGATGAGATATTGGTATTTTTCAGTGAGAAACGCTTAAAAATGGTCTCATCTGTAATCAAAAATCCAGAGAGCTTTTCATACTCAATCTGCTCGACGACACTTTCCAATGCTCGCCGCAACCCCACGGCATATTTTGAGTTGACAACTAAATAGCCATCGTATTCAACCATCAATAAATAACCAAAGTTGGTCTCTCTTAAAATACTCCCCACTAAAAATGCCGGTTCTTTGGATAATTCAAATACAAATAAAGAATACCTTACCTCTTGATCATTTATCTTCTTTTTTTGTCCTTTTATACGACACTTAAATCTGCCAATTTTCTTTTGCGATACTTCGCCCGCAATCTGAGTTATTTGTCTCTTTGAAAGCTGTCGATCAATTTTATAAAAATAGGAATTACTATCAAGCTTTAAATTTCCTTCCATAATATAAGACCCCCTTAGGTAGCAAAGCATTGTACTTTATTTCACAATTGAAACTTTAAGTGATATAATTTTCACGCCCAGATTTCTCAAAGTTCGTATTTTTTATCTTTATACTACATTTATTTTTTTGAACAACATACTTTTTTACAAAGTTAATCAAATTTAGTCTAATTAGAAAGTATAGTTTTTTATTCAATCATGCGCTTTCTCTTGATCACATAGATAAATACAATACTAACCATGACTGCTCCAACGAAGATCAAATTAAAATTAGCTTTTTCCGAACCTGTTTTGGGTAGTGTTTTTGCTTGGGTTGCTGAGGTTGGTATGGTTTTCTTTGCGTTATTAGCGTTACTGTTCGGGAGCTTTTTTTGTGTATTTGACGTTGTTTCTTTTTCTTTCACTATCAGAGTAATGACCTTTTCCGCCGTTAGTTCCGATTGCGATTCTTCCTCCATTCTCGAAGCCATATATCGTATTTTATACTCTCCAGCTTTTGTTAAACGATTAGTTACTTGTGTTGTTGGAATTTGATCATCGACAACTTCAAAAATCAACTTGTCCGCATCCGTTGTTTTCGTCCAACCTAACACGATTTCTTTAGTCAAAACATCTCCTACATAAAGCACGTGATCTTCCGCCTGAATCATTGGAGGCACATCTTCTTTTTTCTCTTTCACCACAGTGACATAAGAGGTATGGTTAACTATTTCACCCAATGAGTTAATTACTTGGTATACGATCGCATACTTACCTGCCACCGAAACATCTAGATCCGATTTGACAATTTTGATTCCAAACTTAGTATCCGCATCATAAGCACCTAATCGCTTTTCATTCCCTTGACCATCAATTTCATAGGCCTCAATATACTTCATGAAATCAATCGCATCTTCATAAATAGAACCAGTATGGGTATAGCCAACTCTTGGTTCGACAATACGAATTCCACTATAAATTGTAATATTTACTTTACCTTCTAAAATCGTTCCATCAACCATGTTCACTAAAAAATTCACTGGTAAAATACCCAATTCGTTATACTGAGTATTTTCCTCTACAGATACTTTAATTCCTTTATTTTCAATCGTTTTGTTATAATTATCCTTGATCACCACTCGCTTTTGGATCTCTTTACTGAAATTTGACTTCAATGGAAGTGAAAAATCGGTGATCTCTACCCGATATTTCGGACTCTCATCCGCCTGAACATCAATAGTAATTTTTTGCAGAGCTTTTTCTCCTTGTGAATTTACTACTGAATAAGTCAATTTATATTTCCCTGTTTTACTAGTATCAACGATACCAGATATTTGAATCTTATCCGTCAAATCACCGTCTTTAGGATCAAACGCTGTGATACTCTCTTTAGGATTAAACTTTTGATTTATTTTTATTGTTTTATCCTTGGCCCCAATAATTTTAGGAAGTAACTGATTATTTTCTTTAATATTACTCTTTATGTTCCCGCTATTAGACTCTAATACTCTTGATTCAGCAGTACTGCCTTGCACAGTTTCACTTTCTGCAGCCAAGTTGCTTTGACTTGGATATACTCCCACCATGATTGCTAGGAAAGCTATCGAAGCCAAAAATTTACACTTTTTCATTTTTCTTCATTCTCCTTTTTGATTACATCAGTATTTTCTTGAAAAATCACTATTCAGCTAAAATAGTTTCTTAAATGATTTGTTCACTATGTTCTCTTACTAGGTTTTCAACTACATTAGTATCAAGCCAACTATGCTTCCAACAACAATGGATGTCACTGTCATAATGACAGAGTCCTTTTTATCGTTCTTAAAAACAAGTATAGACAATGGCAAAGTTAGCACAAAATAAAGAATGGTAGATTGCCACCATGCGTTTTTGACGAGCACATTATTGACAATAGTTGGCATAATCAAATGAAATAGAAATGCCGAAACAGTGTAATAAATATTTATCTTTTGCTTTATCATCGGAATAGTATCAGCTAATCCTATCGCTATACCTAGAACAATTGTAAAAAAAGTTATATCCATAGTTTTCCCCTTTGTATTTATTCAAGTTTAAAAGGACCGAAATCCTCAGAAATAAAGGTCAATATTCTTTTGAATTATCATTTTAATTAAATTTTACTCTTTCTTCGATAAATCATGTAAGCTACTTGCGTCTCTGTCTGCAGCAGCACCAATCTGCACTATGCTCATTACTGCCACACCCACAAATCCACCAAATAGAAATAGCAAAAGGCCAATTACAATACTCATACTTTTCCTCCAAAAGAATCCACAAGCTTACCTATCGCTAGCTAAGCTCGTGATCCTTTCTCCGTTTAATTTAAATTATTCAGATTCTGTTTCAGAGTCATCCTCTTTTTTCTTTTTGAAACCAAAAAATGCCAATAAAGTAAACAGTCCTCCGACTACTGACATCCCAATCGTTGGTGTATCGTTGGTATGTGGTAAGGCTTTAGTATTAGTTGAAGTCGCTTTGCCACTTACTCCAGATTTTGCCAAAACATTCGCATTGTTCGTCTTCGTACTAGTCCCAGATCCATTTCCTGAACCAGTACCTCTTTCATCAGGAGCATTCACATCATTCGGTGACCAATGTGCGACCAGTTTCATACCGTTCTCAGTCATTTCGACAGAATCACCAACTTTGGTTGTCCCAATATACCAGCCAGTAAATGTATAACCAGAACGAGTAGGAGTCTTAACCTGCTTCAAGCTTACAGTTGTTCCAATCTGTGCGCGAATATCCTCCGGCCTGCTCTTTTCATCACCACCATTGACATCAAAAGTAATAACACTTTCTTGCAACTTCCAAATCGCATATAAGGTTTGACTTCCATCTTCAATAGTCGTCAAATTCTTGACAATTTCTTTATTAGTGAAAGAAATTGGACCATTCTTCCGGTTTGACCAACCAACAAAATCATAATTTGGCCGAGAGAAGCTATTAACTGTTAATCTTTGCTCAATATCATAAACAAAAGATTGATCGTTCATTGTTCCACTACCGCCGTTTGCATCAAACTGTACCGTGTAGTTATTTGCCTTCCAGTCTGCAACTAAGCGCATTCCGCCTGCTGGCATTGCAATATTTCCAAAGACTGGTGATTTCGTTGTATCATTTTGTCTATACCAATGACCAAATGTGTAGCCCGTACGTGTTGGTGCACTGACTTTTGTCAAATCAACATTACTATCTGTCTCTGAAAAAATGTCTACAGGCTTAGATGAAGCATTGCCCCCATTTACATCAAATTGTATCGTTTGCTTATCAGCTTTCCAAACAGCGAAAAGTTCCACTTCACCATCAGCATCCGCAGTTAAGTTTGAAACAGTAGCTTTGTCTGCATAGCTTGCTGCGCCTGTCGCTGTAGTTGCCCAGCCAGCGAAGCTGTAGCCTGGACGTTCAAATTGATTTCCACTCAAAGTCTGAGCGGTATCATATACAAAGGCTTGATCACTCATCGTTTTCGTTCCGCCATTGGCATTGAACTTGACTTTATAGGTATTTGCTTTCCATTCAGCGACTAAGGTCATGCCTTTTGCCGGCATCGTCACTGAAGTTCCGACATCTGCTTTTGCTGCATCGCCTTTTTTATACCAGTGCTTGAAGGTGTAGCCTGTCCGTGTCGGTGCCGCTACGCCACTCAGACTGATCACATCATCCGTATCACCTGTGATATTACCCGGTTTCGAAGTAACATCGCCGCCATTCACGTCGAATTGGATGACTTGGGCACTTGCTGACCATAGGGCATACAGATCGATCGTTCCAGCTTTTTGGTCCGTCAGATTTGACACAATTTCTTCATCGGTGTAGGTAGATGAACCATTTGCAGCCGTTGCCCAGCCGACAAAGGTATAGCCGTCTTTTTCAAAGCTGTTCTTCGTCAGTTTCTTGCTTTCATCGTATTTAAAGCTTTGAGCAGTCATCGAGCCTGTTCCGCCATTTTTGTGGAAGTTGATCGTGTAGATATTCGCTTGCCATTCAGCGACTAACGTCACGCCGCCCGCTGGCATCTTGATCGAATTACCGACTGCCGTCTTATCCGTGTCGTCTTGTTTATACCAATGCTTGAAGGTATAACCTGTCCTCGTCGGTGCTGTGACATCCTTCAGATCCACCGTACTGTCAGTATCACCGCTGATATTGCCTGGATTAGTCGAGATATCGCCGCCATTCACATCGAATTGGACCACTTGGCTGTCTGCCTTCCAGACTGCATAAAGTGTTACCGTACCATCCTGCTCATCGGTCAGATTCTTGACAGACGCGCTATCAAGGTACGCATACGCACCCGTCTTCGTCTTAGACCAGCCTTGGAAGCTGTAGCCGTCTTTGGTAAAGGTATTCGCCTTCAAGTTTTGAACCGTGTCATACTTGAAGTTTTGATTCGTCATCGTACCCGTACCGCCATTATTATCGAAGGAAACTTTGTAGCTGTTGGCTTCCCACTTGGCAACTAAGGTCAGTCCACCTGCCGGCATCTTGATCGAAGCACCTATATTTGTTTCACTTGCGTCCCCTTGTTTGTACCAATGCTTGAAGCTATAACCCGTACGAGTCGGTTTCTCTACATCTCTTAAATCAACTGTTGTATTTGTATCTTTTTTGATATCATCTGGCTTACTTGAAACATCCCCACCATTGACATCAAATTGGATCATTTGTTCCTCTGCTTTCCATACCGCGTAGAGCGTCACCATACCATTCGCCTCAGCGGTAAGATTCTCAACGTTTTCTCCGTCATCATATTCTTTAAAGCCGACACTGCTGGTAGTCCACCCTTGGAAGGCATAACCCACTCGACTAAACCTATTGGTTGTTAAGGTTTGCTCCGTGTCATAGGTGAAGTCTTGATCTAACATTGTTCCAGTTCCGCCGTTATTATTGAAGGAAACCTTGTAACTATTCGCTTCCCATTCTGCGACTAGGGTCAGTCCGCCTGCTGGCATCGTTACTGAATTGCCCACATCCGCTTTACTGTCATCACCTTGTTTATACCAATGCTTGAAGGTATAACCAGTGCGAGTTGGTGCCTTCACCTTGCTTAGGTCAACGGTATTTGCAGTGTCTTTCTTAATATCATTCGGCTTACTTGTGACATCACCGCCATTGACATCAAACTGGATCGTTTGTTCCTCTGCTTTCCATACAGCGAAGAGTTCTACTTCACCATTGACATCTGCTGTTAAATTGGATACAGAAGCTTTGTCTGCATAACTTGCTGCTCCTGCCGCTGTGGTTGACCAGCCTTGGAAGCTGTAACCAGCATGTTCAAATTGATTTTCTGTCAAAGTCTGAGCAGTATCGTATACAAAGTCTTGATCACTCATCGTTTTCGTTCCGCCGTTGGCATTGAACTTGACTTTATATGTGTTGGCTTCCCACTCTGCCACTAAGGTCATGCCTTTTGCCGGCATCGTCACTGATATTCCAACATTTGCTTTTGCTGCATCGCCTTTCTTATACCAATGTTTGAAGCTATAACCTGTACGTGTCGGTGTTGCCACTCCGCTTAAATTAATTACCTCATCGGTGTTTCCAGAGATATTGCCAGGTTTTGAAGAAGTATCGCCGCCGTTCACATCAAACTGAATCACTTGTGCACCTGCTGACCACACGGCATATAAATCTACGGTACCGTTTTTGGTAGCTGTTAAGTTTGAAACAGACGCTTCGTCCGTAAAGCTTGAAGAACCGCCAGAAGTCGTTGACCAGCCGACAAAGGTGTACCCTTCTCTTTCAAAGCTGTTCTTCGTCAATTTTTTGCTTTCATCGTAGGTAAAGCTTTGGGCAGTCATTGATCCAGTACCACCATTTTTATGGAAATTGACCGTGTAGGTATTCGCTTCCCACTCTGCGACCAAAATTACTCCGCCCGCTGGCATCTTGATCGAATTGCCGACTGCTGTCTTATCTGTGTCGCCTTGTTTGTACCAATGTTTGAAGGTATAACCTGTCCGCGTTGGTGCTACGACATCCTTCAGATCCACCGTACTATCGGTATCACTGCTGATATTGCCTGGCTTCGAAGCGACATTGCCGCCATTCACATCGAATTGGATTACTTGTCTGTCTGCTTTCCAGACTGCATAAAGTGTTACCGTACCATCCTGCTCATCGGTCAGATTATTGACAGAGGCGCCATCAAGATACGTATATGCACCAGTCTTCGTCTTAGCCCAGCCTTGGAAGGTATAGCCGTCTTTGGTAAAGGTATTCGCCTTCAAGTTTTGAGCCGTGTCATACTTGAAGTTTTGATTCGTCATCGTACCAGTACCGCCATTATTGTCGAAGGAAACTTTGTAGCTGTTGGCTTCCCACTCTGCTACTAAGGTCATGCCATCCGCCGGCATCGTTACCGAAGTTCCGACATTTGCCTTGCTGGCATCCCCTTGCTTATACCAATGTTTGAAGCTGTAGCCTGTCCGAGTCGGTTCATCGACTGTACTTAGATCGACTGTTTCGCCCGTATCCTTTTGAATATCGTTTGGTTGTGTTGAAGGATCGCCGCCATTCACATCAAATTGAATCGTTTGTTTCTCAGCTTTCCAGACTGCGTAAAGCGTCACTGTACCATCCTTAGCTGCGGTCAGGTTCTTGACATTGGCGCTATTATCGTATTCCTTCACTCCCGAAGCGCTCGTCGCCCAGCCTTGGAAAGTATAGCCGTCTCTGGTGAAGACATTCGTCGTCAAGTTTTGCGCGGTGTCATATTTAAAGTTCTGATCCGCCATTGTCCCAGTACCGTCATTTTTATTAAATGATACTTTGTAGCTATTTGCTTCCCACTCCGCTACTAGTTCCATTCCCCCAGCGGGCATCGTTACCGATGCACCGACATTCGCCTTGCTGGCATCGCCTTTTTTATACCAATGTTTGAAGGTGTAACCTACTCTTGTCGGTGCAGTGACACTACCCAGACTGACAACTTCATCTGTATTCTGTTCGATGTCATCTGGTTTCGTTCCTTCATCTCCGCCATTGACATCAAAAGTGATCGTTTGTTTCTCCGCCTTGAACGTTGCCTTTAGGACAAGGTCTTCGTCAGAAATAATCCCTGTGGCAAAGTTCCAATCCAAGTCAGCTTCCGTTACCCATTTATCGAAGGTATACCCTGCTTTCGTTGGGTCAGTCGCTGGCTTGGTCAATTTATCTACATATAATAGTAGAGATTCTTCTTTCGCGTGCTCAATAGTACCTACCATATATTTGACAGTTCCATATTTAATCGTGAATTTCTTCGTTACTGTCGTAGTATTTCCAGCCGCATCCGTGATGACTGCCTTCACTTCAAATTCGCCCGCTTTTTTATCGCCGACTAGGTAATCCACATAATCAGCCAGTGAGACTTTCGCTTTATCCGAAGTTCCTGAATATTCTACTGTTCCGCCTTGCGTGATCTCCCACGCCATCGTCGTATCGGTAGTTGCATCTTCCGCTTTGATCTCCACGTCTGAGGGATTGACATCTTTTCCAGCCTCATGACCATCCACCAGTTTGATTTCTCCAGTTGGGTTGTCTGTGTCAGTGATGTAGATGTCGGTTGGTGCTTTGGTACCGATTCCCGGTTCCATTTCAACCGTCAACTCACCAGAAGAATTATCTGTAGTGAAGACGAATGATTTTCCACTTGGGATAGTCACTTTTATTTTGTAATCATCTTTACTATTAATTGACAAGTCATCGAAGGAATAAGCACCATTATCTTTTGAGGTCGTTGTCGCGATTTTCGAAGTGCCCTTATATAGTTCTACAGTGCAATCTTTTCCGTAATTACTAGGAATAACTACTCCTGCTTTATTCTTGAAACTGATTGTCCCATTCAATGGAGTGTTTACAAAGATAGGTACACTTAAATCTTTGATCTCATTTGATGTCTCTGTAGCATCATTTATTGTGAATTCACTGCTTCCTCCTTTCATGATCCAAGCACTCGTATCATCAATTTTGTCCACTTTATCTGTTCCAGAGGTAATGAATTCCGCTCCTTTAGTTGAAGGAAGGATCACTTTTACCTTATAGGTGCCATACTCTAAATCATTAAATCCAAAAATACCGCTATCTCCTAATGAATTAGAGGTTGATTCACTCGTTAAGCCTGTTGAAACAAATTGTCCACTGTCATTCTTCTTATATAGTTCAAATTGAACCTGATTTAAACCTGGGTCGTTACTCGATTTATTCCCATCTTTATTTAAGTCGATATAGACATTTCCAGAAATCAGCCCATTTTCTTCAGCCTGTATTGTCTGAACTTTAGAAATCGCAGGCTCTCCAGCACGAATGGCTTCTTCATCTGTTTCAAAACGATAGGCTACACTATTATTAGCTACAAAATTTTCTTCTGGATTTTGAGGGCGCTGGGCATCCAGTACTACGACTCCACTATATTCTAAAGTAATCTCATCTCCGGGTTTAAGCGTTACTGATGGCGCACTCACTCGAATCGCTCGTACTCTTGAAAAATCCGAAACCGAACTTACCCAAGGATCCACCCCAATCGTATCCCCGCTTGGTGAAGTAAAGCGAACTGGATCATTGGATAGTGAATAGTCTAAAGTTACTCCGCTTGCTTCTCCACCATTGTATTTGACCGATACCCCGCTTGAATCTGGATTAATTTGGAATTGAGAATTTCTGGCAGTTGAACTACTTACTAAAGTATCCCCAACATACGGTAAAATATTCACTAACTGAACATTCGAATAATTTTCTGTACCCTCGTTTTTGATAGACACTCGATAAGAAACTTTCTTACCCGGTACAACTTTTCCTGTTTTGGATGAATCCAACCACGCCGCATCTTCACTACCCTTGACTGCAACACTCGTAGTTACTTTATCTATTTTTCCAACCGTCATCTTAGTCTTTTTGGAGTAATACGCGGTAGACGTTGCACCAAGTTTTGACTGTAATTCAGCAGATAAAGTGGAGGCTGTATATCCGTTATTTAGTGTCGCATCTTCATAGTTTTCTTTCAACGAACCGATGCCTACTTCGACTTCATAAATACCAGATTTGATGTTTTCAACCGTGTATTCATTCTCTATTAATAACATTTGAATATAGTCTTCACGCGATAATGACGTATCATCTGCCTTGTAATAGTAAACCATATTTCCATCAGAAGCTTCGAAAGAGCCTACTGTATTCGCTTTTGAAATAGGTGTTACGGTTTTCCCATTTTTAGGGGAACCGAAGTAAGCTATATCGTTACCATATGGATATTGAATAGTATTATTAATATTCTCTATTTTTATTCCTTTAGGCAATTTAATGAAAACGTAGGGTTGCTCAACTTTTCCTGATGCGGCTCCTACACGATAACTCATTTTAAATTTATCACCAGTAACCACTGATCCATTATCAAAATCACTAGTAGAATTATACTGAGCTACAGTAACTTTCGTCGTTTGCTCAATAGGTGTTGTTCCGACAATTTCATAAGATAAATCTTGACTAGAAACGTCGGGGGTTTGTATATTCCCTGAAGAATCGGTATAGTTCAATGAAT
The DNA here is from genome assembly GCF_018917525.1 of Enterococcus raffinosus. Lineage (GTDB taxonomy): Bacteria > Bacillota > Bacilli > Lactobacillales > Enterococcaceae > Enterococcus_A > Enterococcus_A raffinosus_A. The sequence continues at coordinate 168,558 of NZ_JAHLOS010000001.1, read as the reverse complement.
TTTTCAAATCAAAATTTGTTCCTATTGTCGCTGTATCTTTCACTTGCCATTCAATTCGGAATGGTTGATGGCAGTAAATCGTTCCTTTGACTTTACTATACTTTATTCTTAACTTTTTAATAGTAACATCAGGTAGCGTAAAATTGTTATTACTATCCTCAGAAACTTCTTGCCAGTTATTTCCGTCATAAAACTCCAATTTATCAATACTCTTTGTACTGGGGCCTGTTAACCCATTGATTACTCTTTTTGCGGTAACTTCTTTAGGCACATCAACCATGATTGTGTAGTCAGAAATTTCTTTTGAAGTCATCCCAGTTGTACGGTAAGCACTACAAAATTTTTGCCCAGTAGAAAGTTGACTACCATTGCCATCACGATTGGCTACAAATGAAACCTCAGTTGTGTCACCAATCACATTATACGTAAATGTTGATGATAAAATATCAATCATATCCTCCATCACTGTAACATCTACTGTAAACTGTTCACCAGTCGCTGCATCATTAGGTATTCTAGAATTGAAATATAAGTAAATTCTTTCAATATCTTCTGGATTCATTTCTCCAAAATTCAGAATAAAGGTCTGGTCATCTATTGTGTCAATCATTTCAGGAGTAATTTTTACTACAGAATTCCCTCCCCCTTGATAATAAATTGAAAACTGTTTCTTTAAATAAACAAACCAATCAATTTTATTTTTATCCGAAAAATGTAATTTAAACCTTAAGTTTCTAAAACCTTCATTCTTCGAAACATTATATAACCCAATACTATCTGAAAATGAATTTCCAGGATATACATTTTTTGTTTCAGGAGGTGAGATTGTCCAGCTAGAGGTTCCTGGAACCACCTGTTGGATTCCACCAGTAGGTATGTTTACTTGAAGTTTTTTCTCTACTTCATTTGCAAAACTGGTAAACTCGCCAGTAAATACTCCAGTAAATACAGTCTTAACATTAATCTCAGTTCCATGCGTAATTCCTACTGAGGAATAAGCACTATAAGAATAGGATTCAAAATTTCCAGAAGCAAGTCCATCATTTAATAATAAAGTAATTGTTTTCCCATCCGAACTTAAAGTGGACGATTTCAGAGAGCTGTAATCAGCGACATTAGGATAATCTTTGAACTTTCCGTTTTCAATAGTAATAACTAGTTTCCCTTGATTAATTGATTTCGTTGAATCAGTATGAGAGATCGTCGTTGTATAGAGAATCCTCTGACTAGCAGAGGTTACTTCACTTGTAGGATCAGAAGCCATATCCAACCCTACCCGACTATCATTCGTTCCTGCCCGTGATTCTTTCTTGATTTCTTCTTTTGTTTCTATCTTTTTCTGCTCTTCTTTCATCGTTTCTTCCTTCGGATGATCAGATGTTTTCTGTTCTAGTTCTTTCTGGACATCATTTGATTTTTCTGCAACGGTAAAACTCAATTTCTCTCCCATAGCTTCATTAGATTCATTGATCAATTGCAGTTCATACTCACCAGTTTTTTCAACAGTAAGCACAACTTCTATTTCTTCCAGTTCATTAACCTTAGAAAAAGTAAGCAATCTGTTCTCTGAATCAACATCAACCAATGTACGTAATTCTTCTGTGTTTTTTTCTGAATCGTAACTAATACCTTCAGGTAAGTGAAGTTTAGCTACCGTTTCACTTCCACTGATTTTTACTATGAAATCATCCTCTTCGACAAGAGCTTGATTAGGGTCTTTTAACATTATATCTAATGACTTCGCCTCGACTTTTTCCACTTCTGGAGGTGTTGAACTTGTTGTTTCTTCTGTCGTATTTTCTGACTCTGCAGAAGCTTCCTCTCCATTGGTAAACTGAGTTGAAGATTGTGGTAAATTATCCAAGTTTGGCTCTGTCGTTAACTCTTCGTTAGACGCCGTTTCCGTAATCGTCTCCTCATTTTCCATTGCGAATGTCGTAATAGGTGCTAGGCCATATTGGCTTAACACAGCAACACAGACTAAACTAATTAAACTTTTATTTTTCATTGATTCCTTCCTTCCAATCATTAACTAAATTGTTAATCTGTTCTTTCATTTTATCTTTTTTAGATTTCTCGTTTTCCAAATAACTTTGGCGTATAAGAATGAAGTTATGTAAACTAGCTATGAAACGTACAATTATTAAGCTTCCCTGAATCAAACATAGCTAGTAAACAGGTTAATTTTGGTTCTTTTTTAGTCCATTACTTTAGCATATGAAAATTCTTAAATCATATCGATTTTCAATCATTAATATCATTTATGCTCAATTCATATTGAGAAACTTTCCATTAGCTAAGTAACTTAATTTTTTGAATACGTAATATGCTGTGTAGACCCTGCACTCTTCATTTTTTTAAGTGAATAGTACTCTCCATCTAATAATTGATTCTGTTTCCGTTGTTGTCTAGGGTGAAGCGCCCGAGATGATCAACTCCGTATAATACTAAGAGAATATCAAATCGTATCTTGTCCTTGACGAATCAATTTTCCTTCATATAAGTAACGTACTCTTCTAGAGTAGTCGCCTTACTATTTACCATTGCGATAAAGATTTTTAAACCGACTACTTCCAACTGCAAATTCAAAATGACTCCCCAAATTAATTTACTTGACCTAATGTAAAGTTCCCGTTAGCATCAATCCCGTTCAATTTCAATATCTCATTAAACTGAGTGGTATTCTTTATCATCCCATTGACTTCCATATATTGAATATACTCAGCTAGAGTAGTTTCTTTGCTTTTAACCATAGTAATAAACATCAGACCATTGGAAAGTTTTTTTCGATAATCTTCTCCTTTTGCTGCTACGTTAGGCATCCAATCTCTAGCCAAATCATATTGATCCTCTGGCTCTCGAGGTGATTCTTTATCATAAATATCCCTGAACACGCTATTCACAGTCCAGTTGGTAGATCTGCCGAAGCAATTTGCATATGCTCCTACCCCATTTTGAATTGAGTTATCTAGTTTCCAATTCCAGTTATATCCATACGCGTATCGATTAGCATGGAAAACACTCCAGCCTTCCTTGTAACTCATTCCCTCATCATCATTAAACTCACCATCATCTTCTTCAACTTTCAAAACAATTGATTCAGATTTTTCTTGTCCGTTACCTACTATCGAATAGTAACAACATATTCCTATTGAAATAACACCAACTAACAATAACAATATTTTTTTCATTTTGAACTCCTTATTACATACATGGGGACATTTCACAAATATAATTGTGTCAAACGATTGAAAGAGCAACGTTTTCAAAAGGATAGAAAATGCTTCTATCCTTTCAAATTTTAGACATGTGGCTTGTTCGTTTTACTAATATAATTCCTATAATTAACATCAATTGGGGATATATTCAGAATCGGGTATTTATTAGAAAGCTTGAATATATGATGGTCAATAGATCATACCGCTCAAGAATTTCAATCAGTAATTATTTTTAACTTTCTCGTTATCGATATTTTGCTACTGAATCTTATAAACGAAAAGCTTTTCTCTTTTTGACAATATCTACCATGCTCAACAACAGAAATCCGATAATGGAAAGCAAAACACTCGACTGTTCACTCCCCGTCTTCGGTAACGTTCCTTTCTTCTCCGATGCACCAACTGACACTTTCCCTGTATTATCTAGGCTTTTTTTTGCTGATGTATTTGGTGACAGAAAAGCTACCGGATGATCCCTAACAGTCAGTTTGATGATTTTTTCCTTTGTTTCGTCAAAATTTTGAGAGGCGATATAGCGAATGGTATATTCTCCTGACTTAGTTAATTTGTTAGTGATCTTATTGATTGGAATTGCTTGATCCAACACTTCAAATTGAAGGTGGTCGGAATTCTCTACCTTCGCCCAGCTATATTACTCAGTACAACTCGCCCCTTATTTACTTTATATTCGATATTTACTTAGAGATTTTGTGACTATTTGTTCACACAATTCTTCAAAATTTATCCCCGTGGCCTCAGCTTCTTGTGGAAGCAGGCTACTTGGTGTCATCCCTGGCAAAGAGTTGACCTCTATCATATAGATTTGGTCTTGTTCATCAACAATGAAATCTGTTCTCGAACAAACAGCTAGTCCCAATAGTTGATGAATTTTAAGAGCCATTTCCTTCATTTGATCACTCAGGTCATCCGTTATAACAGCTGGTACAATTTCCTCTGTTAAACTTTTTTGATATTTGTTTTGATAATCGTAAAAACCAGATTTTGGTTTTAATTCAATCACTGGTAATGCCTGTTCACCTAACACACCAACAGAAAATTCTCTTCCATCAATTTTGTCTTCAATCAAAATTCTAGAGTTGCTCGTATATTTAAGAGCTTTGCTAATGGCCTGTTTTAATTCGTCTCTGGTATCCACGATTGATATTCCAATACTTGATCCACTATCAATTGGTTTAACTACTGCTGGTAATTTGATTGATTCAATACCTTCTAATCCAGAAACAACCTGCCAATTCGCTGTTGGTAAATCATGAAATCTCATTAATTCTTTTGAGATCAACTTATCCATCGCTAACAAGCTACTTTTATAATCGGACCCAGTATACTTGATACCATGCACATCAAAAATAGCTTGTAGCTTGCCATTCTCACCTATACCTCCGTGTAATGTAAAAAATGTGATATCTGCACTACCGCATATTTCTAAAACATTTTCTCCTATCTCTTTGCTTGAATTGTTTCCCAAATCAGGTATTTCTTTTGAAACAGTATAGCTATAATGCTTTGTTTGATACTTTTCATAAGCCGAATTAAAATCAGTAGATCCAGAAAGACCTGATGACAAATCAATCAATAATACCTGATGTCCTTTTGAAATCAATGCATTAGCTACTTTACTTCCTGACGTCATTGAGACTTCTCGTTCGTTACTCTTTCCACCAGCTAGTACAACTATTTTCACGAAAAATTCCTCCATTTTTTAGTCTTATACTTCTATTGAAATTTATTCATCCATGTCTATCATCACAACATTTTTTATTACACCACTAAGATTTGCTTGATTCATTCCGCCAAAATAGATTGGAATCATTCGTGTCTCTTTAAAATGAAAAACTTGTTGTTTTAAAATGAACCCAGGCGTTTTCTCTAAAACGCCCAAAGAATTTTTTGACCCTCCTAAACCTATACCAAATTTTCCTGAATGGTGTTCAGTGCAATGAACCTCAAAACATAAAAAGTAGGTATGATCTTTTTGAACAAATAGTTCTCTTTTATATTGTGGAACCTGACCGCTTGAATTAGGTGCGAACACAAACGATTCATCTATAGAAAAAGAAATCGAATCCCCGTAATGTAATCTCCAAAAAGTAGGTAACGCAAGATTGGAAATGTGTAACAAATCTTTTGACATTTTATTGGTTAATGGATAGACATTCTGTATTATCTTCGCCACGCTTTCATATCTCCTCTATTCAATTACTCTTTCTTTTTGTAACTCTTTGTCTAATAGAAAACTGATTCGTTTGTAATCACTCCCTGAAATCGATCCTTTTAGTAATAACAGACTATTTTCAGTGATATTCCTTTTAATTGCCGCCAAATAGCTATCTAAATTATCAAACCACCGGCCTGGGATTGATGCGTTCAAGACAACCTTTTTCATCCCTTCTCCATAGCCTAGCAAAACATCAGCACCTGAATTATTAATGTGAGGTAGAAGTTTCTTATGTAGCTCATCAGAGTGTTTACCTAAATCAGCCACCTGACCAAGTACAAGTATTTTCTTTCCGTTATAATAAGGAACTTTGTTTGTAAAGCTTCTAAGGGCGTTAATCATGGATGGAATTGCAGCATTATGAGTATCGTCAAAAATTTCTACTCTTTTACCATCTATATATCCTTTCTTTCGCTCCATAATTTTAGGAAGAGAATAGAATGTCGAAAATCTTGAAAGATAAAAATCAATATCTAGTCCTAAATTAGTCAGTACAGCAATCGCTGCCAATGAATTCTCTACCATACCTGCACTAGACAAACTTAAATAATAAGTGTGTAGCTCATTATTAAGAGAAATCGTCACCTCAGTAAAATCTTTTAATTCCTTCATTGAAATCAGAAATAGATTTGCGGAAACATCTTTCATGCTATAAGTAAAAATATTCGCTGTACTTTTTTGAGCTTCCTCAACAGCAATTTCAAATTGTTCTGTTTGAATATCTTGATTTATTATAGCTACTCCATTTTTGCTTAATCCTTTAAAAACATTCGCTTTGAACTCGGCCAAAGTATTCAAATCTGCCATGCCACTCATATGAGCATAACCGATTGAAGTTAATACAGAGATTGTTGGCTTAATAAAAAGAGTTTGTGGTCCTTTATCTTTGTAATTTAAAGCATTTAGAGATACCTCTAAGTTTAAGATATCAGGAGACTGGACCATTCTAGTCATGTATAAAGGCATGGCAAATCTTGTGTTATGATTTCCAACATTAGATAACACTGAAAACCTTTCACCTAAAAGATGTTCGATCATCATTCTAGTTGAGCTTTTACCAACCGATCCAGTAATTGCAATAACTGGAATATCTGTATTCATTCTAAGATATCACCAACTTGATACATGAACTCCCAAGTATTAGGAACAATAAATTGAGGTATAGTCTTCTTCAGACTATCTATTGGATTTTCAGTCACTAAAACTTCAAATTTTTGAGGGTCTCTTTTTACTACCTCATTTCCATCTGGCCATTCTCTTTTTATCCCTAAAGACTCTCTCATTCTCTTAGTCGTAAACGCAACAAAACCAATGTGAGAGACATCTGTATGTTCTACTCCTGCAGCGGTATATTCAAAATTTGTAACAAACATTTTATTAGCAATTTCCGGAAATAAAAAATAGCCATCAAAGTTTTCAAAATCTTTTTTTGTAAATGGTTTTGGCTTCAATTTGCTTTTAATCATACTGTTCATACTTTCTCCCTTAGAATTATCCTGCTATTCATTCAATCAAAAAAACGATAATGTTCGTTTTGATAATGTAATATTCCGTTTATTATTATCATGCAAATAACGTTGGTGTATGCGATAAGTGGATTCTTTGCTTAGTGCAATTTCTGAAGCTATCTCTTCCAATCTTAATGAAAGGACTGTCTTCCCTATGGTTTCATATTCCTCTGATCGTTTGTAAAGAAATTCGATCAACGCTTGTTTTGAGTACTCATTTCGTTGAACTTCATCATATTCACTACTTGTCAAATAATGCCGAACAATCCTTTGACCAGAGGGCGTGCGATAAATTTCATTAAACTCTTCCTCTGATCGTTCAGTTAAGAATAAATTCAACATCATCTGATATGTCTTAATATTGGCTGTTTTCCTCTGAATCTGTATATTTGATGTCACAGTTATTAAATGTTTAATACTCGCTATATTTTCTGGTTTCATAATCTTTCCCAACCGCAATAACCTAGATACAAGTAATACACCATCTTGATTTTGAGTACGTGCAAAAGGAAGAATCATTTCCTCCGCAGCCTTGGCACCCAAATTGGAATTATTTAACCAATAATGATATAAATGACGATCTATCGAATCTGTAACTTTTAATTCCTCTAACAAATCATTCGTTTCCTCTTCGGATAGTTCTTCAAATCGATAATCCAGTAAACTTTCTTGATAGTTCACAGCCTGTGGTTCAACAATTGGTCGCCAATTGGGAACTCTCAACCAATTTTTTTCTTTGAACCAACCATTTTCACGGAAGTCTCGCATCTCTTGGTACTCCTGTGAGTCAGCTCTTCGAATGATTTGATTATCTTTTAGTACTTCTTTGAACAGTTGATCAGATTTCGTAGTGCCTAATTTTTCTAAATCCAATAAATTATCTACCACTTGATCGCTTAACAATGCGCTTCCCAACATGGTAAATGAAATGCCTTTGTCTTTTGCATTTATAAACAGATCAAAGAAGTGATAGGCTGTTTCTTCAGATAATTCATTAGTAAAGTCAACCAACTCAAAATAATTATCTAGGACCATTAAATAAGTCCCATAAACTCGATAAAAAAAACGTGGAATGGCATCTGCTTCAGGCTTTTCTTGTAAAGAATCTCGCATTCCAGTAATTAAAGGACGAAAATTAATCAGTCGGAAATAGTCTCGAATAATTGGTAACTTCTCTAAGAAGGGATAAACAAACCATTGAGTATTTGCAACCAAATCTCGGTCTAGATACAATTCTGGAATATTGAAATTCACTATTTTTCGAACATCATTGATATGGCCATACAAAACAAAATCACTAAAATGAATAATACGCTGTGTTTTCGCATTAAAAATTGTCAAAGGATACTCAAATATTTCTGGTAAAATTCCCCTGTATTTTTTTAAGTCCTTTCTATTTCTAATTTTCGTTGGACGTTTTTTTACATAGGGTTTGATTTGCTTCAAATGAGTTAAGCTTCGATCTGTTCGTGCTTTTAAAACAAAGCAGTCTTCTGGCAACTGGTCTAAGGCTTTTTGCATTTGCATCGCTTGTCGAAGATAATTCACAGAGTTTGTTCGACCTATTTGAACTCGATTATCCAATGGTACCTGTTCAATAATCTCAATATTGTTCTTTTCTATTTCTTTACGCAGTTGCGGGAAAGAGTCAAAATCACCTTTCCATGTACTAATAACGATCCCTTGAATAGTCTCTTCAGAGCGCATTCTCAACAGCTCATCTAATACTAAGCGTAGCTCTAACTCATCACGGATCGCTCCGCATACAACTGACCAAACAATTCTTCCTTTACTTTTCTTCTTTGTCGTCGACTTCTTTTCCATTTTTCCCAACCTAACCAATATTTTCTATTTTGAAAAGTCACTTATTTTTTCTTGAACAAAGTCTTGTAATTCTTCTGGCGTTCCTAATGCTGCAAAACTACTCTTTGGTAAAAAGATTGGATAAATTTGTTTTCCATGTTTAATTAAATCGTTATATAAAGGTGCGATATAAATTTCTCCATATTCTTCCAATAATTGATCTGACATTTTTTCAAAAGCATTAGAAAAATCTTTCCAGCGACAGAAATAATACAATCCGACAGAACCCCAAGATGAGATTGGACGTTTCTCAGCCATATCGATAATTTTGTTCGATGATTCATCCAATTTAGCAAATGACCAATGGGTTCCTTCTGCCTCAAATAACGGAACTGAGCCATCACCTTGAACGATCATTTCTTTCGATAGATATTCAGACTTAATTGTCGTATCAATATTGTAGATCAAGATATCTTCATCATCCGAAAGAATATCTGCTACTTGCATAACTGTATCAGCTTGTCCTCTAGTCATTTCTGTGAGCTCCATAATGAAATAAGACTGAATTCCCAACGTTCTCATTTCTTCGATTAAATGAGCTTCTGAATAGCTTCCTTTTCGAACAATAAAGATAAAGTGTTCATCATAAAACTGTTCCAACGAGCGCATTGACCATGCAAATAGACTCAGTTCTCCAGCCATGATTTCATGCTTAGGTTGCTGATATCCGACTTTTGTAAAGCGACTTCCTTGACCTGCCATGGTAATAATTACATTCATTCATATTCTCCTGTTTGTGAACATTCTCGAAATTTCTTTTTTATAGAGGTAACTGAATTTCATTCTTAGAAATACGAGTAAATTTTACACTCTCTACCTCTTCAAAATACGGCTTCAATATTTTCATCGCCTGTCCGAACATCACTTTTTGTCGTTTAGGGTAATCCTTATGCAGCGGAATCATAGACAAGAATAAAAGTCCTTCGATCAAGCGAATTTGCTGAATCTCATAATGTTCTCCAACTTTTTGATTTACCAACTTAGTAATATTTTCTTGAAGTTCCGACTTCTCAAAGTGATAGGTGTAGCTAGTGTCCGTTGCTTCATTTAATTCAAAATTATCTGTGATAATGTGGTCATATGATCCTTCGAAACTATGCAGAATCTTCGCAATATCATAGAACTCATCACCATAAATATCGAAAGATCCAAATTGCCCTCGTGGATCGATTAGCTTAATCAAATGACTCTCACGATCTAATAAAATATTACTAAGACAGAAATCACCGTGAATAACACGAGCAGTTTTTGCATCTAATAATCCAATCTGTCCCAACACTGTTTCTAAGTTTTCAATGATTGTCTTCAATGGCAAATAAGTCTCTCCATTAATCTCTGGTGCTTGTTCATAAAATGGCTTAAACGCCGGATCTTGCAACAATAGCTTTAATCGATCAATTGTTTTTTGGAAATAAATATCTAATAAATCCTTTTCCTCCAAGGCCAGAGATTGGGCTTCAGAACACTCCGACATCTCTTTGCGTACAAACAACATTTTTTCAATGATTTTTTCCCAGTCATTGAGCTCTAAATTGCCATAAATATAGAGAGTGTGTAGTGTTTCGTATGGATAATACTCCATCTTCACTTCTGGTTTTGTTGGTTCTAATGAGTAATCATAAATGCGTGGTGTTAAGTATTGAAGTGAAGGCGGCATCTTCAGGTACCACTGAATTTCATTGATCAGCTTCTGACGTTCTTCACTACTCTTAGTCAGAATGCCTCGTTGATCATCAATCGTGATTGCATTAAAGAAGCGTGCTTGTACGATTTTTTTAGTCTCTAGATACTCGGCTTCGTGCCCTAAATCAAGCCAAGAATCCGTAAAGGACAATGCAACCTGCTCAAATTTTTCATCGTAGTACGTAATGGCATGATAGAAAGACAGGCTATCATCCGTCATTTCATTGTCATCCACCGCTTTACAGGAAGTTAAAAAGTTTTTCCCACTTTGAAGGCCAAAGACACCAGCGACCACTTCCCCTTCTTTTTGATCAGAAGAGGCATGTTTATGACTAAAAGTGAGTTGCTCATTTTCCCGAACAACACTGGTCCAAGGCCCTAGCTGTTCCTTTTCACCAGTCAGCAGGTAATTCTTTACAGATAAAGGAGCTGTTTCTTGAACGACCGTATCTCCAAAGTTGATGATTACTTCAAAATCTTGACCAATCAATGGAAGCATCTGTGTCAGTGCGTGTTGAGCCACCTTCAATAAGGAAGAACTCTCTTGATCCGTTAAGAACAGTTCGTAATTTCTTTCGCTTTTCTTCAGAAGCCTCACATTCTTATCCGGTGCCTGCTCTTGATTGGAAACCATAAAGATATAGTCTTTATTTGAATAGGTCTGTACTAAATACTCCCCAATACTTTCATTTTTAAAGGGAAGCATTGATGGATAAATGTCACCAAAACGTTTTTGCATTTCCATAGGTATTTTTTTGGTATTTAAGATCATTACTGCTTCCATGCGTCATCCTCGATTCGTTGTAAGATTTCTTCTTCCGTTAATGCGATAAATTCCTTCGGTCGGATCGCTCGATCATCCACGTAAAAGCCAGTGTGTCCACACCAAGGTTTTCCAACATGTAATTCATCATAAGGAATCTGCCATTTTTCCAGCCATTCGATTAAGACTGGAACAGTGATTTTATTAATCAAGCCAAGATTTCCTTGATGGGTATTCATCTGTCTCGCCGTTTGTAAAACAATTTTGTAGCCCATTTCTCGATACTTTCTCATCTGATCGACAACTTCGGGATATGGCTCCAAGTCTTTATATTCCTTCGATCCTCGTTTTTCACAAAAGGTATTATCGATATCCATTACGATTGCTTTCATCTTCGCTCCCTGCACTTTCAACTAAACTATTCTTTTCATTGATGTTCTAGTCTTTACTCCTCCAACGCCTTCACAAACTCTTGATATTGTTTCTCCGTCAGATCTGCCTTATGCAATTCTTTTAACTCAGTTATTTGATCTTCAGTTAGGTATTCTTTGTTGTATTTGATTCCAGAGAGCAGTTCTTTGAAGCCTACATCAGACAATTTCCCATCAGACTGCGATGTTTCAGGTGTTTCGGGTGTCTTGGGTGTTTCGACTGATTCTGATGTTTCGGGTGTTTCAGCTGATTGTTCACTGGTATTTTCAGTTGAGTGTCTCTCCGGCTTTGAGGAAGACGAGCGCAGAGGTGCCGTCACTTTTTTTGTTTCCTCCGTACTTGATTCTTTGGTTGACGTTGTTTTACAACCAGCTAAGCCTATAAGCAGAGCCCATAGACTCCCAATAATAATTACTTTTTTCATTAAATGTATTCCTTCATTTCATTAATAGAGTTTGTTCAAATAGAAAAACCGATAAACCATCACCGCTAAGTAAAAGCTCATAATCAACCCCAAAAGAATGTAATATCCACGAGTAATCTGTAACAATCGTCTCAGCTTTCTATACCCGCCATTCTTGGTTCGGTATGGTATCGCATGAGCTTTTCTTACATATTTCTGATAACACAGCACTAACCAACCAAAAAGGAGACTATTTAATAGAAGAAACACGATTACGAATGTTTGATAGCTAAAGACAATCTTGGGTGTGATATTGACTTTTTGAAGAGTTTCCTTCGCTATTTTTCTACTTTTGATGATTATTTGGTCATTAGTAAATCCCAGTAGATTCTTTCTTTCAATCGTTAGAAGTCCTTCATCCAGGATCACTTTTCTTTCCTCCTGAGTATCCCCTGTCTGTATCGTCGTGATTTGATAGACACTGATTTGGTTCCCAATTCTCAGGTAGAAGCAATCACCGACTTTCAGTTGAGTTAGTTTTACAAGGTCCGGGAGGTTTTTCCAACGATCCTTAATTGTCAGGACTGTATGTTCACTCTTTCCTGTGGTGGGAAGAGACCCCTGTTTATAATGAAAAAGGCATTCTTTCATTTCTTCTTTATAAAGTGGGGTCTCAGATAGATGCACTGTTGGAAAGGAGAGTGTTCCGATCACTCCATCAGTGTCAGACACTCTCTGAAAGTCAGGCCTTTTCGATAGTGCGATCGTATCTATTTCCATCAGGTAATCATTGTATTTTGTTTGATAGTCAAGACTAGTGGGCGCTACCTTCCTGTAATTCTCCCTGTATTTCTTTACCATCACTGATTTTTCAGCTATCATTTTATCCTGGTGTACAATCGGAAATAATAAGGAAACGAGTGTAGAAACCAATAAAAAGAAGAACGCACCCTTCAAGATCCAGCTTTTATGATTCAACGACCTTCAAATCCTTTGGAACTTCGATACTCATTTTTTTCAATTTTATTCTTTTTAAACGATAGCCATGTCCCCACGAGGTCTCTAAGCAAGAATCATCAAAACCATAGGTTGACAGCTTCTCTTTAATACTGCGAATAATTCCAGACAGGCGGCTTTCCTTCGATTTTGTTGGTGCCTCTCCCCAAAGTTGTTGAGATAAGTTTTCGCGAGAAATGTAATCGTCTTTGGAGGCTTGTAAAATTCGAAAAACCTGAAGCTCTTGTCTAGAGAAATCTCGAACCATCATTTCGATGGTTCTGTCTTCACTATTTTCTGACGTCCATTTCAGTGCAAATTTTTTCTCATTACAAGTAATCAATTCCTCTCGCAGCTCATCAAAGCGCATCATCTGTGAAATAAGACCTGTAACTCCCAATTCCCGCCAAGTTCTCGCAACTTCAGGAGACAATGGGTTAGTTGTTTTTCGATAGATCTTACAAGTGAAATTTAAGAAAAATGGCAGAATATGACTGACCTCTTGATCAGAGATGGTCTCACTGAAGATCAACGTATCAAAATAATTCAAATCCATTCCAAAATAATCGTTTGTCAACAAATCTATCAGAAACTTTTTACTGCATAGCACTTCATGCCCCAAATCATTCAGTTTTCGAACAAAATCCTGTTCAAATGAAAGACTCTTCGTTAATAGTAAAATCGTCATTGATTCTTCCCTCCTACTGCTGCTGTTCAATGAGTAGCGTCCCCTTCGCTAGCTGCTCAACTTTGTATTCCAAGTCTGAATAAATTTCTAGTACCGCTTCTTTTGAGTCTGAGACTTCTCGAAGTGCCTTCTTCGCACGATTCCCAATATTCTCAACCTCTAATTCTGCTGCACCAATCAAATGCTTCGCTTCAATCTGCGCTTCCTCGAGCGTACGATTGGCTTGTTTTTTCGCGGTGTATAGAACTTCTCCGATTTCGAGCTGAGATTGAGTCACTTCCTGCTTCAGGGCTTCATTTTTCTCCATCAACTCATTGATTTGGCGTTTGGCTTGACTTAATGCTTCTGGGTCATAGTCCCGCTCTTCGGATTTCGCCTGAAGCTGCTCTTCTAGCTTTTGTACCAGCTTATTTTTTTGTACCAGAGTCTCTTCTGCTGCCTGTAGGCGGTTGATCGTCTCTTCCTTTTCTGTTTGGAGCTGTTGATAAGAATTGTTCAGTTCAGTGATTTGCTGCGTCAATTCTGTTAATTTCTTTTCTTGCGTATCGGATTGCTCTTTTAACTCCGCAACCTGTTCCGCTTCTTTTTGTAATTCATTCATCTGTGTTTCCTTTTCTAGTAGGCTAGCCTCCAATTGGGCATTTTTCTCCACTAGCTTTTGATTTACTGTCCCATGATCGATTTGCTCTTCCAATTTAATAATTTCCTCCTGTGCCTGAAATAGTGCATTATTAAGTGCTTCGCGCTCTTTTTTAAATTGCTCCTCCAATGTTTGCTTTTCTTCTCCTAATTGATTGACGATATCTTTTATTTCTTCCATCCCTGCTATTCGCTCCTCTAATTGTGTATTTTCATTTTGTTGTTGGATAAGTTGATTCTCCAAGTTTCCACGTTCTTCAGTCAAACGATGAATCTGTTGAGTGAGATTGCCATATTGTTTCACCAATTTTTGGTGTTGTTCCCGTGTTTTAGTAAGCTGTTCTTGATTTTCCTTCAAGGTTTGCTCTTGCGTAATGTATTTTTTTTCAAGTACTAGGTAATTATTAGTTGGTTCCTCTTTTGCCAAAATTGCTTGTTCTAGTTGTGCTTTTAGCTCTTGAATTTCCTGTTGTTGGGTGCTGATTGTCGTTTGATCCTGTTTTTGCTGTTCCGTTAATTTCTTGAAGCTGTCCTCCTGTTCAAGGCTCCTTTCTAAAGTCGCCTTCAACTCTTCTATGGTTTTCTCATCTTTTGCGAGTGTTTCTTGATAATGGTGCACTTCTACTGCTTGTGTCTGAATGGTTTGGGCATCTCTTGCCTGCTGGTCATTTAAGACTTGAAGCTTCTGTTCCATCTCGTTCAATTCAGTGATACGTTCTTTATGCTCATTGATTTGCTGTTCATAAGCTGTCATCTTTTTTTGTTGGCTTTGTACTTCTTCGGTTAGCTGTGCGATTTTATTGTCATTCTCTTGCTTTTCTAATGTGCTTTGTTCAGTCAATATGTGTAAAGCTTCGTTTTTTTCAGCCAGATGTTTCTCTAATTGCGCACGTTCTCCTTGAATGACCTTCAGCTCATTGATCGCCGCTTTTCGCGCCTGTTCACGCTCTGCTAACTTATCAGCGTCGGCCTGTTGCTTCTCAACAAACAGAATTTGTTCTTCCTTCAGCTCCGCGATCTGCTTTTTCAATTGATTCTCGATCGTTAAACGCTGTTTCTTCGTCTCTTCTAGTTGTCGTTGGTTTGTAATCAATTGTTGGTTTTGCTGTTTGATTTTTTCTGTCAATTCATTAATTTTTTTATTTTTATCGCCATCCTGAGTAAGCTTTTTCTTCAATTGTTCTACTTGCTCCGCTTGCTCTTTGACCGCGGTTCGTTCCTCTTTAATGGTAGCCTTCAGCTGTTCATTCTGCCATTTTTCCTGATAAAGCTCTTCTACCTGCTTACTATGAGTTTCCTTCAGCTCCTCCAGACTCTTTGTCAAACGACGAATCTCCGTTTGATAGTCCTCCTGCTGCTGAGTTGTACTTTTTAAACGTTCCTTTAATTGAGTAATTTCCCTGGTTTTGTCTTCGATTGCCAAACGCTCTTGCTCGACCTCATCATTCGTAAAATCATGGATTTCCTCAATGATATTTTTATTAAAAAACCATCCTGCCCGTTTTGCCATTAGCCTTTTCCTTTCCGCATTTCTGATTGAAATGTAAACTGACCTCTTTCGTTCCGCATATGTGTGCCCTTATACACGTCATTTCCTTCACGATCGACAATCATGAGATGCACTTCTGTGACTGCTTTGATGCCTTCCATTTCACGCATCAATTCCGAAATATTTTGACCGAGAATTACAAGGTTCGCGTTCGTCGCCTCTATCGATCCGTTTAATAATACCTTTACAGAATCAGACTCATCACTATTAGATAAGACAAGATTGGCATCCTCGATATATGGCAGCAGCTTCTCTGACAAAGCTTTTTCTACCTGTCCCTTAGACTCTATCGTTTGATCCTTCGCAGTTAGCGTCTTTTCTAGATCAAGTCCTGAAGACGGATACTCCTTCAACAGATTTTTGGTGCTTTGCTTTACCTGAAGCTTCTTGAGCTCCTCCTGTAATGATCGATTATTCGTACGAACCCCCTGTACCTGTGTCTCTACCTGAAATAATTGAAGGATCGCAAAGGAAAGAACCGTAATCAGACCCATCGTACCTACAAACAGAACCATAAAGCTCTTTCGCAGCTCTCTTTGTTTGAAATGATTCAATTTTGTTTGAAAAAGAATCGAGGTCTGCTTCACATTGATTCGATTCAATTGGTAATGAACCACTAAGCGATACAATAAACAGAGGAAAATGATTCCCATCATTGCCAAACAACATATAATAAACACGTTCACTTCTTTTCCTCCTACGTTATCGAGCGAATACACTTGCTATGTGTGTATTCAATAGGTCTTCATTGGTAAATCAAATGCATTGGCCGCTTCTTCAGTCATCTGATTCATGGGGACCACACTCTCTAGTTCTCCTTGAACAACAATCCGAGTCGTCGCATAGATATCCCCACAGGTCAGCAATGTAACCAACGTTCGCTCAGGATCAACCTCCAATACCTCGACTCTCTCTGGATCGACCTCTTCTTTCCAAACTGCGATATATGTATAGACATTGGTCAAATCTGTGAGATAGATTTTGTCTCCTATTGACACCTGCTCTAATGGCGTAAATAGCAAATCCGCCTGATCGGATCGATGACTGGCAATTCCATAGTTTCCTTCACCCATCTCTTGATCCGCCGAAAGTGTTCCTGCACCATAATAGAGACCATCATTTTCCAGCCCTTTAAATACTGGCAGGCAAATATCTACACTCGGTACTGCCACACTAGCAATTACTGGCAATTTTTTACTCTTGCCGTTCAGTTCACCACTTAATTGAGCTGCTTGGGACTTTGCGATCGCCCGCATATTCAAGGGCTTCACCGCATCAAAATCAAAGGTGGTCTCTTCTTTCTGATTTTCTTCTATCTCCTTTTTGGTTACTTTTGAGATTTCATACTTTTGCCCCGTTTTCTCCACAAAATAATTCTTGATGGGTTTGTTAAATACAAACAAACTCCCTACCAAAATAAGTAGAATACCCAAAAGTCCAATGATTTTTCGCTTCATGTCTTTCTCCTAAATAATCAAGAAGCGGATCGGATCAAAAAGACCCGCTTCTTGAAAAATAATGGTTGCTTTCTAAACATTATTTACTATGTTTCCCACGCTTTCTGCGCTTTGTTAATCCAATTAATCCAGCAGCTAACATCCCTAGTCCAGGAACACGATAAGCCGAGTGATCTGACTTCATTCCTGTTTTTGGTAAGGTGTTCTTTTCAGCAGCTTTAGTCGAACTAGATTTCGGCGTGCTACTTGAATACGAGTTCGTTTTTGCTAACGTAGTGGTCTTTTCAAAAGAAATTGGATCAGCAGTATCTGGTTCATCACCCGAAGGTATTGGGTCAAGAATACACGGATCATCTGGACCACCAATAACAATATCTGAGTCCGAGTCACTGTCTGAGTCCGAATCGCTATCTGAATCCGAGTCACTATCCGAATCGGAGTCGCTATCTGAATCACTATCGCTGTCTGAATCCGAGTCGCTATCCGAGTCCGAATCGCTGTCTGAATCCGAGTCACTATCCGAATCCGAGTCACTATCTGAGTCCGAATCACTATCTGAGTCCGAATCGCTGTCTGAATCGGAATCACTATCCGAGTCTGAGTCACTATCTGAATCGGAGTCACTATCCGAATCCGAATCGCTGTCTGAATCTGAGTCGCTATCTGAATCCGAGTCGCTATCTGAGTCGGAATCTGAATCGCTGTCTGAATCCGAGTCACTATCCGAATCCGAATCGCTATCTGAGTCGGAATCGCTATCCGAATCCGAGTCACTGTCGGAATCTGAGTCACTATCTGAGTCGGAATCGCTGTCTGAATCGGAATCACTATCCGAATCCGAGTCACTATCCGAATCCGAATCGCTGTCGGAATCTGAGTCACTATCTGAGTCGGAATCGCTATCTGAGTCCGAATCACTATCCGAATCCGAGTCACTGTCGGAATCTGAGTCACTATCCGAGTCCGAGTCACTGTCGGTATCCGAATCGCTGTCCGAGTCTGAATCGCTGTCGGTATCCGAATCACTATCTGAATCCGAGTCGCTGTCTGAATCCGAATCACTGTCCGAATCTGAGTCGCTATCCGAGTCGGAATCGCTATCTGAGTCCGAATCGCTGTCCGAGTCTGAATCGCTGTCGGTATCCGAATCACTGTCTGAGTCCGAGTCGCTATCTGAGTCCGAGTCACTGTCGGAATCTGAGTCACTATCCGAGTCCGAATCGCTGTCCGAGTCTGAATCGCTGTCGGTATCCGAATCGCTGTCGGAATCCGAATCACTGTCTGAGTCCGAGTCGCTATCTGAATCCGAATCACTGTCCGAATCTGAGTCACTATCTGAATCTGAGTCACTATCCGAATCTGAATCACTGTCTGAGTCCGAGTCGCTATCTGAATCCGAATCACTGTCCGAATCTGAGTCACTATCTGAATCTGAGTCACTATCCGAATCTGAATCACTGTCTGAGTCCGAATCACTGTCCGAATCGCTATCCGAGTCGGAATCGCTATCTGAATCCGAATCACTGTCCGAGTCGGAGTCACTGTCTGAATCGGAATCACTGTCCGAGTCGGAGTCACTGTCTGAATCTGAGTCGCTATCTGAGTCCGAATCGCTGTCTGAATCGCTATCGCTATCTGAATCTGAGTCGGAATCCGAGTCGCTGTCTGAATCCGAATCACTGTCTGAGTCCGAGTCGCTATCTGAATCCGAATCACTGTCCGAATCTGAGTCACTATCTGAATCTGAGTCACTATCCGAATCGGAATCACTGTCTGAGTCCGAGTCGCTGTCTGAATCCGAATCACTGTCCGAGTCGGAGTCACTGTCTGAATCGGAATCACTGTCCGAGTCGGAGTCACTGTCTGAATCGGAATCACTGTCCGAGTCGGAGTCACTGTCTGAATCTGAGTCGCTATCTGAGTCCGAATCGCTGTCGCTGTCTGAATCGCTATCGCTATCTGAGTCTGAGTCACTGTCTGAATCCGAATCACTGTCTGAATCCGAGTCGCTATCCGAATCGGAATCACTGTCCGAGTCCGAATCGCTGTCTGAATCGGAGTCACTGTCCGTATCCGAATCGCTGTCGGCATCCGAGTCACTATCCGAATCTGAGTCACTATCTGAGTCCGAGTCACTATCTGAGTCCGAATCACTATCCGAGTCTGAGTCACTATCTGAATCTGAGTCACTATCCGAATCCGAATCGCTGTCTGAATCTGAGTCACTATCCGAATCCGAATCGCTATCTGAGTCGGAATCGCTATCCGAATCCGAGTCACTGTCTGAATCTGAGTCACTATCTGAGTCGGAATCGCTATCCGAGTCGGAATCGCTGTCTGAATCGGAATCACTATCCGAATCCGAGTCACTATCCGAATCCGAATCGCTGTCTGAATCCGAATCACTATCTGAGTCGGAATCGCTATCCGAGTCCGAGTCACTATCTGAGTCGGAATCGCTATCTGAGTCCGAATCACTATCCGAATCCGAGTCACTGTCTGAATCTGAGTCACTATCCGAGTCACTGTCGGCATCCGAATCGCTGTCCGAGTCGGAATCGCTGTCTGAATCCGAATCACTATCTGAATCCGAGTCACTATCTGAGTCCGAGTCGCTGTCTGAATCCGAATCACTGTCTGAGTCCGAGTCGCTATCTGAATCCGAATCACTGTCTGAATCTGAGTCACTATCTGATTCTGAGTCACTGTCTGAATCTGAGTCACTATCCGAATCTGAGTCACTATCCGAATCGCTGTCCGAGTCGGAATCGCTATCTGAATCCGAATCGCTGTCCGAATCGGAGTCGCTATCTGAATCCGAGTCACTGTCTGAATCCGAATCGCTATCTGAGTCCGAGTCACTATCTGAGTCCGAATCACTATCCGAATCGGAATCACTGTCCGAGTCCGAATCGCTGTCTGAGTCCGAATCGCTATCCGAGTCGGAATCGCTATCTGAGTCCGAATCGCTGTCTGAATCTGAGTCACTGTCTGAATCCGAGTCGCTATCCGAGTCCGAATCACTGTCTGAATCTGAGTCACTGTCCGAATCCGAATCGCTATCTGAGTCGGAATCGCTATCCGAATCCGAGTCACTGTCTGAATCTGAGTCACTATCTGAGTCGGAATCGCTATCCGAGTCGGAATCGCTGTCTGAATCGGAATCACTATCCGAATCCGAGTCACTATCCGAATCCGAATCGCTGTCTGAATCCGAATCACTATCTGAGTCGGAATCGCTATCCGAGTCCGAGTCACTATCTGAGTCGGAATCGCTATCTGAGTCCGAATCACTATCCGAATCCGAGTCACTGTCTGAATCTGAGTCACTATCCGAGTCACTGTCGGCATCCGAATCGCTGTCCGAGTCGGAATCGCTGTCTGAATCCGAATCACTATCTGAATCCGAGTCACTATCTGAGTCCGAGTCGCTGTCTGAATCCGAATCACTGTCTGAGTCCGAGTCGCTATCTGAATCCGAATCACTGTCTGAATCTGAGTCACTATCTGATTCTGAGTCACTGTCTGAATCTGAGTCACTATCCGAATCTGAGTCACTATCCGAATCGCTGTCCGAGTCGGAATCGCTATCTGAATCCGAATCGCTGTCCGAATCGGAGTCGCTATCTGAATCCGAGTCACTGTCTGAATCCGAATCGCTATCTGAGTCCGAGTCACTATCTGAGTCCGAATCACTATCCGAATCGGAATCACTGTCCGAGTCCGAATCGCTGTCTGAGTCCGAATCGCTATCCGAGTCTGAATCGCTATCTGAGTCCGAATCGCTGTCTGAATCTGAGTCACTGTCTGAATCCGAGTCGCTATCCGAGTCCGAATCACTGTCTGAATCTGAGTCACTGTCCGAATCCGAATCGCTATCTGAGTCTGAATCGCTGTCTGAATCCGAGTCACTATCCGAATCTGAGTCACTATCTGAGTCCGAGTCACTATCTGAGTCCGAATCACTATCCGAATCGGAATCACTGTCCGAGTCTGAATCGCTGTCTGAATCTGAGTCACTGTCTGAATCCGAGTCACTATCCGAATCTGAGTCACTATCTGAGTCCGAGTCACTATCTGAGTCCGAATCACTATCTGAGTCCGAATCACTATCCGAATCGGAATCACTGTCCGAGTCTGAATCGCTGTCGGAATCTGAGTCACTGTCCGAATCCGAATCGCTGTCGGCATCCGAGTCACTATCCGAGTCTGAGTCACTATCCGAATCCGAGTCGCTATCCGAGTCCGAGTCGCTATCTGAATCCGAATCGCTGTCCGAGTCCGAATCGCTGTCTGAATCCGAATCCGAGTCGCTATCCGAGTCTGAGTCGCTATCCGAATCTGAGTCACTATCCGAATCTGAATCGCTGTCGGAATCTGAGTCACTATCCGAATCTGAATCGCTGTCGGAATCTGAGTCACTATCCGAATCTGAGTCACTGTCTGAGTCGGAGTCACTGTCGGAATCTGAGTCACTGTCGGAATCCGTGTCGCTATCCGAATCTGAATCGCTGTCCGAGTCTGAATCACTATCCGAATCCGAGTCACTGTCGGAATCTGAGTCACTATCCGAATCCGAGTCACTGTCGGAATCTGAGTCACTATCCGAGTCCGAATCACTGTCTGAATCCGAATCGCTGTCCGAGTCTGAATCGCTGTCGGAATCCGAATCACTATCTGAATCTGAGTCACTATCCGAATCTGAATCGCTATCTGAGTCCGTGTCGCTGTCTGAATCCGAGTCGCTATCATCATTTTCTACATATTTAATGATAGTATCCTCACTTGGATCATCGATATCAGGTAACTTATACCCTTTAGTTGGATCATTTGAGTCAACTAGTTCTAATTCATTCCCATTTTGGTCGGTGGCCGTATACCCTGGAACATGTGGAACAAATGCTCCGTCAGGAATTAATGCATTTGATGGATCATTCGAATCATTTTCATATTGAAGCTCACTTCCTGTGCCTGGATAACTAGGATCATCATTTTCAACAACAAACTTCCCAATTGGCTTATAGACATAGGTAACTTCTGATACACCATCACGATCAACAAGCATATCTGTATCTGAACTAGCGGCCTTTTCGACATACAACCAACCATTTACAACGTCAATTTTTTCATTTATCACTTCATCAACTTTGGTATCTTCCGTTTTATCATCTGCAACTGGATTTCCTTCCAAATCCACATAGTGATAAATCACTTTCGCATCATTTGGCGAATAAACATATGTCACGACAGACGTATCATCCGCATTGACTTTCATATCTCCATCAGAACTTGGATCAATCTGCTTAAAGGTATAGCCTTCAATCTCTTCAACTTTCCCATTAATGACTGAACCAACCGCTGCCTGTTCGACTTGATTTTCTGTTAGAAGTTCACCTTTTTCATTGACATATCGATGTGTAACCGTTGCTTTATTAGCTGTATAAATATATGTGACAGTAGATTTTCCGCTACGATCAACAATCATATCACTGTCTGAACCTGCATCTTTGGTTGAATACGTATAATTATCAATACCAACCACTCGCTCTGGAATGATAGCATCTACTGTTGAAGCTTCCTTATGTTCAGGGATAATTTGTTCCCCGTGTTCATCAACATACCGATACGTAATTTCTCCTGCATTTGCTTTGTAGTAATAAATAACCACTGAGCTGCCATCTTCATTTACCTTCATATCTGAATCAGAAGCAGTATCCTTTCCATCATAGGTGTAGCCTTCAATAGAAATTTTTTCCTCTGGAATGATATCACCTGAGACTGCGGTCTTCACGACGTCAGGAATGACCGTTTTGTTATTTCGGTCAATATATCGATACGTCACTTTTGTTTGTATCGCTGTTCCACCTTGGTCGGATAAAGGACCTGCTTTTCCTAATGTAATGATTTCATTCTCCACTTGAGCCACAATGGTTTCATAGGCTTCTGCTAAAATGTGCAACTCTGCTGTTGTTGTCGTTGGATTCGATGAAGTCGCACCTGCACGACCAAGCTGCAACGCACCGTAGGGAGCATCCAAAGCATTGTGATAACTCCATTCAGGCGTAATTTCAAAATAACCATCATACAATAGTGCCGCATTCGCACGGTCAACCGCGGCATTTCTTTTATTGATCGCTTCTGGAACAGCCGCCTTTAATGCATCAGCTGCAACAGTTACACCGCCATAATAATTCACTGTATCGTTTTTTTGCGCTTGCAATAGATTAGTGATTAATGCAGCAATTTCTGGTTCATTTTGAACTGTTTGAGCCATATTGATGGCAGGTTGAACGATTTCAACATCCACCTTCTCTTCTAAAGGCGTCATTCGTAAACTTATTTCTTCAGAAATCTGTTCATCTGTAATAACTCCTGTACCCTCAAGTTGATCTGTCTCGTCACTCACACTACTATTGGCAAACGGGACCTCAGTTTGCTCATTGTTTTCAGGCTCACCAGAAAGATTTTCTTCATCGGACACCTCTGATTCATAGGGATCTATTGCTGTGGTGTCCTCCGTTGGGTCAGCACTCTGCTCAACAGAAGTCGTATCTGCTGCTTCAATAGCTGATACAGAAGTAGGACCACTCAAGATAATCGCACCAATGACACTACTCTTGACAACCCATTGCTTCTTCACCTTATGCATTCGGTACCTACGATAGGATGATCGAGATGTTCTTTTCACCTGGTAACACTTTCGTTTCATTCTTAACCTCCTCTTAGAAAAGAGGCCACGCTCTTTAAATTACAGAACGTGACCTCTTACTGACATGGGAATCTACAACGATTTAGGCTTTGTTATCTCCTTTTTTTCGCTTCTTTGATCCCCCATAGAAGGCTAATCCCATCGAAACTAATCCTAATCCAGCAACAGAATACGTTACTTGATCATCATCTGTGTTTGTACTTGGTAATTTTTTAGCGGTTTTCTTACTTGTTCCATCAGAATCGCTGTCGGAATCTGAATCGCTGTCGGAATCTGAATCGCTGTCGCTATCTGAGTCTGAGTCGCTATCGCTATCTGAGTCTGAATCGTTATCGCTGTCTGAATCGCTATCGCTATCTGAGTCCGAATCGCTATCGCTATCTGAGTCTGAGTCGCTATCGCTGTCTGAATCGGAGTCGCTGTCGCTATCTGAATCCGAGTCGCTATCGCTGTCTGAATCGGAGTCGCTGTCGCTATCTGAGTCCGAATCGCTATCGCTGTCTGAATCGGAGTCGCTGTCGCTATCTGAGTCCGAGTCGCTATCGCTGTCTGAATCGGAGTCGCTGTCTGAATCCGAGTCGCTGTCGCTATCTGAGTCCGAATCGCTATCGCTGTCTGAATCCGAGTCGCTGTCGCTATCTGAGTCTGAATCGCTGTCGCTATCTGAGTCCGAATCGCTATCGCTATCTGAATCGGAGTCGCTGTCGCTATCTGAGTCTGAGTCGCTGTCGCTATCTGAATCCGAGTCGCTATCGCTGTCTGAATCGGAGTCGCTGTCGCTATCTGAGTCCGAATCGCTATCGCTATCTGAATCTGAGTCGCTATCGCTGTCTGAATCTGAATCGCTGTCGCTATCTGAGTCCGAATCGCTATCGCTGTCTGAGTCTGAATCGCTGTCGCTATCTGAGTCTGAATCGCTGTCGCTATCTGAATCTGAGTCGCTATCGCTGTCTGAATCTGAATCGCTATCGCTATCTGAGTCCGAATCGCTATCGCTGTCTGAGTCTGAATCGCTGTCGCTGTCTGAATCGGAGTCGCTATCGCTGTCTGAATCTGAATCGCTTCGCTATCTGAGTCCGAATCGCTATCGCTGTCTGAGTCTGAATCGCTGTCGCTATCTGAGTCTGAGTCGCTGTCGCTATCTGAATCCGAGTCGCTATCGCTGTCTGAATCGGAGTCGCTGTCGCTATCTGAGTCCGAATCGCTATCGCTATCTGAATCTGAGTCGCTATCGCTATCTGAGTCCGAATCGCTATCGCTGTCTGAGTCTGAATCGCTGTCGCTGTCTGAATCGGAGTCGCTGTCGCTATCTGAATCGCTGTCGCTATCTGAGTCTGAATCGCTATCACTATCTGAATCGGAGTCGCTGTCGCTATCTGAATCTGAATCGCTATCGCTATCTGAGTCCGAATCGCTATCGCTGTCTGAGTCTGAATCGCTGTCGCTATCTGAATCCGAGTCGCTATCGCTGTCTGAATCTGAATCGCTGTCGCTGTCTGAATCGGAGTCGCTGTCGCTATCTGAATCGCTATCGCTGTCTGAATCGTCATCTTCTTTATATCTTATTTCAGTTTCTTCAGTAGGATCTGCTACTTCAGGTGCTTTGTGCCCTTTTGATGGATCATCTGGATCAACTAATTCCAATTCATTTCCATCTTTATCCGTTGGTGTATATCCTGGTACATTCGGAATTGTTGGGAAATCTGGATCATTTTGATCTAGCATTTTGCTTGGATCATTTGGATCATTCGGATAGATAACGGTAATTTCCTCACCAGTGTCTGGATTTGTCCATGTAAATCCACCCATTGCCTTGTAGACGTAAGTGATTTCAGATGTGCCATCAACATCCACAATCATATCGTCATCAGAATTAGCATCGTCTTTCCCTACATACAGATATCCTTGAACAACGTTGATTTCTTGGTCAGCTGCAATCGTACTACCGACTTTTGCAGAAACGGGTACGTCTTCAGCAATTTTATTTCCTTCTTGATCAACATAGTGATAAACGACTTGTGCTTCATTTCCGGCATAGTTAATCTCTGTATTTTCTCCTGGATCAGAAACTTCAGGTGTTTTATGTCCTTTTGATGGATCGCTCGGATCAACTAATATCAAATCATTTCCGTCTTTATCCGTTGGAGTGTATCCTGGTACATTCGGAATTGTTGGAAAGGCTGGATCATCCTGATCTAACATCTTACTAGGATCATTTGGATCGTTTGGATAAACAATCGTCACTTCTTCACCTGTACTTGGATTTGTCCAAACAAAGCTACCCATTTCTTTATAAACATATGTGATTTCAGACGTGCCATCAATATCCACCAACATGTCTGAGTCAGAACTTTCATGCTTTTCTACATATAACCATCCATTTACAACATTAATCTGTTCTTCAATAGTTTGGCCAACCATTGTTTCAATTGTCTTATCTGGAGCTACTGTTTCACCTTTTTGATTCACATAATGATAAATCACTTTTGCTTGATTGGTTTCTAGCGTCCAAATCGTATCCTGATTTTTCTTTTTCGGTTGGACTGCACTTCCTGGAGTTAATGTTTTGCCATCTTCATCCACATAATGGTATCCTTCAGGTGGTGTTGGTACGACTAAATCTTTCAAACTAGTAAAATCATCATTGATTTCATAACGTGTTTCAGATCCAGAGGTATTTCCATCATAGGCATTTGTGTTAACAATCAAGAATCCGACTTCTTGATATACGTATACAACATCTGGTGTTGGTTCATCATAACGAGCTACTGCGTTTGATGGGCGTTGTGAAAGCACGTAATTTTTATCACGATAGTCTTTCGCTTGTGAAACGTATAACTGACCAAATTTTCCAGTCAACGAGGTGTCATCAGCACCTGCATTAATGGATTCGTCACCAACACCGTCTCCATCTGTATCCAACATGTATTTCACATTTACTGTGGATTCGTTTGCAGTATAAACATATGTTACCTCAGTAGTTTCACCTTCAGCTGGGAAAGTAACATTCATTTCACCTGTATCAGCATTGGCACCTGCAGGCAGTTTTGCTTTATCTAAGGTATAGCCTTTAACAGTCAAGTCTTCCTCAGTAATTGTTGTTGTCTCTTCGGGCCAACCAACTTTATTTATTACTGATTTGATTGCATTACCTGATGAATCTACATAATTGATTTTTACTAAACTTTGTCCCTCGATACCTATCTTATTCGGAGTACTTGTCGCTTCAGCAAATCTTTGATTTCCCATATTATCGCTATAATTAACTTTTACAGTATGAGCAACACTATCATCTGCAAAATCAAGTTTTGGCATCCATCTTAAATCCATGCAATAATTACTGTACACATAGTTAATCAAGTCGATATATTCAGCATCGTCATATGTTAATCCATATTCATTTTCAAAAAATTCTACTGGTGAATTGGCGCCGCTTTCTTTATACACAGCACTATCAATTAGTCGGTACCCTGAACTTCCACTATTGAATGCTCGCGCAAAAGTGTACGTACCATCGGCATTTTTTCTTGAAGTGTAAACAAGCCCCCTAAACTCAGATGATCTCTCAGATTCGGCCTTCAGAATCGCTGTCATTTCTTCATCTGTTGCATTTTCAGGGACCTCTACAAATTTAGTAGGTATAGCTTCGTTTAATCTTGAACTTCCACTAGTTGCAATAACTTGCCCCGATCCATCCGATGTAGGCACATAAATCGTGTCCCATGTCGCTTCTCCAACATCGTCCCAACTCATGCCGGCATAATCAATCACACTTGACTCTGATTCAACAGTAACTGAGTTAATTTGAACAATAGTTTCATTTGAAGGTAGAGCTTCTTTTCCACCATTAACTGCTATACTTAAGAGATTACTTGAATAATAATCTGAGAGAACTCTCATACGACTAGATTCGGCACTGACTCCACTGTAAATATCTCTTTGACCATAGCTTGCTGTAAGGCTTGCTGTAGAGGTATAAGTTTCTACAATTTGGTCATTCATATATACTGAAAATGGTATATAAACAAATTTACCTTGTTCAATGTCATATTTTCTCTGAAATTGGTACTGCTCACTACTTTTTCCAGCTAAATTAACTTCTGCTCTCTTTTCTCCTTCAATCCGAGAAGTGATCTTTATCAAAAAACACCTGTCTTCTATGGAGTATGATATTGAACCTACACCTTCGATATTACCTCCAACAGCTTGAAAGATGTTATTGTAATCTTCACCACCTGAGCCTATTGCTTTAATCGGTAAACTGATAATATCTCCCACTGAAAGTTGGCTTGCTGTATTATCAATCACTAAAGTAAAATGTACTCCATTTTGAATCTCATAAGACGATGTAGTATTTTCCCACTTTGAGTTATTGTTATCAGTAAGATAGACATTAGAAAGTGAGATTCCTTCATCCTCATTCGCAGTCCAAGTCTTCGTGCCATCTTCGTTTTCAACAACTCGAGATGATTTTTCTGAAGTCTCATTCGTTATTGTTTCATCTGTGGTCTCTGTCTTTTCAGTTGACTCTTCAGTAGTTTCTGGTTCGGCAGTCTCAGTTGTTGCTTCGACGGTTGGCGTTTCTTCTTGAACTTCATTCAAGCTCTTCGCTTTGACTTCTTCACCGTCTCCTGGATCAACATTTTCTGTTTCTGCTGCTTGCGCTAAGTGTGGAACCATTGGTGCACCGACGGATCCGACGATCATTGCGCCGGCGACACCGCCTTTAACGACCCAATGCTTTTTCACTTTGTGCATTTTGTACTTCTTTATCGGTTCCTTCCGATAAATGATTTTTTTGCCATTGCTCATGTGTAATAACCCCTTCTTTCTTTATCAAAAAGTTTCTTTTTGCCATGAATATGAGTGATTTTTATTGATCTATTTGTAAAAATAGTCAAAAAAATTAATCAAGCCGCTAAGAAAATGCTCTTGATCATCGATACGCATCCGGAACTTATCATGACGAGTGTAGAACCCATTCACGATCTTTTCTGGACACTTCATAAACATTGCCATTTCAGGAAACATGACCCCCTTTTCAATCTCGATTTCAGCACGTTTGGCGGCGACCTGTCGCAAACGCCAAAAATCTATTTTTGAAACAAATTGAGTAAACTCGCCTTGTTTAAAATAGCTCGTTTCTTTGACCTTATCAGTCATTTTGATGGCTGCCATCAATAGCTCCAACAAAGTTGGATAGGCAGTATCGCGAAACTCAATGAAATTCATATTCTCGAAGGCATTTTTCAAGCCGAACTCGTAATATTTTTTATCATTAAGGTATAAGAGAATCTCATTGGTGGCATAACTCAACCAATGATCGTGGTAACGTTCGTATTTTTTTTCAACGAAAAGGTCAAACAATTTTTTTGCTAATTGAAGGTGCCGTTCGTTCTTAGTAATGGCATAGCCTCGAAGAATACTGAAAACTGCTTCCCCATCGTAATAGATGATGTTGAACTTCTTCTTCGTTTCCAGCTGATCATTCAAGATATGAGTGGTTTCGCCTTCTTCGTTGACAAAACGGTCATCAATCCCTTGAATTAATTGATTGATGATTTCTTCATACTTATCATTCCCAGTAATCGTCTGGAACTTCGCCATCGCAAGGATCGCCAAGGCTTGTGCCCCCAACTTGATGGAAATACCGGAACGCGCTTGCTCCTGTACATACTGCGCGCCATCTTTTTCAAATAAAAGATTCGCTACTCCCCAGTCAAGAGCTTGCTCCGTACGCTTCAGCTCTTCTTCTTTTCCTAAGTATTCCTGTGCTTCTAATAGCGCATAAACACTTGAAAAGTGTCGGACAGAATTATATCCGGTCAGCTCATAGTCATAAGTTGGATAGTAACCATAGATGAATTGACCGGAATCTTTGATTTGACGGAACAAGAAATCTTCACCATGAGCGATTGCATGATCAATCTGCTTTGGCAGCAATCCATAGTTCGTTCCGCGAATTCCTTCTTGATCCGGTTTAGTAGATAGCTTGATCCATTCATCTGCTTCAAAATAAAACCCTTGCGTGGTAAACAAGTAGAAGGTTTTCTGCTTCAGCTTTTCTCGCAATGGTGAATGATATTTTCGCTGGATGTATTTTTCCAGATTCGGCATATTGAGCGATAATTCTGGATTGTTAAAGCCGACTCTATGGTTCTTCGATGGTTGAATCAAGGCGCTGCCCATGAGCTCTTCCCCGAGAAAAGCCGTCCGAAACTTCCGATCAAAGGCGATTCCTGTCCGAAAGTAGTTATTGCGCGGAACCAACGATAATCGATGGTTCAACTCCACATAACTGTATTCCTCGATATGTGTAACGGCATCCACTCGAATGTGTGGCGCATCTGTTTTTAACAATTCCTCCTTTAGCCACTCTAGACTATGCTCTAGGGTTTCTCCGCGAACGTTTTTGACTTTTGCTCGTTCTTTTCCGTTAGAAACGGAAAGAAATATATGCGTTTGCTTCGTTTCGATTGGCACTTGTTTCAGTTGTTTGACTATTCTTGCAATGCTGACTTCCTTCACATAGACTCCCCTTTTTACATGCTTGTTCTGCTTTCAAAAATTCTCACCATTGACCTCTTTTCGGTCCCCAATTTTTCTGTAATGGTGTACTGTTCTTCCCTACACGATCAGGATGATCGTTCGTATCCGTCTCCCATGGATAAAGGCCGTTCTCGTCTTTTTCATAGGTGGCTTCAATCATAGCGTCTTCTTCTTCACGGGTAATCTTCTTACGTTCATGCCGTACTTTTAAATAGCTAAGTGTCGTTATAATCACCATCAAAGGGAAGACGTAACGGCGTATCTTAAGCTCGGCTAGGATATCGAAAACTTTATTTAAAAAATCAAAATCCATTTTTCCCCTCCTAGCCGATCCTTTTAGACGTTAATTTCATGACTTTCGACGACTCTTCAATCGTTGGCTGATTCAATAATTGGTTTTCTTCGATGAATTCATCGAGACCCTCGGCATATTTCTGGATCAACTTACTACGTAAAGCTAAGAATTCGGACTTCAATACCTGCGCTTCTTTTGCTGCACGTTCCTTGGTGGCGAGTAAATCTTCGTATTGGAGCTCTAGTTCGAAGTACTCCATCTTCTTGTTGGCGATCTGGGTGTTGAGGTGATCCTGTTCGTTGAGTAGCTCGCCTAACTCAATCTGCAAATTGAGCAAGTGGTTCATCTTGGCAGCCTCTGCTTCTTGGATCAGCTTGTCTTTTTGCTGTTTGGCTTCCTCCAATAGGAGCTTCGCTTCTGCCTGCACAGTATCTGCTGTCTTTTGAGCCAGTTCTTTCATCTTCTCTAGCTCTTGGAGCTCTGTTTCAAACTCCTTCAATCGTTGATTTTCTGTTTTCAGCTGATCAATTCGCCTATTAAGCTCTTGCTCATTCGTATGGTGTTTCTTGATCTTTTCCTGTAGTTCTTCTATCTCATGCTGATAAACAACGATCTCACTCTCTTTGACTTGATAGGCTTCATAATCTTCCACAACGTGCCTCATGAAATCTTTGACATCTCCCGCACGATAGCCGAATAACCGACGACGAAACGTCAATCCGCGGATATCCTTTGGATTAAAGTGCATCTTTCTCCCTCCTCTACTCTTTTGTTGTCTCTTCCGTCAGGGCATCATAATTCTCTCGAATCACATTCATCAATCGAACATACTCTTGTTTAACAGTATCAATTGACGCCACGATCATCCGCTCACTGCCAATCAATTCAGATAAGCTCGTCACCACTTCTGAACCGATTTCTTTGCGTTTTTGTTCCAGTTTTCTTGATTGTTCCTGATAGTACTGATCCGCACTATTCAGAATTTCCTGTGCCTCATCTTTTGCTTGCCTTTCGATTCGTAATGCGACCTTTTGCGCCAGTGACAACGCGGTATCTTCATTCAGATTATTCGAGACACTTTCGGTCTGAATCGCGACGATTTGCTGCTTCAGCGCTTGATTTTCCTGTTTGATTTTTTCAAGTGCTGTCTTTTCTGCAGTTTTTTGTTCCTCAAGCTTTTTTATCAAGTCTTCTTTTTCTTTTTCGACTGCAGCTGTTTCTTGCTTGCTTTTCTCCAATTGTCGTTGGTAGGAACCATAATCTTTGGCGACATAGGTTAGAAAATCATCAACGTCTTTCTTCTTGTATCCCATTGCACCACTTGGGAAAGTCGTGTTTTTAATAGCTTCTTCGTTAAACTTCATTCAGAACCTCTAAAACAGAACCGATGATGGATCAATCAGTTGGGATTGACTCAATGAAGCGTCACGACAAACTTCAAAATGTAAATGAGGTCCGGTACTGTTCCCTGTACTTCCTACGTAACCGATAATTTGACCTTGCTCCACTTGATCGCCCGCTTTCACCACATATTGTGCTTGATGTGCGTAGAGTGTAGTCATCCCTTCTTCATGTTCGACCACTACATAATTTCCCCAAGAATAGTGGTATTCGGCGACATTGACTGTTCCGGCTTTGCTGGCGTAGATGGGTTCTCCCTGTGCGGCCGCCATATCTAAGCCACGGTGGAACTCACTCCCCCTTGCACCAAAGGGACTAGAAATCGTATAGTTCTCAACTGGAACGGCATAGCCTTGTGCACTGATTTCGGCTTCGGCTTTTTCTTTGTCATATTCTGTTAAATTGTATGTCTCGATCAATCCATTTAATTTTTGATTGTAGGAAGTATCTGTCGCATATTTTCCGGTCAAGAATTTCGTTGCATCTTCATAGGTTTCTGTATTTGATTTCCAAGTACCGTTGTAAAACTCGCTATTACCTGATAGACCTTCTTTCATCAATTTGGCATAATCTTCAAAGCTTTCTTCGTAATTCTCGTAGGCTCTAAACTCAGCTTGAATGGTCGTCATATTTCCATTGCCTAGATCTTCCTGTGTATTAAAAGTCGCGCTCTTTCCATTATGACTGCCTTTGATTCCAAACAAGTTATAGTTTGGCGCCTGCGCTAGCTGGCTTGTTCCGCTCGCTGATTCTAAAATGGCTTGCGCGATCATCACAGAAGCATATAAATCTTCCTTCTGCCCAATCTTTCGAGCAGGCTCTCTGATTTTCTTAATAAAGCTTTCTACCGATTCATCCTTTTCAAAATGAAGTGCACCATCACTTGCCTCTGTTGTTGAAGGAACCAGTTCAGCAATTGGTTGTGTTTCTACCTGACTGACAATTGGCTGCTCAACAGGTGCTGCGCTTGTTTGAACAGATATTGGAGTGTCTGTTGAAGGAGTCATAGTTGCATTATTCGTACTCGAATCTGTTGGTGTTTCAGGCGTTTTCGGTTTCGTCGGAGTCGTTGGCTTGGTTGGTTTTGTTGGCTTGACTGGCTCCACCGGATCAGTCGGTTTCTCTGGCTCTACTGGTTTCACTGGATTTGTCGGTTCTTCTGGCTCAACCGGTTTCACTGGATCAGTCGGTTCTTCTGGTTCCACTGGCTTTACTGGATCAGTCGGTTCTTCTGGTTCCACTGGGTTTACTGGATCAATCGGTTCTTCTGGCACTGTTGAGTTTTCTGTCAGCGCTTGTTCTGTTCCTTCACTTGCTGTTTGTAGTTGTTCAATAACTGGTTCTGTCCCTTCACTCGCGCCAACTTCTTCTGCACCAAATACTACTGGTGCACTATTTAATAGGATAGAGGCTGACCCAATCAAGGTGGTCGCACCTTTTACTCCTGACTTCACAAGCTGTGGTTGATTCCTTTTGGAACGATAGATTGTTTTTACCTGCTTTTGATAATAATGCTTCTTCACCAAATCACACTCACCCTTCTTCTCCATTGACATTTTCTATTGCCTGTTGATTTACCTGATCGAATTGAATCGTAACTCCCGGTTCATCTAACGCAATCTCACTTACTTCGTAGGTCAATCGTTTTACTAAAAGAAAGAGCGGCCTCATTAACTCATCCAACTCTTCCTGCGTCAGATCCTCCTGAGATTCAATTCGGCGATCTTTAAAAAGATTAACCTGCCCCAAACTGCCGGATATGACAAATTCTTCAAAAATCATTGTGAAATCTAGACGAATCCCAAGTGTACAACTATTGTCCTGATCGGCAGGATAC
The DNA here is from genome assembly GCF_018917525.1 of Enterococcus raffinosus. Lineage (GTDB taxonomy): Bacteria > Bacillota > Bacilli > Lactobacillales > Enterococcaceae > Enterococcus_A > Enterococcus_A raffinosus_A. The sequence continues at coordinate 134,332 of NZ_JAHLOS010000001.1, read as the reverse complement.
GCTATCCTTAAAGGGGTGATATGAATTTTAAAGGCGGTTTCATATTCCTCATAATCTTCTTTCGTATCATAATGAAACGAATTCACTTTAGGTTTATAACGTTCGATGTTCATGTGGACCTCCGTTATTTTTAAGTAGTAGCTATCTAAACAGTCTTATCAACTATTTTTGAAAATTTGTTTGTTAGTTATAAACTATGTTTCCTGTAGTAATAATTCCTGTCACATTAACCACTCGATAAAAAAGTGATTCTTAGTAATAATTTGGGGTGAATCAATCTTGGTCTTACAAAAAACTAGAAAAGCACTAAAAACCTTTATATAAAAGGTTTTTAGTGCTTTGTTGACGATGATTGACGGGTTATCAATTTTTTTAACATAACAGATTCTTTTTTTTTAACTCAAATTAAAGATATGAACAATCCAAGGTTATTTCTTTAAGCCCACCACTTACAGTAAGCGCTTACTCGTATTTCGAAAAAGAAATACACCAAAATTTGAATGTTCATTTTTTTTTTTGAAAAAATTATATTATTCCTGCACCAAAATAGTCATCCATTTTATATATGACAGAAAAACGTTGATCTAACATAGCATCTACATAAGTATCCAACGTCATTTGTGTCGAAGCATGTCCTAAAAGTGCACTAACTGATGGAATGTCTTTCTTTACTTCCAAACATCGTGTCGCAAAAGTATGGCGGAGTTGATGAAAATGTATCTCTGTTAAGCCTGCCCTTTCACGAATTTTATGGAAATGATAAGTAAGCAAACGTGGCTCACAAGGTTGACCATTTGTTGAAAAAACAAAACTCCCTTTTGACTTCTTCTGATGTTGCTTTAATAAGGCTTTTAGTGTAGGGCTTAATGGGATTACTCTTACAGATGCCTCTGTTTTTGAATCAGCTAAAATTAATTGTGTTTTTTGTTTCAATTCAGTTGTTCCTACACGCTGATAGGTGTGGTGTACATGAATGAGATCTGCTTCGAAATCAATGTCTGACCATTTTAAAGCAGCGATCTCACCAATTCGCATTCCAGAGTGTAGAGATAAGAGCGTTGGAATCCCTCTCCCTTTTTTCTCTTGAGACGCAGCCCGCATCATCCGTTTTTGTTCTGAAACAGTCAAAGCCCTGACTTTTCTGCGTTTTGATTTAGGTAGTTGCAGTTCAGAAATTGGATTTGAAACCAACTTCCCAAGCTTTTTCGCATAATTCAGGCATTTATTGAGAATGCGGAAAACAACTTGAACTGTTGATTGAGAGAGCATTTTTTGAAGATAACGAAGCAATATTTTTCCGTTTTCTATAGTTAATTCGTTTAAGGGAATATCTTTGAGTACAGGTAGAATATATTTAGTGATTTTATAATAATAACTGGCAAATGTAGAAGGTTTTACTTCCTCTTGAATCTCATTAAGCCATTCCATCGTCCATTCTTCAAATGTATCTGCCGAGACTCCCTTTACCTGTTGCAGTGATTGATATTGAATTTTTAATGGATACAACTTTTGTCGAACTTCTGTATAACTCTTTCCATAGATATAGCCATATTTTAGTCTGCCATTTAATTTTCTACCTTTAGGATACCTCCCTTCCCAACGACCATCTTTTCGTAAATATATATTTTCACCTTTGCGCATATTTTCATTCCTCCTAATTGACGGCTTATCAGACGGTTCATTTTTTTATACATTCTTAATAGTCACTAAAGAACAAACTAGAATTAAATGATGATTAACTTAGTTATTTTCTATCGTTTCAAAAAATAGTGTTTTTTTATGATTTGTATTGATTATTAATAATAGATATTTTATAATAGCATTACAAAATAATTCACAAAACATTAACAAGTCACAAAAAACGATTTTTTCTTTTCTTTTTTTTCTAGTTTTTTGTAAGACCAAGTAATAAATATAATAACCACTATTTAGTAAATCCATATACTACCCGATAAATATCTTATCATCACCCGCATTTATTACAAATATATTTTTCATTTATAAACTGCACACGAAATTTTCCTCTCAAAAAATTCGCTCTTCTTATTTTTCACATTCCCCTTACCCACTTACTTAAATACTCTATATTCCTATTTTTACGTTCTTTTTTATTTAATTCTAAAAACTTATATTTACCTTTACTTTCTCCTTGAGTTATATTTTTAATGGAAACAAACTATTCATTTTTTGTTGAGGAGGATTCTTATGGACAATTTTGAGTATTTAGACGACAAACTTTGGTCACCATTGTGGGAGGATTATTTATCAAAAGCCACTCTTTTCGATCCCTCTAGTAATCACGAAATACTGTGTATCCTTTCATCGCCTGGGGAAAAATCAGGAATCTTAATTTTCACAGAGGAAGATGTCTTTTTTAGTGACACCAATGCGTTAAAAATGTTGCAAGATCTCACCGCTTTTCATTCTTTTTCAGATTATCACGTCTTAGCCAGTTGCTTAAAAAAACTTGGTCATTTTGGTAAATATAAAATGCCATGGGTCTGTCCTTACTTTACTCTTTTTCCCTTAGAAGGCACGGACCATACAATCTGGATCAATCCCCTAAAAATTGCGAAGGTTTTTAATCATGAAGAAACCCCCTATGTACAAATGACGAATGGCCTATACCTAGTTCTTCCTATTCAAAAGCAGCCTTTCATGAGACGAGCAGAAATTGCCTGCTTAGCTTTAGCGACCATTCGACGAGGTATTTTTCACTACGTTATTCGAGGAGAAGTTCCATTAGATTTCTTGTTTTTCCCAAATACCTCGTTTGCGAAAACCTTGAGCAAACGGATTTATCTAAAAGAGTTCCCTACTGCAATTGGTGAAATTAATCGGCTTTATCAGATTACCTATTCTCTCCATCATTGTGAATCATTGATTTATGATCCTTACGACATTCACAACATACATTGGATCTAATACAAAATACAAAAGCGCTATTCACTTTGTCAGAGAAGTGAATAGCGCTTTATTTTTGCTTGCAATAGGTGAAAAAATCTCCTACTATACTGTTTCTCATTTGACTTTAGTTGGATTAGTCGGTCCTCAAAAATCACTTAATTATGAGTGTTTTATTTCTGTTTTTTGAATTAACTTTTTATTATATCACAGATACATTTTTTCATCAAATAGCAAAATTGCACACTCACCCCTCAATTTCGCATGTTTTCAACGAAGTAATGCGGGTTACAGCTTCTAAAACGATTAAATTGGGGGGGGTAATAGCTATTTTGCCATTCGCTCTTCTATGAAAAATTCGTTATCTTTTAATTACCGGCCGGAAGAAAAAATAAAAACATGGAGGCGTTAACGAATGATTCAAAAAATTGGCAACAAATTGCAGGTTCAGATTGACTCAGGTAATGAGAAACCTAAGAAAATCACTTTCCCTAATGTGATTGATGAGCCAGCCGAAGAAGATGTTTTAGAATTGGGAGATATCTTGACACAATTATCCCCCAAAGATAGTACTTTAGACGGTGTGATTCTCACTAGCCAATCACGTTACACCAAATAGAAGGGAGAAATATAGATGCTAAAAATCGTTGCAGTTTTTAAAAACAGTTTTGGCAAAAATCATACCTGGAGTTTCAATGACCCAGATCCGACGAAATCAGATACTGAAGTTAAAAGTCTATTAGAACGTTTCACTCGTATAAGACTATTCCACAAAGATGGAACGGATTTATTCACCACTGTCGAAAGTGCCAAATATGTAGAAACCACCGAAACCATTATCTTTGATGCAAGTAATCCGGAGCAGCAGTAAATTTAATGCGCTCCCCTTATAAAGGAGGATAACAATGAAAGAGCAACTCTTGTCATACCAGCAGATCTTTACCTTAAAGCCAAAAACATTAGAAAAACGGATCATCGAGTATTATCAAGAAACCCAAAACAGCAGTTTAACGATCAAATATATCTTAGCTTTACGCGTGAGGTGTCAGCTAGGTGCGCAAGAGTTCGCTCATATTTTACAAGACCTTGTTCGCTATCTATTCCTGAACACGAAGGCAACGCGTACCATGAAACGATTTTTCTACTACTTTCAAGACTATTTCATGGAATCTGAGTGGAAACGATTGCATGCAAGAATCTTTCCATTGAGAAACTTTAGCGAGAAGGTGCAATCTGTTGTACGTTCCTTACTGTCACCTGTCCGACCTGAAGAAACAACCGAACCTTGATTTATACTTTCCTGCGCAGAAAATAATTAGAAAGGAATCACAAACATGATCCAGGATTTAGTAGTAACCTTTGGAAAAAGTAATGGTGGAACGCATGAGTGGACCTACAAGGAATTAGATTCTAGCATATCGACACCAGAAATCAAAGAAGCTTGCGAACTATTAACGACACTAGACATTTTTGAACAAAATGGCGTAAAACTATTTGATTCTGTTGAAAAAATCAAAGTCTTGACCCATCGAGAAAGGCTAATCTTTGATCCGGAACACGACTGTTCATCTGAAACAGGTCAATCAAATGAACCTAGCTGTGAAGAGGTTCATTGTTTTGAAGTACTAGAGGAGCTACCGAAGACCATTCCATTCAACATGATGAATAAGGAAATACTTTCGGGGCAGGGGAACTATTCTGAGCAATTGAACCATGTTAAAACAGGAGAACACTCAGATTATTCTATTAAGGTAGAAAAAGCGTCACTAAAAGACCAAAGCCAAATTGTTTGTAAAACGCAAGATCGGTCGTCAACTCCAATTTCTGATTCCCTTCCACCAGTAGAAAAAGTAAAAGAAGACAACCGGCTACTGCTCTGGATTCGTAGAAGAAGGGGTAAAAACAAAGAAGACCCTGCCAGCAATCAACGAGAATAAGCTTTTTCACAACTAAATCCTGTTAATCATGCGTAGGAAGAACTAGCACCCCCTACGATCACGATCCTAGGGGTGTATTTGAAGAAAGAGCAGGTAGTTTAAATGATTCTTTTCGTATTTACAGCTGGAGGAGCCCTTATTGATTATCTCTTCGGTGGAAGTGTCCCGATCATGGGCATCTTTTTGACCATGACAGGCTTAGACCTTCTAACTGGCTATGGCAAAGCACTGAAAAGTCATACATGGGTGTCCTCCATTAATCTTTATGGTCTATTTACCAAATTCATTACCTTTTCAACCATCATTTGTGCCGCTGCCTTGGACAAGCTCGCCCCAATTGTCGGCATCACCTTACCTATCAATGTCGCACTGATCTGGACCGTGTTGTTGATCATTTATGAGATCGGTTCTATTTTGGAAAATGCTCACGACTTTGGTCTGAAGATTAGCTGGCTACAAAAGTGGCTGCAAATCTTTGAACGCAAAGTCGACGACTACCCTGATAAAGACGATCAAGAAAATAATGTTCAGTAAGGAGGAATGCTCATTGCCTAACACGGAAACAGCTTTGCAATACGGGTTGGCTTTACGAGGGAAAATCTGCTACTCCATGTCGAACCGACTTGGTGCTTATTCGATGGATTGCTCCAGCTTCGTATTTCGTTCACTGATTGCCGCTGGTTTTTTGCAGAAAAATGCTTTTATCGGCAACACGGAAACACTCTTTAGATTAAACGGAACTTTATTGAAGGAAATCAATCGCAGTGACGTTCGTCGGGGTGACTTATGGGTAGCTGGATATGAAGGTGCCTCGCTAGGATCGGCTGGACATTGCGGCTGGTTTTTGAGCGACATCAATGGCGATGCCCTGCATTGTACGTATTCAAAAGGCTGTCAAAACATTGCAGTGACGAAAGCGATCGGCTGGATGGGTGATTACTCAGGATTACCTGTACGTTTTTTTCGGGTGAAAAATACCAGTGTCAGTGGTCCAGCTGAAAGCAGCGGGCAGCAGCGAATCCTAGCAATCGATGGTTCTTGGGGTCAGGCCACCACAAGACGATTACAGGAAATCTTGAAATGCCGGATCAAAGACGGGATCATCAGTGGTCAGATTAAGAACCGTTCTAATCAATTCATTCCTTCTGCTCAGTTTGGTCATGGCGGCTCAGAGGTGATTCGCGCACTCCAAGCCTTATTACGTGTGCCTTCAGATGGGAATTTTGGCCCTATCACCTGTCTTGCCTTGCAGAAAAAAATGGGAACGATCACGGATGGCGTAATCAGTCCAGAATCCGATTGTGTAAAAGCCCTACAGGTTCGATTGAATAAAGGGGCGCTATGATTTTTTTATGAAACACCCATGATTTTGTGTTCATGGGTGTGCTATTTATACAGTTATTATAGAAATGAGGGAGAAGTTTGATCCAAACTAGAACGTTGCTCGCACCAAAATACCATTCTTTTTATGAACGCCAAGCTATCGAACGATTACTTTATTCGAACAACTATTTTCCTACAAAAAGCCATTACCCCATCCGACGTCTTCGGATCAAAGAAAAACATATCGTACCAAGTAATTACAAAGAAAGGAAATGGCACCTTTGTCCTGGTTGTGACAAACTTTTTATCGAAGATCTTGGGGATTACGTTTATAGCTATCATCCAAACAATATGAATAGTGTAAACGGCCTTATCAAGGTTAAGCGAAAAGAATGGAAAACAGCGATTCATTGCTGCTCGAAGGAATGTTTATATCAAGAAGTTGTGAAATTCGCTCTTAGCAGTGTAACAAATCAGGGAAGAAAGATTATCAAGACGAGACGAATCCGTACGGATATAAAGGAAGTAATTGATAAATTTCATTGATTTCATATTGGTTCATTACAAAACACTCAAGATGGAAGGCCGCTGTATCACAGCCATTTTGAGTGTTTTTTTGTTAACCCTTCACTTACAATACTCACAAAACAACTCTGCCATATATGCTTCATCCTCTTTGAAGTCGCTTAATACCCACTCTACTAACATGTTAAAGAAACCACCACATAAGAATTTGATTGTATATTTTTCTTTTTCGGGAGAATAAAATTTATCACAGACGAATTCTTTGCATATCTCTTCTAAAAATGAATTACTCTTATCGAGAAGCAAATAAGACAAATTGGAGTCTATCAAGTTCATCATAAGCGTCTTTTCTGTTTTAAAACTTGAAAAGAACATTAAAACGATGTCATAGGTATTGTTTAATCCGATATCAGATACTTTTTTTTCATACTTCGCAAAAAAGGTATCTAAATAATCCGTTATAACATCTTCTAATACCTCGTAATTCCTATAAAACGCCATTCTGGAGACGCCCGCTTTTGTCGTTACCTCTGTAATTGAGATTTTATGAAACTCTTTTTTCTTCATTAAAAGCATCAGCGCAATGAAGATACTTTCCTTTGTGATTGCATTTCTATAACTATTCAGCTTGTTTGCCATTACAATATCCCCCAATCTGTAACGTTTCATGCTTTTGCCCTTGAAACATCTTATTTAGATTACTATACTGCAATCACCAAGACGTTTCAATCGTAACGTCAAAAAGAAGGGAAACGATAAGTATGAATGAAAATCGAAATAGTAAAAAAAGATGGACAGAAAAAGAACTGGGCTCTCAGGTTGGTAAAAATGTCATTATTACTGGTACCGGAGGATTAGGTTATGAAGCAGCAATATCTTTGGCTGGCGCAGGGGCGAACGTCATCATCGCCGGACGCAATGCCAATAAAGGAGCGAAAGCAGTTCAATCAATCAAAAATGAGTATCCTCATGCAACAATTAACTTTCAAAAACTAGATCTTGCTGATCTAGCCTCAATAGAAAATTTCGGGAAAATTATACAATCAACATTTGATAGATTGGATATTCTAATAAACAATGCGGGCGTGATGGCAACACCTGAGCGGAGGGTAACAAAGGATAACTTTGAACTACAGCTTGGAACAAATTATCTAGGTCATTTTGCATTAACCGCTCAGCTGCTTCCTCTTCTTCGTAAAACATCAAATGCTCGTGTCGTAACGGTTAGCAGCATGGCTCACCGTTCTGGAAAAATTCATTTTGATGATTTGCAATTAGAACAGAACTACGATCCGAATGTCGCTTATTCGCAATCAAAATTGGCTTGTCTAATGTTTGCTCTTGAACTTCATAAGCGTAGCATTGCCTCAAATTGGGGAATTTCTAGCATCGGTGTTCATCCTGGTGGCGTTGCGACAGATTTAATGGATAATGGTCCTGGCAAAAATCTCTATACGAGGTTAATTTATCATACCCTGCAAACACCCAGTCAAGGAGCCAGAGCTTCCTTACTTGCAGCGACATCCCCAGAAGTAAAAAGTGGTGACTTTTATGGTCCAACAAGAATGATGGAAATATATGGCTATCCTAAGCTGATCAAACCGGCAAAACAGGCTTTAAATGCCGCGGTCTCCGCAAAATTATGGGATGTATCATGCAAATTGGTTCATGTTGATTTTAAATAAAGTAAATTGGCTCACTGCCATTTCAAAAAAATGATAATTATCCATTATTTTCGAACGAGTTTTTTTATCTGTCCCATCTTTGGTAAGTATCAACTTAAGACAACAAAAGTGGACAGTTCAAGTCAATCTACTTTGTCAAATTCAGGGAGCCTCTTTCAATTACCAATATTTTTAGTTCAACAAAATTGGAGGTAATGTCATTTTTAACCGTGCAAATCCTTTCAGACCATTTGTTCAGCTAACGTGATTCGTTTTCTCTAAGCATTATTAGAGCTGGTTATAACCTGACAGCAATTCTTACTCGATAAAAAAACTACTCTTCGATTTTAGAAGAGTAGTTTTTTGTTCATGGGGAGCAAGTCTGCTTTCAAATGTACCTTTTCATCCTGGTTATCTGTGTGAATGTCACTTAACCTCCAAAACAAGTACTTCGTAGGGAGACAAATGAATTTCTTTTCCAATCGGCTTATCGGTAAGTAAATCAACTGTTTCATTTCTTACTTGAATAGTTTTCGTTGTTTCTGAGAAATTCATAACAAAAAAAGTTGGTTGTCCATTTCTATCTCGTGATTGAACTGAGACACTCGGATCTCCCACAAGTACGAACGAATTGCTAAGGTCATATTTACTTACTAATTCTTGATAAAATGCTTCTAAAAAATCAGCGTCGGTTCGTGGTGCAATAAAGTAGGCTTCGCCTTTACCATAATGATTGACAGTAATCGCCGCTCGCCCAGCGTAAAAATCTTCTTGGTAATAGGCAAGTGCGCGAGCATTTCCGCGTTTTATTAGCGAAGCGTAATCCTTTACTGTAAAGGAGCGATTATCGAAAACAAGGGTATTTTTATCAGACGGATAATAGGTATCGGTTTCTTCAATTTCAATCCCAAAGATTTCCTGTAGCTTATCAGGCCAGCCATTCAGATAAACTAGGTCGTTTTCATTTACGATACCGGTCATGTAGGTGCTGACTAAATGCCCTCCTGCCTGCACATAATCTGAAAGGTACTGGATACTTTTTTCGGTAATGAGATAAAGCATAGGAGCCACAACTAAATCATATTTACTTAGGTTCGCATTAGGAGTAACGACTTCAACTGGAATGTCATGATTCCAGAAATAACGATAATGCTCCTGACAGGTCTGTGAATAACGTTTCGTTTTTTGAGCAAACCCTTGTGCATCATCCAGAGCCCAACTATTATCCCAATCATATAGAATCGCTACTTTGGCATCTTTATAGCTCCCTTTAACAGCTTGAATTTTTTCCATTGCGTTTCCAACCTCACGGACTTCCTGAAAGACACGGTTGTCTGAAGTGTTGTCGTGGTTAACGACAGCACCATGAAATTTTTCTGATGAGCCTCGTGATTTGCGCCATTGAAAGTAGAGATTGCTATCAGACCCGTGCGCAATATGCTGCATGGAAGAAAGCAAATGTACTCCTGGTCTTTTGGTTTTATTGACTGGATGCCAATTGACCCCGCTTGGTGTTGATTCCATTATAAGGAATGGCTGCTGTTTCAAGCTGCGGTACAGATCATCAATAAAACCAACTTTACTGGCTAAATCATCAGTCAATTCCCAGTCATTGTGCCATGCTGGATAGCAATCCCAGCTTAGAATATCTACATGCTTCGCAAATTTTTCATAATCCAATGCCTGAAAAGGAATCAAATCCATCGTATCTGCCATAAAATTAGTGGTGATAGGGATATCAGGTGTCAGTTTACGAATATCACTAATTTCATGTTCAAAGAAATCAATGGTTTGATCAGTTACAAATCTACGCCAATCTAGATTCATACCGTGAACAGCAGTCTCTCCAAGCGGAGATGGGGAAGCAATCTGACTCCATTCACTAAAGGCATGACTCCAAAAAGATCCCCACCATGCATCGTTGAGCGCCTTCAGGTTGCCGTATTTTTTTTGTAGCCAACTTCTAAAGTTCTCTTGGCAATACTCACAATGGCAGTCCCCGCCGTATTCATTTGAAATATGCCACATCAATAGAGCTGGATGCTCTCCGTAACGTTCGGCTAATTTCTTGTTGATGATTGCAACTTTCTCCCGATAAATAGGAGAAGAGAAACAATGGTTGTGACGTCCCCCATGCAGCATTTTCTGACGAGCAGCATTCGTTCGCAGTACTTCTGGGTATTTTTGAGACATCCATGCAGGTCTTGCGCCGCTTGGAGTAGCCAGGATTATACGGCAGCCTTGTTGATGGAGATCATCCATAATCTTATCCAGCCATTCAAAGTGAAAATCCCCTTCTGTAGGCTCCAAAGCGCTCCAAGCAAAAATCCCTAATGAGAAGGTGTTTGTATGAGACTCTTTCATTAATTCCAAGTCTTTGGCTAAAATATCGGGATAATCTAACCATTGATCGGGATTATAGTCGCCTCCATGTAGTAAACGTGGTTCTTTTAAGTAATTAGTCATAAATTGTTATCCTTTCGTTCCTCCAGCAGTTAAGCCTGAAACAAAATGTTTTTGCAAAATTATGAAGACAACAGCAATCGGAATACTAATTAGAATTGCTCCTGCCGCAAAGGTGGTATAGCTTGCGCCCATTTTGTCTGTGACTAATTTGTAGAGTCCAATTGGTAAAGTATAATATTCAGGGTTACGTAGTAGAACTGAGGACAATGCGAAATCGCCTAATGGTCCAGTAAAACCATTCATAGCAACAACAGCCAACATTGGTCGCGCTAACGGCATTAAAATCTGAAGAAAAATTCGCGTATTACTAGCCCCGTCTAGTTTGGCACTTTCATCCAAATCAAGTGGGATAGAATCTAGATATCCTTTCATTAAATAGGTGTTCATTGGAATTTGACCGCCTACGTAAATCAAGATTAATAACCAGTGACTGTTTATCATTCCTAACATTTGTGCGAGCACAAAGATAGCAATTAACGCTGAAAATTGCGGAATCATTTGGAGTAGTAAGAATAATACCAACCCATTTTTTCGACCAGTAAAGCGAAAACGTGAAAAAGCATAAGCAGTAAAAGAAACAGAGACTAAAGAAAGTACCATGGTAAATAAACTGATTTTTATCGAATTGAAGTACCATTGCTTATATAAAAGCGTGCCTTCTCCCGCAAACAGCTGCTGATAATGCGAAAAGGTTGGATTTTCTGGAATAATGCTGGTAGAAACCAAGCTATTCCCTGGATTGAAGCTCGCACCTACAGTCCACATCAAGGGATAAATAATAACTACGACCATAAAAATTAAAAGAAGGTAGGTAAGTAGCATCCGAATTCTACGTTGGCTTTTTATACTAGAAGTAGTCTTCATGTTATACCTCCTCCTTAAACGAATTGGTACGTCGGAATTGCCAAATAGCGATGGTAATGACAAAAATCGATAACAGAATGGTTAATGCTGCAGCTAGTGCATATTGACTGTTTTGCATAGTTAGCTTATAGATCCAAGAAACTAAAATATCAGTACCACCTGCTGTTGAATCAGGAATGGCCGGTCCACCCGCATTAAACAAGTAAATGATATTAAAGTTATTAAAATTAAAGGTATATTGCGTGATGATGATAGGCGCCATCGCGTACAGTACAAGTGGCAAAGTAATATTTTTGAATTTTTGAAAAGCCGAAGCGCCATCAATCGTTGCGGCTTCATACAAGTCATCTGGAATTGATTGTAGGTTTCCCGTTGTCACGATAAAAATATATGGAAAGCCCAGCCACCCTTGAATAAGCAGCAATGCTAAACGTGTCCAGTTTGCATCATTTAGCCATGGGATTGGTGAAATTCGGAAAAAATCCAGAATTACATTATTAACCGCTCCAAAGCTATCATTAAATAAACCTGCAAAAATAAGTATAGTAACAAAACCCGGAACTGCCCAAGGCAGAATTAAAATCGTGCGGAAAAATCGTTTGAATTTTAGTTCTTTTTGATGAACCACAATCGCTAAAAAGACTCCGATTGACACCTGCAAGGTTGAAGCGATCAAGGTCCAGACGGCCGTCCAACCAAGAACCCCAAAGAAGGTGTCACGCCAAATATCAACTGTAAATATTTTTTTAAACGTTTCTAACCCTACCCAGTCTGCCAAGTTTGCAGGTGCTGAGTGATACAAATCGTAATTTGTAAAAGCTAAAGTAAGACTAAACAAGATTGGAAAGATGACTGAGAAAACTAATAAAATAAAAGCTGGACTGCTGATTAGATACGGATACCCTTCTGCTAATAGTGCGTGGTAGGATTCTCTAATCCCATTCGGCTTATGACCCATACTGATTTTTTCACCATTTTTGTATGCATCACGCAGATTTAAGTAATAAAAAAGAAGACCAAAAGCAATCACAATTAATGCAACTAAGCCTTCTGCTAAAAGAAAAATAGAGTTGTCTCGCGGAACTTCTGTACCTAATGTCAGCAGTCCCCAGATTCCCATATTAAATAAGTCTTTAAAAACGAATAAATACATGATGAAGAAAAAGAGAAAAAGCGCACCTTTGGCATACTGTTTGTTGAAAAATTGACCCATGCCCGGCAGCAGTGAAAGTAGCGCCGCCTTTTTTCCTCGAGTGGTTGAAAGTGATGTCCCTTCCATATGCTTGTCGTCCTTTCGTATGTGTATCCAGATCTAGTGACAAAGGAATGGACAGCAATGATCAGAGTATTGCTGTCATTCCTAAAGGGGCTATTGATTTGCGGCAATACTAGATTCAATCTGATCAACTGCTTGATCTAAAGCCTTCTTGACCTCTACCTTGCCTGTCGCAATTGTTTGTAGTGCTGCATCAATCGGCTTCCACACAGAATCCATTTCCGTGATGCCTGGTGTCAATTCTGCATATTTAGATTGTTCAGCAATTGCCATCGCGCCTTCACTTTCCTTAACCGATGGATCCTCCGCTAAAGTTGCAACAGCAGGAACTTCTTGTGTTTTTTCATAACGAACCTTTGAATTCTCTTCATTCGTAATAAAGGCAACAAACTCTTCTGCTAATTCAGCATTCTTGCTATAACTCGAAACGTTATAACTCTTCACACCAATAAAAGAACCCATATGCTTGCCATTGTTTAGCAACGGTAATTCCTTTACACCATAATCAATGTTTGCTTCTTTAAATGGTGTTAAGTTCCATGGTCCTGAGATGACAGCAGCGGCTTTCCCTTCAGTGAATAAAGAATCTAAGACTGTAGTTCCCTGTTCTCCGATGATCCCAGTTGGCAAGACTTTATTGTCATAGAACTTCTTGATTTGCTCCGCTCCTTCAATCGCACCCTTGTTGGCCAAGCCGATATCTTTAGGGTTAAAGGAACCATCTTCATTCTTTCCGAATATGTAGCCCCCGTAACCATTCATTATTCCTTGCGCATAATAAATTTGGTCAAATGTAGCAATAAGACCGTATTTATCTTTTTCGTTGTCGGTGATTTTCTTCGAATAGTCATACCATTCATCCAATGTTTCTGGCAGCTGATCTTCAGTGATTAGGTCTTTGTTATAGAATAAAACCTGGGTCTCAATCGCTTTTGGAAGTCCGTAGACTTTCCCCTTAACGATTTGTGACTCCATCGCTGCTTCTGTGAACGTGGATTTCACTGCATCGTCTACCTTCAACTCCTGTAATAAGCCTTCCGTTGTAGCAGTACCAATCTGATCGCCAGGAATTGTGATAACATCAGCGCCAGTACCCGCAGGACCATCTAAACGCAAGTCCTCTAATTGTTTAGCGTATGCTTTTTCAACGACCTTTATTTTTACATCGCGCTCTTTTTCAAAGGCCGCAATCGCATCCTCGATCCCTGCAGTTTTTTGCTGATCCTCCCAAACTAGCAAGTCATAATCGCCGCTACTCTTTCCGCTTGCTTTACCTTTGTTGTCGTTAGTTTCACCTGGGCCACAAGCAGTTAACGACAATAATGCGATCCCTAAACCAACCAAAAATTTTGTTGTTCTTTTCATCACAGTCTCTCCTATTCTTTGTCCTACTAAAATCATTATACAAAAAAGAAAACGTCTTCATTTGTACTAAAAAAAATAATTGCTTATAGCTGAACGGCATTGTGTTTAATAACCTTTTTAATAAATAAAAAAATATGTTATACTAAGCCTAATCATTGAGCTCCTGCAGAAACCTTGTCATAACTGATTTAACAAGTTCATTATATGTTTATTTAGACAATTATGATATTGTCTAATGTGTAAAATGTACTAACATTTTCTGCAAAGGAGGAAAAAGCATGTTAACAATTACTGGCGGCGGTGTTCAATCACATCACTCATCTATTTATGTACTGCGCAATAGTGGATTTCCAGATTATACGTTGCTTATTACCAACACCCCTGCTCATTTCAGTATTGCAGGGGTGCATCATGATGTTCCTGCACATTCTGTAGGGATTATTGACAAGAATACTCCGTATACCTATTTCAATCCTGAAGGTGATTATTCTGATGATTGGCTCTATTTTAATACGGTAGATGATCATTGGAGCAATCGTTTACGCCCACTGCTCAATCAATTTTTTCAGATACCTAAAGGAATACTGATTCAAAATTATGTCCATGATTTGATCTGGGAACGTAATATCACCGACCATCCGTTGGGGTCTGAAAATGCTTCTTTATTGCTCTTAGTATTGTTAAATAATTTTTTTGCGATTACCAAAGAAAAGCAGGACACAAAGATTGATAATCCATACTTTTATGCCTTTCAGAAAATTCGAATGGATATCCAAAACAGACCGGAAATGCATTATTCACCGGAAGCATTAGCAGAAGAGATGGCTATCAGCCTATCGCATTTCCAGCATTTGTATAAAACTTTTTTCCAACAATCACTGAAGGCAGACGTGATTCATAATAGAGTAGCAAAGGCACAACGTTTAATTGCAACCAGTGACTTGACGATTACAGAGATTGCGGAGATTTGTGGTTACAGCAGTGATGTCCATTTTTATCGCCAGTTCAAGCGAGTAACTGGTACTTCCCCAAGGGAGTATCAACGAGGTGTCCATGAAGATTCCACCACCTCATTAGAGGCAAAAAAAAATAGTTCTTTTGAATGAACAAAAAATAGTTCGATTAGCAAGATTATGACAGATTTTGGCTGCGGACTATTTCGGGTGTTTTCATTCTGAAATTTTTGTAAACTCTACAATCAAGAATCTTTTTTCTAAAAAATAGTCAGCCAAACGGACGTTAAACGTCTGTTTGGCTGACTATTTCAATGTCTCCTCTACTGCTATGGAAGTTTAATGACTTCTTCTGATTCCTTATCAAAGAAATGACCCTTTGAGATATTGAAGGCCAGTTCCATGATTTCTCCTGGACGATGGAAATCACGAGCATCGACCTTAGAAACAAACTCCGTATCGCCAACTTTTGTATAAAGCATCGATTCTGCTCCTAATAATTCAGAGACAACAACTTCTGCTCGAACCGTTGCTTCTGGTGAAGCGGATAATGCGACCTGTTCACTGTGGATATCTTCTGGACGAATTCCAAAGATGACTTCCTTTCCATTGTAGCCTTTTTCTACTAATACTTTGTTTTTTCCTTCTGGAATCCGCAGCTTCAAGCCGTGATTATCTGATATGACCCCGTCATTTAACGTCACCTTGAAGAAGTTCATTGCAGGCGAACCGATAAATCCAGCAACAAACACGTTGACAGGTGTATCGTACACTTGTTGGGGCGTGCCGATTTGTTGAATGAATCCATCCTTCATAATAACGATTCGATCGGCCATTGTCATGGCTTCTGTTTGATCATGAGTCACATAAATAGTGGTCGTGTCTAATCGTTGATGCAGTTTCGCAATCTCCGCACGCATGGCTACCCTCAGCTTCGCATCCAAATTAGATAAAGGTTCATCCATCAAGAATACTTTCGCATCCCGAACAATCGCGCGACCTAAAGCTACCCGTTGTCGTTGTCCGCCAGAAAGTGCGGCTGGTTTACGATCCAAGTATTCGGTCAGCCCAAGAATTTCAGCTGCCGAATCCACCCGTTGTTTGATATTTGCTTTATCGTATTTGCGTAGTTTTAACCCGAAGGCCATGTTATCAAAAACGGTCATATGTGGATACAACGCATAGTTCTGGAAGACCATCGCGATATCCCGATCTTTAGGAGCCACATCATTCATCACAGTATCCCCAATGATCAACTCTCCTTCAGAGATATCCTCCAGACCGGCAATCATTCGCAGTGTAGTAGATTTCCCACAACCTGATGGTCCAACAAAAACAATAAATTCACGATCGGCGATATCAAGATTAAAATCGGTGACTGAGTAATTATCAGCGTTGTCGTACTTTTTATATACCTGCTGCAGCGCCATTTTTACCATTCTAATTCCTCTTTTCGTTCTTTCTATGATTGTGTTCTTATTCCTTCCAGCGCGCGGCCGGGCATTGTTTATTGGCAAGATGGGCGCGAAATTCATAAAAGCAACCGCATTTGGTACAGGTATGCAAGGATCGAAAGGGGCATTGTTCACAGGTCTGTATCCGCTGCTGAAAGAGCGACTCGGGGGCGAGGTGCTGCTCTAACGCTAGTTGCTCATCGATCAACGCTTGAATATTTATATTTTGTGCTTCTTCTTTGATTTCACACCCAATACAAGCCATGTGCTACACCTCGAATTGTAGGGTAATTACGCTCATCGCTGGTGCGGTTACCTTTAAGGTATTACCTTCCAAAGTGAAATTGTTAAACTCCTTAATCACAATATTTTCTGGATGATCAAAGTCGTTATAAGCATTCATTTTGTCTCCCAGAATATAGCGGGCACTCTTGGCGTTTTTCACACCTTCAAACTCAAAAGTTACATCCTCAGAACCCGTAACTGCATAATTACATAAGGACAGACTTACGAGATTGTCCTTTTTCGAAATAGTATGTGTCATGGTCGTTGGCAAATCATCACCATAGCTGTCGATCCGTTCGGCATCCTGATGCACCTTGTACAAATCGAATACATGATAGCTTGGGGTTTTCACCATTTTATCGCCTTCTGTTAAAATCATCGCCTGCAGTACGTTGACTGTTTGCGCAATATTTGCCATGTGAACCCGCTCTGCATGCTTGTGGAAAATATTTAAGGTAATCGCGGCCACCATTGCATCGCGAATGGTATTTTGCTGATACAAGAAGCCAGGATTGGTGCCAGGCTCCACATTAAACCAAGTCCCCCACTCATCGACGATAATACCGACACGTTTTTCTGGATCATACTGGTCCATAATTGCACTGTGGCGGGTGATCAGTTCATCCATATGATCGGCTTTTTCACAGGTAACGAACCATTCTGCTTCATCGAAGTCTAACGCACTGCCCTTTTTCTCCCAGCCTTGAGGATGAACATAGTAGTGCAGGCTTAGACCGTCCATCATCCAATGGGCGTTTTCCATTAATACTTCCGTCCAATGATAATCATCAACATTGGCACCGCCAGCGATCTTATATATTTTGTCCTCCCCATATTGGCGGACATAGGTCTGATAGCGACGGTAAAGGTCGGCATAGTATTCTGGCCGCATATTGCCGCCGCAGCCCCAATTTTCGTTGCCGACTCCGAAGAATGCCATCTTCCATGGTTCTGCTTGACCGTTTTCACGCCGCCAGTCAGCCATCGGAGAGGTACCGCCCATTGTTATATATTCCACCCATTCGGACATTTCCTGAACGGTACCACTACCAACGTTGCCGTTGACATAGGCTTCACATTCCAGTTGGCGTACCAACTCGAAAAATTCATGGGTCCCAAAATGATTCGTTTCCGTTACACCGCCCCAGTGAGTGTTGACGATGGTTTTGCGATCTTCTAGCGCACCGATTCCATCTTTCCAATGGTACTCATCGGCAAAACATCCGCCTGGCCAACGCAGCACAGGTATCTTAATATTCTTCAAGGCCTCTACCACATCGGTCCGCATCCCATTTACGTTGGGAATGTCAGAATCAGTTCCAACATAAAGTCCTTCGTAGATGCAACGACCTAAGTGTTCCGCGAAATGACCATAAATGTACTTGCTGATTTTTGGGCCTTTTTTATTGGTTAAGATTTTCATTTGATTTGTCCTTTCTAGGTTTCCTGCTTTCTTCTCACTGAAAGTAGGAGCATTCTCTCTTTATTCGTTCAGTGGCGCTTTACTGTCTGTTCTACATTTTTGGTATTCCAAACACAGGAAAGCCCTGTTCATCCCACGTAAATGCTTGTACATGGGCATGACGATTAGGATTATCTAAAGGATCACCTGCCTGATTTTTTTCCGGTCGGGCATGATAGATAATCAAATCTTGGCTGCCATCCTCTGAAACCGTAAAGGAATTGTGACCCGGTCCAAACAGTTGATTTTCTTCGGATGTTTGAAAGACAGGAACCGGACTTTTATTCCAGCTGTAGCCATCCAGCAAATCACTTGTCTCATCTGCCCACAGTAATCCCATGCAGTAATTTTCGTCTGTGGCGCTTGCCGAATACGTAATAAAAATTTTGCCATTGCGTTGAATGACCGCTGGGCCTTCATTGACCTTAAAGCCAATTTTTTCCCACTCAAACTCAGGTATCGATAGCAATAACTCTTTACCTGTCAATGTCCACGGATTTTCCATCTTTGACAAATATAAATTAGAATTTCCTGGAATGGCGGGGTCTAATTGCGCCCACACATAATAAAGATCCTCCTGATAAGTGAAAACTGTCCCATCTAAACTAAAGCTTTCCTGCTGGGTCTTGATTTGTCCTTTTTCGATCCATTCTCCTTCAAAAGGATTCGGGCTGCTGTTTTCAATGACGAACATGCGATGATGATGATTTTTATCACGAATTTCATCATTGTCGCTAGCTGCAAAATAGATGTACCATTTGCCTCTGATAAAATGAATTTCAGGTGCCCAAATTAAATGGCTCAACGGGCCTGTCTCATGAGCATGCCAGACATTGTGCCGTTCGGCGTTGGCTAAGTCATTTAAGCTTTTTCCTCGCCGCACCTCAATTTCCTGATAACCTGGAACTGAGCCAGTAAAATAGTAATAGCCATCTGTGTGCTTATACACCCAAGGATCGGCTCGCTGCAATACAATTGGATTTTTATAGTGTCCCTCCATTTTCATCTCTACCCCTACCTTATTTCTTCATTCGAAGCATGTTCCATGAATAGCCCGGAATCTTCGCTTCAATTTTTCCTTCATTCAATGTGACGCAATCTGTTAATGTTTGCGGCTGGATCTGCTTTTGATTGTCACGAGTGTTTTTATCCAGTAAATCATGCCCGCCAATAAAACGATGTTCAATCAATGAAAGCGACTGGTCAAAGTCATGATCGACTTCCACAAGCTGCTCTTCTTTCGTACGATTGACCAAAAATAAAACCAATTCTTCCTCGTTATTGACTAAGCAGCTATCGACGAACTCCACCTGCTTCATTTTGTCCACATCATATGTTGGCCCAGAAAACTGGGTGTGCAGGACTTCTCCTTTGGCATAATTTGAGAGCTGCTCCATCACAAAGTAAGTTGGATTCACCCAACAGTCGCCTCCAGCATCCGTCAAAATCAATGGAATCGTGTTAACCAATAACGATTGACACGCAATCTTCACACGATCCGCATGACGTAAAATGGCTAATCCCAATGACCCAAACAAAAGGGTATCCTCCATCGTAAACTGGCACCAATCAATCGGGCTGCCGACTTCAAAGGGTTGATTCTCCTTTTCTGGCTGCGCATGGACGTTCCACTCATCGAAGGCTAGATACATCGTCTTCTCACTGCGCTTCAAGGCCTTGACATAATCGCAGGTGGCAATAATCTCTTCGATCTGACGGTCAAATCGCTTAGATTTTGCTAAATAGGTCGGCGTATCGTCACGCTCCGTTTTCGGCGGACGCGTCAAATCGTCTTCATCGTATTTATCAATATAATTGTGCAAAGCAAGATAATCGACATTCTCATAGGCCGCTTCTAGAACTAAGCGATCCCATTCCGGATAGCTGGACAAACGCGGCGTAGAGCTGCCAACTAGGACTGTTTCAATCGATTCGTCCACCCATTTCATCGCTTTTGCTGCTTCGTTGGCGATTCGGCCATACTCTTCAGGCAGCTTCGTTCCAATCTGCCAAGGACCATCCAATTCATTCCCTAAGCACCAAAGCTTAATCCCAAAAGGCTCCTTGGCACCGTTTTGCTGACGCAGATCACTCCAATAGGTCCCTTCTGGGAAATTGCAATATTCAACAATATCCCGTGCCTCGTCAATTCCCTTCGTCCCTAGATTAATCGTGAAGATCGGCTCCGCACCCGTTTGCTCTACCCATTTCATAAACTCATGGATACCAAACGTGTTTGGTTCAATCGCTCGCCAAGCAATATCGATTTTTCGAGGGCGTTGTTCTACTGGTCCAATCGTATCCTTCCAATCATAGCCGGAGGTAAAATTTCCTCCCGGATAACGAATAACCCCTAGATTTAGTTCTTTGATTAATTTCATCACATCTTGACGAAACCCATTTTCATCCGCAGACGGATGTCCAGGTTCGTAAATTCCGGTATAAATGACACTGCCCATATGTTCCACGAAGGAACCAAATAAGCGTGGACTAATCTCGCCAACCGTAAATTGTTTTCGTGCTGTAAGTGTTGTTTTCATGATATAAACCTCGTCGTTAAAATTTTTGTGCCAAGCCTAGCTGAATCAGCTTCCAATAGCCGCCCGCAAAAAGAAAGATAAACGGTGGAAAAACAAAGACCAAGCCAATAAACAAAAGTGTGATACTGACAACCAAAAGGTTAGATAGAAAATAAGTAACCACACTAAAGACCGCTGATCGTAAAACCGCTTGCCACGATTGCCGATCCCCTGTCATTTGCCAAATAATGCGAAATAGCAAACTTAGACTTACAATCAAAGACAGCAGATAAATCACCGCTAACCATTGGTTCGATAGTCCCCCCTGCATCTGTCGTGCATTTGAATCACTGACAAAATACAGGCTGAGATACAGCAGACTGACCAAAAGTGATAATGGCAGTTGTCGTTTGAAGCCGATCCAATAATTTCGCAAAATTTCTCCTGATCCTTGTCCCCGCCACTGACGCGTGGTATACACGATCCCATTGCAGGAAGCCACAAAGGTCACTAATGGTAAGCAGCCAACTACCCACAAAATCCCGATTAGAATGTAGTCTGTAATAAGCATTAAAAAAGCGTAAACTCTTGTTTCTACTAGCTTCATCTGTTTTACCTTCTATTCTTTCATTCCTGACATTGCGGTACTTTGAACAAAATATTTTTGTGCAAACATGTAAATAAGTAAAAGCGGCAGCATCGAAATCACAGTCCCTGCCATTACAGGTCCGTAGAAGGAAATGTTTTGTCCAGTAAACAAAGCAAGTCCGGCTGGTAATGTGCGCATTTTTGAACTGGTGGTCATAATCAATGGATATAACAAGTCGTTCCAGCTATTCATCAAGGTAAAAATCCCTAGTGACAGCATGGTCGGCTTACTTAACGGCAGCATAATTTTCAAGAAGATATTAAACTCGTTCAACCCGTCAATTCGTGCCGCTTCTTCTAAATCCTTCGGCAAGGTGATAAAGAAGGAACGCATCATAAAAATCCCAAAAGCGGTGGTCATTCGAGGGATGATCAAACCAGGATAGCTGTCGATAATCCCTAAGAAGTTGACTTCCATATAAAGTGGAATCATAAATACTTGGAACGGAATCATCATGGTGATCATGACGAAATAGAAGAAGGCTGATTTTCCTTTAAAGTTCATTCGCGCAAAAGCATAGCCTGCTAATGAATCAAAAAATACCGAGGTAATGACCACGCCGCCTGCGAAGATGACTGTATTTTTGATGTAATCCATCAGCGGGATGGTCGTCCAAACCTTGGTATAGTTTTCCAAGGTATACCGATCCGCGAAAATCTTTGGCGGAAAGGAAATAATGTCCTTTTCATACTTAAATGAAGAAATCAAAAGCCACAAGAAAGGAAAAGCAACTAATAAAATCACTACACAAAGGATTATTCTTCCCACAATTTGTTTTGCCTTTTGCTTCTTTTTTGACACTGGTTTTATCGCTGTAGAAGCTTCCATGTCTTTTCTCCTCCTATCTCATTTGTTTTTCTTTACGGGTCATATACAAGTTGATGGACACCGCTAATACAGCAATAATCACAAAAAGAACACTTGATAGCGCTGAGGCATACCCTAATTCATAAGGCGCGGTGAAGCCTCGGGAATAGATGTACTGAACAGCGGTCTCCGTCTTAAATTGCGGACCCCCGGCGGTGGCGACATAGACTTGGTCAAAGACTTGCATGGAGCCGATGAAGTTTGTCAAAATACAAAAGCCTAATGATGGCACAATTTGCGGTAAGGTAATGTTGAAAAACTGTTGATTCTTGGTGGCGCCATCCATTTCTGCTGACTCGTATAAAGAAGGCGAAATCCCTTGTATCGCGGTTAAAAGAATCGTCATGGTCACCCCAAAGTTTTTCCAAACCGTCATGAAAGCAACCGTCGGCATCGCTAACGTCGGATCGCGGAAGAACTGCGGTGTCTCCATGCCCAGTTGTGTGAACAAGTAAGGAATCGCACCAATGTTCGGATCTAAAAGCATGGAAAAAATAATAGCAATCGATGTTAACGAACAAATAACCGGAATGTAGAAGGTCGAACGGCAAAAACGATTAAACAATGTATTCCTCGAAAGAACTACCGCGAAGATTAATCCGACAATAATCTGGGCAGGTGTTTCCAGCAAAGTGAAATACAGTGAGTGGATAAACGAATTGACTGCCCGTGGATCTTGAAAGACACGAATAAAGTTATCCAAGCCGACAAAATCTTTACTCGTAAAGAAAATGTTCATGTTCGTCAAGCTTAGAACAAAGGTCCCAATTAATGGGATAACAGTAAACAATAAAAGAATTAAAAAGGATGGTAGCAAGAAAAGATATGCTGCGTGATTCGGTTTGTTCCAATACGCCAGCAGTCCACGTTTCCCTTGGTTCATTATTTCTCCTCCTAAAGTGATTCGTATGCTCTTTTCATCATCGTACAAAGAAAAGAGTCATTGAAATTCAACATCGACAAGCCTATAGCTGTCGATGTTGAACTCGGAATTGCCTAAAATTTACTCAGCAAGCAAGTCGTTGATTTTCTTGTCTGCTTCATTCATTAATTTTTCAGCATCTTCTCCTGCTAACAAACGTTCAATCAGCGGGTTAATAATGTCATTGTTAATGGTTGGCAATTTTTCAAACCCAGGTAAGAATGGTTCTGCAAACTCCATTTGTTTAGACAGTTCTGAAACGATTGGGTCTTCTTTCACTTCTTTGTCTTCATTCACAGAGTTCAGGTAAGCTGGGAAGCCGTTTTCCATGCTCCATTTCTTGCCAATCTCGGTTGAATTCCAGTATTTCAAGAATTCGTAAATCGCTTCTTTTTTCTTCGGATCGGTACTTGCAGGAATCGCGTAGCCCACACCATCTAGAATGGCTTGTTTCTTGCCATTTTCGCTGCCTTGAGGAATCGTTGTCACGCTATAATTGATTTCGTTGGCCTTCAAGCCATTGTTCAACCAAGGACCGTTCAACTCAATCGCTAACTGGTTGGCATTCATCACGTTGTCCATCTCAGCACCTGAGATAGATTCCGGACCCGCTTTGTCATCGTGAATCATCTTTTGAATCGCTTTCAATGTTTTCAAGTTTTCTGATGAGGCAAATTCAGACTTGGTGTAGTCGTCATTGACCAATTTCCCGCCATTTGCCAGCATCCAATTGTATAATGGCCAAGTGCCGTCCTTATTGAAAATAAAGCCATGAACATTTTTAGACGAATCCGCTAATTTCGGTGCCATTTCTGCTAATTGTTCCCATGTGCGAGGCGGTTGATTTTCATCTAATCCTGCTGCCTTGAACAAATCCTTGTTCCAGTACATGTACATTCCTTGTACCTGCATTGGAATGAAGTATTGCTTATCCTCTACTTTTCCTAAATCAACCGCTGTATCAACAAAGTCGCTCTTATCAACGCCATCGTAATCCCAAAAATCTTCCAAATCTTGAACGGCACCATTTTTCACATATTGAGCAAAATCCCCATAATTCAAAGCAACGAAGTCAGGAGCCTTTTTCGCAGAAATCGCAGGGGGCAGTTTTTCATTTAAGTTCGCCCATGTCATAACATCCATTTCAATCGTGATGTTCTTGTCATTTTCCTTATTAAAGGTATCCACGACTCCCTTTAGAATCTCTCCATCTGAGGCTGTGAAGCCGTTCCAAAATGTTAAGGTTGTCTTACCATCACTGTCGCCGCCGTCACTGTCGGCCTTTCCCTTATTTCCACAACCAGCGAGCAAAGAAGTAGTCAAAGCAACCGCCGCTGCACCAATTAAAAATTTCTTCAGTTTCATTTCTGATTCTCCCTTTTCATTTATTTTTACACTGAACGGCTAGTAGCATTCAGCGTCAAAGCCAAAAAATAGAACATAGTTAAGAAAGCGCTTTTAACCTCTACGCAAATAATACATTTTTAAGAAATCGCTGTCAACAATATTTTTATTAATATATATTATTTCGAAAGCTTGTTCGTTAACGTTTATATTAATGAATAAGCTATATTAATTCACTATTTTACATACGTTAACAAATATGTTAATATACAAGCAGAGGAATTTTACAAGAAAGGAAGTCTCTTAATGCAAATAGATGTCTCTCATGAGTCTTTGCCAATTTTTGAAGCGCTCGCAAGTAAAGTGCGTATCGACATCATCAAATTGCTTTCAAAGGACAAGCTGAGTGTAAAGGAAATTGCGGATAAGCTGCACTTAAGCAGCGCCATTGTGACCATGCATATTAAAAAGTTAGAAGAAGCTAACATCATTCGAACAGAACGCGTAGCCCAGCGAAAGATTTCTAGCCTTCGTGTTGATGAAATTGACGTTCATTTTCCAAAGAAGATTTTCAATGCCTTCGATACACGAGAAACGTGCATCCCGGTTGGACACTACACCAATTATTCCATCAAGCCTACCTGTGGGCTCGCAACGCTGCAGGAATTTATTGGTAACGTGGATGAACCTAGATACTTCATGGATACTCGTCGAATGGATGCGCGGATTCTTTGGTTTACAGAAGGCTTTGTTGAATATCAGACACCAAATTATCTAAATGAAGATGAAAAAGCGGAAATGATCGAGATCTCTATGGAAATCTCTTCTGAATTCCCTTTTCACAATAACAACTGGCCCTCTGATATTACCTTCTACTTGAATGATGTTGAGCTTGGTACTTGGACAAGCCCTGGGGATTTTGCGGATATTCGCGGAAAGCTGACCCCTGAGTGGTACCCAGATAATTTAAATCAGTACGGTCTGTTAAAAACGATTCGGATCAGCAATCATCTAACGAACATGGATGGCGAACCCTTATCAAATATCACCATCTCGGACATTCCAACCCATAGCGAAGTCTGGACCCTGCGCATCGAAGTCAAAGAAGAGGCCAAAAACGCTGGCGGTTGTACATTATTTGGCAAAGGCTTTGGAAATTACGATCAGGATATAAAGATTAAGACATATTATAGTTAGAAAAACGCTGAAGACATTAAAGAAAATGTCTTCAGCGTTTTTTATCAGAAAGACTTTAAAACGTAATAAATGCTCGTCTTATTTTATGAGTACAAGAAAATGGAACTTATTTTTTCAATAAGCATTCCTTTCCTCTCAATTTCTCAGGTCTTATTTTACAGGTTTGTCGGCAACATCTGGAATGGCATCTCCCATCCTGCGCACGTTATGATGATTTTACAGAGAACAACAGCGATGTTTGGAAAGTATCAGCTGAAAACGTTCTCTAGTGAATAAATTTTTTGGGGGAATCAAGAATTGGAAAAGAAATTTTTAGGATCATTGCTGTTATCTGTTGCCTTATTAGGGATTGGATTAACAGCGAACTCGAAGGAAGTATCCGCCCACGGATATGTTGAATCACCTATTAGCCGAGGATACCAAGGAGCCATCGAAAAAAATACGTTAGGCTGGCAAGCTGCATGGGATAAGTACGGTACAGTCATTACAAATCCACAATCTCTTGAAGCACCAAAAGGGTATCCAGAAGCTGGACCTGCCGATGGTCGAATCGCTTCTGCAAATGGAGGGTTGGGGCAAATTGGGGACTATGTTCTTGATGATCAGAGTACAGACCGTTGGGTAAAACAAGATATCGAACAAGGTCCTTTGAGCCTAACTTGGAAATATACAGCACCACATGCTACGTCAAAATGGCACTATTATATGACTAAACCTGGTTGGAACCCAAACGACAAGTTGGAACGATCAGATTTTGAAAAGATTGAGACCGTCACTCATGATGGCAGCTCAGCTGCAAATAAGCCTACTCATGTTATCAATATTCCTAAAAATCGCGTAGGTTATCACGTCATTTTAGCTGTTTGGGATGTTGCCGATACTAGCAACGCTTTTTATAACGTCATTGATGTGAACGTAAAGCCATCATCGGGTATTCCAGAAAAACCTCAGTCTCCAGCGGGATTGAAAGCGGACAATATTACCGCAACCACGTCAAAAATTTCATGGAATACTCAATCGAATGTTGTGGAATATATTGTCTATCGGAACGGTGAAAGAATCGCCACAACTGAAGCGGCTGAGTTCTCAGATAAGGATTTAACACCTGAAACTTCTTACCAATATCAAGTGGAAGCTGTCAGTGTAAATGGTCTAATTTCTGATAAGAGTGATGAATTAAATGTAGTGACTCTTGCTGAAGATGCTCAAGAAAAACCAACAACACCAACCAATGTTCACTCAATGGGAGAAACAGACTCTACTATTTCCTTAATGTGGAATCCGTCAACTCATTCTCAAGGGATCAAAGAATATAAAATTTTCCGTGATGGAAAAGACGTGGGATCAACCGCTAAGACTTCTTTTAAAGATAGTGAATTGAACGCAGATACTGAATATACTTATGAAATCGTTGCTGTCAGCAATTCTGACGAAGTATCAGAAAAAAGCAATACTTTCAAAGTCTCTACAGAAAAAGCAGAGACTGGCGGAGAACTTGAAGGCAAAAAATGGGAACTTGGAAGCATGACAACTCCTAAGCTTTACGTTACCGGCGAAATCGTTAACCACAAAGGTATCGTATACAAAGTCCTTCAAACTCACTTTAACTATGGCGATAGCACCTGGGCACCAGATGCAGCAGATTCATTGTTTCAAGTAAAATAATTTAATTTATTGCTTATCTTACCTCTCGACAAAGAACTCATCCTAGCTGGTGAGTTTTTTGTTTTTTCAAAATTGTAAATAAAAAATCAAAGATTCGTAAAAGTGTTATCTTTGATTTTTTTTATTCATTAGTTGGTTAAATGTCTCTATTAGACGGCCGAATTCATCAACGGATGGA
This sequence comes from Enterococcus raffinosus, assembly GCF_018917525.1. Taxonomy (GTDB): domain Bacteria; phylum Bacillota; class Bacilli; order Lactobacillales; family Enterococcaceae; genus Enterococcus_A; species Enterococcus_A raffinosus_A. The sequence continues at coordinate 106,513 of NZ_JAHLOS010000001.1, read as the reverse complement.
TGGGAAGAAATATTAATGACTGGAACTTCAGGAACCGTTAACTCAGAATAGTTCGTAAGTATAAGGTCAAATTGTGATAAGGCTTTAGGGTCTTCTGTATACTGATCCTCAACGAACTCAATATCAAGCTGTCCTTTCATATGATAATGAATGGTCCGTTGTAAAAAAATCTTATGACTCGTATCATAACTGCATAACAAAGCTGCTTTTAACGAAAAGACATTCTTTTTCAAAATATCATAGAGATTATCCATTTGGATCACTAGTGAAAAGCAGAGACATGCGATTGAATCATCAGTGAAGGGATTTTCTGGCAAGGATTGATCCAGTTGTCCCCTGATTAACTGTTTAATTTTGAATACAGCATATGGATTAAGATTTTCAATGTTCCGTAAAAAGACATTTTTTTCCTTTTGTAACACACATGGACTGTCTAAGGAGCAGATAAGGATACTTTTAATGGTTTGGTGAAGGCGATCATTCTTCGCTAGTGTCGAGATAGAAAAAGCCTTCAGGATTTCAGTGATAATATTCCCAACAATTTCATCTGTGAGAATACACGGATTAGAGTAATTTGGCGCATATTTTTTTAGTTGTTCTTCTCCAAACTGTGTTTTTGCTAAATGTTCCTTTAGCAGACAAATAATCTTATGGAGTTGTTGCTGATCGAATGTTGTCTGAAAAGAGTCGTTAATTCTTCTGATCAGTTCGACGGGAACCTTATGACCTGTATGTTCTTTCGGGATAGACGGATATTCTTTGTAACCTCTCATTAAGTACAGATACATGTAGATTTTACAAAATAGTTTGGCGTTGTGAAAATCACAAGAGGTATTCTCTCTTCCTGTTCGGATATATGGGATAAGTGCATTAACCGCAGCCCGCTGTTCTTTGCAGCTGTAAAACACGGCGCTCCCATACATCTCCAAATAGATATTGCTAATTAAATCATTGGCGTTGTTAAGATCACCGATGATTATTTTCTTTGTCAAATCTAGTTTGAATCCAAGCGGAGCAAGATCGATATTTAGCGCACGGATATTTCTCTTTAACGTCGTATTCGAAATAAACAACTGATCAGCAAGTTCATCGGAATTCTTCCATTTTCCTAGAATGAAACGTTCTAAAATCTTAAAGCGCGTAGACTCCTTCATTATTCGCCTAAACAAATAGGACCAACCATAATTTGATGGTCGATCTAATTTTATCCCAAGATTTGAATTTCTCGTAATCTCACATGGAGCTATCAATTGATTGATGTCTGAAATATCTTTCCTTACTGTACGCTCTGATAGAGCTAAGCGACTAACAATTTCACTGACGGTAATACTTTCAGTATGCATCAATTCTTCGAGAATCGCACAGTAACGATGTAAAGTATGTTCTAAAATCATGTTCCTTTTCCTCCACATTTTTGCAGGTCTACCTGCAAAAACTGTCCTTTCTTTCAACTTACGTTCACAAGATAATATTGTTCTAGATGTTTGATCTGAAAGGATATTTTAAGGAATATAAATTAATAACTTTTTTCATCCTGGATATTGAGAGAATCCATTGAAGACACAACGATAATTTATCATTTCTTTTTGTAAAAATCAAATTTGTTTTTAGTGTAATATCGAAAACAAATGTTCTTTTAAAGATCAAACATCTGTTTTTTTATCGGGGATTGTGATGAATGATGAGTGAAAGAAGCTCTTAAAATTTGAATGCATTCTTGCTAAGTTGAGCTGTCCTCGAGAGAACTCGTACAGCGAATTAACTTATTTTTAGTCGCTTGGTTTTTATCATTCAAGAGAATCGTTAGGGATCATTGTTTCTCCAATCTCTACATACTGCTTTTTGATTAAATCTTCTTTCTCTTTATTGAATCACAAATAGGGAGATCTTACCGATTCAACGAATAATCCGTTTTCAATTATTCGTTCGACTGCTAAACTGAGTGAATACTCGGAACAAACATACATATAATAGTCGTATCCGAAGTGAATTTCTAAACTAGGATTGACTAGCTTGGCCCAGACAATTTCTCGTAAAATCAGCTTCACTACAAATGGGAGGTTTTGTTTTCCGATCATTATCCCTTCTGCTAGTGAATCATACATGTTTTTAAAGGAATCGGAATTCCCATCAACTATTCCTGAGTATTCATATTTTTCAAATTCCTGAATTTTTAGTTTATCTATTTTCGCTTCAGTCATGATCGTTTTTACTGCATCCACGTATTTCTCTTCAACGAGCACATAATCAGACAATGTAAGCTCTTTGCTACTATATATATTTCCAATATCATTAACAGAAGTCCATTCGTCTGCCATATAGTGGCCTTTTGAGTTTCGATTTTCAGGATTATACTTTGTTATTCGATAGAAATACATTTCAATCACCTATCTGTTTTCGCTAAAGCTAAGGTTAAAATCCTTACAATTTAAGAATGTTATCTGAGGTATAGGTAGATAAAAAACTTCTGAATTTTTCGAATCATTTTATCTACCCTCCACTTTAATATTGACTCAGGTATGTGTCAAAGAATCTTTTAAATACTCTAGTTTGCTGGTTGCTCTTCTGCTCTTTTTAGCGAACCTGCTGCCTCTTTTAACTTCTCCCGATTATCCTCAAATCGACTTGGTTTAGTAGAGGTATATACTTGAACAAAATTTTGTTCCGCCTCTAAAAGATAGGCAAGTGCTTTGTGTTTTGCGCCGTCGGTATCGCCTTCGAACACCATCTCAACTCCAGGCATCCCATGAACTTCAACAGGCTCTCCTTGCTCAACGAGTTGATACCCCATAGATTCATACGTATTGATTATCGTATTTTGCCAGCTTGCAAAATCCTCATAATCCATTTTATCTTCGATGTATAGACTTAAGCCTTCTTTATCGGTCGTAACAAGCAGTTCTGAATTCTTATCTGCACGCTCTACCCATCCCTTTAATACTGTGTACTGAAATAATTCGCCATTTTCAGCTCTGACTTCGGTCACATAATTTTTAGTTGCTTCTCCTTTCACAAGTTCGCTGCTTTCTTCTACTTGCTTGGATTTTTGAGTTTCTTCGGAAGGCCCTGTCTCTTTTGGTACACAACCGCTGCTTGCCAATAATATCAGTCCTAAAACAACTAACTTCCTCATCATATTGTTCATATTGTTCTCCTTTGTAAACTGTTAATAACCGCTCTCGCTTCTCTAGCCACTGATTGTCCACTGCTCAATAAACACTCATAATGTTGAATTGAAACTGTGATCCAAATCTATCGCATTTTCATTTCCCCAGCCACAAAAAGAATTCACCATTTCAGTAACTAAATCATCATTTTTTGAAATAAATGATGGCCGACCCATGAAGTTTAGAATGACGTACTCGGTCTCCGTTTCTAAAAAATAAAAACGAAATTCTGCATTTGCTCCATCTGCGGTTCCTATAAAGCTATAACATTCACCAGCATAATATGGTGATTGATACGTCTCTTCTTTAATCGTTTCCTCTTTTATTCGGACTTCATCATCAAATTTCATTTCTTCTTTCATCGCACTTTTTAAGGCAACGAAATCATCGACATCAGTCTTTTTCATTCCTGAAACCATTACTTTTTCAATAGTGTTTTCATTGTCAGCGCTAAAAGAGAAGTCTTCATCTTCAAGAACTTCCCAGTTATCTAAAATCTTCATTTTATAATTTGTTCCTTCAACTTGAAACTCAACATCCTTCATCTCAATTTTCTTTTCTGAAGAAGATGTTTCTGTTTTTGACGTTGAAACTTCTGTTGTAGATGCTGTCTCAGTATTTTTTTCTGATTCATTTTCCTTTGCCCCACCTGAGCCACATCCTGCTAACACTGCAGCCATTGCCACTAAAACAATCCATTTTTTCATCCTATAATCTCCAAACATCCTAATTTTTGATGACATAATTTACCGAATAAAAAAAATAGGGTTATACAAAGTTACCTAATTATTTTTTCTAGATGCTTTACACTGGATCAGAGTCACCTTGTATGGCATCCGTATCTTCTTGAGTGATTAGGATATTTCCCACTTCAGTTTGATCAGGTCTTAAATAGATCACTTGAATTTTTGCATCAGGGACCATTCCTTTTATCGAGTCCATTATTGGTTTCATCGCCTCAACCATCACTGGTTTTAGTGATGCGCTATCCATTTCAAAGCCTGGATCTTCAGGAAGAGTGTACCGATAGATGATTGTGTGATTTTCACCCGCAGCGATTTCAATGTTTGAATAAGCTGCTCCTAATTGCTCTTTCATCGCAGGAAGCTGTGATTGCGCTGCTTCAATCATAAATTCAAAAAGCTTAGAATTGCCCTCTTCTGAATTTTCCGATTCTTCAGTAAGTACCACTTCTGAAGAGGATGTAGAGGATTTCTCGATCAACTTCGTTGTTTCTGAAGAGGTTTCTTTCTTCACTGTTTCAGAAGGTTCCGCTGAGTCATTCTTAGAACAAGCTGTTAAGCTGACAAAAGCAATACCAACCACAATTACCTTAAGTATTTTCTTTTTCATAATATTTCTCCTCACTAAAATTGATAACTTTTTCAACCCTAGCTACAGTTTACACTAATTCCAAAGTGATTAATAATAAAAATTGTTCTTTTATCCGTAAAAATTAGTAATTATATTTTATCAAGAACTATTTGTTGTTTACGTATTAACTAAGTACTATTCATCCGCTATATTTCTATCTCAATATTTTCAATATATGATATTTTTCCTCAAAATTAGAAACAAAAAAACAGTCTGAGTAGTATACTTCAAACTGTTTCGTAAAATCATCTTGGGTTTGACTTGTGAAACTCATGTGTTCTTTCTTCAAACAAGAAAGACGACCAGTATTATGACTGGAAATCTTAAATAGTTATAGACTTAAATTCTTCGTTCTCAGGAAAAATCTAACAAATTTATTTTGGCTTTTAGTGGTGAGAGCATCAGACGGAAGCAAGGTTAAAATGAAAAGGAATAATCCGATAATGTAATCTACATACACAAAAATCGCATCTGCACCAGATCGATAAGAAAAATATATCAGTGATATATTAAGAAAAAAATCCATCGAAGATAATAGTGTTGATAATAGTGAAATGCTCCACAGTACAAAAAAGCCTCGTCCTCTTAATCCGGCATCTCGACAACGTCTAATATGCAGAGCTAAAGTCGGAATAGAAAAAAACAATAGGAAAATGAAAAATACAATGATTATCACTGTCATTAAATTATTCGTTCCATATTCTAGAGCCAGTTCGTCATCGATGCCTCTAAGCATCATACTGATCATTCCAGCAAATTGATAAATTACAATGGGAATTAAAGCTAGCGACAAAATGAGGAAGCCGACCATCACCCACCAGTAACCAGCTCTGGTTGATCTGCCTTTAAAATCGAAGTAACCAATAAAATATTGCTTAATTGCCGTAGCAAAACCCACATAACTAAAATCTCTATTAACCTTTATCAATCCAATAACTCCCTTTATCTTTAATCCCTAATGAATCACTAAATAATTACTATTGCCAAGAACCTTAAGCCTCTCCAAATAGAAAATACACTAAAACCACTGTCAAGATTACTCCGAGCACGATGAAAATAATCCGCTTCGCATTCATCTGGCTTGATCGATCCTCTTTTACATCTAATGCCACAGCCAAGCTTTTCAGTTCCTCTTCAGTAAAATCATTGTCTACCCGTAATAAATTAATTTTTTCAGGATCAACCTGTGTTATTGAAGATAGCTCCTCATTAGATAGGTCCGTGCTTTTAAGTGCTTCTTTTATATTCAGAAACCTTTTCTGATTTGGGGCGATTAAGAACGAGTAATATACATACATCGCTAAGCAGAAAATTCCAAGAACAAAAGTAGAATTTCCAAAAAAGCTTAATGATATGCCTAAAAGTGCAGCAAGTGTGACGAACCCAATAGAAATAACTTTGTTTTTATTCAAATTTTAACTCCTTCTGATACGATATTTTTATAGGTTTGGCTAACTGTTTGCTTATGGTTAGCAACGCTTTTTACGTTTTAACAATTAAAATTTTGCTATACGTTAATTTTTGAAGAGTTTAGAACGTTTAGAAAAATAAACTCATGATGAGAATACTATCCACTCGCTACAAAAAAGCTTAATTCAAAATATTGATAATCGGATCAAACCGGCTTGCTATTTCAATTACATAGTTCAAAGTGATGATGTTATATTGTTTCATTTCATAGATATCAAACAAACCACAACTGATTTCATTGATAAATTTTGAGTAACTTCCATTCTCAATTTCATATATTGTACTTGGATAATTATCTTTTTTTAACTTCTTTACAATTTTGTCGGGAATGACAAATTCGCACTCACTCAACAAGAATCCTTCATCAATAACTCTGTAAGAGGATAATGCGCCAAAATCAATCTCAACTATGTGTCCTTTTTTTTCTCCGTTTAGCACAATGTTTAAGCCGTCTTGTTCACCGCTACTTATATTTACCGTGTAAACATCTTTGGGTACTTGATTAATAAACTGGAATGGCAACACTTTTTTTGACAAAAATTATAAGGTGTTGTGAATCCCTCGGTGTTATTGCTCCGATTGCCCTTGACAATGAGCCTCCTCGGATCGGATTCTTTCCGGCAGAAACGTGCTCATTCAATTACGCTGCCTCTCCAGAGGTATCAGATCCGAGCTCATTATCAAGGGTTCGCTTTGCCAATCTCTGTTGTCGAAATTGGATAGGTGTTTCATACCCTAACGTGCCATGCACTCGTAGGTAGTTCCACCAATGGACATAATCAAACAATTCTAGACGTAGCTGTGCCAGTGTCTCAAATTGGTATTGATGCACGAATTCTACTTTGACAGATTTATAGGTTGATTCTGCAACAGCGTTATCATAGGGACAGCCTTTCTTACTCAACGAACGAGTAATCTCAAAACCATTTAAAATCTCATTAATGGTTTGATTATCAAATTCCTTTCCACGATCGGTATGGAAAAGTTTGACGTCTGTTAAGGGATATGGGATCCGTCCAAAGGCTTCTTTTACCAATGAGGCGTCCTTTTTCTCACCACAGGAATAACCAATAATTTCTCGATTAAACAAATCCAGAATTAAGCAGATATAATGCCACCTTTTCCCCACGCGAACATAAGTAAGATCAGTAACGATCGCTTCCAATGGCTGTTCTTGTGTAAAGGTCCGATCTAATACATTCGCTGTTTCCGCTTCATTACAAGTTGTTCGGTGGCCTTTAAAGTGAGCGATCGTATAGGTAGATGTCAACCCACGACGTTTCATGATTCGACCGATTCGGCGTCGACTGATTTGAAGGTCACGCTTAGCTAAACATTTTTTTAATTTCCGTGTGCCATAAGCTTTTCTGTTGCGAATAAATTCTTCCTGTACGACTTCTTCTAACTCGGACTCATTTTTGACAGGTTGTGCTTGATAATAGTAAGTCTGACGGGAAATCTTTAGGATTTTGCACATCGCTGATATCGAGTATTTGTGCTTGTTAGCATCAATTACTTGTCTTTTCGTCCGAATATCAGCGCCGCTTGCTTTAAAATATCGTTCTCCATTTCGAGCTGCTTATTTTTCTTTCGAAGTGCGATCAACTCTACTTGTTCTGGTGTTAGGTTGTCTTTTTCTTTGAACGAGCCTGTCGACTGTGCCTGCTTCACCCATTTATCGAAAGCGGAAGCAGTCAGCTCATAGTCTCGAATGATTTCTGCGCGGGGGTTACCTGCAAGGTAGAGATCGACGACTTGTTGCTTGAATTCTTTTGAATAGGTTCTTCGTTGACGTCTTGACATGAAAAATCCTCCAGTGTGTTTTTTATTATTCTACACACCTTATTTTTTCTGTCTAGTCTAGTGTAGCCGATTCAAACGTATCCTTCCAGTTTTCCATATAAGTTTCTTTCCTTTTTAGCATTTGTATAACGCAGAAACAACTTCAATTCCTTTAGTCGTTGTCGTTGCAGTGTACGTAGACCGAAAGCTATTTTCCTAACATTTACAATTGAAAACCCTAAATTATCTCAAAAATAGATTGTTCTCATTGGCAATTTTTTCATAAAGTTTTTTATCTTTATCATTATCAATAATAATCGGGAGACTCAGATCATAATTGGCGATTAAAATCATAGGATGTGAGTTAAAGTATAAACTGTTCCATATTTTTTCTCGAAGAAAACCTTTAATAAATAGTTTTAAAAGATTTATATTTTCAATCTTATATATATAATTATCACCATTATTTAATATATCGATTTGATTCATATAAATTAGTCTATCTATCTTATCTAATGCCTCGAAATCATTATCTATTGACTCTATTATCTTACTCTTGTCATCTTCACCTCCCAAATCTATATAAGCTTCGTTATCATTTATTTCAAATACTCTCTCAAAAAAAGATAAATACTTATTTTCTTGACTTAGTCTGAAGTATTCATTTGACAATAGATCAAGTCTCGGGTCTCTCCTATCTGCATAGTTTCATTAAATACATCTAATACAGCAATTTTTTTAAGCCTTGTCGCTTCAACCACTACATCATGATATTCTGTTGCATCGAAAAACAATTTATAAAGCTCATTATCAAAACTGCTTGATGAAAAATCCATTTTTTCTAATTCAGGGATCTTCCCATCCTGAATGTTAATCTCTGATTCGTTGCCCATCTTCATTATAGGTTCCTTCTCTCTTATCCTTTTCGAAATCTCTTTTATTTTTATTCAGCCTAACCAAAACTGACACTACCTATTTGCTATTTTCTTGTGTTTCCTCTGATAACGGCTTTATGACTCCATTTATATACACTTTTTTTGAAATACGTTCTCTCAAAAAAATGAAATATTTATCCTTCGAGAGTTAACTTTTGAAACACTTAGAGAAATAAACTCATGATGAGAATACTACCCACTCACTACAAAAAAGCTTAATTCAAAATATTAATAATCGGATCAAACCGGCTTGCTATTTCAATTACATAGTTCAAAGTAATGATGTTATATTGTTTCATTTCATAGATATCAAACAAACCACAGCTGATTTCATTGATAAATTTTGAGTAACTCTCATTCTCAATTTCATATAGTGTACTTGGATAATTATCTTTTTTTAACTTCTTTACAATTTTGTCGGGAATGACAAGTTCGCACTCACTCAACAAGAATCCCTCATCAATAATTCTGTAAGATGCCAATGCACCAAAATCGATTTCAATCTTATGTCTATTTTTTTCTCCATATAACATAATGTTTAAACCGTCTTGCTCACCGCTATTTATTTTAACTGTGTAAACATCTTTGGGTACTTGATTAATAAACGTATCCTTCCAGTTCTCCATATAAGTTTCTTCCTCTTAATATCTGATTTTAATTACATTTCTTTTAGAGATATTCATTTCGATTGTAGGTTCTACAGTTCGACTGTCGGTTCTAATAGAAACAACAATTCCATGCATATCTTTTCGAAACTTATTGAAATCCCTTTTTAAATAATAGTCTTTTGTATTTGATACAAAATCATCCACTGAAGTGGATCTACTACTCTTACGACTACCATTGCCATTATCTAGTATTGAAAACAACATTTTTACTGCTCTTTCTTCAACTAGAATCCGAACCGTTCAGGTCTTCAAATTTTCTATTTCACTCATTATAAAATATCACATTTTCAGATAAAAATGAATAAAAAATCATAATTACTATTATCTAATAAAAAATACATAACCGATAGTGCTGTATATCTACTAAAAAAATAAGGAAATAGTTATTTTTATATTCGCTTTTGTGAATATAAATTTGGATAAATTTAAACGTTTAACAAAAAAGATAAAAAAATAAAAATTATATTTAACTTAGTTTCAATAGCTCCAGATCACAATCCAATAAAACAATTACGAATCATCTCTTAGAAGAATAATAGAAAACTTAATTTCGTTGTTTTATCTTTTTTTACCCCCATACATATAAACGTCTTATAAACAAAAATATACGAGTATGTCGTTATTTATTCGAGCGATTTTTTCTTGCAGATGGTCCTATCTTTCGGTATACTAATCTTTGTGTTAAGAAGGTTCCGTGGTGTAGGGGTTAACATGCCTGCCTGTCACGCAGGAGATCGCGGGTTCAAATCCCGTCGGAACCGTCATTTTTAATGGAGGATTACCCAAGTCTGGCTGAAGGGAACGGTCTTGAAAACCGTCAGGCGGGTAAAAACGTGCAAGGGTTCGAATCCCTTATCCTCCTTATTCGTTTCTAAGTAATAATTTTTTCTAGGAAAAAATTAGGCCGATTCGAATGCCGTATATTCTTCATCTGGGGAAGTACTCAAGTGGCTGAAGAGGCGCTCCTGCTAAGGGTGTAGGTCGAGAAATCGGCGCGAGGGTTCAAATCCCTCCTTCTCCGTAACAACACAAATAAGGCGGTATAAACTTTTGAAGAGTTTATACCGCCTTATTTGTGCTTTCTTAATTTTAGCTTGTAGGAATAGGTAAGCTGATAGTAGACTAATTAATAAGAAACCAGTTCTTCATAATCACTGAATAGGCAATGCGAAGGGAGAAAATTATGCTAAAAACCGATATCCAAACTTTCTATCCAACGTACTCCGCACTAGAAAAACAAAAACTGACAGAATTGCAAAAGCTGATTCACAAAATAGCCGAGGAATCTCAGATTGAAATCGTTGAGAGTACTAAATGGGGACAGCTTTCTTTTGCCACACCTAACGGAACACCGCTAAGAATTGATCGCTTTTCTGATACTCGGATAGCTCTCTTCGTCCATTGCCAAACACATTTGATTGAGGATTGGAGATCTTTGTTCTCTGATACGTTGAACTTTTCGAAAAATCGGGCGATTCTTTTCGAACTAGATGAACCGATACCCGAGGAACCGTTAAAAATTTGTATTGATCAAGCTTTTAATTATCATTCAAAAGAGAAAAAAGGCTAGACCGGACTCTCTCTAAAGTAAATTTTAAATGCTTCAGCTTATGAATTTCTACACTCTGGATACAAAAAACCACGATCGCTTAAGACCGTGGTTTTTGTTTTACTATTTAGTTGCGCGTTTTTGGTACGTACCTTCTTGGGTACTTACTTCCAACAATTCGCCTTCTTCAATAAAGTCAGGAACGTTCACGACTAATCCTGTTTCCATTGTTGCAGGTTTGCCTGAGCCGGTTACTGTTGCGCCTTTGATTGATGGTTGTGTTTCAACCACTCGCAAGACAACTGAAGATGGCAACATTACGCCGATTACTTCATCGCCAAAGAATTGAATTTTTACTTCCATGTTTTCAAGGATGAACTTCATTTCATCTTCAACAGTCTTTACAGGAATCTCATATTGTTCATATGTTTCTAAATCCATAAAGATCGCAACATCGTCTTGGCTGTATAAATATTGAACAGGTTTTGTATCGATCATTGCTTTTTCGAATTTTTCATCTGGGCGGAAAGTAGTGTCATACGTTGAACCTGAACGCACATCGCGTAATTTCATACGCATAACTGTATTTCCTTTACCTGGTTTGTGGTGGCTAGCATCTAATACTTTGATCAATTTTCCGTCTTGAACGAAAGTCATACCAGCGCGTAAATCGCTTGCTGAAATCATTAATAAGCACTCCTATTCCTATTTTATATGTTCGAATTTTTCATTGTAAAAAATCCGATGGATCGTCATTCTGATCCGAATCTACGATAAAATGAACCTTATTCATTGTAGCAAATAACCCCTGTAGTTACTAGGAAAAAATAGGCTAAACTAGTTATTTTGCCTGCTGCACACGGAAAAATCGCAGTTTCGGTAATTGATTCAGGGTAAATTCTAAGGACGGCCCCATTAATAAAAGCACGATCAACGTCCCTAAGCCGATATGTCCGCCTAGAAGGTAACCGGTTAAAAAGAAGGCCGCGTCTAAAACGATTCGAGCGACTTTAACAGAACTTCTCAGCATTCGTTTCAATAAGATCATCAATGACTCGTATGCCGCCGAACCTGAATCTGCTAACAAATAGATACCTGTCCCGATGCCAAATACGATCGAGCCTGTGATGATTGCTAAATAATTCGTGCCATATGGGATCGTATGCAGAATACCCATCCAATCTAATAAATTTAAACAAAAACCTATTCCGAAGCTATTGATAATACTTCCCAGCCCGATCATCTTGCGATCATAAAAGAAAATCATTACTAAAATGATCCCATTAAAAAGCATACTGACCGTTCCAAATTTCAAGGGAACATGCTGCAATATACCTAGGACTAATGTACTGATGGCATCAGCTCCTAATCCGCTAACGACAATCAAGCGGATACCGACCGCCGCAATAAACGTTCCGATTACAGCAAAAAATAATTGTTTAATGATATTTGGTTTGATAAGTCTATTCCTCACTTTCTATGCTTTTAAGCAAGTAAACTGTTTTACTAGCCGTATTAATGGATTCATTTAGGCAATGGCAAGCTAACTCTTACTAAGGAAATCATTTTACAAAACCGTGTAAAATGATTTTATCTTCGTACGCATATCATCACGCTAAACCTATTCAATCAAGATATTTAATGCTAAGTAATAGTGGCTTTAACATTAGCAAACTGCAAAAAGCGTGACTGACAAAAAAGGCACCAAACATTCCATGTTTGGTGCCTAAAATTGTTTTATTAGTTCCATTCTTTTCTTAAGCGTGCTTTGTAAGAATTGAATCTGTCAACCAAAGGTACGGCTGCTTCTTTAATGGCGCAATATTTGTCGACCATCGTTACGATGTAGCTTTCTTTATATTTTGGAGGAGTGATTGTTGCTCCCCACATATGCTTAATAATAATATCACGTTCAAGGTCAGACAATTCGGTGATTTTTTCTGCATTCTTCACGGCGATACGTGGATGCATGTAGGCATGTGAGCCTTCATCGAATTTCGTTGTCCGCCAGTCATAGTAAAACAAATCGTGTAGTAGGCCTGCACGAGCAGTCGCTCTTGCATCGCCATTGAATTGTTTTGCTAATTTGTAGCTATTGTAAGAAACACTGATAGAGTGCTCCAATCGTGTTGAATTCATATGTTGGGTATAATCTGCTAGTCTTTGTACTTCATCGGTAGCTAGTAAATCCTCAATATAAGAAACGTATTCTTCGTCTTCACGCCAATTTTCTGTCATGGATAAAAAAGCCCCTTTTCTTCATTCTGCTGCTCATTATATCACGGCTTCCGATCATTGAATAGGCTTCCATGAGTTTGTGAAAAAAGTTTAAGGGTTCCTTAATAACAGTTGCGAAAATGTGAAGACTTATTTAAGTAAATGGAACATTAGGACTCCAGCAGCGATTGCAACATTCAAAGACTCCGCCTGCCCTTTGATTGGAATGTACAGATTCTGATCGGTTAGTGCCAATAATTCTTCCGACATCCCCTGCCCTTCATTACCCATTATGAGGGCAAAATCAGACATTTTCTCAACGTTTAAATAATCCTTCGCTTCTTTATCTAAAGCTGTTCCAAGTACTAGGCTACCAGCTTGCTGGAACTGCGGGATTATTTCTGTTAAATCGCCGGTTTTGACAGATAGATGATAGAGACTGCCTTGTGTACTACGAAGCGTTTTAGGATTATATAGATCCGCACTGCCCTGACCTAAGATAACACCAGTAAAACCGGCCGCATCCGCAGTCCGGATCATTGTGCCGACATTGCCAGGGTCTTGAACATTATCCAATAGTAGCCAAGCACCCGTATAATCTGCTGTCTCCTCTTGCGGCATTTCTGCTACCGCAATCATGCCTTGAGGCGTCGGTTGACTGGCTAATGTTTTTAGCACGTCATCGGAAACCAAATAATAATCCAAGAGATTTTCCTCGATCCATTCCGACCATTCGTTCAAACCGCGCTGGCTGATAAACACTTCTTTCAGGACGACATTAGCTGCTTTTGCTTCTTGGATCAAGTGAAAGCCTTCTAATAGATAGCTTTGCGTTTGTTGGCGGTATTTTTTTTGCTGTAATTTTTTTGTTTCTTTGATTAATGTATTTTTACTTGATTGAATTTCTTTCAACGTGTTCCCCTCGCTCATTTATCATTTCGTCTGCCATTATAGCATGCGAATTCTTGTAACAACCAGCAAAACTCGCTATCATATAGAATAAGAAGTAAATTAATAGGAGGTTTTCTTATGAAGAAGCATATAAATGTTACTGGACGTGTGCAAGGCGTCGGCTTTCGTTATACAACCTATCAAATGGCAATTGAGATTGGACTGACTGGTACAGTGAAAAATGAGGATGACGGCAGTGTCACTATCGAAGCTGTAGGCACTGAAGCACAGCTGGATCAATTCTTGGAAAAGCTGAAGGTACCACAAAATCCGTTTGCTAAAGTTTCCCATATTGAACAATATGAAGACCCCACCATTAAGGACTATGATCAGTTTAATGTGGTCTATTAAAAAATTGACAAGGTTCCCTGACTTTTTTCGAATTTGATTGAAAAGGCCTGTGTTATCTAGTATAGTATTTCCTGTATAAATTTTTATTAGCAGAGGAAGAATTGAATGAATAAATTTAAAAATTGGCTCTTAGGCTCTGGCCTTTTGGGTGTTCTTTTACTACTATCGGGATGTGTCCGCTCAAATAGTGATGGTACCCCAGATACATCTGGTCTTGTCTATCGAATGCTTGTTGTTCCATTGGAGAACTTCCTTAATTGGATGGTTACCAGTTTCGATTGGTCCTACGGTCTTGCGATCATCGTTTTAACGATCATCGTTCGTCTAATCATTATGCCACTAGGAATCAATCAATCTAAGAAATCATTGATCCAATCGGAAAAAATGCAATCGATCAAACCACAAATCGATGCAGCACAAGCAAAAGTAAAACAAGCAACCACGCAAGAAGAACAAATGGAAGCACAGCGCGAAATGCAAGCTGTCTACAAAGAAAATAATGTCAGCATGATGGGCGGCATGGGCTGTCTGCCACTACTGATCCAAATGCCGATCTTCTCAGCCTTGTATTATACAGCTCGTTTCTCGGAAGGTATCCAGCATTCAACCTTTATCGGGATTGACTTGGCAAAACCAAGCTATCTGCTCGTTGTGTTTGTAGGGGTTGCTTACTTGTTGCAAGGCTACATCTCATTAATCGGTGTGCCTGAAGAACAAAAGAAAACAATGCGCAGTATGATGATCGCTTCACCATTAATGATCGTCTTCATGTCCTTTACTTCACCTGCAGGAGTGGCGCTTTACTGGGTAATCGGTGGTATCTTTAGTTGTATCCAAACCTTTATTACAAATGTCTTGATGCGTCCTCGTATCAAAGCGCAAATTCAAGAAGAACTAAAGAAAAACCCGCCAAAACAAGTAGTAACGACGCCGATCAAAAAGGCTGAACCAATTAAACCAAAACAAGTCACTCAGCCTAAGAACAAAAACAATAAAAACGGCAACGGACGGAATGCCGGCAAGCAACAACGTAAATAATCCTTCCCGTTGAAAAGTCGTCTTTCAGGCGATGGTGTTAAATAGTAAAAAACAGAGTTCCATCTCCCAGTGAGAAGGAACTCTGTTTTTGTTTCATCAACTATTTATGTCGTTTATTGATTCTCGACCCAAATCATGGCTGCTGTTGCAATCATTTCTCCGGAAGAATCCAGCACCTTCCAAATACTACCTTTGGATATCTCAAACAGCTTTCCCTGTTTATCAATTCTCGTTCCTTTGTAGCCATCAAAAATGCCTTTTTTCGCTACCTCCTGCAGCATTTGTTCACGATCTTCACGCTTGGTAGGAGGAGCGCTTTTTCTTGAAGGGATTGTTAAAAATTCAGCTAGAGTGTAGCCGAAGATTTCTTGTGCTTTTCGATTGGCATAGATAAACATCGGATCACTTTCAGTATTTTGAACCAACAAGCCAAAAGGAGCTCGTTCATCTAACCAACCATAGCTCTGTTTTTCTTCCTCAAGCGGGATTATCAAGCTTTTCCCCTCAGTCCATTGGCTATAAGATTGTTCAACTAGGTCTAGTAATTGATCACGTTCTTTTTTTTCCATCTAATCAACTCTTTCTATAAATTACGAACTCGTGGATTCTGCCCTAGAATTTGTTCAGGATCAACTGGTATATTCACAAGAATCGAACGTGCTTTATTTCGTTCGATCTCTGATAATATTTCATTTAAATTACTTAAATCATCGGTCACGGAATAACTCAACCAACCAGAGGCTTCGGCTATTTTACAATAATCGATGTTACTCAAATGGTCATGATAACGCTCAGAATCAACATCAGGTAGAATTTTAGGTAAGCCTTGGGAAACGATCGAATAATTCTGATTATTAATTAGAAATATAACGATGCCTAAATTTCTGGCTTCCTCCAGGCTGCCACCATAAAGCCTAAAACAGCCATCTCCGCTGAATAGAAAAACCCGCTTGTCCGGAGCACCCAATTTTGCACCAACAGCAACCCCATAAGCGCCTCCCATAGCGGACCCTCGATAAAAAGAAAAATAGGTGATATTTTCATTAGGTCGTTGAGTCACATATTGATAATCTTTGTAGGCAAGGCAAACATCGCTAATTACTAGACTCTGCGGTTGCCACCACTCGTTCAGTCGTTTATATACTTTTTCCATATCCGCATAGCCCTTCTTGGGCGGGAGTATCTCTCGAGTATTTAAATTTTTTGGTGCTTCGGGACAAGCGATTGTCAAATGAGGTTGCTTTTGCCCTTCTTCAATCATTAATCGCAGCACCTCACTTATCGGTGCATTAACTTGATACACCTGATGAGCGGCACTATGCTGAAAGCTACCGCGAACCTGACCATAGGCATTCGCAATATTGTTTAGGAAGAACACCTCATTCGCTGCGATTTTTTTAAGATCTGTCGTATATTCATCTGGCGATACTCCGACACACAGGACGACATCCTCTGCATTGACCGAGTCCCATAAATCCAATGCCTGATCGTTCCCACCAAAAGAAATATAGCCATACCCATAGGGATTATCCGTTTCTACACAATTCCCGCCATTCATGCTCCAAACCGCAGCAGCCTTTAATTCGTTACAAACATCCGTTGTTAATTTCCGGATGCCCTCCTCATGCATCCCTTCTTCACCAACAAGTAAAATCACCCGTTTACCTGCTATTTTCTCCCTGAAATGCTCAAGAAAATCCCTAATCTCATCAGCCTTGCTTATCTGTTCTGGAAACGTGGCTCTAGGAAGATTATAGTGAGACGAGGCTAGTGTTTCGTTATCCAAGAAAAGTATTACCGGCTTTCGCGCGGCTAACATCTGGGCAGCCTGGTTCAATTGATTAGCAAAGTTCAGCGGATTATCTAAAAGATAAACCTGTTCCGGAAATTCCGATCGTAATTGTTGGATCATATTGCTTCCATAGACCGATGTATCCTGTAAAGCCTCGTCCTCTGCATGAGAAAGATTCGATACGGGAAACAAATAAACTGAGGGAATATCATGAAGCTTTCCATCGCTAAGACCACAGGATAACAATTTAGTAGCCGCCCCTGTAGTAGCTATAGCTGCAGAAACTTGTCCAGTTGCAAGATAGTGACCCAAAGGTGTAAAACCAGCCGCATATTCACTAAGAGTAAATAGTTCTGGTGTATCAACAGCCTTTTTGCCACTATAAGGATCAACGTACTTCAAGAAATGAATCACCCCTCCGCCGGTGACTCCTGAATACAAATTAACTCCCATAGAAGATAGAAAATCAACTAAGGTTTTGAATCCATCTGATTTACTATTATTCATTCTATTTTCCCTCTCTCTTTGAGCTTCTACCTACTTATGCAAACGATTTCAATAAAATGTAGGTACATTTTACGTCTTCCAAATATTTCATAGCAAGGAATACGACTTATCTAAAGAATTCTTACGCTTCAAGATCACTACATAAGAAAGGCTTCGCGAACTCGCTCAGCTTCTGAGCACCAGGTAGGTACTGTTCCACATCAGCTCTGCAAGCAGTCGCTGTGTGTCTCAACAATAAGACCAAAATATTTCTAAATTGCCAAGAAACACAGTGATCGAAGAGAGCTGATGTTGATTGGTACCTACTCGGTGCTTCTCAAATTTCGAAATATTTTTGCTTATTGCCGAGAAAGCTAGTTCGTGAAGCCGGACATGGATATACCTGCTGTAAATCGAGTTATTCATGTAAAAAGTTTATACTTTCTTTATAGTCAAAAAAACAGAGTTCAGCCCCTGATAGGAGCTTGAACTCTGTTTGCTTTTAGTTTAATTATCTCAAAATATCGATCAAATCTTTCTTGGCTGCTTCTGATGCCGGCATCACGGAAAAGATCAAACCGATCCCGCTTGAGACGCCCACGGCTAAAGCAACCGTAAACAGATCGACAGACACCGAGATATCCATCACGTTACCGATCGCATAGGCGACGATCATCCCCAGCAAATAGCCAATGATTCCCCCAACCAAGGTCAAGGTCATCCCTTCTAATAGAAATTGCATTCGAATCGCTCCGCGTGTGGCTCCCAAAGCTCGACGAATCCCGATTTCCTTCGTCCGCTCTGAAACAGAAATGTACATCATGTTCATGACACCGACACCCGCGATAAACAACGAGATCCCGGCAACGGCACTAATGAAGAGCGTGATACTATTTAAGACTTCACTGATTCCATCGGTCATCATCGCCATGTTAGAAACCTGATATTCTCCTTGCTGACGCATCGCTCCAGCGTCCTGTAGTTTCTTAATCGCTCTGTCGGCAACCTTGTTCAGTTGACTCCCATCGGCCAAGGTCAAAACCACCGCGCTCGTATCCTGCTCATTGCCAAAGAAATGGATATAGGTCTGCCGGGGTAATAATATTTTGGTTGAACCTTCCGAAAACATTGTTTCCTCCGCACCTGCCGGGAAAACACCAATGATTGTAAAAACCTGATTATCAAGTTCGAAGCCGCGTCCAACCGCACTGCGAGCTGAGCCGAAAAGCTCCTTGGCTATTGACGAATCAATCGTTGCGACTTTGTTTTGCGTTTGATTATCGTAAGCGCTGATTGCACGTCCATAGCTGACGGTGTCCCCATCCGTTGAGACAACTCCGATGCGATAGTTTTTTGTTTTATCCTTTATCTTAACTTCCTTATAAATATAGGACAAATCATTTTTAGGATAGGAGACAGATTCCACACCTTCGACATCTCGTAAAAGACTAAAATCTGAGGATTGGATCATATCCACATTGGAGTAGTACAACGCGGGATTTCCTGGAACAAAGTTAATATCCACTTCCAGTTTTTCCGAATCATCAGCAGTTAAGCTCGCGATGGTGTCACGTTCAAATCCGCGCCCAATTGAAAGAATAGCGATTACCGCTGCGATCCCGATCACGATCCCAAACATCGTCAGGGCGCTGCGCTTTTTATTCTTAAAGATTGAACCAAGCGAGGAACGCCAATTTACATAGAATTTCATTCGTCATTCACCGCCTTGTCCTCAGTGATGGCCCCATCTCTGATTTTCACTAAGCGCGTACAGTAAGGGACAACCTCTGGATCATGGGTGACTAGAAAAATTGTCGCTTGGTCACGACGATTCAGCTCTCTAAAGAGCTCCATGATTTCATTTGAAGTGTGGGTATCCAAAGCCCCAGTCGGCTCGTCAGCAATAATAAATTTCGGTTGATTGATCAGCGCTCGGGCGATCGCCACCCGCTGCTGCTGTCCACCAGAAAGCTGACGTGGATGCTTTTCAGCTTTATCAGCGATTCCGACTTTCTCCAAAACAGACATTACTTTTTCTTTGGTCTGGTGAAAGCCGTAGCCATTATAAAGTAATGGCAGCTCCACATTTTCATAGACCGTATAATTTTCGATCAAGCTGAAATTCTGGAAAACAAAGCCCACCATTTGATTGCG
Organism: Enterococcus raffinosus; assembly: GCF_018917525.1. Taxonomy (GTDB): domain Bacteria; phylum Bacillota; class Bacilli; order Lactobacillales; family Enterococcaceae; genus Enterococcus_A; species Enterococcus_A raffinosus_A. The sequence goes on along the minus strand of NZ_JAHLOS010000001.1, from coordinate 86,579 downwards.
GGTTTTAGATAAGCGATCATCCGTGGTAGCCACCAGATTTTCTTCCTCAAATAAATACTGCCCCTCAAATTTGGTATCAATGAAGCCCAGCAGATTAATCAGGGTTGATTTACCTGAACCAGATGGGCCCATGATGGCGATCATTTCACCGGCATCCGCTTTTAGATTGATGTCCTTTAAAACATGCAGCGATTCTTCATCGTTGCGGTAGTACTTGTTGATATTTTTCAGTTCGATCATTTAATCCACCGCCAATTCCTGACCGTCGCGTAACGATTTGTCAGGATTTGAAATGATCCGATCGCCGTCTTTGAGCCCTTCCTTCAAAATGAAGTAGTCTCCTTTATCCTCTGCCTGAATCGTGATCTCACGAACCTTCCCGCTGCGATAAGCAAAAACATAGTAGGTATCACCTGTTTTACGAACGGCTTTTTTCGGTAGACGAATTTCATTCAACGGCAAGACAACTTGGACATTATAGCCGTACTGCAGTTCCTCGGTCGGCTTCACGATAAAACTATAATTGGAAATAGAGCTCGTTGATCCTCCGGCAGCTGCTCCAGCTTGGCTAGCCGCTTCCGCTTGATCAGGGAGCTTATTTACATGAGTGATCGTTCCGGCAATTTCTTGATTCGTCGTGATCGGTTTAATAGTTACTGCCGCATCTTGATGAACCTGCGGGTAATCATATTCAGAAGCCTTTGCCTCGATCGTGACTTCATTACTGACGACTTTTACGACTGGTACAGAAGGATCGTTCTTGCCTTTTTCATTGATATAGGCTGTTCCTTTTGTCGCACTGGCAATCGTTGAGCTAACCTTCCCTTGCATTTTCGTGACACTCTGTGATGCGGCATTCAGCTCTACATTGGCACTCTCTAGTGCTTGTCTCGCTTGAACAACAGCATCAGCCGCTGCATCCACACTGCTTTCGCATTGAGTCATTTCCTGATTGTACTGTTCTTTTTTAGCGGCGCCTTCTTCACTATTTTCATTTGTGTTGTTATAGTTTGCTGTTGCTTCGTTTAATTTTTGCTGCTCTTTTGCTTGCTTATCCTGTGCAATCGCCAAACTTTCTTGCGCATTTGAAACAGCAAGATAGAGCTTATCTAAATTCGTGCTCTGTTCATCCGCTTGCTCCTGATATTCCGTGTTGGTATAGCTCAGCAACGTCGCACCTTGCTCTACCTCTTGCCCATCCTGAACATTAATCTCAGAAATCTTGCCTAGCGTCTGATCAAAGTAATAATCTTGTGTATGCGTTGCTTCCACAATTCCATTAAAGGTCAGTGGATCAGATTTTTTCAAGGTGACTGTTTTATATTTGTTGTCTTTGACCGTCGTAGATTTCATTTGAGAATAAACAAATGCGCCAATAAACAATACTAACGCAAGTACTCCCGCAATAATACTCCAACGAATCTTTTGCTTTTTCGTCAATTTTTTCTTTCTCATCTGCTACTCCTCTGGTTCTGCTTTAAAAAGATGGACGATCACTAAAATTGCTGGGATCAGGAAAATGATTTGAAAGATTATCCCAATGATCAGCGTCATAAAGGAGAAATCAAACCCGTCCATTTGCATCTTCGGCTGCAGCATGAAGCCGATTGCTGTACTTAAAAGGCTCCATCCAATTTCAATATAGTAAGGAAATTTTACTGGAGTAATCTCATCCGCTAATTTCTTATTTGCCATAAAATAGAAAATCAGCAAAACGATCGAAATCACTAGAGATAACACCGAGATTCCTTTTATCAGTGGATTATTCGCGTAATCGAACATCTGCTGCCCCATTGATCCTAACATTTCATAGTCACTCAGCTTTGGGTTCAACGATTTTGGTAACCCTACAACTGAAGATACCACCGAAAGTAACCCTAAAATAATCAATACCATGTTCCATGTTTTTGCTTTCTTCAAATGCTTTTCCATCTAATCACTCCAACTCAACAATTTTCAATCATTTATGAAATGTCGCAACAACCCTAAGCAAACATTTCACAAAGTTGGTTCCATTATACTATTAATTTCGTCCGATTTTGAAGAATGATCTTAAAAATAGATTATTTTGTCTTGAACGTACATTAAGAGAGTTGCTCATGACATGAAAGGTCTAGTTTTCAAAAATCAAAACATGAATGAAGCCAGAGTTGGCAACATAACAATTAATACGAAGATAATAATCGGTATAAAGATATTTCTCTTAGCGATCAATCCAAAATGGTATCGGCGAACCATATACCAGATTCCAACAACTGAACAATCAAATAGAAAGCTATCAAAATGTAATGGATCGTTAGTTACTAATCCGCCGTTGTAAAATCCGCCAGGTGATACAATTCCTCTCCATTCAGTGGGTAGATTAAAGGATAGTACCATTTGAAGTAAATTCACAATAAGAATAGTCAACATACTCATAGATAACGCGTCAAAAATAGCTTTTCTCTCTAATTCATCATAACGGTGGACTCCGACTAGTACCTTAAGTAGTGTAAATAGCCCGATAATTGAATATAATGCTAGTCCAAAAAAAATAGCAAAAAGAACTACATTTAATATCATATTACTCCTCCTCTAATTGAAAAATTTCTTCTACTGACATTTCAAAATACTGCGCGATCTTTAGCGTTAATTCCAAGCTGGGATTGTACTTCATCGTTTCGATCGCAGTCATTGTTTGGCGGGAAACATTTAGATCCTCCGCCATTTTCTTTTGTGGAATCTTTTTTGATTCACGGATTGCTTTGATTTGATTATGAACGTTCATTTCTATCCCCTCAATCCAATGTAAAGATATCTTTACAAAAAGAATACTCTATTTCCATGAACAAGTAAAGATATCTTTACAAAAAAAGAACATCACATCTGTGATAGTCCAATAAAGCACTTTATTTCTAAAGATATCCTGTTAACTTAAAAATATTTCCCATGGAGTCGAGTGAATCAACTACCTAAGAAAATTTAGCTAAAAACCTTTCTTGAAAGAATTGTACGGTAATAGATCAAGAAAAGAATATAGCAAATACTCAATAGAACCACCGCGATAATATTTTTCTCGATTGAAGAAATACTTGCAATTGAGGCGAATATGTTGAATAGTGCATGAAAAATAATGACCGTGTAGATCGATTGATTTGAGTGATAAATTAACGAGAAAATTAGTCCTAGCAGCAAAGCATTGATGATTTGTAAAATAACTAAGATAAATGCAGTATCAGGGTTTAAACTGCTTGCTAGGTGTAGAAGACCAAATACTACGCTAGAAAAAGCAATAAAAACCTTTGGCTCTTTATTTCTTAAAGAATAGAAAATAATTCCGCGAAAGAAAGTTTCTTCAACAAAACCAACGAACAACATTTGAATAAGAATCAAACCTAACGTTGAAAGGGAAAGATTGAAATTGATTCCTAAAACAACTGGCTGAATACAGATAGTCAATACCATAAATCCTACAAGTCTTTTACTTGGCTTCACCTTTTTGAATCCGAATTGTTTCAAGGTTGGATCTTTTTTCTTCATATAAAGAAAACTAACTAGTCCACAAATTAGAAATGCCGCTATCTGACACAAAATGACCCCATTCTCGTTCATTTTCAATGCGATTCCGATAGCTGAGAAGAAACTGATTACCATTGTTAAAGCAAGTGCCCCACCGATTAATTTAAAATATGTTTTATTCATTTTTTTTGCTCCTCTATTTGTTTTTTTACAATATAGCATGCAAAAAGAAACAGAAAACAAGTATAATTCCTGTATACAGGAATTTCAGATAGGAGTATGTATGAACGAAATAATTATTAAATCAATTCGCAAACAAAAAGGATTTACACAAAAGGAAGTTTATTCTGGGATTGCCTCAAAAACATTTTATAGTGATTTTGAAGCTGGAAAGCACTCTGTCGAAGTGACCAAATTTCAAGGATTTTTGAATAACCTAGGAATTACCCAAGCAGAGTTTGATTACTTTAAAGATAGTCAAAACAAAAATGAAGAGAAGGCTCTAGATATTGAGATTGATCAATTGTATAAAAGCGGCAACTTTGAAGCTCTTTATGAAATTTTTGAAAAATACAGATCACATTCTCATGCAGAAATTCGCTATCTGGCGATTAAGTCTTACTTATTGGTACTTATTACGAATACCAATTTTTATAATTTTTCTCGCGCTCCTTTTTTAGAGATTCTTACGTATTTGGACACTTCCAAAATGTGGACATTAAAGGAAATAAAATTGGCAAAACTTGTGCTTCTTTCCTATTCGGAAAAAGAGAAGGAAAAGGAAAATCAGCTTTATTCGAGACTTCTTGATGAATTAGCAAAATATGAACTTTTTGATGCCAAACTATACTACGAAGAAATCAGCGATCTCTATTTCAATCGTATTCAATGGTTATTGATGATCAATGATGTAGACGAGGCTAAAGAGTGTTTGCAGCTTTATGCTGAGGCAGTGACTAAGTCCGACCATCTATATTTATCCCTACAGTTACGCTTTATGACTTGTATCGTAAACAGTTACTTCGATTTTCCGATATATTCACAAAAGCTAAACGAGTTGCTAAATCAATTAAGCGATATGACCACTTCTGAAACCCAATTCTATAAAATTATTTCTCAACTTCATCTGGAAAAAGCTAAAAATTACTATCAAAGATATCAAGAATAGCTTCTTATTTTAAAAGAAAAGTGCCTACGCTAAATAGACTACGCCTCAGTTACTATCGAGATCGTAGTCTATTTATTCTGTATACTATTTGATGAGTGATAGATAAACAACTCTTCTAGTAATCAAAAATCCTATAAAAACTCTGCCAACCTTTTTTTAATCGCTGAATAATCATACTGCATAAGCTCCAGCTCAGGGATTACTACTAGATTATGATATCTGTCTTTGTCTAGATAGATAGCCATGGCTTGACTGCAAATAGTTGCATCGCCTTTAGGTATTTCGTCTTCCGAAATATCATCGCTGATAAACTCAACTTCCCACTCTGGTGCTAAAGCTTCTCGAACTTCTTTTTGAAATTTGTAAGGTCTGACTAGCATGCCAAATGTAGTCGCAAATCCTCTGAACCCCTGATTCGAATTTGTCGACCAGATCCAAATCACCTTTTTGCTCATTTCCTATCCCTCCCAATCGAATTATTTATCCAATAAATTCCCCAAAATTTCTTTTTCTGCAAATAGCGCCGTAGCTCCACCAGTATGCAGAAAAATCACGTTGCTACCTTGTGGAATAATACCTTTTTCAATATAATCCAGCATCCCAGCGAAGGCCTTGCCAGAGTAAACAGGGTCTAGAAACAGTCCCTCTTCTCTTGCCAGTAGCCGAATCGCATCATTTCCAGCCTCACTTGGCATTTCGTAGCCAGGTAAATAATACTGATTGTCATGCTCAAAGTCTTCAGCCGTTAAGCAAGCCTCTGCTCCTAGCCATATTAAACTTTCATTTCCTAATTTCGCTGAACTTTCTAAATAGCTGGAATCATGACCGATTACGTCAAATGAGAGAATCCGTATAGGATGCCCCAACAATTTCTTTCCGGCGACTAAGCCTGCCATCGTTCCGCCTGATCCAGTCGCGTGAACTAAATAATCGAACTCTTCTCCACTATCTGCGGCTTGCTCTGCAAGTTCTACAAACCCATCAATAAAACCGACTGATCCGATCGGACTAGCACCGCCCATGGGAATCTCATAGCATTTGTGTCCTTCCTTTGTTAGACGTTCCATGTGCTCTCGTGCTAGTTCGACAGAGCGAGCACTCATTTCCTCCTCTGTCTCACCGGGATTTTTAAGGATAACATGAACTTCTGCTCCTAAAATTCGATCCAACAATAAATTACTGCGAAGATCCTGCTCATCGGGCTCAACATAAGCAACTAAATATAAAATCGGTGTTAAGCCTTCTTTGCGACAAGCTTCGACTGTCTGCATGGCATGATTCGATTGAGTCGCTCCGAAGGTAAAAACATATTCTGCGCCTTGTTCTTTAGCATCTCCGATCAGATACTCAAGTTTTCTGATTTTGTTGCCGCCAAAGAGACTCTGCCCGGAAAAATCTTCTCGCTTGATAAACAAATTGACTCCTAGCTTTCTGGATAAATTATTTAACCGATAAAATGGGGTGGGATAAAAGCCCAAATTTGCTTTGGATTTTTGCTTTAACAGCCGTTTTACATTCGCAGCTTCCATGTTGTTCCTCCTCGTCTAGCTATTTTTGTACTACCTATAGTATATAGTACAAATTATTTCATGTGACTAGAAAAATGAACAAAAAAAGAGTTGATACCCAACTGGATATCAACTCTAGGTATAACCCGTACGGGATTTGAACCCGTGCCTCCGCGCTGAGAACGCGGCGTCTTGACCCCTTGACTAACGGGTTATGTCTCATCAACAAAAAGAATTATACTGCTAAACTCATTTTTTAGAAAGCAATATCCCTTTTTATTTCTGAAATTTTTAAATATGTGTTTATTTAATCTATCATGTTGTTTATATAGTTATTACGTGTATAATAGGGTGTGTATTCAAGTCGTTGAGTTTTTTGGAGTATCCATCAATGACAATTGAAAGAAAATCCAATTCATTTTTTCTCACTGAAGAACGAATGCATTACTAGGAGGACCTATGAATCTATCACAAAGGCAAGAGAAAATCATTGAGATCGTCAAACGCGATCAACCGCTAAGCGGCGAGAAAATCGCCGATCACTTAGGAATCTCGCATGCTACTTTACGTACAGATCTTTCCTTCTTGACAATGGCAGGAATTTTGGAAGCAAGCCCGAAAGTTGGTTACACCTACACAGGAGTGGGCATCGAACAATTTCTGTTCGACAAAATTTTTTCTGTCAAAGTAGAAGAGATCATGCTGTCGCCTCTGCTAACGCCGCAAGACACCTCGATCCATGATGCGATCACCAATATGTTTATGTATGATGTTGGCTCGATTTATGTGACCGACAAAGAGCAGCATCTTGTCGGGCTATTGTCGCGCAAAGATTTATTGCGTGCGTCGTTGAACAGCAACCTGCAAAGTACTCCCGTAGCGGTCGTTATGACTCGTGCACCGCATTTGCAAACCTGCACGAAGGATTACACGATCTTAGAAGCTGGCGCAGTCTTACTTGATTACCAAGTTGATTCACTGCCGGTAGTCAGTGAAGATGATCCAAAAAAAGTGATCGGAAAAATTACGAAATCTCGTATTTTCAACTATATCATGCAGCAAGCAAAACAAACTGAAACCAATCGATAGGAGCGAAAACAATGAAAAGAAGTGTACCATTATACATGATCTCTGATTCAGTCGGCGAAACCTCGCTGAAATTAGTTAATGCCGCAGCAGCCCAATTCCCTACAGTAGATTTTGATTTGTCTTATCGTTTTCCGTTTACAAAAGATGAAGAAGAATTGAAAAGTATTCTAGGCGATGCGTTAAAAGACAGTGCCGTTGTAGTAACGACCTTAGTTAGCGACAACTTGACTAAAATTGTCGAAGATTTCGGTGAACGCACAGGCCTGCAATACATTAACTTGATGAGCCAGTTCATGGATATTGTTCATCAAAAAACGGGTGTCGCTCCGCTGCAAAAAGCCGGTGTGGTCCACAAACTGAATCAAGAGTATTTTGATCGTGTGGCTGCAATCGAATTCGCGGTGAAATATGATGATGGCAAAGACACGAAGGGCTTTTTAGAAGCAGATCTTGTTTTGCTGGGTATTTCACGTACCTCGAAGACTCCCCTAAGCATGTATTTAGCGAATAATCGTTTGAAGGTGGCGAACCTTCCGTTAATTCCGGAGGTCCCTCTACCTGAACAAATCAAACACGTTCCGAAAGAAAAGATCGTTGGATTGATGATCGAACCAGAAGTTCAGAAAAAAATCCGCATGAGCCGTTTGAATTCTTTAGGCTTGGCAGAAAATTCTCGCTATTCAGATATCAATCGGATCAAAGAAGAAGTAGATTATGCCTTAAGCGTATACGATGAACTAGGTGCCTTTACTCTGGATGTTACCAACAAATCAATTGAAGAATCAGCAACGTTGATTTGTGAGCATTTGGATAATCGTTTATAAAAGGGGAGCACGTTATGCTATCAACCCGTGAAAAATATTATCAAATGTTGGAAAAAGAATTTAGTACCAAGGAGGCAATCATGACTGAACTCATCAACTTAGAAGCCATCATGCATTTGCCCAAAGGAACCGAACTTTACATCAGTGATATTCATGGGGAATTTACCGCCTTTGATCATATCCTGCGCACTGGTGCCGGCAACATCAAAGAAAAAATCAGCCTGCTCTTTGGAGATCGCCTTACGGAGCATGAAAAAGATAAGCTAACAATTTTAGTGGCCTATCCACGTGAAGCATTAGATGATAAAGAGTTTTATGCGTATCGGGATCGCTCTTGGTATCGAAAAAAGATCCGTCAGCTATTAGAACTGCTGGCCTTTTGTTCAACCAAATATACGCGATCAAAGGTAAGAAAGGCACTTCCTAAGCGTTATGCCTATATCATTGAAGAATTGATGTACACCGATACGAATTATTCTGACAAGGCGGCTTACTTCGACCAGATTCTGGCCCATCTTTTAGATTTGGAGCAGGGTCGGACATTTATTATTGCCTTATGTCAGAGCATCCAACGTCTAGTAGTCGATCATCTTCACGTAGTCGGCGATATTTACGATCGTGGACCAGAGGCAGATAAAATTATGGATAAGCTGTGTCAGCATCCTTCTGTTGATATTCAATGGGGCAATCACGACATTCTCTGGATGGGTGCTTTCGCAGGCTCTCGTGCTTGTTTAATGACCTTATTGCGGATTGCTGCGCGCTATAATTACCTATATGAGATCGAACAGGCGTATGCGCTAAATCTACGGCCGCTATTCATGTATGCGGAGGAGCATTACGAAAAGAATCCGATTTTCACACCGAAGGAAAAAAACAGCAGCGAAAGTTATTCGATTGAAAGCTTAGATAGCTTAGAGAAGGTCCATCAGGCCTTGTCCATCCTACAGTTTAAGTTGGAAGGTCAGTTGATCAAACGTCATCCTGAATTTCAAATGGACGATCGTTTATTGTTTGAAAAGATTGATTTCGATAAAAATACGGTTCGCTTAGCTGGAAAAGATTATCCGCTGCAAGGCAGCTGCTTCCAAACCTTACAGGAGGACGTTCATGCTCTGACTGAACAAGAGGATTATGTAGTAGATATGCTGCTAGCTTCCTTCCAGCAATCGACGAAAATGCAAGAGCATATGCAGCTGCTCTTGGATAAAGGCTCAATGTATCTTGTGTACAATCAGCATCTGCTCTTCCATGGCTGTCTGCCATTAAAGGCCGACGGCAGCTTCCTGCCATTGACTGTGAATGGCAAAGACTATGCCGGCAAAGATCTTTTGAATTTCTTTGAGGAGCAAATTCGCTCTGGCTGTCAAAGTCAACAAACGGATAGTCCCGCTGCGGATTGGATCTGGAATTGCTGGACCGGGAAAATATCACCGCAGTTTGGTAAGAGTGCCATGACGACATTCGAGCGCTATTTTATTGCTGATAAAAAGACACATAAGGAAATCAAAAATCCCTACTATAAATTTCGTGATACACATGAGACTTGTCAGATGATCTTAGAGGAGTTTGCTTTGTATTCGCCAAACTCGCGGATCATTAACGGCCATACACCGGTTAAGGTTCAAGATGGCGAATCGCCAATTAAAGGTGAAGGAATGCTCTTTGTCATTGATGGAGGACTTTCTAAAGCCTATCAAAAAACCACAGGAATCGCTGGTTATTCTTTACTGAATAATTCCTACGGCTTCCAGCTAGTCACTCATGACCCGTTTGAATCCGTCAAGAATCTATTAGCCAAGCAGGCTGATGAGACTTCCTTGAAACGTGTGATCGATAAAGATCTGAAACGCATTTTGATCAAAGATACGACAGTCGGCGATAGCTTGGAAGAACAGATCGAAAATCTCTCTGGGTTATTGAATTATCAAGAGCATAACAACAGCTAGCTTACTGTTAACGAACCACTTTTCGTACGAACAACATTACCTTTGAAGCAAGAAGAAAAATTGTCAACACGGGTGCCATTGATGGCACCCGTGTTTTTCTGTATAGTAGATGCGAGGTGAAAAAATGATTTCCGCGTATATTAATATCCTTTTTATTTTTGTTTTAATGTTTATCGGCTACGTGCTGACGTATAAGCAATGGTTCTCTAATCAAATCGGGGATGCCTTTTCGAAGCTAGTCCTACAGATTGCATTGCCCTGTAATATGTTTCTGACGATCACGAAAAACTTTTCTCGATCAGAATTTTTACATCTTGTTGGCGGGATGATCATTCCCCTATTTTCTATGCTGCTAACTTTTGTCATGAGCTTTGCCTATTGTCGCATCTTTCGGATCACCCCTGCTCGTAAAGGAATCTTTTCTACAATGTTCACCTGCTCCAATACGATTTTTATCGGTTTGCCAATTAATTTGGCAATCTTTGGTGAACAAGCAGTTCCTTATGTCCTGCTCTATTACATCGTTAATACAACGATCTTTTGGACCTTGGGCATTTACTTTATTGCCCGCGACAATCCTCAAATCGAACAAGCGACAGTTAATTTCCATCTAATTCCAATTTTGAAAAAGATTTTCTCTCCAGCACTGTTAGGCTTTTTGCTTGGCTTGTGTGCTGTCTTGGTTAACATTACTGTTCCAGATTCCATCGCGACTTTTCTAAGCTATCTGGCTAATTTGACGACACCCTTATCGATGTTTGTCATCGGGATCATCGTCTATAACGTGGGGATCAAAAATCTGACTTTGAATAAGGATATTATTGGTGTGATCGTTGGTCGCTACGTAATCTCTCCGTTAATTGTCTGGCTATTGGGACAATGGATCACCGTACCGCCTTTGATGCTCTCCGTCTTCATCATCCAAGCTGCGATGCCGGTTCAAAACTCTGTCCCCATTCTGGCCCGTTCCTATGGCGCGGATCAGCAGTTCGCGGCTTCTTCATTGGGTTACTCGGTGCTATTATATCTCGCGTACATTCCGCTATTATTAAAATTAATACTATAAAAGCCTTCGAGCGCAAACTCGAAAGCTTTCTATTATTTTGTAATAATTTTGTCGATACTTGCTAGCGCATTCGTCATACGAGTGATGATCGCTAATTGATTCAAACGATTATCGCGTACTTTTTCATCTTCTACCATAATCATGGTTTCATTGAAATACCGTTCGATCACTGGACGCAAGTTCGTCAAGGTTTGATAATTTTCAGCCATGCTTTGGTTTGCGAATTGATCTTCGGCTTCTTTCACCGCCTCGTACAATTCTTTTTCGGTATCATTTTCAAACAGCTTAGGATCAACCTTGAAGGTAATGACATCTGGGTCCATTTTCTTCGTCAGATTAATGACACGTGTCAAAGCTTCCATCGCTTCTTTAAAATGCTCATCAGTCAAATGTTCATCAAAAATTTGGGCTGTCTTAAAGACTTGAACCAAATCATCCTGGTGTGAATCTAAAACGGCGTCAATGATATCATGACGGACGTTGTAAATTTGCAAACGTTGACGGATACGTCCCTTAAAGAACTCAATGAACTCTTTTTGATCACGATTGAAATGGATTCCGTAATCCAGAACATCTTCATTGATCGCATCCACGATTGCACCCTGCATATCTGTGAATGGGAAGGTCCAGCCTTGCGCTTCGACGATTCGCACGATGCCGTATGTTTGACGACGCAGTGCGTAAGGGTCATTTGAGCCGCTTGGGATCATGCCAACAGCGAAGAAGCCAAGTACACTGTCAATCTTATCAGCGATCGCTAAAACTGCACCAATCGTTGTTTTTGGCAGTTCACCTTCTGAGGAAATCGGCATATAGTGCTCACGAATCGCAGTGGCAACAGCAGGTTTTTCCCCTTTCAGCAGAGCGTATTTTTCGCCCATTATTCCTTGTAATTCAGGGAATTCACCGACCATGTTGGTAACTAAATCAAATTTGTAGATTTCTGATGCGCGTTTCAGATCCGTTAATTCTTCTTCACTCAAACCAATACGTTTTCCAATGACTTGACTGATCAAGCCGACCCGCTGCATTTTTTTGTACATGCTACCGATTTTTTCGTGGAAGGTTACATTCTTCAATTTTTCAACGCAATCGTCGATCGATAATTTCTTATCCTCTTCAAAGAAAAATTCACCGTCTTCCAAACGAGCAGCCAAAACTTTTTGGTTCCCTTTGATGACGTTATCTAATTTCACACTGTTTCCGTTACGAACAGAAATAAAATGCGGCAACAGCATTCCTGCTTGGTTGCGAACTTCGAAGTAACGTTGGTGCTCCTTCATTGAAGTAACCAGCACTTCTTCTGGTACCGATAGGAAACGCTCTTCGAAATCGCCAACAAATGCGGTTGGATATTCCACTAGGTTTGTGACTTCTTCCAATAAATCAGGGTCAAGATCAATCACCCATTTATTCTTTTCAGCGATTTCTTCGATTTGTTCCACGATCATTTGCTGACGCTTATGGGCATCTGCAATCACGAATTGTTCTTCTAATTTTACTTCGTATTCGCTTGGATCAGAAAGTTCAACTTGATCACCTAAAAAGCGATGACCCTCTGTTGTACATCCCGTTTGAACATCTAATAGCTCAAAAGGAATCACTTCTTCATCCAGTAATGCGACAATCCAATGGATCGGACGAACGTATTCAAACATCGTGTCGCCCCAGTGCATCATGGTTGGGAAATTCATGCTCTTGACGACATCCAGAAGTCCAATTAAAACTTCCTTGCTTTCTTTTCCATGGATATATTTTGTCACATAGACATATTCCACACCGTTTAATTCACGGAAAGTGATCGCATCAGTTGTTAAGCCTTGGCCGCGGACAAAGCCTTCTGCCGCTTTGCTCCAGTTACCTTCCGCATCTAGCGCGATTTTCTTCGCTGGACCTTTAACTTCTTCTTGCACGTCTTCTTGACGATCAGGAATATTGGTTACTCGGATCGCCAAACGACGAGGAGTTGAAAAGGTTTCAATGGATTCGAAGGTCAAGCTGTTCTCTGATAAAAACTTCGAAACTTTTTCTTCTAGTTGTTTGATACTTGGCCAAACCACGTGGGCTGGCATTTCTTCTAAACCGATTTCTAATAGTAGATTTTTCGCCATCTTATTTGCCCTCCTGATTCAATAATGGGAAGCCTAGTTTTTCCCGCTCAGCCACGAAGATTTTCGCAACAGAGCGCGCCATATTACGGATACGAGCTAAGTAGCCAGCACGTTCAGTCACTGAAACAGCCCCGCGTGCATCCAACAGATTAAACGTATGGCTGCATTTCAAAATGTAATCATAGGCTGGATGCACTAGATTTTCATCGATACAGCGTTTCGCTTCTTTTTCAAATTTTTCAAAATTATCTAAAAGCATGTCTTGATTGCTTTCTTCAAATGAATATTTTGAATGTTCGTATTCTGGCTGCTTGAAGATTTCGCCGTATTTAACGCCGTCGCTCCATTCTAAATCATACACACTGTCGACTTCTTGAATATAAGAAGCCAAACGCTCCAACCCATAAGTTAACTCAGAGGTTACAGGATGGCATTGTAGTCCACCGACCTGTTGGAAATACGTGAACTGAGTGATTTCCATTCCATCAAGCCAAACTTCCCAACCAACACCAGCACAGCCCATCGAAGGATTTTCCCAGTTATCTTCTACAAAACGAATGTCGTGCTCTAGTGGATCAATGCCCAATAGGCGCAGGCTGTCTAAATACAACTCTTGGATATTTTTTGGAGAAGGCTTCATTACCACCTGGAATTGGTGATGTTGATACAAACGGTTAGGATTTTCACCGTAACGTCCGTCAGCAGGACGACGTGAAGGCTCTACATAAGCCGCACGCCATGGCTCAGGTCCGATCGCCCGTAAGAAGGTGTAGGGACTCATTGTTCCCGCTCCTTTTTCCGTATCATAGGCCTGCATCAGCATACAGCCATTGTCTGACCAAAACTTTTGTAACGATAAAATCATTTCTTGCACTGTTAATTTGCTCATTCTGTTTCCTCCTGGTTTATTATTGAAGTTTATTTATCTTTTGACTTGCAGGGTGGCTAGCTCATTTGAAGGAAATTCATTTTTCCAAAAACAGGAAAAATGAGCTTATTTTCGTACGCATACCATTGCACTAATAACCTTGATCACAAATTTGTTCAAAACCATTGTTTTCTTCTTTCACCATATAAACTGCGAAAAGTGCAACTGGCAACTCGCAAAAAAGTCCCTATGCCGAAATAATCGACATAGGGACGTATCAACGCGGTTCCACCCTACTTCCAAGCAGTTGCTTGGCAGCTTTCACTAAATGTGCTCACAAACGCCAACAAAATTTGTTTCCCTTTCTGGCTTCCACTATCCCAGACTCGCTGTGTTTTCCACAAATTTCTAAATTTGATCCTCGCACCTATTCAACTTGGTTCTATAATAGCGACACCGGACCCCTTTTGTCAAATCTTTCTGCTAATTGCATCAGACATGTTTCAAAATTTCTATCGAAACAGTCCTTATAGCAAAATAAGCTAGTCAAAAGGAATCGGCTGAAAAATACCATCTTTCAATTGCATTGTTTCTGTAAACCCGATCGTTTTTAATAATTCAACGGTTTCAGGGAAATGACACGTCAAGGTCGATGTTTCATGACTATCGCTGGTGATAATAATCGGACAGTCTCTTTTCTTCAAAAGCTTCAGCAGGAAAGGATTGGGATAAGGAGTCGTACGCCAATTCCGAGAAATTGCCCCCGTATTGATCTCCACCATTCCATCATAAGTTTGAATAATGTCGATCACATCATTCAGCGCCTTCGAAGCGATCGCCTGATATTCCATGCTGTCTTCATCCAGCCAGGGTTGTTTTTCATTAAATTTCGTAATTAAATCAAAATGGCCCACGATCATCGAATGGTTCTGATCAATATGTCTCACGACTGTATCATAATAATCGCGCACCAGTTGCAACGCATCTCCTTGATACCACTCGTCTAATGTCTTCATCAGACTTTCAGGACTTTCATCAACGCTGCGAAAAATTCCTTGACGTGGTGGAAAATAATGCACAGAACCGACTGTATAATCATAGCCATCAATTGGGTCGGCACTGTAATAATCCCATTCCAACCCTAAACTGATGTTTAGCTTACCAGCCAATTTATCCTTAAGCTCGCGCAAAGCTGCTTGATATTTTACTTCATTACACACACCTGGACAGCTAGGATCAAAAAGTGCGGGAGAGTGACAAGTAAACCCCAGATCCGTAAAGCCCAAATCAACTGCAGCTTGTGCCATCTCCTCTAAGGTAGCTTTTCCATCACACCATGTGCTGTGGGTATGGGCATTTGAATAGAACATCGCTGATTCCCCCTACTGCATCCGTTCTTGCTTAACTTTTTTATCAACAACATGTCGGTTCGCTAATTCCTGGCGTACCTCGGTCAAATCAATTCCCAGCTCTACCATCAATACCAATACATGATACGCTAAATCAGAAATTTCAAAAACGGTTTCGGTTCGATCATCCTTCATTGCACCGATCACGACTTCCGTAGATTCCTCTCCGACTTTTTTCAGAATCTTCTCGACCCCTTTATCAAACAGGTAGCTCGTATAGCTGCCTTCCTGCGGTGTCTCTTTCCGTCCCTTGATTAATTCGTACAACGCATCGATCGTCGCTTTTTGATCATCACCGTATAATACTTCATTGAAGCAGCTCTCTGCACCAGTGTGGCAAGCCGGTCCATCCTTTTTAACCTTCGCTACGAGAGCATCCTGATCGCAGTCTAGCTTCAACGATACCAAGTGTTGATAGTTGCCACTAGTCTCGCCTTTACGCCATAATTCCTTACGACTGCGAGAATAGAAGGTCATTAGCTGATCCTTCAATGTTAACTCATAGCTTTCTTGATTCATATACGCCAAAGTCAATACTTCATTGGTTTCAGCATCTTGTACGATCACCGGAATTAACCCTTGATCGTCAAATTTCAACTTCGTCATGTTGCTCCCCCTCAAACGATACGGACAGGAATATCTGCCGCCATCAATTGTTTTTTCAAATCCGGAATCTTTACTTCGCCATAATGGAAAATCGATGCAGCAAGACCTGCCTCGATCTTCGGCAATTGGAACAGGTCAATAAAATCTTCGCTTTTCCCTGCACCACCGGAAGCCACGATTGGTAACGTGGTGATTTCACTGACAGCCTTCAATAGTTCCAAATCAAAGCCCTGTTTCACGCCATCAGTATCCATACTGTTAATCACTAACTCACCCGCACCTAATTGTTCCCCTTGACGAATCCATTCCAAGGCTTCCAATCCCGTATCCTCACGACCACCTTTAGCAAAAACATGCCATTGATCGCCAACGCGGCGAATATCGACGGACAAAACGACACACTGACTGCCATAACGTTTTGCTCCTTCTTCAATCAGCTGCGGACGGCGAATAGCGCCAGAGTTAACACTGACCTTATCCGCGCCGCAATTCAAGACCCGTTCAAAATCAGACACCTCGTTGATTCCGCCACCGACAGTTAGAGGGATAAAGACTTCTGAGGCAACACCCTTCAAAATATCAGTGAATAGACCACGTTCCTCTGCTGAAGCCGTAATATCATAAAAAACCAGCTCATCTGCTCCTTGCTCATTATAGAAACGAGCCAAAGTTACCGGGTCATTAACGTCCTGCAAACCAGCGAAATTCACGCCTTTAACCACGCGTCCATCTCGAACGTCTAAACATGGAACAATTCGTTTTGCGATCATTGGTCATCCTCCTCGCCCGCTGCTAAAACATCCTCTAGCTTTAAACTTCCATTGTATAATGACTTTCCGACAATCGCACTGGAAACACCCAATTGCTTCAAGCCTTCAATATCCTTTAAGGAAGCCACACCGCCAGAAGCCACGATCTCAATGTTCAATTGATTGAGCTTTTCATATAATGGCAAGTTGATTCCTTCACCTGTACCATCACGAGAAATTTCAGTAAAGATGATCGTTTCAGCCCCCCACTCAACGAGTTGCTGACAGAATTCAAACGCATCCGTCTCCGTTTTTTCCAGCCAACCTTCGACTGCGACTTTTTCATCTTTGGCGTCAACACCGATCGCGATTTTATTGCCATATTTTTTCAGCATTGCCTGCGTGAATTCGGGATCTTTTTGAGCGATCGTTCCAAGTATGACTCGATCGACACCTGCGGATAAACAATGCTCGATGGTTTCTTCATCACGGATTCCGCCGCCAACTTCTACAAATAGATTCGTGTTTTCAACAATTTTTTGCGCGATCCCAAAGTAATGCAGCTTGCCCGCTTTGGCACCATCCAAATCAACGAGATGCAAATACTTTGCACCCGCCTTTTCGAAGGACTGCGCGAAGGCAACAGGATCATCGCCAAAGACTTCTTTTTGATCATAATCGCCCTGATACAGACGCACGACTTTCTCATCTAAGAGATCGATTGCTGGGAATATTTTCATGCTGGCACCTCCGTAAATGCTTTTAGAATACTCAGACCAACCTCGCCGCTTTTTTCCGGATGGAATTGTGTACCAAAAACATTGTTGTTTTGCACGATCCCTGGAATCGAAACACCATATTCACTGTCAGCAACCAAATGCTCCTGACAATCTGTCGCATAGTAGCTATGAACATAATAGACAAAATCATTTTCGCCTAAGGATTTTACCAAAGGACTTTCCGTTTTCCGGACATCCAACCTGTTCCAACCGATTTGTGGGACTTTTAAATCAAGTTTTGCTTGATCAAACGCCTCTCGCATCGACACAATCCGTCCTGGAATCAAGCCTAAGCCAGAGTGTTCTCCAAATTCTTCGCTTTTATCAAATAACAGCTGCATCCCTAAGCAAATCCCTAAAAACGGTTTGCCAGAAGCTGCCAGCTCCTGGATCGGTTCAACTAAGGACAATTCCTCCAGCTTTTTCCGTGCGTCGCCAAAAGCACCTACACCCGGCAGAATAATTCGATCAGCTGCTTTCAATTCCTTTAACGAACGCGTAACCTGACATTCCACTCCTAAATACTCCAACGAGCGTGACAAACTAAAAAGATTGCCGACACCATAATCGATAATTGCTAGCATAGACCGTCCCCCTTAATTTATCGTACCTTTAGTTGATGGAATCTCATCTGGCGCTAATTGATTGATTGCCACCGCATCGCCGAGCGCACGCCCAAAGCCTTTGAAGCAAGCCTCCACGATATGATGACTGTTCTTTCCAGCAATTTGATGCAGATGAATGGTCGCGCCCAGTTCTCGAGCAAAAGCAATAAAGAATTCTTCGACTAACTCTGTATCAAATTGCGAACCGATTTTTTCACTAGGAATATCTAACTCAACGACCGCCATCCCGCGACCGCTGATATCAATCGCTGTCATCACTAAAGCCTCATCCATCGGCAGCAGCATACTGCCATAACGTTTAATCCCCCGACGTTCGCCCAAACTCTCAGAAAAAGCTCGACCAATCACGATCGCCACATCCTCTGTCGTATGGTGCGCATCCACTTCGATGTCTCCATCACAGACCAAATCCAGATCAAATCGTCCATGCCGAACAAATAATTCCAACATATGATCCAGAAAACCCACGCCTGTTTTGATTGTTTGTTTTCCTGTACCGTCGACTGTCAATGCCAGTTGAATCTTTGTTTCCGATGTATTGCGCGTCACTTCTGCTTTTCTCATGCGTCCACCTCTTCTAATATAGTCGTCAAAGCTATGATCAACTGCTCCATTTGTTCCTGTGTTCCAACCGTGATCCGCAAATATTCTTTTGTTCGTGGCTGATTGAACCAGCGGACAAGGATTTTCTTTTCTCTCAAAGCAGCAAATAATTTTTCACCAGCAATTTTAGGATGCATCGCAAATAAGAAATTTCCTTGACTATCGGTTTGTTCAAAGCCTAGCTTCGTTAACGCTTGTTTACTCCATTCCCGGACTTGGATCGTTTCTTGAATTTTTTGATCTACATATTCCTGCTCCTGGAGGACTGCGCCACCAGCAGCTTGAGTCAAGCTATTGACATTGTAAGGATTTAGGCTAAAA
This sequence comes from Enterococcus raffinosus, assembly GCF_018917525.1. GTDB lineage: Bacteria > Bacillota > Bacilli > Lactobacillales > Enterococcaceae > Enterococcus_A > Enterococcus_A raffinosus_A. The sequence goes on along the minus strand of NZ_JAHLOS010000001.1, from coordinate 67,405 downwards.
CGCAAGCGATTCATATCCGCGATTAGCTCCGTGTTCCCAACACCAAAGCCTAATCGCGCACCTGCTAATTGACGAGATTTGGAGAAGGTTCCTACTACAAATAAATTTTTATAGCGATCGATCAAAGAGACCATTGACGTACCGCCAAAATCGATATACGCTTCATCGACCACAACTAAGCGGTCTGGATGACGCTCTAAAAATGCGCAAATTTCCGCCTGCGGCAAATAAACTCCCGTTGGCGCATTCGGATTGGCAAAAATTACTGTCCCCTTCAAACGGTCATATTCGTTAAGATCAAGAGAAAAATCATTGTTCAATGAAACAACTGTCGAATCCACTTTATACAATCCGCTATAGACCTGATAAAAACCATAGGTCACATCTGGAAAGGCAATTCCGTTTTCCGTAAAGCCCTGAAAAATATACGAAAGCACTTCGTCACTGCCATTGCCGAGAAACAGCTGCTCTTCTTTTACCCCCAAGTACTCTGATAAAGGTTTCGCAACGATTTCAACTGCAATATCCGAATAACGATTTAAGCTTTTTGAAGCTTCAGCAACTGCTGCTTCTACGCTCGGTGCTGGCGGATAAGGACTTTCATTTGTATTCAATTTAATATATGTTTGCTCGTTTACCTGTTCACCCGGTGTATAAGGAGTGAGGTCCTGATATTTTTGATCTAAAAAGGTCATTCCTTTTCCTCCCTTCGGACTCTCATTGAACGAGCATGCCCCATTAAATCTTCAGTCTCCGCGAATAATTCTACTCCTGAAGCCACTTCGCTCATGGCCTCTTCGGTATAATAAAGGTAGCTGCTCTTTTTAATGAAATCATCCACCGATAATGGTGAATAAAACCGAGCAGTGCCCTCAGTTGGCAGTGTATGATTCGGTCCTGCAAAATAATCACCTAAAACCTCTGGAGTGTGATGACCTAAAAAGACACTACCGGCATTTTCAACCTTGCCTAACAACGCAAAGGGCTCTGCTACAGATAGTTCCAAATGCTCTGGCGCGATTTGATTGGCAATCGAAATCGCTTCTTCCAAATCCTTCACCAAAATAATTTTTCCCGTATTCTCGATAGCTGCCCCAGCAATTTCTTTACGTGGCAAGACAGCTAACTGCTGCTCTAGTTCTGTCTGAACGTTTTCGATCAATGCTTCTTCAGTCGTCACCAGGATGGCTTGTGCCAATTTATCGTGCTCTGCCTGCGCTAACAGATCAGCTGCAATCCAGCGAGGATTTGCGCTGTGATCAGCAACAATCAACACATCACTCGGTCCTGCAATCATATCAATATCAACTTCGCCATATACCATACGCTTTGCCGTTGCGACATAAATATTTCCTGGTCCCACGATCTTATCAACCTTCGGAATCGTCTCTGTTCCATAAGCAAGTGCCGCGACGCCATGTGCACCGCCCACTTTATAAATCTCATCTACTCCAGCAATAGACGCTGCTGCTAAAATAGCTGCTGGAACATTTCCTTCACTATCTGTTGGAGTCATCATGACAATTTTCTTCACACCAGCGATCTTAGCTGGCAAGACATCCATCAAGACTGTACTGGGATAAGCCGCCGTTCCGCCAGGTACATAGACTCCGACACGTGCTAAAGGAATGATCCGCTGCCCCATCACAACACCGTTTGGTTCTGTTGAAACAAATCCTTGACGTACTTGTTTTTGATGGAAGGATAGAATGTTCTCTTTCGCCTGCTTCATCACCGTTAATAATTCTGGCGATACGGCCTGCAAAGCAGCTTGGATTTCTGCTTTACTAACAGCTAATGAATTCAGCGTGACATGATCAATTTCTTCAATCAATTGATACAACGCTTGATCCCCATTTTGTTGTACACGTTCAATAATTTTTTTGACCACCGCAGAAACATCAGCCGTTTCAGAATATTTCCGTGCCAAAATATCGGCTAATGGATCCTTTTGTGTTGAGTAAACTCTCATAGTTGCTTCCTCACCTTCTCGATCACTTTTTGAATTCGTTCCTGTTTAAAGCGCCATGTTGCGTTGTTAATGATCAACCGAGCAGAAGATGGCGCGATATCTTGAATCACCTTCAAATCATTTTCTTTTAAAGTTGTTCCCGTTTCGACAATATCAACGATCACATCGGATAAGCCCAACAAAGGGGCCAACTCGATTGAACCATGTAAATGAATCAATTCTACAGAACGTCCGATGCCTTCATAAAATTCGCGAGTGATTGTCGGGTATTTTGTCGATACACGTAACGGTCGTGAGAAATCCTCTTCAAAATCATTGTGAGCAGCCACTGCTAAACGACAGGCACCCATATGCAGATCCAGAAACTCAATAACCTCTGCTTTACTTTCCAATAGAATATCTTTACCTACAACACCAATATCTGCTGCTCCATGCTCCACATAGATCGCCACATCACTAGGCTTCACTAAAAAGAAGCGTAATTTATTGTCTTCATCACTAAAAATCAATTTGCGATTATCTTCAAAGACACCTTCAGCCGCAACACCTGCTTTAGTGAAAAGATCATACACCGCATCGCCCATTCGCCCCTTAGGCAAAGCGATATTTAAATATTCCGAGCCTTGATTATCAGATGGTAACTTTTGCCCAACATGATTCAGCTTCATTCCGAAACCGATCGCCCCTTGATTTTTTCCTTGACGGCTCATTAAGCGGTCATAGCGTCCACCATACAAAATCGTTTCGCGCGCTTCTTTGATAAAGCCCTGAAATAATAAACCGCTGTAATAATCCGCATCATTCATGATCGAAAAATCAATCCGCAAACGGATCTTTTCTGAGAGCTTCTCTTCCTGCATCGCTTTGTATAGCTGTTTCAGCTCTTCTAACCCTGCTTGTGCTTCAGGATAAGTCGCTAATAAGACTTTCGCGCGCTGATATTTAGTTTCAAAATCTCCTGATAAACGTACCAATTTCGCTAAATTATCAGATTCTTCCTTTGATAAACCTGCTTTGGCTGTCAGCTCATCCATGCCGTGAGAACTTTTATCTCGCAAGCAATCTAACACCTTTTGGCGATCCTCCGCTGGAAAACGATCACAGATCCCATTGATGATCCCCATATGTGACAGATCCAATGTGCCTTCACCAACCAACGTTAAACTTTCCCAAGCCAGCTTTAATACTTCCAGCTGATCCTCCCAAGTAATCTCATCAATAATCTCCAAACCGATCTGATAAATCTTCTGGTATTCTCCCGCTTGACGGTCATGGCGATACACATCTTCCACATAATACACTTTTCGTGCTTCGCCAGCCGGCGTATTCTTCGCGATTGACAGCGTCACATCCGGCTTCAATGCCATTGTCCGACCATCGTTTCCGGTAAAGGTAATGATGGAGGAATTTCGTAAAAAGTTGTAATTTTGCTGATAGTCGCCATATTCTTCAAAATTGTTTAAGTGATAAGGATGAAAATGATGTTGAGTATATAACTTTCTTAATTTTAATTCGATTTGTTCCTCGGGTCTTAATACTTCCCATAATTCTTCCACACTTATCACTCCTAAGTCAATTTTATGTATTTAATTTTCTTTACAGAAAATTAAGTCTGATTTTCCTACCGTATACCATTCAGCTAGACAGTTCGAGCTTTATTTTGCCCTACTTTGTTGTATTCAGTCCGAATGCCATACACTGCGAAAAGCTGAACTGGCATCCTAAGTCATTTTTTTGTATTTAATTTTCCTGCCGTATACCATCTAATTCAATTTATGTAATCATTTTTTCAAATTCATACAGTTCATTTCATACAGCAAAAATCTGACTGAAATCCTTTTTTGTCCAGATGACAATTCCTTAGTATTTTCTAACAATATTAATCGTTTTGCCATAAATTAGCAATGGTAATCTGTGAAAGAACGAACATTTTGCAGAATAAGAAATAAAAGATTTGATTATTTCAGCAAACTTTTCTGATATACTTTTCTTAACAATAAAACTAGAAGGCAAGGTAAAGTAAAAATGGTGGAGATGCTTAGAACAAATTATCGAAAATTCGATGATTTCTTGAGAGGGAAACCTGGTTATTCAGTGATAATTTTATTTGTATTCTTAGCTATTATTCAATTAACAATCAATCTTATTAGGCATGCCCAGCCATTTGCTAATTTTTACTATCCTCTATTGTTTTCTTGGTTTCATTTGATTAGTTACTTTGCCTTTGTAATCACCAGCAGGAAAGGTCTACAGTTCTTGGTTTGCTTTCTTCTCATCTTCTTAACCCTATTAACTATAGATATCATTGAAGAAAGCTTAGTTGATTATACATCTGTCATTCTGATTGCCTTTATCTCCATTTTTGGTGGATTTGGCCCATTGTTGGGTGCTATTAATATGACCAAACATAAAAAGGAGTTGGAGATTTCTAATGATGAATAAACGAAAGCCTAAAATAAAAAAGACGAATACGTACATAATATTTCTCATTTTACTCATGATATTTCCTCTGTACGATTGGTCACATGAACTGTATACAAACGGGTGGTCTATTAAACCCTTATTTAACATACTCATTGTTAGCTTATTCTTGATAGCTTCCTACTTCATTGAAACCAGATCCTCTTTATCTAATAAAATCCGGACATTCTTTTATTTCGCATACTTTCTAATCATAGGTATATTTGCTTCGGCAATTATTTATCAGAATCAGTTAAACGGACAAATGATTTTCCTTTACCTTTTCTTGTCTTTCATAGGCAGCCTGATTTGGCTATTCTTCTGTAAACAATTAAATACAAAAAATAAGCTGTAGTCCTAATTAGGTTCTACAGCTTATTCTGCGTCTTTTGGTTTTAATACATCTTGCCATTCGCCCATTTGATCAATAAACTTTTTACTCTTCAAATGCAAGCCGATATATTCTTCGTATAATTGATCCAGTGTTTGGCGAATCGCTTTTTTTGTTTCAGGCTTTAAATTGATCGTATTGATATTTTCATAGGTCACACTATTGAACAAACGAAGAAAATAGATTGCTCGCGGATCAGCATGATAGCGATGCTGATCTAAATGCCAGTGCTCCTGGCAGAGAATTCCATTGTACTTCGAAGAGAAATCGAAGGCGCCGGTTTTCTTTCCGCACACTCCACAAGCCTGCCAATTAAGCGAAACTCCGAAGCGCTGCATGATCTGAACCTCAAAAATATTCATGATCGTCTCACCATCTGCACCCTCATTCATTCGCTGCAATGCTTCTCGAGTGAACCCATACAAAGCTGGATCGTACACATGATCTTCGATCGCCGCATCCGTTAAACCTAGGATATAGGAGCCATAAGCATTCAAGAAGATATCCTCTTGAAGCTTTCGCATAGGATGGACATCCTTGGCACTATTTAAGAAAGAAAGGCCATCCGTTTTCAAATTTCCAATAAATACTGCTTCAGTAAAGGGCTGGACCGCTGTCTGCAATGGGTTGTTCGCTCGATGAATCCCCTTCGCAAAAAACATAACCTTCCCAGCCGATTCGGTAAAAATCTTGATCAGCTTATCTTTCTCTTTGTAATCACGGCTGAATAAAATGATACCTTTTGTTTCGCCCACTTGTGCCAAAAATTTTCACCTCCACTTCGATAACAAAAGCTCCACGAAAGAATCGTGAAGCTTTGTTTATTAATAGTCGTCTTTACGGTAACCGTAGTCTTGCAGATAAGTTTGTTTATCGCGCCAATCCTTTTGGACTTTGACCCAAAGCTCTAAATACACTTTATCTGCTAAAAGTGTCTCAATATCCTTGCGGGCTTGTGTACCGATATTTTTCAGCATCTTTCCACCTTTTCCAATAATGATACCCTTTTGGCTTGTCCGCTCAACGATGATCGTCGCTTGGATATGAACCTTGTCATTCTCATCCCGTTTCATTGATTCCGTCACGACAGCCACTGAATGCGGAACTTCATCACGCGTTAAGCTCAATACTTTTTCACGAATCAGTTCAGAAACGATAAAATATTCTGGGTGATCGGTAATTTGATCGTCTGGGAAATATTGTGGCCCTTCATCCATTTGATCAACTAAAACGTCCAACAAGTGTTCGACATTATTGCCTTCAGTCGCTGAAATCGGGATGATCTCTTTGAATTCCATGATCGTACGATAATCATCAATGATCGCCAACAGCTCGTCTGGATGGATCGTATCGATTTTATTGATGACCAAGTAAACAGGGACCTCTTGGTTGCTTAATCGTTCCAAAATGAAGTCATCACCGCGTCCACGTTTTTGATCCGCGCTAACCATGAAAATGATGGCATCCACTTCACGCAAAGCACTATAGGCCATCTCTACCATATAATCACCTAAGCGATGCTTCGGCTTATGGATGCCGGGAGTATCAATAAAAACAATTTGTGCTTCTGGTGTTGTATAAACACCTTGAATTTTATTTCTAGTGGTTTGTGCCTTATCGCTCATGATCGCGATTTTCTGACCTACGATACGATTCAACAAGGTTGATTTACCAACATTCGGTCGACCAACGATCGCTACAAACCCTGATTTATGTTCTGACATGTAAAAGTTCCTTTCTGAACCTTAAATACTCAATTTCCCGAAAGAAAAAGCTCAATAATTTTTGGTAAAAAGATAATCACTCCAACGATTATCGCAAACACTGACGTCACTAAAACTGCCCCAGCTGCCATATCTTTGATTTTCTTGCCGATTGGATGAAAATGGCAATCGGTCACCATATCGACCACATTCTCAAAAACCGTATTGATAATCTCAACAATCCAAACGAGAAAGACCGCTAAAAAAATCCAGAGCCATTCCAGTACAGAGACACCCAGTAAGAATGCTACCAGAATCGCCATCAGCCCAAAAACTACATGAGCACGCATATTGCGCTCCTCTTGAAAAACTGTTTTGATTCCTTGAATCGCAAATTCTAGAGAGGTAATAAAATGTTTATTTTTTTCTGTTTTATCTTTTAAGTCCATAGGCATCTAATATCTCTTTCTGTAGACCAAACATCTCTTTTTCATCTTCAGGAGTCATGTGGTCGTACCCATTGATATGTAAAAAACCATGTACGGCTAAAAATCCTAATTCACGATCAAAGCTATGCCCATATTCCTCTGCCTGTTCTGCGGCACGTTCCGTAGAAATCATAATGTCGCCTAAATTCCGCGGCATCGGATCTTCCTCATCCATGATGATCGGAATCTCATCTTCACCTTCTTCTTCCAGCGCAAAGCTGATGACATCAGTTGGTGCATCCTTTCCGCGATAATCACGATTGATGACTTGGATCGCTGCATTATCCATAAAAGTAACAGACATTTCCGTATCCTTCGGCAGCTTCAAATAGTCAGCCGCAAACTGCAATACGCCATCGATTTCTTGAATTTTTTCTTCAGAGACCTGCTCTGTTTCGTCAATAAACGTAATATCCATTACTCTTCCCCTTTTTTCTCTTGCTCTTCTTTCATTTTCTCAGCCTCTGATTGCATTCTTGGATATTTGATCCGTGAATGGAAGGTCGAGCTTAAGCCGCTGATCAATGATTTTTCTACGATTCGAATCTCTTTTAGGGTCAAGCCAGAATCATCTAACTGACCATCATTGATGCGTTCTTCAATCAAATTATGAACAAATTCTGTAATCTTATCGATCGAAGGATGATCCATCGCTCTGACCGCTGCTTCACAGCTGTCCGCAATGTTTACGACCCCAGCTTCACGAGTTTGTGGTTTAGGACCTGGATAACGGAAGTCAGCTTCGGTTACATCAGGATTGCGTTCCTTCGCTTTAAAATAGAAGAATTTCATCAACGTCGTACCATGATGCTGATTACAAATATCAATCACCATTTGCGGCATCTTGTATTCTTTCAGAATCTTGGCGCCTTCAATCACATGACCAAAGATAATTTGTTTACTATCTTCTGGTAACAGGAAATTATGCGGATTTTCTGCTCCAGTTGGTAGATTTTCTACGAAGAAATTCGCGTGGCGGATCTTACCGATATCATGATAATAACACGCTACTCGCGTCAGCAACGAACGACCGCCGATTTCTGCCACAGCATTAGCACTCAGATTCGCTACCATCATTGAGTGATGATAGGTTCCGGGAGCTTTTTCCAAAAGTTCTTTTAACAGCGGATGGTTCGGATTACTTAATTCATTTAAGGTAATTACACCGCTATCTGTCACTAAGATTTCGATATACGGTTGAAGTCCCATCCCCATAATGAAGGATAAGATGCTGGCAGCAAAAGCACCTAGCAGCAGCCCCCATGTTTGCGAATCAGTAAAGGACATTCCTTGGTAGATACTTAAAATAATCGACCAGGCAACCGGAAAGGCCACGATCCAAAGCAAAGCTTGCTTCACTTGGTCGGATAAGCGTCTTTGTTTCACCATAACAGCCAATGTACCTGAGAAAAGATACGTCATTAAAATGACTGGCAGCATATTTGTACCGATGGCATTGTAGTAAATAAACAACGCAAAAACAGTCTGGAAAACCGCCGATAAAGCCCCTGCTCGTCGATTGACAAAGACAGTCAAAATCAATGGTATAAAGGCGGCTGGGAAGAACAACGCTAGATTATTCGAAGTCCCGCCTTGGAAAGATTGTAATATCTTCATAATAAAGACACCAATCGTCATCGTCGCACTATAGAATAAAATGAAACGAACACGTTGAAACTCGACTTCAAACTGGCGGCTATAAAACCATAGCAGCACACCCTGCAGAATGGCAGATAAGACCATTGCAATTAATGGAAAGATCGAGGTGCTGGAGCTAGTCAAACCTAATAGCTTTAACTTATTGATCGCATTTGCATCAATTTGGCTTCCTTCACGAACGATCACTTCACCTTGATAAATCATTACAGGCTGAACTGAATCACTAGCTTGCTCTTTCAGCTCATCCGTCCGTTTTTGATTTAAGGAGTCATTGATAACGATCCCTTCCTCTAACAAGTAACGCATTACTTGATTAGACTCTTCTGACAACCCCAAATTTTGGACCTTATCGATGGCTTGCTGCTTGTATTCAGCAAGATCACTTTGACGGATTCGTTTGGTCATTTGCTCATCTAACAGCTTCAAACTCTCTGTTCCAACTTTCGTCAAATCAGCGGCACTTAGTTGTACAACGGCTTGATAAAACTCCTCTGGCAGCTGCTGATAGAAAGTCACAGCATCCTGATCCAATCCTTCAAAATTCTTCTTCACTGCGGCAACCCGCTCATCAACTGTCGGTTGAGGAACTTTTTCTCCATCTTTGGCTTGTGAGACCTTCGTCTGATAATTTTTATCTAAATCATTATTCGCCTTTTGAATCAACGAGATTAATTGACTAATACGATCATGCTGGGTTTGTGCCAAGTCAGCTTGATAAGTATATTCTGGCGTAACTGCTTCAGCGGCCAGCTGACGCTTTTGATTCGTCTCCGTTTTGTTTTCAATGGTCTTGTTGGCTCGAATACTTTCTGTAGCCACTTGACCTTCTTTATAATCCACACTTTTTTGAATGACGCTCGTAAGCATCGTTAAAACTAATATAGTCGAAAAAGCGCCTAAAATGATTGGTATAAATTTTGAACCTAACTTTTTCAGCAAGTTATTGATGGGTCGATTTAACATCCAATTCCCTCCTGACTACTTTTCTTGGTGTCGTAGGTTCTCATGTTCATAAGCTTCGATAATTTCTGCAACTACGGGATGTCTTACTACATCGCCCGCTTCAAAGTTCACAAAGCGTATTTTTTTGATTCCTTTTAAGGTTCTTTCGGCATGAATCAGACCGCTAACCTGTCCCTTCGGCAGATCCACCTGAGAAGTATCACCATTGACGATCATTTTAGAATTAAACCCAAGGCGCGTCAAAAACATCTTCATTTGTGAGATCGTCGTATTCTGAGCCTCATCTAAAATGACAAAGGCATCGTCTAACGTACGACCACGCATGTAAGCAAGCGGGGCAATTTCAATCACTCCGCGTTCTAATAAGCGATTCGTGTGTTCTACGCCGAAAATTTGGTGCAAAGCATCGTACATCGGGCGTAAATAAGGATCCACCTTTTCCTTCAAGTCACCAGGCAAGAATCCAAGACTCTCACCAGCTTCAACTGCCGGACGAGTCAAAATAATTCGCTGTACTTCCCCTTTTTTCAGTGCAGCAATTGCCATGACAATCGCTAAATAGGTTTTACCAGTCCCAGCGGGTCCCACGCCAAAAACAACATCCGATTTACGTACTGCTGCTATGTAGCGGCTCTGTCCTATATTTTTAGGACGGATGGGTTTTCCATTACGATCCTTCAATAATTCCTCTTCATACATCATAACGAACTCATCCAGATGATTCTCACGTCCTAAACGCAATGCGGTCATGACATCTGGTGTTGCAACTTTAATCCCGCGATCAATCAAAATCTGCAAGGTGCGAATGATATCTCCTACCAGTTTGGCCTCTTCCTTTGGTCCAATAATCTGAATCATTTCACCGCGAGTATTGATCGTCGTCTCTGTATTCTCTTCTAAAAATTTAACATGTTTATCGTGGGTACCTAAAAGCATACTGATGTCATCTTTTCCATCAAGCTTTATTTCTAACGACTCAAAATCGTTGCTATTCAACAAGCGCTCATCCCTTCATAAATCATTCCTTCTTATAATACCACACTCTAAATAAAAGAAAAATTGTCTAAACTTTCGCTTAAATATTAGCTATACCTGACTTTGATTAAGACGAAATCACGAATCTATTTTAAAGATTTTCGTGTGCATACGATTCGACTAAACCTCGCACAATATTAATTAGCCGAGACCATATTATTCATCTCGTACTTTAACAAACTGCGAAAAGTTGAACTCGCAAAAAAGCCGGGAGAATGATCTCCCGGCTTTCATTATTGCTTATTTGTTTAGAAGCTCTTTGACGATTGCGTTGACTTGATTGCCATCGGCTTTGCCTTTGACTTTCGGCATCACTGCACCCATTACTTTCCCAAATTCCTTTGGTGAAGTCGCTCCTGTTGTTGCAATTGCTTCTGTAACAATCGCGCGGATCTCATCTTCAGAAAGTTGAGCCGGCAAATATTTTTCAACAATTACGATTTCCTTTTTGACCTTATCGGCCAAATCGGTGCGATCAGCTTTTTCAAACTCGGTTAGAGAATCTCGACGCTGTTTCATCTCACGAGATAAGACAGTCAATTCTTCTTCGTCATTTAAGTCCTGACCTTTTTTAATCTGCTCATTTTGAATCGAAGCTTTAAGCATCCGGATCACTTGCAAAGTCTCTTTATCTTTTGCTCGCATCGCTTGCTTCATGTCTTCATTCAAGGTAGTAAGTAGTGACAATAGAATCACTCCGTTGACATACTAGAATTTCTTACGTTTTCTAGCTGCTTCTGATTTTTTCTTACGTTTCACGCTTGGCTTTTCATAAAATTCACGTTTGCGAGATTCTTGCAGAGTCCCTGCTTTTGAAACGGAACGTTTGAAGCGACGAAGAGCATCGTCAAGAGATTCATTTTTACGAACCACTGTTTTTGACATATAAATTCCCTCCCTCCGGGCTTGAAATGTAACCGTTTTTGTTATTGAAATATGCTTTCAATAAACAAGACCGTCCATAAGTCATTATATCCAATGGGCTATTTTGAGTCAAGGTACTGAAGAATTTTAATTCTTAATTTATCCATTAACTTTTTGACATTTTGCACAACGACCGTAGAGTTCAAAACGGTGGCCTTCAATTTCGCAGTCATCCAGCTGTTCTTTAAAGAAGTTCATGGGACACATATGGATCTCTTTCGTCATGCCGCAAACAGTACAAATAAAATGGTGGTGGTGCTCAAAATTTTCACTGCAGCTAAAGCGAAATTTCATCTCTCCTTGCAGTTCTGTATCTTCAATTAATCCAATCTCACAAAATTCTCTTAAGTTGCGATACACGGTATCATAGCTCAATCCTGGAAATTGACCATTCATATGATCATAAACCTCACGGGCGGAAACATAGCGGTTGGATTTGATCAGGTAGTCTAAAAGAGTTTCACGTTTTTTAGTATACTTGAATCCATTTTCTTTGACCTTCGTCAGAGCTTTTTCTAATAACGTCGTCTGTGTCATATTATCCCTCGTTTCAAAGTGTAATGATTCCGAATAAAGTGTATGGTATAATAAATTATTACTGATTGCAAGGGAGATTTTCTTTATGGATAGCGAAAAACAAAACGAGTTAGTCACTATTTTCATCATCTCCGATTCTGCGGGAGAAACTGCATCGAAGCTAGCACAAGCTTCAATGGCACAGTATCCTACTGTAGAATTCTGTCTCTTCCGGCGGACCTTCGTGCACACGGAAGAATTATTGATGAAAGCCTTAAATGACGCCAAAGCCGAAAACGGCATGATCATCTATACATTGATTGATCCAAAATTATCTAAGATTGCTAAAGAATTTTGTGACAATGAGGAACTCTTTACGATGGATCTGTTGAATCCGGTTGTGAGTGAAATTGGACGACGTGCTCATTTAGAGCCTACTGGCGAACGTGGCGCACTACATCACCTGAACGAAAACTATTTCAAACGAATTAAGGCCATGGAGTTTGCGGTTAAATATGACGACGGAAAAGATCCTCGCGGCTTCTTAGAGGCCGATGTTGTGTTACTTGGCGTTTCAAGAACTTCAAAAACACCACTAAGTCTTTATTTAGCTAATAAAAATTTAAAAGTTGCTAATTTACCACTGATTCCGCAAGCACATATTCCTAAACAGCTATTTGAGATCGATCCGAAGAAAATCGTTGGACTGACCAATGATCCTGAAGTATTGATTGGTATCCGTAAAGAACGGATGCGAGCTTACGGGTTAAACCCCGAAACAGCCTATTCCGATCGCGAAAAGATTCAAGCAGAGCTGAAATTTGCCAACGAACTTTATCACAAGTTAGGCTGCGAGATTATTAACGTTGCCACACTTTCGATCGAAGAAACGGCAGCAATGATCATGAGCGCGTTGGATTTAGAAGACCATAGCTATTACTTTATGGAAGAAGAAAGCTGAGATCAAATTGATCTCAGCTTTCTTTCTTTTTGTAATTCACGAATCTTTTCTAAGCGATAAGGCGTTATTTGATACACATCATTCAGCCAATTGTGATAAAACAAATGTGCCTGCGCACGCCAATAATTATAGATTTTGCCGTTCTCATAATAATTTGCGGGCTTCGCCGTATCAATTCCCCGTTCATGATCACGCAAGTACTCTTTTTCTAAAGTATCAGTCGCATACTCAAAGTGCCCCATCAAAAAGACATCGTGCTCATCCTCTGAGATTAAGATCGCGGAGCGTTCTTCCTCATCCTTAGCGATCACTTTGATTTTTGCCTGACGTACCTGCTCTTCATTGATTCCCGTATATCGTGACTGCGGCATCCAAAAACGATCATCAAAGCCTCTAAACAATCGGAATTGATGCTCGATATCTTGTTTATAGATACCAAATAATTTTTCCTCAAAAGGAATCTTATCAACTCCAAAATGATAATATAGCCCTGCTTGTGCTCCCCAGCAAATGTGAACAACAGAAGTAACTGACGTTTGGCTCCACTCCATGATTTCTACTAACTCAGACCAATAATCGACTTCTTCAAAGGCCATTTGCTCCACTGGTGCTCCAGTAATAATCAAACCATCATAACAAGTCTCTTTTACCTGTGAAAAATCCAAATAAAACTTATCCAAATGATTCTTACTAGTATGCTTGTGTTCGTGGCTAGCTACCTTCAAAAAATCCACATCTATCTGCAAAGGACTTTGACTGATCAAACGCAGCAGATGAATTTCTGTGTCGATCTTATTTGGCATCAAATTTAGAATCAATAGTTTTAGCGGTCGAATATCCTGTTGCTCCGCCCGGGAATTATCAATCGCAAAAATATCTTCAGACTCCAAAACAGACTTTGCCGGAAAATCAGGCTCTAAGCGAATCGGCATGAATTATCCCTCCAATTTATCAAAGGCCTGTTGCAAGTCAGCAAGGAGATCATTCACATTTTCGATTCCGCAAGATAGGCGAACTAGCCCTGGTGAAATTCCTGCCTGCTGCAACTCTTCATCAGTCAGTTGGCGGTGCGTCGAGGTTGCAGGATGCAACGCACACGTACGAATATCCGCCACGTGAACTTCTAATGAAACAAGTTCCAATGCGTCTAACCACTTGGCTGCCTGTTCTTTTCCTTCTGCGAATTCAACAGAAATAACGCCACAAAGTCCACTCGGCACATATTTTTGCGCCAAATCGTAGTTTTCATCGCTTTCTAAACCAGGATAATACACATGTTTAATTGCTTTTTGCTCAGTTAAGTATTTCGCTATTTTCACTGCATTTTCAAAATGGCGATCCATCCGAACCGGTAATGTCTCCATTCCTAAATTAAGCAGAAATGAATTTTGCGGGGAAGGCGTGGCGCCTAAATCGCGCATTAATTGCACACGTGCTTTGGTGATATATGCCGCTTGTCCAAATTTTTCTGTATAAACGATACCATGATACGTTTCATCAGGCTCTGAAAGCTGAGGAAATTTGCCATTATTCCAATTAAATTTCCCGCCATCAACGATGACACCGCCTGTTTGCACTGCATGTCCGTCTAAATATTTAGTCGTACTATGAATCACGATATCTGCGCCAAACTCGAATGGTCGACAAAAGTATGGGGTCGCAAACGTATTGTCAATGAGAAAAGGAATATCCAGCTCTTTTGCTACAGATGCAAATTTTTCTTGATCCAACACCTTCACCGCGGGATTAGCGATTGTTTCGCCAAAAATGGCTTTCGTATTTGGTTTCGCTGCTTTCAGTAATTCCTCTTTTGAGGCATCTTGATCGACAAATGTCACTTCAATTCCCATTTTTCTAAGGGTATGAGCAAACAGATTGTAGGTCCCGCCATAAATATAGCTAGAAGAAATCATATGATCTCCAGCCTCTAAAATATTCAGCACTGCATAAAAGGTGGCTGCTTGCCCGGATGATGTACACAATGCTCCTACACCGCCTTCTAGTGCCGCGATTTTCTCTTCTACTGCACCAGTCGTTGGATTTGCCAGACGTGTATAAAAATACCCCGCTGCTTCCAAATCAAATAGTTTTCCAATCTCATCCGTCGAGTCATAAGCATAGGTTGTACTTTGAACGATCGGTAATACTCGTGGTTCTCCATTTCCCGGCTGATACCCCGCATGTAAACATTTTGTTTCAAATTCCATGATTGTTCCTCCTACTATCATTTTTTTTAACACGATTATTGCTCATAATTTTTCTCATACCTGTCATTTTCAATTGTTTTCGTAATATAAAAAACACTCCAGTCTTTTCATAGCTGAAAGGACGGGAGTGCCGTGGTACCACCTTAATTTATCAGCCTCTCACAAGACTGATCTTTAGTCGCATTGCTGCGAACTGCTGTAACGGGCATTCCCGTGTCTCACTGACAATTGCTCCAAGGCCATCTTCCAACGAATCGCTGCTGCTTCTTCTCAATTACCGAAGCTCTCTGTCAAGTCCGATCAGTTGTACTCTTCTCTTCTACGCAATTAAAATATTTGCACGCCTTCTTTTTCAACAGAAAGTACATCAATCAATGCTTCATGATCGAAGGCTTTCAAGGCCGTGACTAATTTTTCAGTATTTTCAGGCGGGGTCAAGACTAAGACAGTCGGACCTGCGCCACTTAAAAAGCTGCCATAACCACCGTAAGCTTTGCAAAATTCTCGAATTTTTTTCAAATGTGGAACAAGGTGCTGGCGATGGCTTTCGTGCAAGATATCTTTTTCCATCATTTTCCCAGCTAGCGGCAAATTACCATTCAAAACTGCCGCGATCATTACGTTTCCAATCGAGCTAGCTTTGACCGCATCCTGATAGGACAACTCTTTCGGTAAAACCGCGCGACTTTCTGAAGTCAGCAACTCATGATTGGGAATAAATGCAATCACATCACAATCAGGAAAGGTATGCTTCACGAAATTCACTTCATCATTATTATAGCTTGCCACTACAAAGTCTCCACAAATCGCTGGAGCCACATTGTCGGGATGGCCTTCGATCTTGGTTGCATACGTCACTTTCTGCTGCGGCGTCATTCCAAGATTTCCTAAACGATTGGCCAATTCAATTCCCGCTACGACAACAGAAGAGCTGCTGCCTAATCCACGAGCGATCGGAATGTCTGATGTCATCGTGAGTTGATGCGGTTTTAACGTAGGCGCGAGATCTAATGCCGTTTGAATCAATAGATTTTTTTCATCCGAAGGGATGCTGCTGCCCAACTGATGTTTGATTTGCCATTTTTTAGTTTCCGGACCAATATCGATCGTCAAATATTGAGACAACGCGATCCCACACGAATCAAAGCCGGGGCCTAAATTGGCACTGGTTGCTGGGACGCGAATTTTCATAGAGACGCCACTCCTTCACGTAAATGTCGGCGCATATCCTCCAAATCACTCATCTTATTGATTTTGATGTCGGTTTCGTTGATCGCTGTATCGGGATCTTTTAAACCGTTACCTGTGAAGACTGTTACGACTGTTTCACCTGGCTTGATCCGACCATTCTTCACATGCTGAATCACACCAGCTAATGATGCTGCTGAACCTGGTTCCACAAAAACACCTTCTTGAGAAGCGACCTTGCGATACGCATTTAAGATTTCTTCGTCTGTTACAGAATCGATATAGCCATTTGATTCATCGCGAGCCACTTCGGCTAATTTCCAGCTAGCAGGATTACCGATCCGAATCGCTGTTGCTACTGTTTCTGGTTGTTCAATGACTTTTCCCTGAACAATTGCCGCCGCACCTTCTGCTTCGAAACCGTGCATCCGTGGCAATTCTGTGCCTTTTTTCTCATGCCATTCTTTGAAGCCTTTCCAATAGGCAGAAATATTTCCGGCGTTTCCAACAGGAATTGCCAATACATCTGGCGCTTTTTCCAATTGTTCGCAAATTTCAAACGCCGCTGTTTTTTGTCCTTCTAAACGATAAGGATTCACTGAATTTACTAAAGCAACCGCTTCTGTTTCCGCAATATCACGAACTGCTTTTAGGGCTTCATCAAAGTTTCCGGGGATCGAAATAATATCTGCTCCATATGCGATCGCTTGAGCCAATTTACCCATTGCGATCTTCCCATCTGGAATCACAACATACGCCTTGATGCCTGCACGTGTTGCATAGGCAGCAGCGGCGGCACTCGTATTACCAGTTGAGGCACAAATAATCGCTTTTGCACCGTCTTCCACAGCCTTAGCCACAGCCATCACCATTCCACGATCTTTGAAGGAACCAGTTGGATTCAAGCCTTCATATTTCCCATAAAGTGTAATGCCCAATTCTTTTGATAGATTCTTTAACGGAATCAATGGCGTGTTTCCTTCAGCCAATGCGATTTGAGGCGTTTTATCAGTGATTGGCAAATACTCTTTATATTGTTTTAATAGACCTTCGTACATATTTATTCCCCCATAACTTTCATCAATGACAATAATTTATAATTTGTTTTTTCTTTGATTTCCTGTTGGATCGTTGCCATCTTCGTTTCTGATGTCTCGTGTGTGATCAAGACTACCCGTGCATTTTCACCGTCGCCTTTTTCTTGGACGACTTGTTCAAAGCCAACTTTGGTGTCTGTCATGATCTCAGCCAGTTTCAAAAATTGACCTGGCTCATCAGGCATTTCCAACGATAAGAAGTACTTGCTGATGTTTTCATCTGGTGAAGTAATTTTGGTTGGTTGGGTATAGCCAGTGAAGCGATGACCGACAGTATTTTTCTTCATCTTATTCACGATCGTCATCAAATCCGCCACGATACTGGTAGCCGTTGGGCGTGCACCAGCTCCCGGACCATAGTACATTGATTCGCCAATTCCTGAACTCTTAACAAAAACAGCATTCATTTCATTATGGATTGAAGCAAGCGGATGCTCATGGGGTACTAAGACAGGTCCAACCTCCACCGAGATTGTGTCGTCTTGTTTGATCGTTGAACCGATCAGTTTTACCGTGTAACCCAGTTGATCAGCAATCGACACATCTTCTGCCGCCAAGCCGCGAATTCCTTTGATCTTGACTTGATCCATCGTAATAGACATCCCGAAAGCAAATTTGCTTAGAATAACCATTTTATATGCGGCATCAATCCCATCCACATCATTGGTTGGATCACTTTCCGCAAATCCTAGCTCTTGCGCTTCCTTCAGTGTTTCATCGTACGTACGATGCTCTTGGACCATTTTAGTCAACATATAATTGGTCGTTCCATTGACGATTCCAAGAACTTCGGTAATATCATCTGCTGCTAAGCTGTTAGCGATCGTTCGTAAGATTGGAATACCACCGGCGACGCTAGCTTCATAATATAGATTGCGCTGCTGCTCCCGCGCTAGATTGACTAACTCAGTCCCGTGCTGTGCTAATAAATCCTTATTCGCTGTAACAACATTTTTACCAGCCATAAGTGCTTTTTTGATAAAGGTCTTGGCTGGTTCGATCCGTCCCATCACTTCTACTACAATAGCGATCTCTGGATCATTTAAAATCGCGTCCAATTCAGTAACCAATTCCAATTGATATTTTTCTGCTAAAGCAGATTTATCTTCTTCTGGTCGAATCAAGGCTTTCGTTACAACCAAGGGGCCGCCAATACTTTTTTCAATTTTATCTTTATGATCTGCTAAAATTTCTAAGACACCAGTACCAACTACACCTAAACCTAATAGACCTACCTTGACTGCTTTTTCCATAATCCGCCTCCGTTAAATTACATTCATATTAAAAGTAATTTCATCGTATTCTAATAGTTAGCTATCAGTATAACAAAATTTCTGCAAAAAAAAAGAGCTTTTCCAAAAATTTTGGAAAAGCCCGTTTTTATTGATGCGTGACGTGACGAAAGGTCTGCTCTAAAACATCTAGGACATGCTGATCATCTAAACTATAAAGCATGGCCTTTCCATCACGACGTGCTTTGACTAAACGGTTATCACGTAATAATTTTAATTGATGAGAAACCGCTGACTGTTCCATCCCCAGCGTTTCACTGATAGATGAAACATTCCGTTCTCCCTCTTTTAAAAACATTAAAATTTTTAACCGTGTGGGATCACTCAAGATTTTAAAAAATTGACTGACCGCTTGAACTTCTTCGTGTTCCTTCATTTATAGCCCTCATTTACTCTATTCGGCGATTTTACGGATGGCTGCTTCGTACGTAGTAATTTTTTCTGCAGCAGCTTCATGAGAATCCCCTTTTACGCCGATGTAGAATTTGATTTTTGGTTCTGTTCCAGAAGGACGAACGGCAATCCACGTTTCATCCGCTAAGGTGTATTTTAATACATCTGAAGCAGGCATGTCGATCGCTGATTCATTTCCATCGGCATCGATTGTTTTCGATGTTTTAAAATCTTCTGTCATTGTTACGGCGACATCCGCAAAAGCTTTTGGTGCTTCGTTACGCAGATTGCCCATGATCGTTTTGATCTGTTCGGCCCCTTCAGCACCGCTCAAGGTAACTGAAATCGTTTTTTCCGCATAATAGCCATACTCTTCAAAAATATCTTGCAAGCCATCGTATAGCGTCTTGCCTTGTTTTTTGTAGTAAGCGGCAACTTCAGCTAGTAAAACTAATGCTTGGATCGCGTCTTTGTCACGGACAAAGGATTTAATCAAGTAGCCGTAGCTTTCTTCAAAGCCAAACATGAAGGTTTGCGAATGGTCATCTTCATATTGTTGGATTTTTTCAGCAATAAACTTGAAGCCGGTTAAGACATCGACCATCTTCACATTATAAGAATCAGCAATTGTGGTTGCCAACTCACTTGATACGATTGATTTCAAGACCACCGCATTTTCTGGTAAAGTGCCTGCTTGCTTGTGGGCCTCCAAGATATAGCGAATCATGATTGCTCCGATTTGATTTCCAGTCAAGACTTCGTAACGTCCATCTGGCAAACGAACAGCCGCACCAAGACGATCTGCATCCGGGTCTGTCGCGATTAACAAGTCTGCTCCTTCTTGTTCGCCTAATTTAATTGCATATTCAAAGGCAGAATGTTCTTCAGGATTTGGTGATTTTACTGTTGAGAAATCTGGATCAGCGATTGCTTGTTCAGGAACTAAAACAAATTTTTCAAAGCCCGCTTGTTTTAATGCCTTTTCCCCTAACATCTTACCTGTTCCATGTAATGGTGTGTAAACTAATTTTAGCTCTTTACCCATTTCATTGATCAACTCTTGATTGATGGTCACTGATTTGATTTCCTTCAGATATTCTGAATCGACTTCATCGCCAATAATATTGATCAAGCCGCTATGTTCGACTTCATCATCAGATAGCACTTCAACTTCTAATGGATTTTCTACAGCACGAACGAATTTTGTCAGTGCATCTGCATCTTCTGGCGGCATTTGTCCGCCATCTTCACCGTAGACTTTGTAGCCATTATATTCAGCTGGATTGTGGGATGCCGTGATCATAATACCAGTGAAGGCATTTTCAAAACGAACGGCAAAAGATAATTCTGGTGTTGGACGTAAGCTTTCGAATACAAAGGAAGGAATGTCATGCTTCGCTAACGTTTTAGCGGCTTCCATTGCAAATTCTGGTGACATGTGGCGTGAATCATAAGCAATCGCCACACCGCGGCGTTTCGTTTCGGGATCTTGCGTATCCATGAAACGAGCTAAGCCTTCAGTTGCCTGACGAATAGTAAAAATGTTCATTCGATTGACACCAGGGCCTAAGACACCCCGCATACCTGCTGTTCCAAATTCTAGCTGTTTATAAAACGCATCTTTTTTCAACTCTGGGTCTTTGCCTAAGTCTTGTAATTCTTTACGCATTTTTTCATCTAATTTATCTGAATCAATCCATTGTTCATAAACTTGTTCCCAAGACATGAAACACACCTCTTTCAAAATTTTTCTTACCATTTAAGTATACCATTACTGTTATATTCAGCAAAGAAAACTTGTACCTTGTGATGTTAGAAAAGTCTACTAAAGAGATAAAAAAGAAGAAGGTAAATGAACTTTGCCTTCTTCTTCCAAAATCAATTAATTTTGTGCTTCGATGTATTTATAAACCTGTTGACCAGCGATTCCGCCTTCACCGACAGCGGTCGTGATTTGACGTAAATCTTTTTCACGGGCATCTCCAATCGCAAAGACACCAGGAATTTTTGTTTTCATTTCTTGATCCGTTTCAATCCAGCCAGCAGTATTGGTGATACCACTATTTTTAAATGGTTCTGTCAATGGTTCCAAGCCAACATAGATAAAGGCTCCATCAGCGGGTTCCAAATGAACTTCACCCGTTTTTACATTGCGAATTTGTGCGCCTGTTACGACCATTTCGTTACCGACGATCTCATCCACAACACTGTCCCAAATAAATGAAATTTTTTCATTTGCAAAGGCACGATCTTGAATAATCTTTTGTGCGCGCAATTCATCACGACGATGAACAATCACGACTTCAGAAGCAAAGCGTGTTAAATAAATCGCTTCTTCTACCGCTGAATCGCCTCCGCCGACAACGATCAAACGTTTATTGCGGAAAAAGGCACCGTCACAGACAGCACAATAAGAGACTCCGCGGCCTGCAAATGATTCTTCACCTGGCACGCCTAATTTACGATGAACACACCCTGTAGCAACGATAATCGTTTTAGTTTGATAGCTTTTATCTTCAGTGATGACTTCCTTGTAATCACCGTGATCAACGATATCCTGTACGATTCCATAGGCATTTTCCGTGCCAAATTTTGTGACCCCGTCATACATCTTCATCGCAAGCTCTGGACCCATAATTGATTCGAAGCCTGGATAATTCTCTACTTCAGCGGTATTGTTCATTTGTCCGCCTGGCGCACCACGTTCAATCAACAGAACTTTTAGATTCGAACGTGAAGCATATAAGGCAGCGGTCATCCCTGCTGGACCCGCGCCGATAACTATTACATCATACATTCAGACATTCCTCCCATTCGCCTATACTTTACAACCCAAACTATCTTCTGTCGACAAATCTGCTTACTAATTGTCAGTTTTGCAAATTCGCAGCTAACTCAGTAATAAGGATTAATTTTTTCAAAAGACGGAAAAATTAGTTTGGTTCTCATCACACATACGATCTAACTAAACTCCGTGTGAATTTTTCTGCTTTAACAAATTGACTTCATCGCAAATGCCACCATACTCGAAAAGTACAACTGCCAAAAAAAGAAGGGCAACCATCCAGAGACGATTGTCCTTTCAAAATTATTGTTGGTTTTTCATTTGCTGCATCATTTGACGAACTTTCTTTTCTGAAGGTTTTTGGCCCATCGACATCATCATTTGACGTAACATATCCTCGTTGATTGGAGGATTCTTTTTGAAATAGTCTTGCATATATTTACGAGCTAAGAAGAAACCGCCGACAGCACCTAATAGTGCAGCGATTACTGCGATTAATACTACAATTCCAGTTGATACCATTTTCACCGCTCCTTTCCTGACACATTCTTGTATATTTTACTAAAAGATACTCTAAAAGAAAAGCCGTTTTAAGAAACTTCAAATCAATCTAGAAGATTTTTAGTCCAATCTTATTAATTGGCCTAGAAAAAGAAAGCTTTTCACTTTCTATATTAGTACATAGAAGTTTAGACGTCTTTAAATTGAAACAAATTTTCATGATCAAAAAAAATTTCCAGTAAATTTTAAACAATTGATGAAATTTAGATTAGAATATGCTAAAATGCAAAACAATATCTTCCTCGCTGGTGGCTAAGTGAAGAGGTGGAAACATGAGAGATTTTTTAAGATCCGTCAATCGGATCGTGGTGAAGATCGGGACAAGTTCCTTGATCCATCCAAATGGCAAGATCAATTTCGCTGGAATTGATCAATTAGCATTCGTATTAACTGACCTTCGAAATCAAGGCAAAGAAATAATATTGGTCTCTTCTGGCGCGATTGGCGTTGGAATGGACAAACTTAGAATCCCGGAACGGCCGCAGGAAATCCCTGTGCAGCAAGCAGTTGCGGCCGTGGGTCAATCTGAATTGATGCACATCTACAACCAACGTTTTTTAGTCTATAGTCAACAAACCGCTCAAGTACTATTGACTCGAGATGTGGTAGATTTACCCGAAAGCCGCAAAAATGTAATCAATACATTAGAGCAGCTCATTTCAATGGGGATCGTTCCGATTATTAACGAAAATGATACTGTCGCAGTTGATGAAATGGATCATACGCGAAAGTTCGGAGACAATGATGAACTTTCCGCCATCGTCGCACAATTAATGGAAGCAGATGTGCTGATTATGTTGAGTGACATTGACGGGTTTTATTCAGACAATCCCTCAACCAACAAACACGCAATTCTATACTCGACTGTTTCAACCATCAATGAAACGTTGATGGATCAAGCCGGCGGTGAAGGCAGCCGCTTTGGCACTGGCGGTATGGTCAGCAAATTGAAAGCAGCGCAACGAATTTTAGAAGCAAAAAGTGCCATGGTTTTAGCCAATGGGAAACCTCCCAGAATAATTTTTGATATTTTAGCTGGAGTTGATGTCGGAACATTATTTAAGGAGGAAAAACATGGATAACTTGATGAATACCTTAGGGCAGCAGAGCCGCTCCGCTGCGCAACAATTGGGCCAGTTAGAAACTACTCAAAAAAATGACTGCTTGCTGCAGATGGCTGAAGATTTGGAAAACAATGCCGCAGTTATTTTGACTGCAAATCAACAAGATCTATGTCGAGCAAAGGATAACGGGATTCCTGATCCAATGATCGATCGTTTACGTTTAACCGATGAAAGAATCAAGGAAATGTCTGAAGGCATCCGTCAGGTGGCGGCCTTGCCAGATCCAATTGGTGTCGTGGAGAAAATGTGGCGGACAGAGGATCAATTGATGGTTGGTCAACAACGAGTCCCTTTAGGTGTGATCGGAATCATCTTTGAGTCTCGGCCAAACGTGACGACCGATGCGGCTAGTTTATGTTTCAAATCAGGAAATGCTGTCATCTTACGTGGCGGCAAAGAAGCCTTCCATTCAAATCAAGCATTAGTGGAGCTTATGCAAAAGACACTGTGCAACTGCCAGTTGAATCCTGCTATGATTCAGTTTGTCAGCGACACTTCACATGATGTCGCGAATGAGATGATGCGCTTAAACGAATATTTAGATGTGTTAATTCCCCGTGGTGGTGCAGGTTTAATCCAACGCGTGAAAAGCAACGCGACGGTGCCAGTGATCGAAACAGGAACTGGTAACAATCACGTGTATGTTGATTCTGCCGCACAATTGGACATGGCACTAAGCATTGTAAAAAACGCTAAAGTTCAACGTCCCTCCGTTTGTAATGCGATCGAAACGTTACTCGTTCACAAGGAAATCTCAGCAGAGTTCTTACCTCTGATAGAAAAAGAATTGACACCATTAGTTACTATACGAGGAGATGCAGAGGCGTTAAAGCATTTGAAACAGGCGGATTTAGCAACTGAAGCAGACTGGGCAACCGAATTCTTAGACTATATCTTGGCAATCAAGGTCGTTGCTTCCATTGAAGAAGCCATCGAGCACATCAATTACTATAACTCCAAACATTCCGAGGCAATCGTCACCGACAGCTATCATAACGGGCAAAAATTCTTAAAAGAAGTTGACGCGGCAGCTGTCTATATCAATGCCTCGACCCGTTTCACAGATGGTTTTAAGTTTGGCTTTGGTGCGGAGATCGGCATTTCTACCCAGAAATTGCATGCCCGCGGACCAATGGGATTGGAACATTTGACTTCCAATAAATACATTATTTACGGTGATGGACAAATTAGAGAATAAGCTTAAAGGCACCTGCTCGAAATGACGAACAGGTGCCTTATTTTATTGCGCTTGAATTTTTGCTAATAGATCTGGATCGAACTGCTGTGATTTCAACATAGCGATTTCGAAACCATACGGTGGTTTTTGGTTCTTTTTGTCTTCTCCCACGTAAGGTGTTTCCAAGATTTTTGGTAAGTCTTTCAACTTTTCATGATGAACAATGGCATTCAAAGTATCAAAGCCAATCGTACCAAAACCAATGTTTGCATGACGATCCTTGTGAGAGCCCATTGGATTTTTCGAATCATTCACGTGAACGACTTTTAAGCGATCCAACCCAATCACACGATCGAACTCATCTAATACTCCGTCAAAATCTTCCTTAACATTGTACCCAGCATCATTTGTATGACAGGTATCGAAAGTCACTGAGAGCTTTTCATTCAACGTGACGCCATCAATAATATAAGCCAGCTCTTCAAAGGTTTTACCCAACTCCGTGCCTTTACCTGCCATGGTCTCTAAAGCAATTTGTGCCCGCTGATCTTTGGTCAATACTTCATTTAGTCCTTTGATGATTTGGTCTAAGCCAGCTTTTTCTCCCGCACCAACGTGAGCTCCTGGATGTAACGTAATCTGCATCGCTCCCAAGGCTTCCGCTCGCATAATTTCATCGCGTAAAAATTGGACTGCAAAAGGGAACATTTCTGGCTTGTTCGTATTACCAAGATTAATAATATATGGTGCATGCATGACAATATTTGATAGCCCATGCTCCTTCATAAATGCTTCCCCAGCTGGGATATTCATCTCATCGACTGGTTTACGGCGAGTATTTTGCGGTGCTCCGCTATAAATCATAAACGTTGATGCTTGATAACTCGCTGCTTCTTGTGCCGCACCTAATAACATTTCTTTGCCTTTCATACTTACATGAGAACCAATTAACATAAAAACCTCCAGATTTTTTATTTATAGGAATAACAATAAACTCGTCATCAATGGCAAACTGATTAAGAAACTAAGCGAAGAGGTAAAACCCACCACTTCTGCGCGCATTCCTGCAGCTACACTGTTGATCACACCAAATGTCGGAATCGGTCCGACTGAAACAAGACATAAAACGATTTTGATCATTGCCGGAAACGGTAGTAACATAAAAAGAACTACCAGCAATAAGCCCACCCCATATTTGATTGCTAACACACGTCCAACTAATGATAAATCCTTTTTCGGCAAGCGAAGCTCCAAAAACAAACCAATCATAAACATCGACAAAAACGTATTAGCATTAGCAATTGGCTGGGCGATCTGAAAAACGGCTTCTGGTAACTCAAGCTTTAAAATTCGCAAGGACAGCATGATCAAGTAACAGAGAAACGGCACCGATCGAAACAATCTTCCGAGAACTTTTTTTACGCTCGGTCGTTCTTCATCACTGCCACTGATGCCTTCGATTACTACATTTGAGCCGCCCGCCAGCATAACACTATTGCCAATATCAAAAAAGGATAGAATCGGAATCGCCTGCGGTATAAAGCTCTGAACAAAGGGAATCGCGAAATTTCCAATATTGTAGCCAGAAACACCGTACATCAAAAATTCTCGTTCTACCTGCTCCTGTTTTTTAGATAAAAAATGACCGATTAGAATCATCACTAGATTTAATACTAAACCAGCAAGGATTAACAACAGCAATTGGTTTTTTACTGCCAAATATTGCAGATTCACGATAATCGCGGCTGGCAGTGTCACATTAACGACTATCTTTGAGATCATCGAGCCGTCTGCCTTCATCAATAAGTTCAATCGTTTCGTTAAATAGCCTATCAAGATAATAACAAATAATCCTAACGAGTTTAATAATATTGCTCCCAAATGCTCACCTCACCCTACTTCTAAAACGCTTTCCCATCACTACATAGAAAGAGGATTGCTCCAAAAACTGGTACAATCCCTTTCGCAATTACAATTAAAATTGTAAAACAAAATATTTTTTCTTCCCACGACGAACAACGATGTACTCATCCGCTAATTTATCTTGGTCACTTAATGTGTAGGTCACATCTTGTACGCGATCGCCATTGATGTAGATCGCACCATTGTTGATATCTTCGCGAGCTTGGCGTTTAGACGCTTCGATGCCTGCTGTTATCAGAATCTCAACCAAATTCAAGTCGTCACCTGCTTGAACTTGATAATTAGGTACATTTTTAAAACCTTGTTTGATCTCTGCTGCATTCAAGTTTTTCACATCGCCGCTGAATAACGCTTCAGAAATGTGCACCGCTTGATTGTATGCTTCTTCTCCATGAACTAAAACAGTCACTTCTTTGGCTAAGGCCTTTTGTGCCGCCCGTTGTTCTGGAGCTGCAGTGAATTCTTTTTCGATCGCATCAATTTCTTCCAAACTCAAGAAGGTAAAGTATTTCAAGAATTTAACGGCATCGCGGTCATCTGTATTGATCCAGAATTGGTAGAACTCATATGGTGAGGTCTTCTCTGCGTCTAACCAAACCGCATTTCCTTCTGTTTTACCAAATTTTGTACCATCGGCTTTTGTGATCAAAGGCATTGTAAAACCAAAGGCTTGTTTACCTTCTTCACGACGGATCAATTCGATCCCTGATGTGATATTGCCCCATTGATCGCTGCCGCCTAATTGTAAGAGACAACCATAACGTTTGTTTAACTCGTAGAAGTCGTAGGCCTGTAGTAACTGATAAGCGAACTCTGTGTAGGAAATTCCCGATTCGATCCGGCGTTTAACACTTTCTTTACTCATCATGTAATTGATTGTAAAGTTCTTACCAACATCACGTAAAAAGTCGATCAGCTTTAATTCGCCTAACCATTCATAATTATTAGCGACTATTGCTGGATTTTCCTTGTTTTCAAAGTCAATAATCCCTGAAAGCTGATTTTTGATACTTTGTGACCAGCTTTGAACGGTATCTAACGTATTCAATTGACGTTCTGCATCTTTAAATGAAGGATCACCGATCATTCCGGTTCCGCCGCCAACCAAAGCGATTGGTACGTGTCCGTTTTGTTGGAAACGACGCAACGTTAAAATTGGTAATAAATGACCAATGTGCAGACTGTCAGCTGTTGGATCAAAGCCGATATATAGTTTAACAGACTCTTCGTTTAATTGTTTTTCTAGGGCTGCTTCATCTGTTACTTGAAAAATTAAGCCACGGGCTTTTAGTTCTTGAAAAAAGTCTGAATGCATATTTTTTCCTCCTAATTATTTTTGATGCGCTAACTAAATGTTAGACATATACTCATTACGCATATCATTTTTAAATGACTTATACTTTCCCATATTAACCGAAAAAACAAGGAAATAAAAGCCATTCGTCAGATTTCTTCGAAGTTCTAGATCAAGAAAAACGAGCCAGTAGCAAAAAGAAAGCCGGACAATATAATAATGTTTGTTTTGTTTTACTTAACAATTAGTTGAAGTTTTGATTACAAACATTGCATCCGCTTGTTAATAGAAGTAAAACTTTGCTATAATTCAACAGATAATTAAAATGATAGAATCTAATGAGGTGGACTTTTTGGCTCACAAGAAAAAAATAAATAAGCAACCGAAAAAGAGCAGCAAAAGCAAATCAAGAACGAGTCTTGGAGGACCTTTTGCACTAAATGTCTCTTTGCGAGTAGTCAAGTCATTGCTGCTTGGCTTAGTCGTTGTGCTCTTTTTAGGAGGCATGCTCGTTGTCGGAATCGGTGCTGGGTATTTTGCCCATCTTGTAGAAGGAACACCGACACCTACAAAATCGGAAATGAAGCAAAAAGTCGGCGATATCGCGGAATCATCAAAATTGCTTTATGCAGATGATCGCGAATTAGCAACAATTCAGGCTGATCCAATTCGAGAAAAAATCAATTCTGACGAGATTTCTCCATGGGTAAAAAAAGCCTTAGTCGCTACTGAAGATGAAAACTTCTATGAACACCGAGGTGTCGTACCAAAAGCAGTCGTACGAGCTCTTTTGGGAGAAGTTGTAGGCTTTGGTGCGGGATCAGGTGGTTCTACTCTGACTCAGCAGCTAGTCAAGCAACAAGTTTTAACGAATGAGACTTCCTTCAAACGGAAAGCGAACGAGATCGTCCTAGCATTAGATTTGGAAAAATATTTAAGTAAAGACGAAATTTTGACAGCTTACTTAAATGTCTCACCTTTCGGTCGTAATAATAAAGGACAAAATATTGCTGGCGTTGAAGAAGCTGCGATTGGAATCTTTGGGGTACATGCAAAAGACTTAAATCTTCCTCAATCTGCTTTTATTGCAGGGCTGCCACAAAGTCCGATCGTATACAGTCCCTACACAAACACTGGTGATTTGAAGCAGGATTATTCCCTTGGGATGGATCGAAAAGACGATGTATTGTTCAATATGTATCGTGAGCAGATGATCTCTAAAAAGGAATATGAAGATGCCAAGAAATATGATCTTTCAAAAGACTTCCAAGGTCGTCAAGCTGTAGAGGTTCAACAACATGGCTTCTTGTACTACACCGTCTATAATGAAGCCATCAGTATCGTGGCGAAACAACAAGCCAAAGAAGATGGGGTCAGTGATGCTGATTACAGCAAAGACGATGTTCGCAACCGCTACGTAGAGCAAGCCAAAGTGAAAATGCAAAATCAAGGATTGGTTGTAAAATCAACGATTGATAAGAATATTTATGACGCGATGCAATTAGGCGTCGCTGAATATGGGCAATACTTAGACGATGGCTCTGGAGCTACTGTTGAACCAGGGACCGTTATGATGGATAACAGCACGGGTAGAATTTATGGTTTTGTCGGCAGTCGTGATTACAATACAAACCAAAACAACCACGCCTTTGATACTTCACGACAAGCAGGCTCTTCAATCAAACCGGTATTGGTTTACGGACCAGCAATCGACCAAGGTTTGCTAGGAAGTGCTTCACGTATCGCCGATTATCCAATGAAGTATCAACATGGTGATGACGCTGGTAAAGAATTGAAAAATGCTGAAAACAAAGGGTCAAAAACCTTCCAGACCACAAGACAGGCACTTGTTGAATCGACCAATATTACTGCCTACCATGTGTATCAGGACTTATTAACGAACAAAGGCTCCGATCAATTTGCCTATGACAACTATCTAAAGAAGATGAATTACCCGACTTCTAATGACTGGGGTGTTGAAGCCGCACCATTAGGAACAACAAATGTTTCAACCTTAACTGAAGTCAACGGATTCCAAACCTTAGCGAATAACGGCGTCTATCAGCAAGGATACCTGATTGATTCTATTACTGATAGTACCGGCAAAGAGATTTATAAGCACAAGGATAATCCAGTTCAGGTCTACTCAAAAGCAACTGCATCAATTATGAATGATATGATGCGCAGTGTAATCAATGAACAACACACCACTCCCTTCAAGTCCATCTTAAGTGGTGTTAACTATCCATTAAGTACTGCGGATTGGGTCGGTAAAACTGGTACTACAGATAATTATGCCGATAACTGGCTGATCGTTTCCACACCGACTATTACGTTAGGAACGTGGACTGGTCGAGATGATAATAAACCAATGAACGATGGTGCGGGAAATCGGACAGCGACCTATATGGCCTATCTTGCCGCTAGAATTTATCAAGTCAACCCAACGATTTTCGGTGAAGACGAGAAATTTGAATTGTCTGATGATGTGAAGCAAATTAAAGTTTCTGACTTTACTGGTCTGAAGCCGGGCAAAGTTAACCATAATGGAACGAACTATCAAGTTCCTAGTGGCGAAACCACTTCTCTTTGGGCAAAGGATGGCCCAGCAGATAATTCCTATGAATTTGGGATTGGCGGAAATGACGATGATTACAAGGCCTATTGGAATACGCGTAACAAGGTTAACGCCAAGAACAAAGATAACGATACAGAAACAGATGATTAATAGTCAAAGACCTCTCTTTTTTCGGAGAGGTCTTTTTCTCCCTTCTTACTCTTCTTGTGGCGTTACTGACTTTTTGGTATTCTACCAAAAGAAAGAATTTTTTGAATGGAGGAACTACAATTGACGTTTGAAGAAATATTACCCGAATTAAAAAAAGGCGCAAAAATTATTCGTGAAGGCTGGGGCGGTTTCGAGTTATATGTCACATTGGTTGAGGGTGAAGTATTTGACGGTGCACCAGTGACGCCTTACTTTTTGATTAAAACGGCTGATGAAGGCTTTTCAAGCTTTGCTCCGACAGTTTGCGATATTCTTGCAGAAGACTGGAAAATCGTCGAATGATGACCTTTGATTTTACTGATAAAACTGTTTTCGTCACTGGCGCAGCCTCTGGTATCGGTACTGCTCAAGCACAGGCTTTTTTAAAGGCCGGTGCTCGTGTCTTTGCTTTTGACCAGCAAGAGTTGAATTTATCAGCAATGCAAAAATGTTATCCCAATCATTTCGCCTATCACCTGGGTGATGTTCGAGACAAAGATAGCTTGAAAGCAGCCATCGAAACATGTCACGGAATTTTTGGCAAGGTCGATATCTTGTTGAATACTGCTGGAGTATTGGATGATTATTTGCCCTTGGCTAAGACGGAGGATGACCTTTGGGAAAAGATTTTAGATACCAATTTAAAAAGCATGTTTACATTGACCAAGCTATTATTACCTGAGCTACTGGGGAATCGAGGAACGGTGATTAACATGGCTTCGATTGCCGGATTAGTCGCTGGCGGAGGCGGTATTGCTTACACCACTAGCAAGCATGCCATTGTCGGCTTCACTAAACAGCTTGCATTGGACTACGCCGCTAAAGGTCTCCATGTCAACGCCCTTGCTCCTGGTGCAATTGAGACACCCATGAATCAGGCAGACTTTTCTGGCGATGGACAGATGGCGAAATGGGTGGCTGAAGAAACGCCTGTTAAACGTTGGGCCAAACCAAAAGAAGTAGCTTATGCCACTTTGTTCCTAGCTAGCGAAGAAGCACGCTACATGCAAGGAACTATTTTGCCAGTTGACGGCGGTTGGCTATTAAAATAGCTTGCATTTTTTATAGAATCCTCTAAGATAAATGTTAGCGAGAAAATCGCACTGCGGCACTTCAATCCTTTGGCCGCAGTTATTAACGAGACGATGTCTTGTAAAGGAGAATGATAAAAATGCACCTTGAAAAAAGTACAGCTCAACGCTGGACGACTACTGATACGGCTAAAATGGCCGTTGTGACAGGATTGTATGTCGCTGTCACGATTGTTCTATCTGTTATAAGCTTTGGAGCGATCCAATTTCGTTTGGCAGAAATGTTCAATTTTTTACCCCTGTTCAACAAACGCTATACGATCGCAGTAACTTTAGGCGTAGCGATTGCCAATCTGGCTTCTCCGCTTGGGATTGTTGATGTGCTCTTCGGCAGTATCTCCACATTGATCGTTTTACTGATCTGTCGAGCTGTAACTAAAAAAATCACCAGCCTTAAGAAAAAAATGATTATCACCACATTGATTTTTGCCTTTTCCATGTTTACGGTGGCCGGTCAATTGACCTTCTTTTATCAAGCACCGTTTTTCTTCAATTGGCTGATCATCGGTTTAGGTGAATTACTTTCTATGTCGTTAGGCGGTCTATTGATTTATTTAGTGAATAAACGAATTGATTTGACGAAATAAAACGCGTGAGCAGAGTTGCTCACGCGTTTTTTTAACGATAGATGGCAATTGTTTGATACGGTTTGAGTGTGATTACTTCATCAACAACTTCCGTCTCATAATTATCAATCAATATGTTTCCAGTCAAAAATTCTTCCGGTATGTTGATCGTAGTCTCTGTTGGGAAAAAGTTATTAAGCACCAGCAGTGAATGTTCTTCTAGGCGGCGCACAAAACCGTAAATTTGCGGATGCTCAGGTAAAAAAGCCTCGTAGCTGCCTTTTGCAATCACTGGATAGTCTTTTCTCAATCTGATCAATTGTTGATAGTAGGTAAAGATTGACCCTTCTTGCAGTTCTTTTGCGACATTGATCTCATCAGCCGATTTTCCTAGTGATAACCATGGCGTTGTTTTTGAAAATCCGTTGTATTCGCCGCTATCCCATTGCATCGGCGTACGAGAATTATCACGAGACTTGGCTTTGACGATCTCGAAGGCTTCTTGTTCGGACTTGCCTGCTAGCAACAGCTCTTGATAGGCGTTCAAACTTTCTACATCGACATATTGTTCCATCGTATCGAAATCTGGATCGACCATCCCGATTTCTTCTCCCATATAAATATAAGGCGTTCCTCGATTTAGGTGGATCGAACTGGCTAACATTTTTGCGCCTGCTACCCGATAGTTATCCACATCAATGAAACGATTTAGCGCTCGAGGCTGATCGTGATTATTCCAGAAAAGTGCGTTCCAGCCACTTCCCTCACTCATTTGCGTTCCCCATGTATGAAACAATTCTTTCAGCTTCGCAAAATCAAACGGCATCAAGGTCCATTTTTTTCCATCTTTATAGTCCACTTTTAAATGGTGGAAATTGAAGGTCATATTTAATTCTTCACGCTCAGGATTTGTATATAAGATACAGTCCTCTACTGTGGTAAAACTCATTTCACCAACTGTGATGATTTCAGTGTCTTCTCCATAAGTCGCTTGATTCATCATATGGATAAATTCATGAGCAATCGGACGATCAGTATAGGCTGGTTTGCCGTCATTTTCTGGACAATCAATCAACACTTCGTCTTTACCGATGACATTGATAACATCAAAGCGGAAACCCTTAATACCTTTTTCCATCCAAAAGCGCAGAACCTCAAACAGCTCTTCACGCACTTCTGGGTTTCGCCAATTCAAATCAGCTTGGGTAACATCATATAAATGCAGATAATACTTACCCGTATCACCAAAGGGCGCCCAAGCATTGCCGCCGAATTTAGAAACCCAATCGGTCGGTTCGTCTCTTAAAATAAAGTAATCTTGATATTTCTGATCACCGGCTAATGCTTTTTGAAACCACTCATGCTCAGTAGAGACATGGTTGAAGACCATATCCAGCATGATTTCGATACCATTTTCTTTGGCGGTTGCCATCAGGCTTTCAAAATCATCCATTGTTCCAAACATTGGGTTAATTGCTGTATAATCTGCAACATCATAGCCATTATCATTTTGCGGACTCGGATAGATTGGACTTAACCAAACCATATCTACACCCAAACGCTTTAAGTATGGCAATTTTCTTTCAATTCCCGGCAGATCTCCTACCCCATCTTGATTGGTATCCAAAAATGATTTGGGATAAATCTGGTAAATTACCTTCTCTTTAAAACTCATGTTGCCCTCCAGCTTTCTATAATTCTGTTGCAATTAAGATTTTTTCATTACTTGTGACCGCTGTTTCTTCCAACAAGGGGTCCACTTGGAAATCAGTTGAGTTCGTCACAATGATTGGGGTTTGTACCTCATACCCTTCGCCTTTGATCGCCTCCACATCAAATTCCATCAAAAGCTGGCCCTTTTTGACACTGTCACCCTGCTTCACATGACTGGTAAAGTATTTTCCATCTAGCTGTACTGTATCGATTCCTATGTGGATCAATACTTCAGTACCTTCCGTGCTGACTAATCCGATTGCATGCTTCGTTGGGAATAGCAGACTGATTTGACCATCAAACGGCGCATATAGTTTGCCTTCACTAGGATCAATCACAACGCCTTGCCCCATCATGCCTTCAGCAAAAACTGGATCCTTGGCACTGCTTAATGGATGCAGCATACCTGCAATTGGAGCAAATAATTCAACGACTGCACCAGCCTTTTTAGTGGCCTCGCTGCCTAAAGTCGGTACATTGCCTTCTTCAACCCGATCAAGTTTATTAAATAAACCAATGCGACGGAAAGTCAGTGTCAATAAGAATGGCACTGCGATTGCAATCACCATACCGATGGCGAAAATCAAATAATCCTGTGGGCGAATGGCTAAAATCCCTGGCAACCCGCCAACACCAATTGATAAGGCGCGAACTTTGAATAGTGTAATAAATAGACCTGCAATCCCGCTACCGATCATCGCTGCGATAAATGGATAGGTGTATTTCAAGTTAATCCCAAACATGGCAGGTTCAGTAACCCCTAACCAAGCAGAAATAACCGATGGAATCGATACTTGTTCTTCTTTTTTGTTGCCGCGATGAGCAAATACGACTGCCAAAACAGCGGCCCCTTGAGCGATATTTGATAAACAAATCATTGGCCATAGATTCGTAGAGCCAAAGTCGGCAATCAACTGTGAATCAATCGCCAACGTGGTATGATGCAGACCCGTAATCACCAGCGGCGAATAGAATGCCCCGAAAATCCCACCAAATAACCAGCTGAAGCTAGAGGTCAATCCTGCATTCACGACAGCAGAGATAGCCGTTCCGATTTTCCAACCGATTGGACCTAAAATAATATGTGCAGCTAAAATCGTTGGAATCAAAGAGAAAAATGGCACGAAGATCATCGACACTGCTTCTGGTATATGTTTTCGGAAGAAGCGTTCTAGATAAACAAGTAAGAAACCGGCCAGCATCGCTGGAATAACTTGTGCTTGGTAACCGATTTTATCTACGGTGAAAAATCCGAAGTCCCATGTCCAATTTTTCACAATTTCTGCGGCAGTTGTTCCGTTCACTGCATATGCATTTAACAATTGTGGAGAAACCAGTGTAATCCCGAGCACAATTCCAAGGATTTCCGTAGCCCCCATCTTACGGGCGATACTCCAAGTAATTCCTACCGGTAAGAAATGGAAGATTGCTTCACCTGGTAACCATAAGAAGCCATTTACACCATTCCAAAATGTTGAAGCTTCAACAATCGTTTGACCATCTAGCCAGCCCATTGGTACAGCTTCTAAAATATTACGAAATCCTAAAATCAAACCGCCGACAATAATTGCTGGTAATAATGGTGTAAAAATTTCTGCTAAAACAGTAATGGCGCGTTGAACTGGATTCTGATTTTGTTTGGCTGCTGATTTTGCTGCTTCTTTTGAAACACCTTCAATCCCAGAAACTTTGGCAAACTCGTTATAAAATACGGCAACATCATTTCCGATGATTACTTGAAACTGACCGGCATTGGTAAACATCCCTTTTACACTAGGAATATCTTCAATCTTAGCTTCATCGGCCTTTTTTGGATCATTTAGGACAAACCGCATCCGTGTGGCACAGTGGGTAACCGCGGAAATATTCTTCTTGCCGCCAATTGCCGCCAGCAGGTCCTTTGTATCCTTTTCATATTTTCCCATCTTTTTTTCCCTCCGAATAATTTTAACTTGTATGGATAAGTTCAGCTGATACATTTACTATAAAAGGTTTTGCTTCATTTGTAAATCGCTTACATTCGAGTGGAAATACTATTTATGAGAAAACACTCATTCAAATAAGCCGTAGTCAGTTTTAAAAGCGAAATATCGGTATTACAACTACAAACAGGTTCGGAGGTTACCCAACAAGTTAACTGTAAAATAAAAATTTACTCATTTTAATTTTGTTGAAGCAGCAGAAAGCGTTTTACATTCTAAATCTTTATTCGTATAATAAAAATACATATACGGACAAGTTAATATATGATCGTTCATCAAAACACAAAATTAGTTTCTTATATAGAAGGAGGATACGATGAAAAACTATGAAGTGATCTATCAAGCAATTGAGCGTGGAATTCTAAAGGGTGTGTATGAAGCGGGAGATTACCTGCCTAGCGAGAACAAACTGCGGCAAAGCTATCATGTCTCACGTGACACAATTCGCAAAGCCTTATCTCTTTTGATGGCAAATGGCTATATTCAGAAAATCCAGGGCAAGGGGTCACTCGTTTTGAAGCGGGAGCAATTGCGATTTCCTGTATCAGGTCTGACCAGCTACAAAGAATTGCAGAATTCTTATGGCTATGAAAGTAGTACCGAGGTTGTTAGTCTTAAAAAAATTGTGATTGATGATAAAACAGCCCGTGTGACAGGCTTTGAAACAGGAGCTGTTTGTTGGGAATTGATCCGCACGCGTGCCATTGATCAGAAAAAAGTGATTCTCGATAAAGATATACTGCTAACGACTATCGTGCCAGAGTTAGATACGGAAATTGCGAAAGACTCTATCTATCGTTATTTTGAAAATCAACTTGGTTTAACCATTTCCTTCGCCGAAAAAGAAATTACGATTGATGCATTGACTGATGAAGATCGTGAGCTGCTTGATCTCAATCAGCATGACATCAACATCGTTTCAGTAAAGAGCCGCGTTTTTACTAGTGATGCCCGTCAGTTCCAATACACCGAAAGCCGTCATCAAGTGGATAAATTTCGTTTCTTTGACTTTGCTCGACGTCATCCTTCGACGATGTAGAATATTTTACAAAAAAGCTGCACCCAAATCGGCGCAGCTTTTTTAAAATTATTCTTTTGTTGAACCTTTTTCGAAGATACCATGTGGCAATTCGATCGTTTTTTGTTCAATCTCTTCTTTGTTCATCATTTTTGTCAATAGACGCATTGCGACAGCACCGATATCATACAACGGTTGTGTCACACTGCTTAGACGTGGACGAGCTACTTCTGTCAGTAATGAATCATTGCTTGTAATGATTTCAAAGTCTTCAGGTACTTTCACACCTTTGTCGATTAAACCATCCAATAAGCCAATCGCTAATTCATCATCGGTTACATAAGCGGCTGTTGCCCCACTATTTAAGATACGTTCAGTCAATGCTAAACCTTCTTTAAAGTTGTAAGGTGCTTCAAAGATCAAGCCTTCGTTGTAATCCAAGCCATTTTCAGCTAATGCTTCTTTGTATCCGCCCATACGAGCTTGTCCGTTGATGGCATCGATCAAAGCGCCACTAATGAAGGCAATCTTCTTATTGCCATGTTTTGCAAGTAAGTCGATTGATTCTTTCGTTGCTGCTTTGTAGTCGATGTTTACACTGCCGACTTGTTCATCTGGATCGATTGAACCAGCTAGAACGATCGGTGTTTTTGAACGTGAGAATTCCGCACGAATTTCATCAGTAATGCGATGACCCATGAAGATTACTCCGTCTACTTGTTTTGCTAATAAATTGTTCAGCACATTTACTTCTTTTTGCGCTTCGCCGTCTGAGTTAGCCAAAATAATATTGTACTTGTACATTGTAGCAATGTCGTCGATTCCCCGCGCTAATGACGCGAAAAACATATTGCTGACATCTGGAATGATTACACCGACTGTCGTTGTTTTCTTACTTGCTAGTCCTCGTGCGACAGCGTTTGGACGATAATCTAGACGTTCAATAACTTCTAACACCTTTTTACGTGTTGTTGGTTTCACATTGGGGTTGCCGTTGACCACACGAGAAACGGTCGCCATTGAAACATTTGCTTCGCGGGCAACATCATAAATCGTAATTGTTTGCTTTTCCATGGATATGCTCCTTTAAAATTGTTTTCAGAAA
The DNA here is from genome assembly GCF_018917525.1 of Enterococcus raffinosus. Classification (GTDB taxonomy): domain Bacteria; phylum Bacillota; class Bacilli; order Lactobacillales; family Enterococcaceae; genus Enterococcus_A; species Enterococcus_A raffinosus_A. The sequence goes on along the minus strand of NZ_JAHLOS010000001.1, from coordinate 29,050 downwards.
ATATCATTTACATTTCTAAAAGATAATAGCACGTTGTTTCATTGATTGCAACCGTTTTACACATTTTTTCTTAAAATTTTGTAAGCGTTTTATAAGAATCGTTTTTCAATAAAATTTATTAGTGATACAATCATAATAAGCTGAAAGAAAGAAGGATGTTTTAATGAACCAAGAAAAAGTTTCAGAATTACGCAAATGGATGCAAAAAAACAACGTAGATTTAGCTTATGTTTCTGATGCAAGTCACATTGGCTATTTCTCAGGCTTCGACAGTAATCCCATGGAGCGTGTACTAGCGTTATTCATTCCACTTGAAAAAGCCCCATTTTTATTCGCACCTGGTCTTGAAGTAGAAGATGCTAAAGCCAGCAGTTTTGAATATGATGTCGTCGGCTACTTAGATAGCCAAGACCCATTTTCAATCATCGTGGATGAAATCAAAAAACGTTACGGTTCGCCTAAAAAAATTGCGTTAGAAAAAAATCAATTAGTTTTGGACCGCTACTTGCGGTTAAGCGAAGCCTTCCCAGCTGCTGATTTTTCCGCTGATTTGACTCCGTTAGTTCAAGAATTACAATTATATAAAACCGAAGACGAATGCCAACACTTAATAGAAGCTGGTTCAACGGCGGATCTCGCTTTTGAAATTGGCTTCAGACACGTGAAACCAGGTGTGACTGAAGAAGAAATCGTAGCGGAAATCGAATATGAATTGAAGAAAAAAGGCATCAAACAAATGTCCTTCCCTACCGAAGTATTGGCTGGACCAAACGCTGCTAGTCCGCATGGCACACCAGGAAAAAATACTTGTAAAGAAAACGAATTAGTCTTGTTTGATTTGGGGACGATCGTTAACGGCTACTGCAGCGATGCGACAAGAACTGTTGCCTGCGGAAAACCAACCGATCACCAAAAGGATATTTATAATATCGTCCTAGAAGCGCAATTAAGTGCGCAAGAAGCGGTAAAACCGGGGATTACCTGTGGCGAACTTGATAAAATCGCACGTGATGTGATTGAAAGCCATGGTTATGGAGAATACTTCAATCATCGCCTAGGTCATGGAATCGGCACAACCATTCATGAGTTTCCACAAATCGTTGGTGGTAATGATTTAGTAGTCAAAGAAGGCATGTGCTTCTCAATTGAACCAGGCATCTATTTACCAGATGATGTCGGTGTTCGAATCGAAGACTGCATTTATGTGACAAAAGACGGATGCATTCCATTTACTAAGACTCCAAAAGAGTTGATTATCTTATAGAAAAAAAGAGTGATCCTTAGCTATCTTAATTGATAAGGATCACTCTTTTTTTTAATTATCCCTTACTCCTTCACGATCGCCAAAAAAGTAATAACTGGTAATCAAGTATGCCGCTACAATCATTGCTAAAAACAAATAGAAGACATTGTCCTTAAGCGAATGCAAATACCATAGTATAAAAGATAAAAGCACTGGCATGACAGCAAAACGAATCCAAGGCTGCTTCCAGTATCGGCGCATCATCACCCATAAAAAGCGTAAGGGTAAAAAAGCGATCCCAAATAGAACCAGACCAACAAACCACTGAATTTTCTTCACAACATGTTCCTCCTCGTTTTCTTTTGAAGAAGACTCCTGCACTAATTGAACGGCCAAGATTTTTTCCAAACCTTTTTTTGAAAGCGCGTCGGGTTCACTTTTTCCCAGCTCCCATTTTGAAATCGTTTGTCTTGTTACATATAGTTGATCCGCCAATTGCTGTTGCGTCATCTTCAATTCTTCTCTTTTTGAACGAATGATTTTTCCTATTTCCAATTTTCGTTACTCCTCTATTATTATTTACTATGCCTTGAGATTACAGCAACAACAGGCGTTGCGCACGCAACACTTTAAAAATAAGACAATTTCTTGAAAGAATTTATTGAACAAACCGATTTTTCTGCATAAAAAATAGCCCTCAAAGCTGAGGACTAGAATTTTTATTCCGGATTATTTTTTTCGACTTCTTCTTTTAATTCTTCTTTAACTTCTTCGAAGGCCGGTTTTTCTTCACTTACTTCTTTTGCTTTATCTGCTAACTCATCGGCGCCTTTAGTAACAGTTTCCTTCGCCTCTTCTTTTGTCTCCTTAACATCGATCACGATATCCTCTGAAGCATCTTCTGCAACATCTTTGGCATCGCCGGCTGCTTTGCGGAAACGATCAGATAGATCAGAGCTTTGACGTTTTAAATCTTCCAACGTATCAGAAGTAATATCATCCATGTCATCCATTGAATCACTTACTTTACTCTTCACATTTGAAGCTAAGTCACTCGCTTGATCGCCTAAATCAGAAGCACGATCCTTTACAATCGATCCCACTTCACTAGTCTTTGAGACAAAATCATCGGTATAATCTGAAGCTAAGTCTAACCATTCATCTGTCTTCTTCGCTAAATCTTCACGCATTTCTTTGCCCGATTTTGGTGCTAATAGCAATGCTACTACAGCTGCTGCCGTTCCACCAATTAAGGCTCCTGCAAAAAATCTTCCACGTTTCGTCATGCTTTTATCCCTCCGTTTTCGTTGTTGTCTTACGATCTCTAAAGAATCTCATCGTTGTCGCGCCAACTTTTCCTGCGACGCCAGCCTTTGCTGCATTCTTACTGACACCGCCAACTTTTCCAGCCAGATTACGACTTGTCGTATTTAAATCAGAAACACTCTGACTTAAATCAGCCACCGCTGTAAACAATGGATCAATCGTTTCCACTTTCCCATTAATATCATTCAGCAAGTGATTTCCTTTGACCAATAATCCTTCCACCTGCTGCATGAGTAAATCAACATCTTTTGTAAGAACATCGATTGTTGTATTCGCCTCAGTCACTGTTGTCTCAACTTTCTCAACTGTTTTTGAGACCTGACTCAAGACACGCACTAAAAAGATGACCAACACAACAAATGCGAGTGCCGCAATAATTGCCGCAATACCGCCTAAACTCATTCAATCACTCCTCTCATTTTTCACTCATTATGCTAACTTAAATTATACCATTCCCAAAGAAATTAATGAAAGAGAAAGAATTGTAATCAACTCTAATAAAAAAAATATCTCAATTAATTCATTGAGATACCTTCGTAAAATTTTGCAGGATACCATTGTAAATAATCTCTAAATCACTAATCAAATCCGTCTCATCAAAACTGCTGTCAATGAAGCTATCTGCATGACCGCGGAAATAACTCGTCAGGACACGCTCAACTTGAAGTGCCTCTTGATCAGTCAGGTCGCATTCTAGAAAAATTCGTTCAAATGCCGCTCTTAGAAAAAAAGAAATGTTTTCTTCATAAAAGTCTATGTAATCCTTTTCGTAAAAAACAGTATAAAAAGCATTGTTTTTTTCCGCATAGGCAGCCCATGTTTTACCTAGTTCAATAAATGCATACAGATTTGCTCTGCCAAGTAAGGAGTCTACTAACTTCTCACGAAACTCCTCCATTGCTCGTATGACTACTGCTTGACGTAATTCGGTAATACTTCCTGTATGCGTATACAATGAAGGTGACTTGACCTCAAGTCGTTCAGCGATTTTATTCAGTCTCAAGCCATGGATGCCAGACTCATGAACCAAGCTCATTGCACATTCGATCACGATTTCTCTATTTAAGCGGGAAGTTTTCATTCATTCTCCTCTTTATATTTAGTTATTTTCAAGAGACATTATATAACAAAAAGACTAAACTTTTCTATTAATTATAGTGATGATTGGCATTTAAAAAACCAATAATTTACCATTTAAAAATAACAGTCAATATAAAAAGCGCAGTACTATGACTGCGCTTAGGAAAATTATTTTTTCACTTTGTTTTGTCCGCTTAATTCTTTACCTAAAGCGATGATGTAATCATGTAATTTATCCTTGATTTCAGGATGCTTCAAGCCGTATTCAATGCTTGTTGTCATGAAGCCAAACTTATCACCGACATCGTAGCGTTTGCCATTGAACTCATGGGCAAAAACGCGTTGTGTACGATTCAACGTATCAATTGCGTCGGTTAATTGAATCTCATTACCTGCTCCTGGTTTTTGCGATGCTAACACTTCAAAAATTTCCGGTGTTAGCAAGTAACGACCAATGATTGCCAGATTACTTGGTGCTTCTTCTGGTTTTGGTTTTTCTACAAAGTTTTTTACATTGAATAATCCCTTAGAAACTTCTTCGCCTGGATTAATAATTCCATATTTTGAAGTCTCTTTTTCAGGCACGCGCATCACCGCGATTGTCGACGCGTGTGTTTGTTCGTAATCGTTCATCAATTGTTTCGTCAATGGTACACGATCTTCCATTAAATCATCGCCAAGCATGACAACAAATGGTTCATTGCCAACAAATGCCCGAGCCTGTAAAACAGCATGACCTAGTCCTTTAGGGTGTGATTGACGGATAAAGTGCAGGTTCACATCAGTTGTTTCTTCAACCAACTTCAATAAATCTGTTTTGCCTTTTTCCTGTAAATTCATTTCTAATTCAATATTCGCATCAAAGTGATCTTCAATTGGTCGTTTGGCCTTGCCAGTTACGATCAAAATATCTTCGATCCCGGATTTTAATGCTTCTTCCACAATAAATTGGATCGTTGGTTTATCAACGATAGGTAACATTTCTTTAGCCATTGCTTTTGTAGCTGGCAAAAATCTTGTTCCCAACCCAGCGGCTGGAATAACTGCTTTTTTTACTCGCATGAATCTTATCCCACTCTTTCTATTCTAAAGTAAATTCATTTTCAAACGTACCTTCACGCATCATCAAATCACGACAAGCCTGACGCACGTCTTTGTCATTGTATAAAACGTCATAAATTGTTTCTGTAATCGGCATGCTGACCTTCAGACTATCAGCAAGCTCTTTGGCTGCTTTCGTCGTTGAAACCCCTTCGACAATCATGCCCATATTATCTAGAACTTCATCTAGCTTATGGCCTTTTCCTAATAGATTCCCAGCACGCCAGTTGCGTGAGTGAACGGAAGTACAGGTTACGATCAAATCACCGACACCGCTCAAACCGATGAACGTTAACGGATTCGCACCCATTTCAACGCCTAAGCGACTGATTTCAGCTAGTCCCCGAGTCATAATAGCCGCTTTAGCATCATCTCCGTAGGAAAGTCCTGCCAAAGCTCCAGCTCCTAAAGCAATGATATTTTTTAAAGCTGCACCCATTTCGACACCAATCACATCTGGATTCGTATAAATTCTAAGGTATTCGTTCATAAACAGCTTTTGCACATATCCTGCTAATTTTTCATCTTTACAGGCAGCAGTGATCGTTGTGATATCGTGAACCGCTACTTCTTCTGCATGGCTTGGTCCAGATAAAACGACAACTCCTTGACGATATGCTTCAGGAATTTCCTCGATTAAAACCTCAGAAATTCGTTTATGCGTATCCTGTTCGAGCCCTTTACTTGCGTGAATAATCACAGGTTTGTTCTCGGCCACTTTAGCAAATTCCTGAGCGACTGAACGAATAGCTTTTGTAGGAACTACGAAAAGAACGGCATCTGCATCCTTCACAGCATCCTTCAGATTTTTCTCGCCTTTAATGCTTTCAGGAATTTTTAAATCCGGTAAGTAATGGCGATTCGTATGGTAAGTATTGATTTCATCAATCTGTGCCGCATGATTTCCCCAAAGTCTTACTTCGTGTCCATTTTCGGCTAATACTTGTGCTAACGCTGTCCCCCAAGATCCCGGGCCTAAAACTGCAACTTTTTGTTTCAAAGAAATTTCCTCCTAGTTCATAATAGCGCATTCGATTGCAAATAGAGATGTCAAACAAGATAACAATTCCCTAAATACTTGATCGAATTAATAACATAGTAAATAATTTATTTCGTAAGAAAGTTCTTTTTACTATCATAGCATAAACTGATAATAGGTTCTCATATCAAGGCTTGATTGGTTCCCTGATTACGTTCATATAACTTGATGTCTGTTCGTTTTTTTCGTCGATAGTACAACAGAGCAAGCCCTCCAGCAAAAAGAACCAGTGATAACACTTGAGAGACGCGAAGTCCACCAAAGAAATAGAGACTGTCTGTCCGCATCCCTTCGATAAAGAAACGTCCAAAGCTGTACCATATCACATAGCCTAGGAACAATTCTCCACGTTTAACCGCGACTTTTTTCCTAATAATCAAAATTAGGATAAGTCCTAGTAGGCTCCACATTGATTCATAGAAAAAAGTCGGTTGTCGAAAAGCACCGTCAATATACATATTGTTAATTATGAACTGCGGCAAATGCAGACTCTCTAAAAATTGACGCGTCGTTTCTCCGCCATAGGCCTCATGGTTCGTGAAATTCCCCCAACGACCCATTGCTTGTCCCAACATTACCCCTGGCGCAACCACATCTAAAAATAGCCATGGATCAATAAAATTATGGCGAGTGTACACAATCAATACGATGACTGCCGCAATCAATCCGCCATAGATAGCTAGCCCGCCGCTTCGTGTATTGAATATTTGGATCGGATCAGCAAGATACGGTCCTAAATCAAACAGGATGTAATACAAACGAGCACCGATAATCGCGATTGGCAGTGCCCATAGTATGAAGTTCGTCATATCATCTTCCTTCAACCCGACTCTTACTGCTTCTCGGTTAGACATCCATAGAGCAAGCGCAATTCCTGAGACGATGATAATCGCGTACCAATAAATTTGAAGACCAAACAATTCAAAGGCGACACGATTTATTTGAGCAATCATCTTACTGCCCAGAATTTTCTTCGATTAATTGGGTTAAACGATCTTCAAAGGTCTTCGTTGCATCGTAGCCCATCGTACGCGCACGGAAATTCATTGCCGCAACTTCGATAATAATCGCGACATTTCGTCCAGTCTTCACAGGAATCTTCACTTGCGGAATTTTTACTTCTGCGATTTCTACTTCTGTGTTGCCGCTGCCTAAGCGATCATATTTCTTATCCTTGGACCAGCTTTCCAGGTAAACAGCCAATTGAACAGGCATTGATCCACGAACAGCACTAGCACCAAATAGATTCATCACATCGATGATTCCGATTCCGCGAATTTCGATTAAATGCTGCAAAATTTTTGGCGGTTCACCAACCAGTGTCAGTTCATCCTGCTGGTAAACATCGACACGATCGTCTGCGATTAGGCGATGTCCGCGTTTAACTAATTCCAACGCGGTTTCACTTTTACCGATACCGCTATCCCCTTGGATCAGCACGCCTAAACCATAAACGTCGACTAATACCCCATGAACACTCGTCCGTGGTGCTAAACCGCCATTTAGGAAGCTTGAGATTTCACCTAATAAACGCGAGGTTGAAATCGGTGAACTCAATACCGGAATATTCCGTTCACTAGCAGCTTCGATCATTTCCTTTGGCGGTGTCAATCCACGAGAAACGATGAAAGCCGGTGTATCATCGCTGCACATCCGACGCAACACCATCAAACGTTCTTCTGGCATCATACGTTCCGCGAAGGTAATTTCTTTATTTCCAAAAAGTTGTAAACGATCATGAGAATAATAATTAAAATAGCCGGTCAACTCCAAGCCGGGACGAGAAATATCGCCGGTGGTGATGACCCGTTCCAGACTCTCTTCATCGCCAGTTACTACTTCTAATGAAAGCTTATCTACTAGTTCTTTTACTTTTACTGTTTCAGCCATATAATCCCTCTTTTCTACACTTCCGCTCTATTTTATCATTTTATCCATGGGGTGACTAGGTGGAGACAGTTTTCCAAGTAAGAATAAAAAAAGGCTTTACAAATAATTTATAAAGCCCAGAGTTGGAGATCATTCAATTAAACTTTATCAGACTTTTTCACAGCCTTCTTGATTGCAAAATAGGTTGTCAACTGACAGCTAAGTCGGGTTAAAGGTATTAACTTTAAAAAAAAGAAGTTAGTCCGACTCTCATTACGCATATCATTCTGTGAAAAGCAGAACTGACAACTAGCTCACTTTTAAGGAATTATTTTTCCAAAAAACGGAAAAATAGTTGTATCTTCGTACGCATATCATTTTTCTAACCTGCTGAAGCAGGAAGAAAAACTGACAAAAAACGGATAGGTAAATTACCTATCCGTGTACTTATCGATATTATGATCTGAAACGATCGCATTGACAATCGCCATGACGACAGCCACCAGAATTGAGATGGCAAAGCTGGAAAAGCCAAAACGATAATTTCCTAATAAGTTGGAAGTCAATTGCAGCATACCAGCGCTAATCACAAAGCTAAACAATCCCAAAGTCATAATATTCAACGGTAGTGAAAGTAGCACCAGAATTGGTTTCACTAAAGTATTTAAAATGGATAGGACAAAGCTTGCGGTAATAGCCATCATTAGACTTTCCACATATACCTGATTAGGAAAGAGCACTGACAGTGAAATAAAGATCAGTGCATTAGCTATTAAGCGCTGTAGGTAAGTCATTAAAAGTCGCTCCAGTCATCATCGTCGATTTTGTCTGCTTTCTTACGTTGGCGAGACGCTTTTTTCTCATAGTTATTGTAGTCGTTATTTCCGTAGTATGGATTATTGTGTCCATAAGAATCCCGACTTCTCGGACCTGAAGGGATCACCAATGCTAAAATGACATATAAGATGACCGGTGAGCCGAGTAAGCCGAAACTTAAGAAAACATAAATCACACGCACGATTGTTGGATCAATTCCGAAGTATTCGGCGATCCCGGCTAAGGTACCTGTCAGTACCACATTTGTTCGTGACTTTTGTAATCTCTTTTGCATATGAATCTTCCTTCCTTATTATTTCCTAATTGTCGAAATCTTTCAAGAAAATACTACCAGTCGTTGTCGAAACATCGATCTTCGCCATATCATCGGCAACTCGACGGAATTGCAATAAACGATTGGTCTTTTCTTTTTTCTCTCTGATCACTTCATAGTTTGATAAGCGATCATTAATACTGCCTAAGCTTGTCTTGGCTAAGCCTTCCAAGCCGATTGTTTTTCCTAAAGAAACTTTAACATTACCATTCACTGAGCTGGCTTTAATTTTTTGTAAGCTATCATGACCAGCCGTCAGTTTCACATCACCATTGACTAACGAGATACCATAATTTTGAATCGCTGCTTTCGTAACGATATTTCCATTAACGGTTTCGATAATCGAATCTAGGATCGCGCCTTCGCGAATCTCGATGTTGCCGTTGACCCCTTGGATTTCAAGCATTGTCGCATCAATATGTTTGAAAGTGATATTGCCGTTTGTTGATTTAGCATATACATCTTTGGCATCCATCTCTTCGACATTCAAATCACCATTTAGTAATTTTACTGCAACGTGATCGTAGGTCCGTTTTGGCAAGTAGAAGACTAATTCCGCTTGAACGCGTTTATTCGGGATTTGGAATGAGATATGTTCATCATTCACTTCGATCTGGCTACGTTCCATTAATGATTGTAATGGCGTTGCTTCATTCATTTTACCATAAAGTTTGATTTTGGCATCTACTTTAATAGCTGCATCATCCCAAGCCTTTAAGGTAACTTTACCATTTGCTAATTTGATATCAATCAAGGTTGGTTCAACATCCGTATATAAGAATTGATGTTCAAACTTAGACGTTACTAGACCAGGAACTTTGACGTTGAAGTCTTTCCAGTCAACATTTTCTTCAACTGTATCAGAAACGGTTTTCCAAGTCTTTTTCATTAAGCGGCTTAATTGAACGCCGGCTTCTCCCAATTTTTCACCAACTTGCGAGAAAGTTTCGCTTGCTTGGTCCTTCAAATCGTCTGGAATATCAAACCGTGTACGATTACGTTCTTTGCGATTTTCACTTTGATCGTCTTGTACATTTTTCAGTTTTTCTTCTTCTTCAGCAACTTTTTCTTCTAGCTTGGCGATTTTTTCTTTCAAGCCATCGATTTCATCTTCTACCGCTTCACGAATGTCATCATCTTCTTCTGATAATGTATCCAATTCTTCCTTCGTGTCCAACTCCATCAAAACTTCTTGTTTTTCATGAAGCGCGGCTTTCAATTCATTTCTCTTTTGATTGATTTCATCAATTCGAGCAGAAATCTGATTCGCTTCTGTCGCTAAATCATCGAAGTAAGCCTCAAGATCTTCCAAGTCCTGTTCTTCAGATCCTTTAACATCTTCTGTGTCTTTTCCTGTTTCCCATTCATCAACTAAATTTGTTGCTTGGTCGCGGTGATAAGAATCCACTTTATCCGCAGCTTGTTTAATCTGCGCCTCATCCTTCGCCTTAGCCATGCTTTCTAATAAATCCAAACCTTCTTCAGTTGATAAAATACCTTTTTTAACTAATTCCAAAATTCGTTGTCTTTCATTCATAGAAATTGCCTCCTTCAAAAAGCAAATAGATTACTTTTGTTTACATTCATATTATGCAATGTTTTTAGGTATTTGTCATAGGACTAAAGACCCATCTTTTTATCCGACTTTCTGAAGATTGTGTTTCTTCCTATTTAAAATGTAAAAAAACCAGCTAGATTTTTTCTAACTGGCATAAGATTTAAAAATTTTCGTTGCGATTACTGTTCAACTCAGTAATTTTTCCTGTGGCTAAGTAAACGATCCACTCACAGATATTCGTCACATAATCACCCACGCGTTCTAGGTAACCTGCAACATGTAGATAATCCGTTCCGCTGATGATGGTATCAGATTCTTTTTCCATCGTATTGGTCGTCATATCATAGATTTTTTGGAAATAATCATTAACCCGCTCATCCATTTTTGCGATCATGCGAGCATCCTTTTCATCTGTCTTCACGTAGGCGATTAAAACATTGTCCACCATTTTCTTCACGTAATTAGACATTTCATTAATCTCTTTTTCAACTTCTAATATCCGCGGTAAGCCTTTTAGACGAATCGTTGATTTCGCTACTGACACCGCGTGATCCCCCATGCGTTCCAAGTCAGAGCTGGCCTTCATGATCGTAATGATCGTGCGCAAATCTGTCGTAACTGGTTGCTGCAGGGCAATCATTTCAAAACTTTTTTTCTCCAAACGGACTTCCATGTCATTGATTTCGATATCATGATCAATAACCTCTTGTGCTAATTTCTTATCATGGTCAATATATGAACGGACTGATTTGTGCACGGCGCTTGAAACCATCATGCCCATTTCATAAAACTGATTGTGAAGATTTAACAGCTCTTCTTCAAATTGTGTACGTAACATCGTTGCCCTCCTTTTATCTCTAGCCAAATTTTCCTGAAATGTAGTCTTCGGTTTCTTGTTTTGCTGGATCTAAGAATATCTTCTTGGTTTTATCAAACTCGATCAGCTCGCCCTGTAAGAAGAAAGCAGTGCGGTCTGAGATCCGTGATGCCTGTGACATATTGTGGGTAACAATAATAATCGTGTAATTTTCTTTTAATTCCAATAGCATGTTCTCGATTTTTCCTGTTGAAACTGGGTCCAATGCGCTTGTCGGTTCATCCATTAGAATCACTTCCGGATTGACCGCTAATACTCGTGCGATACAAACCCGTTGCTGTTGTCCACCGGATAAGGATAACGCACTCTCATGCAGCTTATCTTTGACATCATTCCAAACCGACGCAGCCTTCAAGCTTTCTTCCACGACTTGATCAAGTTTGCTTTTATCCTTTTCACCCTTTAATTTTAACCCATAGATGACATTCTCGTAAATCGAAAATGGAAAAGGATTTGGTTGTTGGAACACCATACCGATCTCTTTCCGCAATTTAACTGTGTCTGTCTTCGGACTGTAAATATCTTTGTCCTTGTACATCACGCTACCAGTAATTGTCACGCCGGGAATCAAATCGTTCATTCGATTCAACGAACGCAAATAGGTCGACTTGCCGCAACCGGATGGTCCGATCATCGCTGTAATCTCGCCTTTTTCTATTTCCATATCAATGCCCTTCAAAGCTTCTTTTTTGCCATAATACAAATGAAGGTCTTTGGAAGTAATAATTTTCGACATTCGTTCGCTCCTTTTTCATATTTAGGAATTAATTTTTCTTGTCAGAAAAATTAGTCTGATCTTCAAGCCGTATATCATTCCTCTAGGTTGGTTTTTGTATGGTTCGGCTGCTCATTATATACCTCTTTCAATTATTACAAACTGCGAAAAGAGGAACTGACATCCTTTTTCATATTTAGGAATTAATTTTTCTTTCCAGAAAAATTAGTCTGATCTTCAAGCCGTATATCATTCCTCTAGGTTGTATTTAGTATGTTTCGGCTACTTATAAAGTAATTTACTCAATTATTACCAACTGCAAAAGAGGAACTGATATTAACCAAAGTGACCTGATACATAATCTTCTGTAGCTTGGATTTTCGGTCGCGTAAAGATTTTGGCTGTTTCGTCATACTCAATAACATGGCCCAAATAGAAAAAGGCGGTATAGTCACTGATCCGAGCTGCTTGCTGCATATTATGGGTCACAATGATGATCGTATAGTTTTCTTTCAATTGAACCAGGGTTTCTTCGACGGTACCTGTTGAGATTGGGTCCAACGCACTAGCGGGCTCATCTAATAGTAAAATATCCGGCTTCATTGCAATAGCTCGTGCAATACATAGACGTTGTTGCTGACCCCCAGATAGAGCCAAGGCACTTTTATCTAAATTATCCTTTACTTGATCCCATAAAGCCGCTTGCTTCAGACTTGTTTCAACCACTTCTTCTAATTGCTGTTTATCACGCATCCCGTGCTGCTTTAACGCAAAAGTGATGTTGTCGCGAATCGATTTACTAAAAGGATTCGGACGCTGGAACACCATGCCAATACGTTTGCGCATTTCATAAACATCGATATTTGAGGCGTTGACATCAACATCCTTATATACGATTTTGCCAGTCACGCTGGCGCTGGCAATGCCATCGTTCATCCGATTCAACGAACGTAGATAAGTTGATTTCCCACAACCCGAAGGCCCAATCAAAGCGGTGATTTTATTTTTTTCAAATTCAAGATCAACACCCTTAATGGCTTCATTATCCCCATAATAAACATGTAAATCTTCCGTATGCAAGGCGATTTCACCAGGCATTCTGATGATGTTACGCTCTTCCCAATTATATTCTTTCATTGCATTTCTCCTAGTTCGATATTTCCTGCGAAAAGCAGAACTGACATCCTAGTTCCTACTAAGGTAACTATTTTAAGCTGAGGTCATTTTTCGATGCAGTCGCTTACCGATTGCTCGTGCTCCGAAGTTAAACAATAAGACTGCCAAGATTAAGACCGCCGAAGCCCCCGCTGAAACAGAAGTCCCATCAGGCATCGTTCCTTCAGTGTTAATCTTCCATATGTGCACAGCTAAAGTCTCTGCTTGCCGGAAAATGCTTAACGGGCTCGAAACGCTTAATGGATTGAAGTTGGTAAAATCCAAAGCTGGCGCGCTTTGTCCAGCTGTATAGATCAAGGCTGCCGCTTCGCCAAAGATTCGGCCAGAGCTTAGGATAACCCCGGTTAAAATTCCTGGCAAAGCATCTGGTACGACAATTTTTGTAACGGTCTCCCAACGTGACAAGCCTAAAGCCAAGCCTGCCTCCCGTTGCGTATAATGAATCGCTCTTAGTGATTCCTCGATATTTCTTGTTAATAATGGCAGGTTAAACAATGTTAGAGCCAACGCACCTGAAAGGATTGAAAAGCCATAACCAAATTGAATAACAAAAATCAAGAAGCCAAACAAACCAACAACCACTGAAGGTAGCGAGCTCAAAATTTCGATCGACGTGCGAATAACATTGGTAACCCAGTTTTTCTTCGCATATTCAGACAAATAAATGCCTGCGCCTAACGAAATAGGAAGACTAATAATCATCGTTATCAGCAATAAGTAGATCGAGTTAAATAATTGAATTCCGATCCCGCCGCCTTTTTGATAAGCCTTCGAAGGCGAGGTCAAGAACTCCCACGAAACATGCGGCAAACCGCGAATCAAAATATAAAGTAACAGAAAAGCTAAGATTGCGACAATCAAGCCAGAGACGGCATATAGAATGCCCGTTGCGATTTTATCTGCACGTTTTGCTTTATCCATTGCTGATCTCCCCCTTCTTTCCAATGTAGCGAATCAAGATATTGAAAACTAAAGACATGAATAATAGAATCAATGCCAATGACCACAGAACATTATTTTCTACTGTGCCCATAATCGTATTTCCGATTCCCATTGTCAAAATCGAAGTCAATGTCGATGCTGGAGTGGTCAGGCTTGTTGGCATCAATGCCGCATTCCCGATCACCATTTGGATCGCTAAGGCTTCACCAAAAGCACGAGCCATCCCAAAAACGACCGCAGTCAAAATTCCTGGTATTGCCGCACGCAAGACAACTTTGTAAATTGTTTGCCAGCGTGTGCCACCAAGAGCCAGTGAGGCTTCACGATAATGACGCGGTACTGATTTTAACGTATCCACGGTCATCGTAGTTACGGTTGGTAAGATCATAACGAACAAAACAAATGTCCCAGATAAGATCCCAAATCCCGTACCGCCAAAAATCGAACGAATAAATGGTACGATCACTGTTAAACCGATAAATCCATAAACAACTGAAGGAATCCCTACAAGTAATTCAATGACCGGCTGTAAAAACCGCTGTCCTTTAGTTGGAGAAATTTCAGTCATAAAGACCGCAGCACCGATCGCAAAAGGCGTTGCTACAATAGCCGATAAAAAGGTAACCATAAACGATCCTAAGATCATCGGTAAAGCACCAACTAGCGGCTTGCCATCTGGTCCTGTTGCACTAGGATTCCAAACCGTTCCAAATAAAAAGTCAAACACATTAATCTTATCTACAAAAAAGGTTGATAACCCTTTGCTTGCTACAAAATAAAAAATTGCTCCAACAACAAACACGATCAATGCGATACAAATAAAACTAACAAAGCGTCCTCGTTGTTCGATTCTCGCGCGCTTTGATTTTGTCGTCAGCGCTTTTTTTACATCTTCATTTTCCAAGGCCTACTCCTCCTGATTCCTACAAACTAATCCATTCGGTTTTTTACAAACCAACAAAATCATTTTACCTGTTGAAAATCAATTTCTTTTTAACCTCCTGTAACGCTTCCATGACATTTGTAAAGAAAGTGTAAACCAGATGAGAGCATCACCGCAACTGAACTGCTTGAAAACAAAAAAACACGATCAAGCTAAGCCAAAGACTGGCAAAGTTTGAACGTGATGTTTCACGAGACTTTTTCTTATTGTTTAGCTATCTTTCCAATCCCACCAATTCTGCTTATCCCGCGGAAGTACACCATCGTGTTCCGCATAATGCACGGCTAAACGATAAACATACAAGGCGCAACGATCGACTTTCTCTCCCTTATTCACGCAATCCTTTAGATAGATCTCCTCAGGATCTTGATTTTTCAATGACTCAACAGTCGGATAACCCGCATCGATTAAATGCTGCGCCATATTTTTTCCAATACCCGGGATCGCTTGTAGATCACTTTTCATCTTTGATCACCCTTCTTTATACTCAGTAAAGGTCAACACGTACCCATCCGGATCTGTAATGGCAAATTCCTTTGCTCCGTAAAATGTCGCATGGGGTTCGGTATAAATTGGATAGTTACTTTTAATAGTCGTATAGAATTCCTCAAAATTTTCAACCGTAATATACAATGTGATAGATGGTTGAATTTTTTCCGCAGCTAATATCGGATACTCTTCACTTAAATTCCCTTTTTCCTGCAGCATCAATGTCATGGCTTCTTTAGCGAGAATCGCAAATTGTAATGTCTGATCCTTCGCTGGAACAGAAGCCACCACTTCTAGTCCTAAAACCTCTTGATAAAACTTCACCGATGCATCCACACTTGCTACCATTAAATTCGTTGTAATATTTTTGTACATTCTAACCGCCTCCTCAATTTATAGCCTAATTTTATCAAGGACAAGTAAAAACGTATTGTAAAAATGCGTCACTTTTTATATCGGGCCATCAATTCCAGCGGTGTGATTCCTAAATGATGTTTAAAATCTTTGTTAAAATGCGGTTGGTCATAATAATTCGTGACTGCTAAAATATCTGCAGGCTTTGCTTGCTCCGAGGTCAGTATCTCCAAACATTTTTGAAAACGCAGAATGCTTAAAACCATTTTAGGTGTTAATCCAAAATTTTTCATAAAGACACGTTGGCATTGACGCGGACTAAAATAAAGCAGCTCATACAAATTTTTTGTGGTTTGTGGGATTGCTTGAGACAATCGCGGAAAAAGCTGAGTAAACTCATTGGGCTGCAACTCTTCGAATTTTTTCATCAAATAGCTTTGAAAAATTTCTTGCGCTTTCTCAAATGTATTTGTAAAAAACTGTTTCTGATCAAAATCATCAAAAATATCCTGTAGTAAAATGAAGGCATCCATTGCCGCTTCTGCTGATAAACCAGTTAATTGATGAAAAGCCCCAGGCATCATGCGAGCACCAAAAAAGCGTGCCGGTGTCTCAATTTCATAATCAAAATCGGTTTGTTGATTTCCTGTGAAAAAAATCATCTTTTGGTCGAAGTCCACAATCAGATCAATACAGCCATCTGCGATGATTACGTTCTTCACACGAACTTGATCCTGTGCTTTCGACCACATCGACCAAAAACACAAGACAAACTCCTTACATTCAGGCACTACTTTTTCATAATAAATCATGACACGCGTAAACTCTTCATTTAACAAAAAAGGCAGTTGAATTGGATAGTACATCTTTCATCCCTCCTATTTCACCCATTATAAAAAAACACCGCCTCGAAAACTTTCGAAACGGTATTTCAACTTATTTTATTTCATTTCCCTGCCAATCACGTTCAACTTTCATTTCAGAGATCGGAATATACCCAAGCTGAGAAACGACTTTTCCTTGAACTTCATCTGAAAGCATATAATCAAGAAAATCGGCAACTAGCTCTGTTGGCTTTCCTTTGGTATACATATGCTCATAGGCCCAAATTTTCCAACGATTGGTCGTCACATTCTCATCTGTCGGTTCAACATTATCGATATTCAGTGTTTGAACTTCTTTTGTAACATATGAAAAAGCTGTATAACTGATAGCACCAGGTGTGTCAGCAACAATTTGGCGAACCATTCCGCTTGAATCTTGTTCCTGGGCACGTATCGCTGTTTTTCCATCTAAGACCCATTGCTCAAAAGTAGAACGTGTCCCACTTCCGCTTGCTCGGTTTAGAATAACGATTTCTTGTTCCTTCCCGCCAAGCTCTTTCCAGTTTTTGATTTCGCCAAGAAAAATCTTACGCAAATTCTCTAACGAAATGTTGGTTACGCCAACACCTTTATTGACAATCGGCGTAATCCCAACGACCGCTACTTTATGATCAACTAATTTATTCGCATCAATGCCATTTTTTTCCTCCGCAAATAAATCAGAGTTTCCGATCTCAACCGCACCTGATTGGACTTGACTCAGCCCCGTACCGCTTCCTCCACCTTGAACATTGATGAATCTGCCAGGATTTTTACTTTGATATTCTTCAGCCACTGTTTCAACTAAAGGCTGCAAGGCCGATGATCCGACAGCAGTAATTGATTCGCCGCGATCGATCCATTTCGAACAACCGGACAAAAGTAAAAGCGTACCTAAAAGAGGAATTAACCATTTCTTCATGAAAAATCTCCTTATTCATTTTAAAGTAATCCTTATTCGTTTTAACATTATCATTTTCTAAACGATAGATTCACTAAACAAGCTAGTTCATTTTATACTATCAACCCATGAAAGCGCAAATGATTTTTACAGAAGTGGTGAAATCAAACGTGCAATTCCCTCTTTGAACTTAATAATAATCCCGCGTTGATCATATTTTTCCTGTGTAAGAAGCTCAGATTTCATCGAATCTTTATAAAAAGCGTCACGTATTTCCTCAGCAAATTCTGCATCATAAACAATCGTGTTTACTTCAAAATCCAACTTGAATGAACGAACATCAATATTGGCTGACCCGACCGAAGCAATACCACCATCGATGATCATTGTCTTCGCATGAATAAAACCATTTTCATAGGTTTCGATAATTGCCCCATATTCCAGTAATTCAGCCGCAAAGGAGTACGTTGCCCAATAAACTAAAATATGATCCGGCTTATTCGGAATTTGCATCCGTACCTTGACTCCCGATAATAGTGCCAGCTTTAATGCCTCGTGAATTGGTGCGTCCGGGATATAATAGGGTGTCTGAATCAAGATTTCTTTTTTTGCTAAATTGATCATTTTTAAATAAGTCAATTTAATCTGCTCATGCTCACTGTCTGGCCCGCTGCTCACCATTTGCAACGCTAATTTTCCTTCTGATTCAATCTCAGGAAAATAATCAGGCTGATAGACCAGCTCGTGTTTCTGCTGAGAATTCCAATCCATTAAAAAGCGGTTCTGCAACGTATACACAGCATGACCATGAATACGTAGATGATTATCCCGCCAATACCCAAATTTTTCGACTAAGCCAAGATACTCATCGCCAACGTTAAAGCCGCCCGTATACCCAATTTCGCCATCAATTACGACAATTTTTCGATGGTTACGATAATTCATTCGCGGGTTCAAATACGGTAAAAATAGCGGAAAGAAAAAATCGACTTCTCCGCCAGCTTCGATCAACGGAGAAAGAAAACGGCGATTGACTTGCGTTGATCCCCAAGCATCTAAGAGCAAACGGACCTTTACACCACGTAAAGCAGCTGCTACTAAAGCTTCCCGAACTTCAAGTCCTAACTCGTCTGCGCGATAAATATAGTATTCCATATGAATATGGTACTTTGCCCGATTAATATCCTTAATTAAAGCATCAAACTTCTCACGTCCATCAATGTAAAGTATGACCTCATTATTGGTGGTATACAACGAACTCTCAAACATCGTCAGCATATAAATCAACTGCTTCGGATCGACTTGGTTCGTTGTCGGTTTTGGAAAAAGGCCTCGTGCTAGTGCCCGCTGTTGCTGTTGGACCTCGACGTTCATCCCGATTTTGGTCTGCATCTTTAAATCAAAGATCCGTTCCTTGGAGATTCCCTTTCCAAAAAAGACGTATAAAATAAACCCGAGAACGGGGATAAACGTCAAAACTAATAGCCACGCCCACGTATTGACCGTATCCTTACGTTCTCGAAAAACAATGATAAATGATAAAATAGTATTGATAATCAGGAAAAGTAATCCCAAGTGCCCTGTCACAAATGACATCTTCCCACACTCCTTCTACTAAAGGATAGCCGAGATAATACAGATTGTAAACAATCGGCGTTAGTGATTTTTTCCATTTCTAAAAATCATTTCTATGTGAGGGATTCCATCTTCTAAATAAACCTCAGAATTTTTTTCAAAACCAAACGAGTGGTAAAAATCAGCTAAGTGAGCTTGTGCCGAAATGACCACCGGGCGATTCGGATACCGAGTCTCAATTTCATTTAGTGTTTTCGACACGATTTTTCGTCCTAATTGCTGTCCGCGATATTCTTTAACGACTAATACACGGCCAAAATGGATCGTTTCTTCTTCAGTTAAAATTCGTGCATAGGCCTGCAATCTGCCATTTTCTTCGAGCCACACATGCAACGCCGATCGATCAGCCTCATCGACTTCTTGATAAGGACACTCCTGCTCAACAACAAAAACTGCAGTACGAGCCTGCATTATTGTCAATAGTTCTTGTGGTGTTAGTTCATCCGTTGTTTTAATCATAAGATCCTCCCCGAACTTTTGCTAAAAATAGTTTAACCTACTTTCTGCTTAATGTCCGCTAGTAACCTTGATTCCAATAATTCCTATAATTAAAAGCACAACAAAAAAACTAGTCAGAAGCGACAAATGATCCTTAAATAAAAAAACACCAATTAAAATGGAGCCGACAGCGCCAATCCCTGTCCAAATTGGATAGGCTAAGCTCATCGGTAACGAATGTAATGACTTCGATAAAAAATAGAAACTGGCTATCATACCAATTATTGTCAAAAGTGAATAATTCACTTTACTAAAACCTTCGCTCAATTTCATCGTTGTTGCTCAAAACATTTCAAAAACTCCTGCTACAATTAATGATACCCATGCCATGATAAAAATTCCCCCTCGATTAATAATCTAAATTTTCACTACGCATACGGTTCAACGAAACCGTTGGAACATTTAGTATTCCCAACCCTCTTCAGTTCATTAAACTGTGAAAAGCTGAACACGCAAAACAAGGGAGTCCAATTTCTTCAATGACCTAATGAAATTGGCTCCCTTGCTCGGTAGCGCTTTATTCAATTGATATTCATTCTAGGAGCTTTTAGCAAAAAAATCAAGGGATAGGATTTTTTACTAATTGAGGCAAAAAATAAGCTTCTCCGAAATTTTTCGAAGAAGCTTTGATTTGTTAGATTTTTAAGAAACGACGCATCGAGATAACTGATCCTAATGAACCAATCAAGTACCCGCCGACCGCCATCGTGATATCTAATATCCATACGATTTGGTTTGGACGCAGCAATTCTAAGTTAGATTGCAATAGATAAGGGGCAGCTAAGCCATAAACCTGTGAGTAACCATAAGTTAAGATCAAGATTGGCACAATGGAACCAATCAATCCAATCCATCCGCCTTCAAGGAAGAACGGCCAACGAATATAACCATTTTTCGCACCTACCAGACGCATGATTTGAATCTCTGTTTTACGTGAAATAATCGTGATTCGAATCGTATTCGAAATCAAGAAAATAGCTACAAAGACTAATAATGCCGCAGCGGCTAAGCCCCAAGTTCTGACAACTTTCGCCATTTGAATAATCCGATCGGCTGAATTTCCGCCATAATTTGCTCGGAAGACATTGCTTAATTGGCTCGCTTCACGAGTCACGGGACGAATATATTGGGCATCAGTTGCTTTTACAACATACACATCATAGAGCGGGTTGCTGTCGCCTTCGAATAGGTCCCAGGCATCACCCATTTGTTTTTGCAATTTCTTTAATTGCTCTTGCTTACTTGAATACGTCACTTTATCCACATGACTGATATCTTGCAACTCGGTTTTTAATTCTTTTAATTCTTTTTCTTTCGTACCAATATCAACAAAGACTGTTACTTCAACATTGCCTTCAACATCTTGGGCCAATTTTGTCGCGTTCATGATCAAAGCCATGAAAATTCCCGCCATCGTCAATGTGATTGTTACGGCACTGACTGATGCTAGAGTCATCCAGCCATTACGCTTCACACTCTTGATACTTTCCAACAAGTGTCGGAAGAAATTTCTAATCATCAAACTCGTATTCTCCTTCCGCTTCATCTCGAACGATCAAGCCATTTTCAATCGCGATCAAACGATGGCGCATGGTATCTACGATCGTTTTGTTATGGGTTGCCATTACGATCGTCGTCCCTTGATTATTGATTCGTTCTAATAGATGCATGATTTCCCAAGAAGTATCTGGGTCCAAATTTCCGGTCGGTTCATCGGCGATCAACACTTTCGGTGTATTCACGATTGCTCGTGCGATCGATACCCGTTGTTGTTCTCCTCCAGATAATTCACTTGGGAATACGCGGACTTTGTGTTTCAAACCAACAAGGTCTAAAACTTCCATAACACGTTTTTTGATATCCCGCGGTTTACGACCGATTACTTGCATAGCATAAGCTACATTTTCATAGACCGTTTTACGAGGCAGTAATTTGAAGTCCTGGAAAACGACGCCGACATCACGACGTAAATAAGGCACTTCTTTATTTTTGATCTTTAATAAATCATGACGGGCAACATCTAACACTTTCCCCGATGTGGCTTTTTCTTCACGATACATCAACTTAATAAAGGTAGATTTTCCGCTACCAGAGGGACCAACGACATAGACGAACTCACCTTGATCGATACGGACCGAAATCCCACGCACAGCTGTTGTCTTATTAGGATATTTTTTTGTTACATCCTGCATTTCAATCATGCTTTATCTCTCCAAATCCTCTTAAATTCTTTGCTATTATAGCATGCCAACATTGCAACAGGCTTTCATAACTTTACAATTAGATTTCATTTTAAACTTAGGACTCTTGTGCCAAGCGCCATTTCAGGTAAGCATCAATGAAAGGATCCAACTCGCCATCCATCACTGCCTGCACATTTCCCGTCTCATACTCGGTACGGTGATCCTTCACCATAGAATAAGGATGAAAAACATAAGAACGAATTTGCGAGCCCCAACCAATTTCTTTTTGCTCTCCACGTAACGCGGCTGCTTCTTGTTCCTTCTTCTCAATTTCTAATTGATAAAGTTTTGCTTTCAGCATTTGCATCGCGGTCTCGCGATTATGGAATTGTGAGCGCTGCGCTTGGCTGGCAACAACTGTACCAGTAGGCAAATGCGTAATCCGTACGGCTGAAGATGTTTTATTGATATGCTGACCACCTGCTCCACTAGCTCGATAAACATCGACCTTCAAATCATCTGGATTGATCTCAACTTCAATATTTTCATCTAATTCAGGCATGACCTCGACAGAACAAAAAGAAGTATGACGACGACTCGCTGAATCAAACGGCGAGATTCGCACTAACCGATGAACCCCTTTTTCTGATTTCAAATAGCCATAAGCATTCGTTCCCTTGATCATCAAGGTGACACTCTTGATCCCAGCCTCATCACCTGATTGGTAATCAATTGTTTCAACTGAAAAACCATGCTGCTCAGACCAACGCGTATACATCCGTAAAAGCATGGAGCCCCAATCCTGTGATTCTGTTCCACCAGCACCCGGATGCAATTCAACAATCGCATTGTTTTTATCATAAGGAGCATCTAATAATAGCGACAACTCAAATCCAGATATCTTTTCCTGCAATTGTATTAAACGTTCTTCCAGCTCCTCTTGCAGATCGCTATCAAACTCTTCTTGCTGCATTTCCCACATCAGGTTTAATTCATCTGTTTCGCCAGCGATCGCTTGAAATTGATCATAGGTTTCTTTCGCCGTGTTGTTGCGATTGATCAAGGCCTGCGCTTTTTCCGAATCATCCCAAAAGCCTGGTGCAGACATTTGATTTTCAGCTTCGGCGATGTCCTCTTCTAACTGCTCTAGGTCAAAGAGACCCCCTGAAGCTTGCGACTTGCTCTTGCATCGTATCTAACAAATTACGTATTTCTGCGTTTTCCAAATCTATTCCTTCTTTCTTCCGGATAGAATTATCCGTAAAACCAACCATTCAAAACTAAATCTTATTATATACATTCTTAAAGATCCTGTGACAACTTGTAAAGATAGAATAATATCACAGTCGAACGAACTCGCAAAGAACGAGACATAGCAGCTATGTCCCGTTCCGAAGGTTCCTTACTTATCGTAGAAAATTATTGTCCCTTACCATGGCAGTTTTTGTATTTTTTACCACTGCCGCATGGACATGGATCATTCCGACCAACTTTTTCCACATGAACCGGCTTTTGCTTAGTATGGGTCAAATTCTTCGGATCTCCGTCTGCTTCTACAGGATGCTCTTGTTGATTTTGAGCAACTTGTTCCCGTTGGACATTTTGACGAATCTCCGCTTTCATGAATAGACGTGTTACTTCAAACTCGATGGCTCCAACCATATCTTCAAACATCTTGTAGCCTTCTGTTTGGTATTCTACCAACGGATTATTTTGTCCGTACGCCCGCAAGCCGACTGATTGACGCAATTGATCCATCGCATCAATATGATCTGTCCATTTCGTATCCACCACACGCAAGATGACCACTTTTTCAAATTCCAGCAATTGTTCTGGACTTTGCAATTGCGATACTTTTGTGTCAAATACTTCTTTGGCGCGACCATATAAATAATCTTTCATTTCTTCTGGTGTTTTGCCTTCAAAATCAGCTTTTGAAACAGAATCCTCATGAACCAAGGTTGTTCCGGCAAAATCAGCCAAAGCTTCAAGATTCCAATTATCTTTTTCTAATTGCGTATGGCTGTCAACCACACGAGAAATTGTCCGACGCACCATGTTCAACAATTGCGGAGACAAATCCTTTTCGCCCATGATAACGTCTTGACGTTGTTTGTAAATGACTTCCCGTTGTTCCCGCATCACGTCATCGTATTGCAAGACATTTTTACGCGTGTCATAGTTATTTCCTTCTACTCGTTTTTGAGCAGATTCTACTTGACGAGTCAGCATTTTACTTTGGATCACGGCATCTTCGTCTTCAACCTTCATGCGATCCAAGAAAGCTTTGATCCGTTCAGAACCAAAACGTTTCATCAAATCATCTTCCAATGAAAGGTAGAATTGAGAAACCCCTGGATCTCCTTGACGACCTGAACGTCCACGAAGCTGATTATCAATACGACGAGATTCATGACGTTCAGTACCGATTACAGCTAGACCACCTAATTCAACGACCCCAAGGCCTAACTTGATATCAGTTCCTCGACCCGCCATATTGGTTGCGATTGTTACCGAGCCTTTTTGTCCAGCGTTCATGATAATTTCTGCTTCTTTAAAGTGGTTTTTCGCATTTAAGACTTCATGTGGTACCTTTTCGCGATCTAACATACTTGAAAGCAGTTCAGATGTTTCAACAGCAACTGTACCAACTAGGATTGGTTGGCCTTTGCGATGACGTTCTTTGATATCTTGTACCACTGCATGGAACTTGCTTTCCAAAGTTGGATACAACAAATCTGCATGGTCTTCCCGAATAATCGGACGGTTTGTCGGGATCTGAATTACTTCAATATTATAAATTTCACGGAATTCTTCTTCTTCTGTTTTGGCCGTACCTGTCATCCCGGCTAATTTTTTATACATCCGGAAATAGTTTTGGAAGGTGATGGTTGCCATCGTTTTAGTTTCGTCTTCGATCTCAACCGCTTCTTTTGCTTCAATCGCCTGATGCAGACCGTCAGAGTAACGACGACCATCCATGATCCGTCCAGTAAATTGGTCAACGATTAAAACTTTACCTTCTTGCACCACATAATCAATATCGCGAATCATAATGAAGTTTGCTCGCAATGCCTGATCTAAGTGATGAGTCAACGCAGTATTGTCTAAGTCGTATAAGTTTTCTAGACCAAAGTTTTCTTCTGCTTTTTCAATCCCTTGTTCAGTCAGCCCGATCGTCTTCGATTGGATATCGATCTTGAAATCTTCATCCTCTTTCAAACGTTTTACGAAATTATCAGTTCGTGTATAAAGAGCTGTTGATTTTTCAGCTGCACCAGAGATAATCAATGGTGTCCGCGCTTCATCAATCAAGATCGAGTCTACTTCATCGACAATCGCATAGTTTAATGGACGTTGAACCATTTGGCTTTGGTAAACCACCATGTTGTCACGCAAGTAGTCGAAGCCAAGTTCATTATTCGTGCTGTAGGTGATGTCGCAATTGTATGCTTCACGTTTTTCATCAGAGGTTTTTGAATTGATATTCAACCCAACGCTTAAACCTAGGAAGTTATACAATTCACCCATTTCTGTGGAGTCACGTGTAGCTAGGTATTCATTAACTGTTACGACGTGGACACCTTCACCAGTCAAGGCATTCAAATAAACCGGCATCGTTGCTGTCAACGTTTTACCTTCACCGGTTTTCATTTCAGGAATATTCCCATCATGCAGAACAATCCCGCCCATTAATTGGACGTGATAAGGATATAGCCCCAGAACACGCTTCGCTGCTTCACGAACTACCGCAAAAGCTTCTGGTAATAAGTCATCCAGCGTTTCTCCCGCTTGGTAACGTCCTCTAAATTCTTCGGTCTTGCCACGTAATTGTCCATCCGACAATTTTTCCATGTCGCTAGAAAAGGCTTCGACCTTGTCAGCAATCCCGCTCAATCGTTTTAATTCTTTTTTATCATTTTCAATCATTCGTCTCAGAAAGTTTGCCATTCGTTTACCTTACTCCTTTATTTCTTTTCATTTTCTATTTTTTGATAGAAACCCGCTAGTATATTTTATCATTAGTCCTTGAGAAAAGAAACTTCTCGCGGCGAATAAAGCGCGACTTATGTAATGATTAATCTTTTTTTGTGATTTTCTTTAGGGTCAAGGAGAATCAAGGACAATTCTCGCAAAAAAAGGCTCTATATCCCAAAACTTTATTTTCAATGAAAATAAAAAACCTTCCAGCAGCTGCTGGAAGGCGATAAACGCTTATTAATCTGTTTCAATTAAGCCGTATTTACCATCTTTACGACGGTAAACAATGCTTGTACCATTTGTTTCAGCATCTTCAAAAATGAAGAAGTTGTGTCCAAGCATGTTCATTTGTAAAACAGCTTCTTCGCTGCCCATTGGTTTCAATGACAAACGTTTTGTACGAACGATTTCTAATTCAGACTCTTCTGAATCTTCTGCGTTCACTAACACTTCGACTTCACGTTCAGGCACGCCCGTTTCACGAGCTTTGCGATTAATTTTTGTTTTAAATTTGCGGATCTGACGTTCTAATTTATCCACAACCAAATCAATACTTGCATATAAATCTGGTGAAGTTTCTTCCGCCCGAAGAACCAAGTAAGGTAATGGAATCGTTACTTCAACTTTTGCCGTTTTTTCTGTGTATACTTTTAAATTGACATAAGCAGTTGCGTCCGGAACATCAGTGAAGTAGCGTTCTAACTTTCCTACTTTCTTTTCAACGTAATTGCGGATAGCCTCAGTAACTTCGATGTTTTCCCCACGAACATTATATTTGAACATACGTATTGCCCCTTTCGTCTTGCCAACTGAAGATAAGGAAGGACCACTCTTACCTCTTCTTCTTAACTCTATTATATCGAAATCTAATCCTTTTGCAAAGTAAATCGCTATCAATTTCATAATCAAAAACGATACATTTTAACGTGCAAAAGTCAAGCTTTCCACCGTTTCCACGCCATTTCTAAAAAGCAATTCCGCACCATGAAAAAGCGTCCGCCCCGTTGTATAAACATCATCCACTAATAAAACTTTTTGATTTCTAATTTTTCCATTTGCTACCCTTAACTCAAATGGCTGCTCCATTTCCAAGCGATCTTTACGTGATTTTTCTGACTGCGGAGCTAGTTCCTTGCGTTGCAGCAAATCTTTAAAGGGCAGTTTCGTCAGTTCTAAACAGCCGCGAACCTGATTGAAGCCCCTTTGTTCAAATCGTTCCTTTGAAAGCGGCAGTGGGCAAATTAAATAGTCTCGATAATTGTGCAGAAATTGTTCGAGTTCATTGACAAATGCTCCGCGCAAACGATAATCTCCAGTAAATTTATAGGCTTCGATCCACTTGCGAAAGCCTTCATCATATTGAAAAAGACTTCTATTTTTCATTACAAAACCAAGCTCTTGCTGCCATAAACGACAATCCGAACACAGTTCTGGTGACTCTGGGCGCCCACAGCCTGGACAAGAAGTGGCTTGATCAATTTTTGTAAATAACTTCTCACAGTGATAACACCTCAAACTTGCAGAGTGAAACAGTTCTCGTATGGTAAGATTACTCACCAGTTCTTTTTGACAGCAGCTACAGCGCATTGATCAAGCCTTCCCTTAACGCTTGCTGATTGTTCTTTTTAATTTCCCTAATTGCTGATTTGATTGATGTGGTTTGTTCACTGGTAACAAAAATCACCTCTGCCTGTGAATACTCTCCTTTACGATCCGCTCGACCAGCAATCTGCACCAGTGCGGATTTTTTAAAGACACGATGAGAAGCCTGCAATACGATGACCGATACTCTTTCAAAGGTTACTCCACGTTCAAGAATAGTCGTTGTTAAAAGTAATTGATACCTTCCTGCACGCATATTTTCAACCTTAATTAGACGTTCCTGATCCTGTGAAAAAACCGTCGTCAACCGAATATCTGAGAATATATCTTGGATAAATGTTGCTATTTTTGTCAGTAAAGAGATATTGGGACAAAAAAATAGAACATTGTTTTTCTCTAGCAAATCGGTTATTTTAGTCAGAACCTTCTTTGGCAATTGACCTGCAAGTAAGTATTTCTCTAAGCGCCAAGAGAACAACACTTGCGGAACGGGCAGCTTGCGGCGATGATAACGTGCTGGCAAATAATAAACCCGATCAACAGTCTTTTTTAACGCCTTATCCGGTGTCGCGCTTAAATACACACGTTTTCCTTCTCTTTTCTGCGCGGTGTCTACTGCTCGATGCAGTAAGGGGTCCTCAGCATAGGGGAAAGCATCGACTTCATCAACGATCACTAAATCAAAAAAATCGTGATAACGTAAAAGCTGGTGAACGGTGCACACGACAAACTGATCGCCTGCATCTTTTCGTTCCTGTCCATGAAAAAGGCTAATTTTTTCATCAGGAAAGGCTTGGCGAAAGCGAAGAAAAACTTCATTGCAAACATCTACCCGCGGAGAAGTCACAGCAATTCGCTTGCCTTTCTCTAAAAGACTCTTTAAAAGCGGAAAAAGAATCTCTGTTTTCCCCGCGCCAGTGACTGCCCAAAGCAGAAAGGAACACCCCTTAAGCTGATCCTTAAGTAAAGCATCAGCAATTTTCTGCTGCGCATCTGAAAGTATTCCCGACCAGGTGAGAACCACTTTTTTCGGAACGGCCTTTTTAATAGGAAAGAAATACAGCGAACTATTACTATCCACACGTCCCAAGGTCAAGCAAGCCGGACAGTAGAAAAATCCTGCGGGTACCTTTTCTTGAGAGACTTCACCACATCGCTGACACACCCAATCCTTATTAAGCTTCACCATTGCAGGAATTTTTTCAGCCTGCGTCAAATCAGCCTGAGGATAAAACGTACACCATTCCTTTAATAATAAACGCTGACCAGTCAGCTCCATTTACATCTTCCCCTTTTTCAGAAAGATACGCAAATGGCTGTAAGATTTTTTTGATTATGAAACATCTTTTGATCTTAGAAAGACCAAAAAAGCGCAGCAATTACTTGCAATGTCATTAACTTAAGGCACTTGATTTTTATAAAGAGGCACAAACTCGGAACAGTTCGAATTTGTGCCTCTTTTTTTGCTTTTTTCAAGTTATACTTAAAAGAGAGAAGTCCAGTAAAGGAGGGGTTAAAAATGATG